>CAZRSF010000055.1:0-42410 GCA_964602655.1 uncultured Candidatus Moduliflexus sp.
ATCTTTTCTGATCTTTCGTTCGTATTACGACGAACTGTCGTCGTTCAATCCAATCTTTACCGCAAACGCGCCTGTAAACGCGCCTGTAATTCCTCAATCATACGATGATGAACCATTGTTACTTCTTCATCAGTCAATGTTTTCTCTGTCGAACGATAACGCAAAGAATACGTCAGGCTTACATGTCCCTCAGCAATCTGTTGCCCGGCATACCGATCAAAAAGCACGACATGCTCTAATAACGGCTGACCGACTTCGACGATGACCGCCTCAAGTTCAGACGCCTGTACCGAGGTTGGAACGATCAGCGCAAGATCGCGATGTACTGCCGGAAATTTCGGCAGTGAGCAAAACTGTTTTCTTTCAATTGCATGTTTTGCCAGTGGGGCAATACGCACTTCGAACACATATAATCGTTCCTGGTCAATATCAAATGCTTCCAGGACATTCGGATGAATCCGTCCGACAACCCCTATCGGCTCGTCAGCGACAAAGATTGTTGCGGCTTCTCCAGGGTGAAGAAAAGGCACTTCATCCGTTCGACGAAATTCATACGACCGCAGATTTATGCGTGTGAGCATGATCTCAAGCAGTCCTTTGACATCATAAAAATCCACAGCTTCTTGCGACTGCGCCCACCCAACATCCATCCGCTGGCCGGTCAATACACCGCTGACCACATTTTTTTCCTCCGGCAGCGGTTGGGATACATCATGTTGAATAAAAATCGTTCCGATTTCGAAGAGACGAATATTGGCGATTCTGTTGCTGAGATTGGAACGTACATTTTCCAAAAGCGACGAAATCGCTGTTGTTCGTAACACATCTTGTTCTGCGGTTAACGGATTCTTAATATTTACAAGTTTATCATAGGGATGAATATTGTCAATCCCTAATTTATGCAAATCTTTTTTATCAAAAAAACTATAATTGATTACTTCATGGCATCCCTGAGCAATCAGGCTTTCTCGAATCTGCTGTTCGATTTTCAGTTCAGGCGATTGAACTTTGAGAGGGATTTCGCCGGATGGCAATGTCGTAGGAATCGTCTCGAATCCATGAATTCGTCCGATTTCTTCAATGAGATCAATTTCTCGTTCCACATCGGGTCTGAAGGATGGAACATCTACTGTCATGCCTTCGCCAGACCGCTCGACAATCTGAAAATCCAAAGAAGAAAGAATTCGGTGGGCAATTGTTGGCTCGATAAATACGCCCAGAATGTCAGTCATCCGAGAGAAACGAAGAGATACACGTCGAAGTGTTTCCTGGTGCGGAAAAATATCAAGAATCCCTTGCGCAACCTTGCCTCCTGCTAATTGCAGTATAAGTTGCGTCGCCCGTTTTACTGCGACATCGCATCCGAACAGATCGACCGTTCGTTCGAACCGATGGCTGGCTTCTGTCGCTAAACCTAATTTTTTCGAGGTTTTACGAATATTCGAGGGAGAAAACCGGGCGCTTTCCAAGAGGATGTCAGTTGTGGTATCGGAAACTTCGGAATTCAGACCGCCCATAATGCCAGCGATTCCAACATCACGAACCGCATCGGCTATCATTAACACCGTATTATCAAGCTGACGCTCCACGCCATCCAATGACGTAAACGTCGAACCGAGTTGCGCAGTTTTGACGATAATTTTTTGTTCGTGAAGTTTGGCAAGGTCAAACGCGTGAAGCGGCTGCCCGAATTCTAACATGACGTAATTAGTGACATCCACTACATTATTGATCGAGCGTACGCCGACGCTTTCAAGAGCGCGTTTCAGCCATAGTGGAGACGGAGCGATTTTCACTCCGGTCATTGCGCTGGCAGTATAACGATGACACAATTCCGGATTACGAATTTCGACAGAAGCGATCTTATTGATCGGTTGCCCTTCTTCAGGGTAGTCAATTGCTGGCGGAGTCAACGATAGATTCAGCAGGGTCGCAATTTCCCTGGCAACCCCGATATGGCTTAAGCAATCCCCACGATTCGGCGTCAATCCGATTTCAATCACCGCGTCATCGTCATCAAGCCCTAATAGCGACGCAGAAATCGACTGGCCGACTTGAAGGTCAGGGGAGAGAAGCATAATACCGCGATGATCGTCGCTGATACCTAACTCATCTTCAGCACAAATCATTCCGGCGGAAGGAACGCCGCGAATTGCCGCATCGCGGACAGTCAGACCATTCGGCAGTATCGCTCCAGGCAATGCCACCGCAACTTTGACATGCGATTTCGTATTCGGAGCACCACAGACGATTGTACGTGCCGCGTTTTCACCGACATCCACTTGACAGACAAATAATGATGAGGCGTCAGGATGCGGTTGAACATCTATAATTTCACCAACGACAACATGTTCAGGGATCGCATAACGAAGCGGTTCAATCCCATCCACTTCCAATCCTGCCATCGTCAAACGATGAGCAAGCTCTGCGACAGGAATTTGGCAATCTATATATTTGCGTAACCACCGATAACTAACTTTCATACGTCTCGTCTATTCGCAGGTCAAAATTGCTCTAAAAAGCGGATGTCATTATCAAAAAAGAGCCGAATATCATCAATGCCATATTTGAGCATAGCGATGCGTTCAATCCCCATACCAAAAGCGTAACCGGTATATTTCTCCGGATCGTATTTCACAAAGTTGAATACATTGGGATCAATCATTCCAGAGCCCAACACTTCCAGCCATCCGGTCATCTTACAAACTCGACACCCCTTCCCTTTACACATTACGCAGGAAATATCAACCTCTGCACTTGGCTCTGTAAACGGAAAAAAACTCGGACGGAAACGGAGATTCGTGCCTTTGCCAAACATCTCGGAGACGAACAGGTAGAGTACGCCTTTCAAATCCGCCATTGTAATATGCGTATCCACGCAAAATCCTTCGATTTGATGAAACATCGGACTATGCGTAATATCAGCATCGTGACGGTAAACTTTGCCCGGGCAGATAAAGCGTACCGGCGGCGTCATTTTTTCCATCACTCGCGCCTGCATGGGGGAGGTATGCGTCCGTAGCACCACGTCGTCACGGATAAAAAACGTATCTTGCATATCGCGCGACGGATGATCTTTAGGGAAATTGAGCGCTTCGAAGTTGTAATAATCGAGTTCGACTTCAGGTCCGTCAGCAATAGAAAACCCCAGGCCGGAAAAAATTTGTTGAATGTCTTCCATGACCTGAGTTAACGGATGTTTTGTTCCTATTGGAGAGCGACGCCCTGCCAGTGTCACATCTACGCGTTCGCACGCAAGTTTGCGTCGTTTTTCCCGCTCGGAGAGTTCTCGCTCTTTGCGATCATGCGCGTCTTGGAGCAGATTTTTGACATCATTAATCTGCTTGCCAACAAGAGGGCGCTGATCGGGGGAGAGACCGGAGAGCAGTTTCATCGCTTGCGAAAGCTCGCTTTTCTTGCCTAAATACTTGACGCGAATCCCAACAAGTTGCTCTTGTGTGGAAGCGGAAAGTAATTCCTGCTCTGCGGTCGCCTGAATAGAATCTAAGTGTTGAAGAATGTCGTCCATTGATTGCAGAAAGATCAGGCGGTTTGCACTTCTGGCACAGAGCCTGCCAAAGCATTCTTCGCCGTTTCAACTAATTGAGCGAATGCATTGATGTCTTCCATCGCTAAATGTGCGAGAACTCTCCGATCCAACATCACGTTCGCCTTCTGCAAGCCATTCATAAACTGACTGTATGACATTCCATATTCACGAGCGGCAGCATTGATACGGACAATCCATACTCTCCGAAAATCGCGTTTGCGACGTCTGCGGTCGCGATATGAGTACGTTAATGCTTTAATAACGGCATTTTTGGCTGTGCGAAAAAGTTTGCCACGGCCTCCGCGATAGCCTTTAGCGAGCTCTAATATCTTTTTTCTTCGCTTTCTTGCGACATTTCCACCTTTTACTCTCATAATTCTCTACCCTTCTATTCTCTTAAATTTATTGATCACTGAAGTGTGTTAATAATATGAAAAAATTGCTTTCCTATAAATACGGGAGCTGACGTTTGATCCGTCTCATATCAGACGTCGAGACAAGCGAGCCTGTGCGTAGCTGACGTTTCCGCTTCGGCGACTTTGACGTAAGAATATGTTGTGAATACGCTTTATTGCGTTTGATTTTGCCGGTCGCAGTTTTACGAAACCGCTTTGCTGCTGATTTATTGGTTTTCATTTTATTCATAATTATTCTCTCCTACAAAGCCAAAAACATCTATTTACTTGTTTTCACGCTTCGTTTGTTGGTTCTTTCTCTTGCAAAGGTTCAATCTTCGTCTGCTTCGGACTTTTTGGAGACTTAGCAGTCAAAATTGCCATTAAATTTCGGCCTTCCATTTTAGGAGCGGCCTCAACCTCTCCAATCTCTTTCGCGTCTTCAATAAATCGGGCCAACAATCTTTCCCCAATATCCCGGTGAACAATTTCTCGGCCTCGAAAAACAATCGTTAATTTGGCCTTATCACCGTCTTCAAGAAATCGCATCACATGCTTGAGCTTGAATTGATAGTCATGTTCATCAATCTTTGGACGAACTTTGACCTCTTTGATTTGTACAACCGCCTGTTTTTTCTTCGCATCATGCGCCCGTTTTTGCTGCTGATAGCGAAACTTGCCATAATCCATCAACTTACAGACTGGCGGGTCGGCGTTCGGCGAAACTTCAACCAAATCCAATGTCAATGCTTCGGCTCTTTGTAACGCCTCTTGAATAGAAATCACGCCGAGTTGTTCGCCCTCTAACCCGATCACCCGAACTTGAGGCACACGAATCTGCTCGTTGATTCTATTGTCGTTCTGCGTAGATTTACTCGGTGGTATAAATTTTTTTCGTCTCACTCAATGCACTTCATCCGACAACTGACAGAACAACTGTTCAATTGTCAGCGAGCCTACGTCGCCCTTGCGTCTATGGCGTAAAGAGACGGTCTGTTCTGCCACTTCTTTATCGCCGATAATTAACATATATGGCACTTGTTCAATCTGAGCCACTCTGATTTTTTGTCCGATTTTTTCCTCTCGCGCATCAACTACAGCACGATATTTTTGCTGGCGAAGCGCACCAGCAACTTGATTCGCATAATCAATATGCCGATCTCCGATCGGCAATATTTTTACTTGCACCGGCGCAAGCCAGAGTGGAAATGCGCCAGCATAATGCTCGATCAATGCGCCTGTAAAACGCTCCATCGAACCAAGTACTGTGCGATGCACCATGTACGCATAATGTTTTTTGCCATCTTCGCCAATATACGTCACATCAAAACGAGAAGGAAGATTAAAATCGAATTGGGTAGTCGGTCCCTGCCAACCACGTCCGAGCGCATCAATCAATTTCGTATCAATTTTAGGCCCATAAAAAACTGCTTCGCCTTCCATTCGTTTATATGGTAAGCCTTTATGCTTGAGCGCTTCAATCAAGGCTTCTTCTGCGCGATCCCATTGTTCATCCGTTCCGGCGTATTTCTGTTTATTTTGCGGGTCACGCACGCTTAATTCGACTTTATAGTTCTCAAACCCAAAGGTTTTCAGCATATACTCAGTCAAATCGAGTACGCCGATAATTTCGCCGACCAACTGATCCGGCGTACAAAAGATATGCGCGTCATCTTGCGTAAACCCACGAACCCGCAACATGCCATGCAATGTGCCGGAGCGTTCATACCTATACACCGTCCCTAATTCAGCAAACCGCACAGGCAGATCGCGATAACTGCGAAGCTGACTTTGGTAGATAAGAATATGCCCTGGACAGTTCATCGGCTTCAATACGTATTCTTCGTTGTCAATCCCCAACGTGTACATATTTTCCCGATAAAAATCATAATGCCCGGAGGTACGCCACAAATCAGAGTGTGCAATATGTGGTGTCGTCACCAATTCATAACCACGTTCGACATGCACATCTTTCCAAAAATCTTCGATGACGCGCCGAATAATCGCACCTTTCGGATGCCAATAGATGAGACCAGCACCGACGTCCTGATGGATACTGAATAAATCAAGGTCTTTCCCTAATTTACGATGATCTCGACGTTTGGCTTCCTCTAATTTTTCGAGATGAGCATTCAATTCTTTTTGGGAAGGGAACGATGTGCCGTAAATCCTTTGCAGCATGCGATTTCGTTCATCGCCGCGCCAATAAGCTCCGGCGATCGTCAGAAGCTTAAAGGCTTTGATTTTTCCTGTTGACGGCAGATGTGGCCCGCGACACAGATCAACAAAACCACCTAACTGATATTCGGAAATTTTTTCGCCATCAGGAATGCCGTTCAGAATTTCAACTTTATATGATTCTCCCTGCTCTTGGAAGAATCGAATCGCCTCTTCTTTGGAGACCTCTTTGCGTACATAGGGCAGGTCGGATTTCACCAACTCCGCCATCTTCTGTTCGATTTTTTCGAGGTCTTCAGGTGTAAATGGGCGCTCAACATCAAAATCGTAATAAAACCCATCTTCAATAGATGGCCCAATCGTCACTTTCGCTGTCGGAAATAACGACTTAACGGCTAAAGCCATTAAATGCGACGTGCTATGGCGATAAATCTCCGCGCCTTCCTCAGAAGCAAAGGTAAGAATTTCAATCGCGCAATCGCGCAAAATCGGCATAGACAAATCAACTGAAATGCCATCAACTTTAGCCGCCAATGCGTCTTTCCCTAAACGCTGACTGATCTTCGAGGCGAACTGCGCAACTGTTATCCCTGACTCTACTTGCTGATGAGAGCCATCAGGAAGTGTAACCTGTAACATAGATTTCTTCAATCACAAGTCAAAAAAATAATAGGCACGGGCGGTCTCGAACCGCCGACCTCTACCGTGTCAAGGTAGCGTTCTAACCCCTGAACTACGTGCCTATATCTTTGTAACTTCACGAAAGTATTGATGTCTGTTGTAATGTGTAGGTGACACTACGTAGCACAGGGGAAACTTGTCAAGAGAAAAGTATCGAAATTTTCTCTTCTCACGATCTTCACGGAATCGAAAATATCTCTTGACACTATTTCCTTTTTGCCGATGATAGGTAGTGTACAGGTTGTTTTGTCGTGACGTACAATAGATTCGAAGGTTATCGTTTGTTTCCGAAGGGAGGCTATACTATGGTAACACAGCATGACATTGAGATTTATTTGGATGATTGCGGATGTCCGTTCGAAGTTGTAAGTGAAGGCATTTGGCGTGTCGAATCGCCCGATAATAACGTCAACAATATTATAATGAGTCTTCAAGCCCCGATCTTAGTGTTGAGGGTCAATCTGATGAACGTGCCTGCCAAGAATCGTGAGGCGTTTTATCAGCGCTTGTTGAACTTGAACGCGATGGAAATTGCGCATGGAGCGTTTGGCGTTGAAAACGATACCGTCATGTTGATTGATACTTTGCAAATCGAAAATCTTGATCGAAACGAATTGCAAGCTTCGATTGATTCGCTTGGCTTTGCGGTCGCTCAGTATTACCCTGAGCTAAAAGCCTATGTGGAGAACTAAGTCTCGAGTATAACTACCATTGACCTTTTACTCAAAAGGAGGATGTCTTATGGGTATCTTTAGCAGAATGTCGGATATTTTTAAGGCGAATATCAACGATCTGATTGATAAGTCAGAGGATCCTGCCAAACTGATGGATCAGATGGTTCGCGAAATGCAGGAAAACTTACAAGAGGCGAAGATCCAGGTGGCAAAGGCAATCGCTGATGAAAAGAAATTACATCAGCAGGTGAAGCAGAACGAACTGCAATCCCAAAATTGGGAAAGCAAGGCAATGTTGGCACTGAAAAAAGGGGAAGAAAATCTGGCGAAAGAGGCGTTAAAGCAGAAAAAGTCGTATGACGGGCTGGTTGGCTCCGTGAAAACGCAATGGGAAGAGCAGAACGCGCTGTCGTCCAAACTGAAAGATAATCTCAGAGCCTTAGAAGCCAAAATTGACGAAGCTCGCCGCAAAAAAGAAATTCTGATCGCCCGCCAGAAACGCGCTGAGGCACAGAAAAAGATTCATGAGGTTATGACCGGATTGTCCGATAATAGCGCGTTTGCTAACTTTGACCGTATGGAACGCAAAGTCATGGAAATCGAAGCGCAGGCCGATGCCGCAGTCGAATTGGAAGTTCATTCGCTGGACGATCAGTTCAAAGCGTTAGAAGCCGGGGCAGATGTGGACGATGAACTTGCCGCATTGAAGGCAAAAATGAGTTTGACTGCGTGAAACGGTCAGTTGACAAAGACTCCAGGAAGGTTGCCTATCGGCTCGATAGGCAACCTCTTTTTCTTTGATGGCAAGCAGAATGCCATGCGATTCTTGCCGCCGCCAAAAAATCTTTCCTCATGTCATGAAGATTCTTGACAGAAACCTTGTGACGAACCACATTCACCGTTGATGAAGAATGCTCTCTTTACTTTTGATGCTCAGGGGAGACTGACAGATCGTCGCATGGCGATGATGCGCAGCAAAGAAGACAAGATTTATGGGAAGAATACACCTGAAAACGCCCCAGGAAATTGAATGGATTCGCGAAAGCGGACGCATTGCCGCCCAAACCTTATTACTGCTGGAAAAAGCGATTGCGCCGGGAATTACCACCATTGAAATAGATCGAATGGCGGAAGCGTTTATTAAAAAACACGGGGGAAAACCTTCGTTCAAAGGGTATCACGGTTTTCCAAACAGCGTTTGCTGTTCGGTCAACGAGCAAGTCGTTCATGGTATCCCGAACGCCCGTAAACTCAACGACGGGGATATTATCACGCTGGATGTCGGCGTGTTCAAAAACGGCTTTCATGGCGATTCCGCGATCACGGTCGCCGTCGGGAATATCAGTCCCGATGCGCAGCAACTCATGAAAGTCACCAAAGAGGCACTCTACCTCGGTATGCGTTACGCTCAGGTGGGAGCGCGACTGGGGGACATCGGTTATGCCATTCAATCATTGGCCGATCAGTATGGGTATGGCGTGGTACGAGAATATACCGGACACGGCGTGGGACGTGAACTACATGAAGACCCGCATGTGTTTCACTACGGCAAACCTGACACGGGCTTGCGTTTGAAGGCGGGCATGGTGTTTACCATCGAACCGATGATCACAATGGGCACGCATGAAGTTGAAGTCAGAAAAGACGGCTGGACGGCTGTCACCAAAGATAAAAGCTGGTGCGCGCAGTTCGAACATACGATTGTCCTGACGCTGTCCGGGCCTGACATTCTGACCATGCCCTAATCTGCGCCTTCCGACAAAGATTTTTGCGCGGTTCGGAAAAATTTATTACTTTTTTGCACCCGCCTGTGTCTGATAGGTTGACGTTAATAACGCCCTCCTCTTTGTGTCGGGAAAAGCGCAGAGAGTCGGGGGTTTTCTGAAGAACGGGAACAAGCAGATTTTTCCCCTTCAACATGATGGTCTCATGCCGAACAGCCAAGCGCTCGAGATTGAAGCCTATCTCAACGAAGTCGTGGCGACTACTTCCGCTCAGGAGTTGCCGGATTCCTTTCTACTGGACGAAGAAGCCGATCATACGCTGCTGATCGTTCCCAGAGAGTACCAATCTGCCATCACTACCTTCGAATCTCCATTGATGGAGTATATTCGCAATCTTCAAGTCAAACTCACGCGCATTCCGAAAGAAATATCGTTTATTAATAGCATCTATTCCCTGACAAGCGGCAATATCATCAATTTATTAGACTCTGAAAAGGGAGAACAGGTCAAAGAGCAATTGTTCCGCCTTTTGCAGCCTCTGGTCAAAAAATCCCGACATTCTCAGAAGGCGGATTCCAGTAAAAATGGCAGTGAGACGCAAGAAACTCAACAAATTCTGAATCGGTGTTACCTTGTGCTCTTTTCGAATTTTTCCCAGATGCAGTCCGCGATCATTCAGGGGATTATTTACGATATCGAGCGACAGGGCGTCCATCTGCCGATTCAATCGTCCACTGAGTTAGACATCATTGCGCAGCAATATCGCCCGATTGTCCAGAATCAGGCCGTGATTATCCGCAATATGTTCCGCCACTTGTTTCCGGAATTCGTCCCGCCGGATAATATTCATGTGCTGGAACTCTGTTTTCTCGGATTATTAGAAGAGATTCAGCGACAATTCAAAGGATTTCTGGAGACCGACGAGCAATTGCTGCAAATGCTCTCCCGCATCAAAGTCGCGCAGGACGAGCTCCTAAACGTCAAAGACCCGAATCTCCGCAATGTGTTGGCAAAGATGGAACGCGTTCAGAATCAATTCCACGACATTTATAACCAGCGCTGGCGCGACGGAATTCTGAACGATATTATCTCCATCTTTTTCTATCATGCCCGGTTTACTGCGTATTTGGAGAACAAAGGGAAAATATCGAAAAAACGCCGCTATTTTCTCGCTAGCTTCGAGCATCTTCTCAATAATTACGAAGATTTTTACAATGAAATCCTGGTGTCGCATGTCGAACGCTTGATGGAAGAATATCGGCTCGTTGACCAGCAGGGCTACACCTTTGTCCGCAGGCATATTCTGCCAGGCAATATGAAGCGCATCTTCCAGACCATTCTCGATGCCGACCGATTTTCGGTGCTCAGCGAGATGATCGTTACCGGCGAATTCTCAAAAGGGCCGGAATCGTTCACAAAGATCGCCCATGCGGAAGAGTTGGAAAAAATGCGGCGAGAACTTCGCCATAAGCACGAAACGCAATCCGAAATTCTTTCGTATATAGATCGATTATGGGACATTGTTGACGAACTCCAAGAATTGCTGGTGTCCGAAATCTTTGCAAAATGGAAAGACCCGTTGAATATTATCCTGAACACATACTATCAAGAACTTTTCTGGTTCCATGCCTGTTTTTCGACATATACGGCTGACGCATTTATGAATAAATCGTTGCTGTTTCAGGAATTGGAATTGTTTGTCAAACCCTATCGAGAAGCGTTGCAGATTTTTTCAGACCGCATCTTCAAGTGTTTGGAGTCGTTGAGTCAACAAGTCTATTCGTTCCGAGATCGCGCCGGCGATTTTAATCTGCTTTATACCGGCATTTTAGGAATCGAGCTAAAGAAAGAAGAAAATCAATTCCAATTCGAGCTCTATACGCCACTCAAAGTCAAACAGGTTGCGCAGCGTCTGGCAGCCCTGCAAGAGCGCTATGTCCAATCGCTGAATGAGACGTCGCCCAGCCTCTCTGTCGCGAAGTTATCATCAGGAGCAGCCCTGGAAGCGCAGAAAAATCACCGACTCTATACGGACGAAATCGTGAAAACCGCGAATTATCTTGCCGAAGAACGCGAAATTTTGATGTACTGCGGGTCGCGCAAACTCTTTACCGGGCCGCAATTTGTTGAAGAAGACTTCTCGCATTATTACCACGAAGTGCTCGATATTTATGAACACGGCATCAATCAACTGCAAGCAAACTACTTAGAACCGCTTGACAGCCTGCTCGAATTAAAAAGCTTGCGCGAACGAGCGCAGGTTGACATCGTGTATGAACGCTACTCGGAAGTCGTCAAATATAAAGCGCTGAAAAAAGCCTGGCAGCTCTCGCGGAAAAAAGAAATGCTCGGCGGCAATGCCTAACCGACACAATTCCTTATGACAACCACGCTCCCGCCTGCCGATACGCATCCCGCTCTGCGCGGCAACCTTTGGAAAATCACGGCGTACTCCATGTGTCTTCATGCCATGCTGCCCGTGCCGACCATTGTGTTGTTCTGGCAGGCGCATGACATGAACATGACGCACATCATGGGATTGCAAGCCGTGTTTGCTACGGCCATCGTGATCCTGGAAGTCCCCTCCGGCTATGTTGCGGACATCATCGGGCGCCGAAAAACCTTACTCTTAGCAGCATGCGCCAATAGCTGCGCGATCATTGTGTATAGCCAGGGACGCGGCTTTGCGCATTTTCTGATTGCGGAACTTTTGTTTGCCGTAGGGTTTTCAATGATTTCTGGCGCAGATGCCGCCATGCTATATGACACGCTCGTAGTTATCGGCCAGGAGACGCACTATCAAAAATTCTACGGCAGAGTCATCTTTTATACGCTCTGTTCGACTGGCGCAGCAAGCATCATCGGCGGCTGGCTCTCCGCGATCAACCTCCGCCTGCCATTTTATGCCACGATTCCGCTCTTTCTGTTCGCGGTACTGCTCGCCATGACGTTGCGCGAACCGCCGCGAAAACAACTTGTCGCCAGGCAGGGCTATTGGCGGGAATTACGGGGAATTTTAGCCTACGTATTCGTGAAAAACGCACAGTTACGCTGGTTGATTATCTATGCTGGTGTGCTGATGGGACTGAATCAAGCTGCGGTCTGGTTGTATCAACCCTATTTCCAATATACTGGCCTCCCGCTGGCCTATTTTGGCATGGCATTTGCTTCTTATCAGATTGTCGCATCGCTGAGTTCGAAATATGCGTATAAAATCGAACAGCATATCGGAGCAAAGGCCTCGTTGATAAGCTTTACCTGTTGCGCCGCTGCCGGCTACCTTCTGATGGGATGCCTTGTGGGCAGATTCAGCTTTATACTGGCGTTTTTCCATCAGTTCATACGCGGATTGTCACGCATTGTGACGACAGATTATGTCAACCGCTATGCGGAGTCGGATGTTCGCGCGACCGTCTTATCGTCGCAAAACCTCTTGATGCGGCTTTTTTATGCGATCCTCATTTTACCTGCTGGGAAAATTGCCGATCTGACGAATGTCGTGGATGCGCTGACCTTTTTAGGAATAACAAGTCTGCTCGTGGGAAGCGTATTACTCCTCGTGTTACGAAAACATCGGATTGTTTGACTGTCAACAGCGACGAGACGTTACCGCACGAGGCGCGTTCGTGTCCACGCAAAACGTGGACACGAACGACAAAAAGCTGATTATGACGTCTGGAATTTCCCGTAGGTATAGTCGTTGTAATTGAGGACTTTTTCTTTAAAGATTTTAAACCGATCAATACGGGATTTATGCCGCATCCGGCGCAAGGCTTTTTCTTCGATCTGACGAATGCGCTCGCGGGTACACGCGTAAATTCGCCCGACTTCTTCCAGCGTAAAGCCTTCTTTCAACCCGATGTGATTCATTGTGCGGTAACGAGCAAGAATGCAGTTAAACGCATAGCGCCGGTCAGTCAAGCCGGTCGGGTTCGACCAGTATTGGCAGGATTGATGGTGGCAATTATCTTTGGAGAACATGTCGATAATTTCATTTTCGCCGAGAAACAGAATTTCATCCCGCACAGATCGCGAACACCCATAGTAAATTTTCGTCCAGCCCGTGCTATCGCGTTTTTTCAGGCGTTCCTTATACCCAAAATTCATCGCAAACAGATCAAGATAAATGAACGGCGGATTCTCTCCCTTGGTAATCCGAAACGGCAATTTCTTATCATTCGTCAATTCGATTTTGACTTCGTTGGAATAGACCACATTTTTATATTTCGAATGCTCCCCGACGGTTAAAAATTCGATTTCCCCGCTTTTATGAATATGCATGAACCTCAATCCTCCCCTGACATCTCATCATCACAATCCGTTTTTCAGGCCAGAAATATTGTAACGACCGGTTGGTTTCCGAGATGGTATAAAAACATATAATGATAACGTCGAACAAACACGAGTAACAGTCCTACACATCGAATCCCGCCGATGATTTCAAACAGTTCCCCCTACGAATGACGCGCCTCACGCCCTGACAGAAAGGACGGCGCTCCATCCCCTCTTCTCTGCTGGTATTGATTTATCGTAAATTGAAACATATAATAGTCCCCCAAAAAACGCAAGTGCTAAACAGAAAAAATTTAGAAAAAAATTGCTCGACGCGCCGCTGCGTTCGTCTCTATCTTAAAAATCATGAAACGAATCGCGTATTGAATTAAAATCTGATTATTTTCTTGAATAATTTCTCCTTGAAAATTAATTGACAACAGAATGAAAATCTGAAAATTTTTTCGTCTGTTGCGTCGCAGATCGCCTTCAAGATTCGATGGAGTTCGAACAACAGCGCAGTTGAGATTTTTTTCAGAACATTACGTTATAATTCACGTTACGTACCTGCGATTGGATGTGTTTATCCAATTGTCGCAGCACATCACAAGACCTTGCTGTGAATAGAGCAGCAACGGTAAAGGAGGAGTTTCATGTTAGATCAAAAAGTATTAGACACGTTATGTATCAATACGATTCGCACGCTCGCAATGGACGGTGTGCAGAAAGCGAATTCCGGCCATCCGGGAGCGCCGATGGGGATGGCGCCGATGGCATATACCATCTGGACGCATTTTCTTAAACATAATCCAAAAGACCCGAACTGGGCGGATCGAGATCGGTTTGTGCTGTCCGGTGGTCATGGTTCCATGCTGATTTACAGCCTGCTGCATTTGACGGGCTATGACTTACCGCTCGACCAACTCAAACAATTCCGGCAATGGGGCAGCAAAACGCCGGGACATCCCGAACATGGCATGATTCCCGGAGTGGAAGCCACCACCGGCCCGTTAGGACAAGGACTTGCGATGGCCATCGGCATGGCGATTGCGGAACGGATGTTGGCCGCGCGCTTTAATCGTCCGGATCATACGATTGTTGATCACTATACGTATGTCACGGTTGGCGATGGCGATTTGATGGAAGGCGTCGCGTCCGAAGCCGCCTCGTTGGCGGGGCATTTGAAGCTCAACAAGCTGATCTGCCTGTACGACGACAACTCTATCACGATTGATGGCAGTACCAGTTTAGCGTTTACCGAAGATGTCGCCAAACGCTTCGAAGCCTACGGCTGGCATGTGCGCCGGATCGAGCATGGCGATGACCCGCAGAGTGTGTTTGCCGCTATCGAATCGGCGAAAAAAGAAACGTCGCGCCCGTCGTTGATTTGCGTCAAAACTCACATCGGGCACGGTAGCCCGAATAAGCAAGATTCGCATGAAGCGCATGGCGCTCCGCTCGGCGTGGAAGAAGTGAAATTGACGAAACAGGCGTTAGGCTGGCCGAGTCAGGAACCGTTTTTCGTGCCGGAAGACGCGTTAGCGCATTTCAGAAAATGCGTGGAACGCGGCGCAGAATGGGAAAAATCCTGGAATGACCGCTTTGCCGCATACGCGACCGCGTATCCCGATGCCGCCAAAGAATGGGAATTGGTGATGGCGAAAGCCGTTCCCGCTGATTGGGAAAGCTTGATTCCGGCCTTTGCGCCTGATAAACCGCAAGCGACTCGCGTGGTGTCGGGAATGGTGCTGAATGCGATTGCCAAAGTGATTCCGTCATTGGTCGGCGGATCGGCAGACCTCGCGCCGTCGAATAACACCTATCTGAAGGGCTATAGCGACATTCAGGCCACCGATTTCTCCGGGCGGAATTTCCGTTTCGGCGTCCGCGAACATGCGATGGGCGCGGTCATGAACGGCCTCGCGCTGCATGGCGGATTTATCCCGTATGGCGGGACATTCCTGGTTTTTTCGGATTATATGCGCCCGGCGGTTCGTTTAGCCGCGTTAATGGAACAGCAAGTTGTGTATGTCTTCACGCATGACAGCATCGGATTGGGCGAAGACGGCCCGACGCATCAACCAATCGAGCATATCGCGTCCTTACGCATGATTCCGAATCTGTTAGTAATTCGCCCGGCAGACGCAACCGAAACAGTGGCCGCCTGGAAAATCGCGTTAGATCATAAGCATGGCCCGACGGTGCTCGCGCTGTGCCGCCAGAATCTGCCGATTTTGGATCGCTCGAAATATCCTTCCGCCGACATGGTCGCGAAAGGCGCGTATATTCTGTCAGACTCCGAAAAAACGCCTGATGTGATTCTGATTGCGACCGGTTCCGAAGTCAGTTTGGCGTTAAAAGCGCAAGAAGCGCTCGCGCAGAAAAAGATCGCCGCGCGTGTCGTCAGTGTGCCATGCGTAGAACTCTTCGACCAGCAGCCGCAAAGCTATAAAGACGAAGTGCTGCCGCCCGCCGTCACGGCGCGGGTTGCCATCGAAGCCGGCGTCACGACGGGCTGGTACAAATATGTCGGCACGACCGGCGCAGTCATCGGCATTGACCGCTTCGGCGCATCCGCTCCGGCCAATATCCTGTTCGAGAAATTCGGCTTTACGGTCGAGAACGTCGTCGCAACCGCCACGAAATTGCTGGCGTAATGAAAAAAGCTGTCAGACACGTTTAACGTGTCTGACAGCTTTAAACGATTCCTCGCTAAACTACTTTGTTAGATTTGAAAACGTCGCGTGTTGCCCTGAAAGGGCAGGGGAATACAGCCTGAGGATTCATCATCAGGAAGGGGATGGACGCCTCCTTCCGCCCTGAAAGGGCGGAGGAATCATCTCCTGCGCCCTTTCAGGGCGCGGGGAGGCGCAGGCCTCGTGTTCCTGAGGATGAATCCTCAGGCTCTATGCCCGTGCCCTTTCAGGGCAACACCCAATGAACTTGAAATCTAACAAAATAGAACTAACAAAGATAAAAATATACTGTGATCTTTACTCTAAAAAAATTTCGTTTAATCGGCCAGCGGGCGCGAATCAAAAAGCTGTTCCATCAGTTGATCGATCTTATTCCCACCTTCAATACCCCGGCGGATTTGGAAACGCTGCCGATGTATCTCGACTATCTCATCACGCTGAACGCTGAGACGACAGCCTTCAAATTCACTGATCAAGAACTCGAACAATTAGCGCAATTCCAACGCACGTTGACCGGGTGGATTCCTGATGATCCACATGCTCGCCTTCATCCATTTTCAGAAGAAGAGCGTCGGAAAGTCGGGCGGACGCTGATCGAACTGCGCTATCTCTTCGCGGAAAAAATCCAGCAGCCGATTCGCGAGGCGTCGTTGATTATTTTGGAACGGGACGCGCCGCCGAAAGAGGCTTTAGCCTGGCCGCAGGAAATCGTTGTGGTGTTGGATCAGCTCCGCAGTCCGTTTAACGTCGGGGCAGTGATTCGCACGATGGAATGCGTCGGCTTGAATCGCGTCATCAGCGTGGGCTACACGCCGCGCCTTGATAGCCGTCAGGTGCAACGCTCGGCGATGGGGTGCGATACAGCAATGAATGTGGAATATGTTGATGATGGCGTAGCAACGGTGAAACACCTGAAAGAACGGGGCTTTCAGATTCATGTGCTGGAAACGATTATTCCGTCAACTTCCGTGTTCGAACTTCAACCGCTCTTGCAGGAAAGTCAACCGGTCGCCCTCGTCATCGGCAACGAAGAGATGGGTGTGGACGAATCCATCATTGCGCTCGCCGATCATCTGCTGCATATCCCGACCTTCGGCACGAAAAATTCGCTGAATGTTTCGATTGCGTTCTCGATTGCGATTTATCAATATTGGGAAGCGGTTTTTCGGTGAATATCAAATTAACATGTCCATTCTAAAGTCATTCATAAATATCATGTGTTTTACGTAAAAAATGTCAATAAATTGCGAAAATAGTACAATATTCTTCTTGACTTTTAGCGCACATCGTCGAATAGTGCTGATAATTCAATGTTAATCTTTTTATCGCTAACAGTAAGTACATTATGCTATCACTTTCCCAAAGAAAAAGTATAATCAGGGATGCTCTTTTATCCATAGGATATATGGGTAAAATGATTCGAGAGGATTTTCGTTTTCTCGGAAGAAAAGGCGAAAGTAATGCCCATATAGTCACTTTTAGCAGTGAACTGCATCATGATTTGGATACTGCCTGTTTAGGGTTTTATTTTCCAGAGTATGGCAACCGTAATATTCTTGATGATTTCAGAATGTTGGCAATCCCTTATGGATTTCTGGTTTATACAGATAAAATCGAATTTTGTCCATTAACATTTGAGGGGCCTGAATTACAAAGTAAACGTGAAATTCTGTTATCGGAATTCCCTAACTTTCTAACAAAAAATCGCATTGATTTTACGCCGTCTTCAATATTGAAAGCCAAAAAACAAGGGAGCCAATTATCCTTTGCCGATGTGGATATGGGGTTGCTTTATGAGTGGGGATTCAATGCCACAAAAGATAGATTACAGAAGAATTTCGAGCTATCTATTGAAAATGCAAAGGATAAAGTAGAAGAGAGCAAATTTTCTCTACTGCAAGGAGTAAGCATAAAACTTTTAGCTGCCTTAGCATTGCAAGATAAAGGATATTTGGATTTATCTCCGCATGAAAACCAAACTGTACAAAAAATTATAAAAGCTTCCCAAGAAAAATATCCAGAATATTTCTCTCCAAAAAGCTTTCAAGGAATAAATGATGGTATTCTTGAAAAAATGCTATCCGATATTAGATCGGGAGGATGCATTTTTACAAATCTTACGACCGAAATGTTGGATCACCTCTATCAATATGCTTTTGTGAATAAAGAACGGAGAAAACAGCTTGGAATTTATGCTACTCCTCCCAAATTGGCAAGGATGATTGTAGAGACTCTTCCGATAGAAGATATTCGCCCTGAAACATTATGTCTTTTAGACGGAAGTTGCGGTTCTGGAAATTTTCTTGTTGCTGGTCATCAACGCTTATATGATCTTTTGCCCGTGTATACGAGTGAATCTGAAAAGCACGAATATCTTGCGAAACATATTTTGGGAATCGATCAAGACCAGTTTGCTTCTGAAATTGCACGTTTTTCGCTTTTACATGAAAGCCTTCCTTTAGGAAATCACTGGAAGATTAAAACGGCTGATTTTTTATCGACCTCAGTGCATGATTTTTCTTTTCGTCCCTCAGTCATTTTGACCAACCCTCCTTACCATGAAGATTACAAAATATCTCATCGAAAATTCGAAAGAGCGGTGCCTTTTGTTGAGAAAAATCTTGAACTCCTTTGTGATAATGGCCTTATGGCGATTATTCTCCCGGAGACTTTTTTGCAAAAACCAAGTTGTTCTGAAGTGCGTAAACGAATTTTGGATGAATGTGAAATTTTAGAAATTTGGCAATTACCTGAAGGAGTTTTTCAAGAAGCGACATGCGCGACAAGCGTACTGTTTTTGAAGAAAAACACTCACAAGCCGAAAAATTTCCCCGTTCGAGTCAAAAAAGTCTTGAAACAAGATCGACAACAGTTCTTTCAGCATAATTCTCCAAGTTTTTCCTATATTATTCCGAACCAGGATAATTGGCATAAAAAAGGGAAGTCTTTTGTTCCTAATATGCTTTATCCTCTATGGAAAAAATTATCTCTGCTTCCGACATTAGGCGAGATTGCTGAAATTAGAAATGGAATTGCTCCAGAAGGAGGACATGGGGATCATTTTTGTGAGAAAAATCCACCGAAAGGCTGGAAAAAATGGTTAAACGGCCCTTCTGCGTTAAAGCCGTTTAAGATTGATTGGCAACATCAAAAAAAAGGGACAAAGAAACCTCATGGTAATCTCTATGTCAACTGGCCGATAGGACTACATCGCCCGATAGAAAAATTGCAGGATTTTTTCGAAGGCCAAGATGTTAAAATCATCATAAATGCACGCAGAAACCCTGGTACGTATCCACGCCTTACCGCTGCTATAGATGATGTCGGATATTTTGTGAGTAATGATTTATCTATCATATTCTCTCTTAAAAATAATGTCACTCTTGAGGAGCTTGTCGCGGTGTTAAATCATCCAGTCGTGCAGGTTTGGATTGATGATCATATTCCTTCAAAGGAACTCAAGATGCCTTTAATCAAACAAATACCGATTCCTCAATTTAGCAGTTCTCAACGGAACACATTAAAGACTTTTGTAACGAAAGTCATGGCAAGTTCTGAGAATGAAGAAATCGAACAACTCATATCTGCTATTAATTCTACGATTAATAATGCGTATAAATTATCAGAAGACGAATTAAGGCTGTTGGAAAATTTCAATACCATCAGAGCAAGACCTAAAACCAGTAATTCTGATAGAAATACTGAAATATTCTCTAATAAAACATGGATTGTCACGGGAGAAGTTCAAAGCGTCCATGCAGATATTGGAGAAGTACGAGTTTGGTTACGAGGCTTCGGTGATGATCCCATTGACATAACTATTCCAAAAGAGATGCCAGGATGGGCATTACGATCTGACGTAGCATTTGAAGCAGAAATCCCATTCGATGAAATTGACAATCCTGATTGGTCTAAATTGCATTATTTTCGTCCGTTGCGTTATAGTTACTTAACCGAAGAAGAACTTCTTAATCGCTTTTACGAATAGATAACAGATGGATTCCATACGAATAGCGTTTTTATGTGTAGGACACGGCGATTCAGCCGTACTTATCTTTCCTAATGGAGAAACCGCAGCCATTATTGATACTCCGAAAGCACGAATTACACTTGAATATCTAAAGCAGAACAATATCAACACACTTAAATGGGTATTTCTTTCACATACGCATCTCGATCATGCCAATGGAATTGTTGATGTAATTAAAGAGTTTCATAAGCACGGAGGGATGATTGAGACACTCTATATCAATCGTGAAACTATCGAGATGCCTTCTAATGATAAAAAAAGCCAACGTAGAAATTTATTTAGAGATATTCTAAGCCTAAGAGCGCAAGGAATCGTTAAGAATCACTTAGAGCAAGCATCTACACTTATCAATAATACTTTTGATGACGTGTTGTTTAAAATTTTACATCCAGAATATGAAGACTTCTTCAAAATTGCTGAATCTCCTATACGCAAAAATGACGTGAGTGTGGTATTGCAATTTGTCTATAAGGGCAGGTCTATTCTTTTTACTGGAGATTTGTCATCATGCGGTTGGCAATGGCTGAAGGCCAGAGAAAATGATATACAATCTGATATTTTAAAATATCCTCACCATGTTGGATGGTTTGATGATATTCCAGAGTTCATTCAGGCCATAGAACCTCAATATGCGATTCTTTCTTATGGAGAACAAAGTGTAAAAAACTACCATCAGCCAGTTCAAAAAGTTATTCAATACCTTGAAAAAATGGGAATCAGGGTCAATTCAACGATGAATTCTCATATAGAGTTTATTGTAACAAAAGAAAGCATTCGAAATCTACCGTGTCAGACACCTTGAAGATGCCTGACACGTCAGCGTTTACCCCTCTGCCGTAATGGCCGCAATCAATTCCTGAAGGATGGCGCTCGCCTTGCTGTTCTCAATCTGGCAGGTTCCGGCGTTCGCGTGACCACCGCCGCCGTATTTCAGCATCAATTCGCCGATATTCGTCTTCGACGTGCGATTCAAAATGGATTTGCCGACGGCAAAGACCGTATTTTGCTGCTTGACGCCCCACATTTCATGAATCGAAATGTTGCATTGCGGAAACAGCGCGTAAATCATAAACCGGTTGCCCGCATAAATCACTTCTTCATCTCGCAGGTTCAGCACGACGAGATTTTGATGCACAGTGGCGCAACGTTTGATCTGGTCAATAAATCGTTCTTCATGTTCGAAATACAATTCGACCCGTTCATCCACGTCGGGCAGCGAGAGAATTTCCCCAATCGTATGCTGTTTACAGTAGGCGATCAAATCCATCATCAATTGATAATTCGAGATGCGGAATTCTCGGAAACGGCCTAAGCCTGTCCGGGCGTCCATCAGGAAATGCAGCAGCACCCAGCCAGCAGGATGCAGAATTTCTTCTCTGGAAAATTGCGCGGAATCGCCTTTGTCCACAGCGGCCATCATGTCGTCGGAAATTTCCTGAAAACGAGCTTTCCCGCCGTAATAATCATACACGACTCTGGCGGCGGAGGGCGCGTCGGGCGCGATGATGTGGTTGGCTTTTTTGCCGCCGATGCGGATGGTTTCGCTCAAATGGTGATCGAACGCAAGATGGACGCCTTCGACATACGGCAAGTTCGTGGTAATGTCGTTCGAGGTGATCTCGATTTTGCCATCCTGCATATCTTTCGGATGAACAAATTTAATATCGTCAATCAAATCGAGTTCTTTTAATAAGACTGCGCACACTAACCCGTCGAAATCGCTGCGGGTCACTAATCGAAATCGTTGTTCTGCCATCTGTACGCCCTCCTCTGTCTCTGTGAAGTCGGTCGGTTCACCGTCTCGCACCTCTGCTTTGCGTGAACCAACCTACGAATATCGAGAAAATCGTGTGTTCCGCGTATGAAACGAATGTTTTAGACTTTGCCATGCGGCAAACCCTCGCTCGAATCTCCTCTTGCAATTTCCCGTAAAAGATGTCAAACAATTCTTTGCCTTTTCTGAGAGAATTTGACTTGACATCCGTAAACGCGCCAGAGTTGCTCTCAGCAAGAGTTGCTCGATACTCCTTGCCAGGGTTCGAACCCTGACAGGGAGAAATCATAACAAAATTCGCGAGATGAGTTGTCAGGCACTTTCGAAGTGCCTGACAACGTTATATCATCCAAAGGAGCTCATTTCATGAACATAAAACGAAACGTTCGAAACCTGTTGTTTTTCAGCGCATTCATGCTATGCATGTTGGCATCCCCCGCGTTCGCGCAGGACGTGATTCAGATTTACGCCCCACCGACGCCGTCGTCTATTCCGTTTATTCTCGCAGCCCAGAAAATGGAGGAGATTGACATCACGATTTTCGCCGACCATTCGCAGGCGCACACGCTCTTTTTGCGGGGCGATGTCCCGATGTTAGTGACCGGTTTGTCGGTGGGCATCAATTTTTTCAAACAGAGCGCTCCGGTGCAGATCGTCAACAGCAGCGTCAGCGGGTTGACCTATCTTGTTACGAAAGGCAAGCAGGTCAGCAGCTTTAAAGAACTGGGTGGCGAGGAGATTTCTCTGCCATTCGAAGGTTCGCCGATTGAAGAGATCACGAAGTTTCTCGCAGAAAAAGAAGGCGTCGCGTGGGGAACGGAACTCAAACCGATGTATGCGCCGTTTCCGTCGGCCTTGGAATTGCTGAAAGCCGGAAAAATCAACGTGATTGCGCTGCCGGAACCGTCGGCTACCGTCGCTGCCGCGCAGGAAAATGTGTTCATTTCGTTCGGCTATCAAGCAAAATGGGACGCGCTGACCGGCAGCAATGGCGGCTATCCGCAAGTCGGCATGTTCGTCAAACAAGAATGGGCGGAGCAGCATCGCGAATTGCTCGCCAAATTTCATCAGGAACTTCAGGCCGCAATTCAGCATGTGCAGGAGCATCCCGAAGAGGCGGTCGCCGCAAGCAAAGAATTTTTTCAATTCCCTGAAAAGGTGCTGCTCGCGTCCCTCAGCCGCACGACGTTTGCGCTGAAAATCAACGACGAATTACAACAGGATGTTTCTACCTATTATCACACCATCGGACAGCCATTAGATGACACGTTTCAGCACTTTTTTTACCGCGATCCGCAATAATCTCTTCGCGCTGGCGCTCTTCATCGCGGTCTGGGCGGCGGCCTCGCTCTTTTTCCCGCCGTATATCGTGCCGTCGCCCGTCGCCGTGCTGCAAGAGACGCCGACCTATTTTCAGCCCGCCATGCGGCATCATCTGCTGGTAACGCTCTATCGCGTATCGGTCGGGTTTCTCATCGCGGTATGCGGCGGAACGTTCCTGGCGATTCTCGCCGCGCCGCTGCGAAAAACCGCACAATTGACCACGCTGATGAGTCTGTTCGAAGTGCTGCCGGGAATGATTGTCGGCATTATCTTTCTGCTGATTTTCGGACTTGGGCATGGCGTACCCATCGGTTTAGTCGCGTTTCTGACGCTTCCGGCGATTGCGATTAATACGAGCGGCGGACTGGCAAAAAAAAATCGGCTGTTAGAAGACTATCTGCGCTCAATCGGCGGGACGCGGCGGCATCTGCTGCGCAACGTCTATTTGCCGGGATTAGTGCCGACGTTGCAGAGCAACCTGACAATGGGCTTCAGTCAGGCGTTGAAAGTCGTGATTCTCGGCGAATTCATCGGCTCGCAGGATGGCATCGGCTATCTGCTGAACGTGGCGAAAATCTATTTCAACATGAACGCGGTCTTTTTCCATCTTTCCATCGTGCTGCTGCTGATGCTGCTCTTTCAAGTCGTTCAGCAATTGTTCTTTCTGTTGTTTTTGGGGAAATACTTTTATGCCGAGTAATTTTTTAGAAGGTGTCAGACACTTTCAAAGTGTCTGACACCTAAAAAACGATGATGCTTTCAGTAAAGACGCTCAGTAAATCGTATGGGGCGCGGCGCGTGATTGATCGGCTCTCGTTTTCGATTCCCGCTGGCGAGCGCGTGACCATGTTTGCGCCGTCCGGCGCGGGGAAATCCACGTTGATCAATATTCTCTCCGGCGTGGACAGGCCGGATGACGGCGCGTTCGCGTTTCGCGAAGGGGCGCGGCGCAGCACGATTTTTCAAGAACCGCGTCTGTTTCCGTATATGACGGCGCGGGAAAATATCTTTTTTCCGCTGAACGTGCTGCGGCAGCCGATCACGTCCGAACGTCTGGAACACTATCGCGATTGGCTCAACGTCTGCAATCTGACGAAAGACGAACAGCAGTATCCGCATCAGCTTTCTGGCGGCATGAAGCAGAAAGTCGCGTTCATTCGCGGGATGATCACGCGGCCTGATGTGGTGATGATGGACGAGCCGTTCAAATCTATTGACGTGGCCTCCAAACAGCGCATGATGGCGCATTTGCTTGACACGCATCGAGACATGACGCTGCTGCTTGTGACGCATAACCTCGACGAAATCCCCTTGCTCACGTCCACGCTGCTGGTCTTCCAGGAGAACCAATTAGGCCGGTTTACGACGCATTCCGATGTGTCCGCGCTTTCTGTGCCGGAAATCGCCGCCAGAATTTTTGGATGAAAATAAAAAAAGCTGTCAGACACCTTCACGATGTCTGACAGCTTTTTCGCATTTCCGTAAGGGCGTTCACTTGAACGCCCCTACAAACCGAAAATTACGGTGATGTCTATTTATGCTTTCGCCGAAAAACGTTCGTTTTTCAAGAGGAACGCGATCACCATGCCGGCAAACAGAAACGCCGCTCCAGCGGAAAAAGAATAGGTTGCGGCTTTCGCAGCGAAGTTATCTTTCATAAACGCGACGATCTGCGGGCCAACGACTCCGCCGCATCCCCACGCCGTCAAAATTGCGCCATAGACGACAGGCATCAATTTCACGCCGAACGTATCTTTCACGAACGACGGCATCGTGCCGAACCCGCCGCCGTAGCAGAGCAGCACGTAGCAGACGAGAATCCCGAACAGCCAGGGGTTTTTCACGACTAACAACAGCAAGAAGACTGCGACCTGCGTGCCGAGAATCAGCCGGAATGCCTGGACGCGCCCGATTTTATCGGACAGGCCGCCCCAGAAGAACCGCCCGATGCCGTTGAAGAGCGAACTGATCGCAATCAGCGTTGCGCCTGCCGCAGCCAGCGAAGCGACCACGTTCGCGTCGGCGAAATCCGTCGCCGGATCCATGCGCAATTTCAACAAATCTTGCAAGAGCGGCGATTGAAATGAGATAAACATGATTCCCGCGACGATATTGAAAAAAAACATCAGCCACATCATGATGAATTTCGGCGATGTAATGCACAGTTTCGCGGTCAACGAATCTTCCGCGCCTTTCGCGGCAGCGCTCACGACAGGCGGTTTATATCCGGCGGGCGCATACCCGGCAGGCGGCATTTGCAGGAATGAACCTGCCGTCAAAAGGCAGACCAGCATGACCACGCCGATATATGCAAACACTAACACTAAATTGCCCCCGGTCATGCCCATAAAGATCGGGCCTAAAATTTTCGACATCATTAACGCGCCAAGCCCGAACCCCATCACGACCATTCCGGTGACAAAGCCTTGTTTATCGGGAAACCATTTCGAGGCGGTCGCAACTGGCGTCACATACCCAAGTCCTAAGCCAATCCCGCCGATAAACCCAAAGCCGAAGTAGAGAAGCGGCAAACTCTTGATCGAGAAGGCAAGCGCGGCTAAGAAATACCCGCTTGCATAAAATATCCCCCCTAACATCGCCAGCTTTTTCGGGCCGAATTTCGGCAGATTGATGCCGCCCCAGGCCGCTGACGCGCCGAGCATGAAGATCGCGATGCTGAATGCCCACGCCGCTTGCGCGTTCGTCCAACCATACGTTTTGACAATCGGATTTTGAAAGAAACTCCACGCATACACCGTTCCGAGACACAACTGAACCACTGTGCCCATAATCGCGATTAACCAACGATTTGCACCTTTTGCATCTTGCGCCATAACCCTTCCTCCTTATGAGTCTATGTTATTGCCTCGACCATCTGTGAAAACAGTATCTTCCTGATACAAAAACCTGCTCCATTTATATGAACAATGAAAAAAGCGTCAACTTTTTTCTCATGATTTCTGAAATCTCGCGATGTCTTTGCGTTATAATCCTTTTCCTGTATCAGAGGCGTTTGATAAATTCGGTATTCGGCAATTTTCCGTTGCAGACTGAAAGGCGTTATTCGAAATATATGAACGCGAAAAATTTCTTGACTTCTGCATCATGTTCGCATGCGATCCTTAATCAATTCGTTGTTTTGGGTAACGACAGAATACAGATGATGATGGAGAGGATATGCAGAAATTATGGGTGTCTCTGGCCTGGATCAGCTTGGGAAGCATCTTCGGCGCGGCATTGCGCTATCTGGCGGCAGTTGCGGCGCAACGCTATTCATTGACTTTCCCGTTCGGCACGTTAGCCGTGAATTGGGCGGGCTGTTTTTTGATTGGGTGCGTGACCACCCTCAGCGCGGAAACAGGCGTTGTCACCGGAGAAACGCGCTTATTGCTTGTCACCGGGTTTTGTGGAAGTTTCACGACGTTGTCGTCAATGGTCTATGAATTGGCGCAGTTCGTCAAAACGCAAGAAATATGGCTGGCCGGAGTCTATTGGGGGGCAACCTTTTTTGGGGCATTCGGGTGGTTTTATCTTGGAAGCATTCTGATAAAACTCCTCTTGCGCCTCTAAGCAGGATCGTTATGGAAATTACAGGAGATGCCAGGTTATTACGAATTTTTATCGGGGAATCCGATAAAATCAAACATACCACGTTGTATGAAATTATCGTGAAAGAAGCTCGCGCTATGGGGTTAGCCGGGGCGACGGTCTGGCGCGGGATGCTGGCCTTTGGCCCGACAAGCCGCATCCGTTCGGCCAAAATTCTCGATCTCTCCTCAGATTTACCCATCATTATCGAGATTGCCGATATTGTGTCGCGGATCGATCTCTTTCTTCCCAAACTCCATGAATTATTCGAAGAGGCCGAATGCGGAGGGTTAATCACGCTTGAAGACGTGAAGATCATCCAGTATGTTCATGAAAAGCATGTGTAAGCAGAGAGACTCAAATCAGCGCATAACATGTTGTGAGATTACCATCGCGAAAATTTTTCATTTTTTTCTTGCACAATTCGAAGTCATGCCAAAGATAGAACGATATGAATGCCTTATGCCGAAATGTCACGCACATCGTTTTATCGGATTTTTTATTATGGAGGAAAGTTTATGAGCGTGAAAATGATCATCAACGATAAGGAAGTCTTTTTCGAACCAGGAAAGACGATCCTTGAAGTTGCCAGAGAGAATAATGAGTATATCCCGTCGCTCTGTTACCACCGCAAAACCGGGGCGTTGAGCAAATGCCGGGTGTGCGCGGTGGAAGTGCAAGGAATGCGCGGGTTGCAGATGGCCTGTACCATGCCGGCAACGGAGAACATGGTCGTCAAAACCGATTCGAACGAAATTCATGCGACCCGTAAAATGGTGGTGAATTTGCTCTTAGCGAACGGGCAGCACAACTGCATGTCGTGCGAAGCCAACGGGGATTGCGAATTGCAAGACGCGGCCTATTATTTAGGGATTGAAACGCCGGAATATTCTATTGACTCGAAAATCCCGGAGACGGATACTTCCAGCGAAATGATTACGATGGACCTCCGCAAATGTATCCAGTGCGGACGGTGTATTCAAGCTGATAATTGTACGGTTGTGCAAGATGTTTTAGGATTTGCGTATCGTTCTCTCGATACCAAAGTCATCTGCGACCATGACATTCCGATGGGCGAATCCTCCTGCGTCCAGTGTGGCGAATGCTCGCAAATCTGCCCGGTCGGCGCGATTTTGGATAAAAAATCCATCGGCAAAGGCCGCGCCTATGAACTGAAGCAGGTGGATACGGTCTGTCCGTACTGCGGCGTTGGCTGTCAGACCACTCTGCACGTCAACGAACGCACCAATGAAATCGCCAAAATCACCGGCGTCGAGGGCAGCCCGACGAATGATGGGATGCTCTGCGTCAAAGGGCGTTACGGCTATGACTTCGTCAACAGCCCGGAACGCTTGACCACGCCGCTCATTCGGGATCGCGAAGGCGTGCTTCAAAAAGCCAGTTGGGACGATGCGTTGAAACTTGTGGCTGAGACGTTTACCCGCATCAAAAAAGAACACGGGCCGGATGCTCTGGCCGGATTATGCTCCGCCAAAGTGACCAACGAAGAAAACTTCGTCTTTCAGAAATTCATGCGGAGGGAGATCGGCACCAACAACATTGACCATTGCGCTCGTCTCTGACACAGTTCGACGGTGGCCGGTCTGGCCGCCTCATTCGGGTCTGGCGCAATGACGAACGACATTGCGGGCATCAAACATGCCGATGTGATTTTGATTATCGGGTCGGACACCAGCGCCGCCCATCCAGTCATCGCCAATCGGATCAAACAGGCGATCCGTTTCGGCAAAAGCAAGTTGATCGTCATTGATCCGAAAGAGATCGAAATGGCGAAATTCGCGACGATCTACGCTCGCCAGCGCTGCGGCTCGGATGTCGCCGTGTTGAACGGGATCATGCGGGAAATCATCGCCAACGACTGGCATGACAAGGCGTATATCGCCGAACGCTGCGAAGGTTTCGACGATTTGAAGAAGGCCGTCGAGGAGTTTACGCCTGAGAAGGTCGAGCAAATTTCCGGTGTTCCAGCGTCGCAAATTCGAGAAATTGCGGAACTTTTCGGCAAAGCCGAAACCGCCTCGTTGTTCTACGCGATGGGAATTACGCAGCACACCACCGGAGTTGACAATGTCCGCTCGACTGCCAACCTCCAGATGTTGTGCGGGAATATCGGCAAAGATGGCGGCGGCGTGAACCCGCTGCGCGGACAGTCCAATGTCCAGGGCGCTTGCGATATGGGCGGCCTGCCGAATGTGTTCTCCGGCTACCAGCAAGTCGCTGACGAAAAAGCGAATGCCAAATTCTCCGCGGCCTGGCAGCGGGAATTGCCGAAAAAACCGGGTTTGACCGTGACGGAGATGTTGAACGCCGCCGAGCAGGGGACGCTCAAAGCGTTGTATATCATGGGGGAAAATCCGATGATCAGCGACCCGGACATTCATCACGCGCAAAAATCTCTGGAAACGCTGGATTTCCTCGTGGTGCAAGACATTTTCCTGACAGAGACCGCGCTGTTGGCCGATGTGGTGCTGCCAGCGGCGTCGTATGCTGAAAAAGACGGGACGATTACCAACACCGAACGGCGCGTGCAGCGGATGCGTAAAGCGTTGAAGTCTCCCGGGCAGGCGAAAGAAGACTGGGTGATTATTCAGGAGATCGCGAACGCGATGGGATGCGACTGGAATTATCAGTCCGCGCATGAGATTATGGAAGAAATTCGCCAACTCACGCCGTCCTACGCCGGAATTACCTGGGAACGACTCGGCGCGAACGGTCTCCAATGGCCGTGTCCGACGCTGGAACATCCGGGAACGCCGTATTTGCATAAAGGCACGTTTGCTCGCGGCAAAGGCGCGATGGTGGGCATTGCCTTCAAAGAGCCTGCCGAACTGCCGGATGCGGAGTATCCGCTGGTTCTGACCACCGGGCGCGTGTTGCAGCATTTCCATACCGGGACCATGACCAGAAAGACAGCGGGACTGAATAAACTCGCCGGACCAATGGTGATGATTTCTATCGAAGATGCTGAAGCGCTTGGCATCGGTAACAGCGAACGTATTCGCGTCAGCAGCCGTCGTGGCACAATCGAAGCGCCTGCGTTCGTGACTCGGCAGATCGGCAAAGGGACGATCTATGTTCCGTTCCATTATCACGAAGCCGCTGCTAATCTTTTGACGAATTCGGCGGTCGATCCGATTGCCAAAATTCCTGAATACAAAGCGTGTGCCGCGCGCGTCAGTAAAATTTAATAGTTCAACCCTATAAGACAACGCTGTCAGACACTTCCAACATGTCTGACAGCTAAATAGTCTTTAAAATATGGATAAACAACAATACGAAGCTCTGTTCGAAATGGCGATTTCTCGCGAAGTCGAAGCATACGAGTTCTATCGCAAGGTGTCGGAACGCGCGCAGAATCCGGAAGTCAAAACCGTGTTTGCGGAACTGTCTCAGGAAGAACTCGGGCACAAGGATTTGCTGACGCAATTCAAGAATGATCCCGCGAAGGTGATGAAGATTCAGGCTCCGCAGGATTATAAAGTGGCTGAAGCGACAGAATTGCCCGCGCTGTCAGTGGATATGCGGCCTGCCGATGCGATTGCGCTGGCAATGAAAAAGGAGCAGCAAGCCGTCGAGTTTTATCGGGGACTTGAAAAGAACGCCACCGAGCCAGAACTGAAAACGACCTTTGCGAATTTGGCGAATATGGAACTCGGTCATAAACACCGTTTAGAAAACGTGTTCGTCCAAATCGGTTATCCCGAGGCGTTTTAATTCCTGCGACACAGAACGTCCTTCCTCGTTTCTCAAACGACGATTACCACATTATTTATACATCTTGACAAGAAGGGCATCACAGGTTTTTAAAATCTGCGATGCCCCGTTTGCCATTGAATCGATCATATCTCGTATTCCGCCGCCACCCGTTTCAGTTGTTCGTAATTCGCTATCGCCCGATCCAGCGCGGCGCGTTCCACGTCGCGCATCCCGTACCAACAACGTTGATAGGCGGTCATATTTTCTTTGAAAATCGGCAGCAGCGCAGGAAAGGCGTGAGCGCGGCGGCGCAATTCCTTTTCATATTCGCGGTCGGATTTGTATTTCGCAAGCGCGACAAGCCGCTGCTCGCCCAAAAAGGCTAATCCGGCCAAATAAAACGCCCGCAGCGCAAGCCGGAATTCGCCGCGCTCAATCATCTCATGCGCCAATGTCAGCCAGTTATCCGCCGGGAGTTGGCTGGCGTCCACATTCTCATCCGTCAAATCCGGCTCTGCCGCATTCGCGTCTGACACCACTTCGAGCGGCGCGTACATCTGGCGGCGCTTGCGCCAGATTCGCCAGGCCAAAATCGCGGCGACGCAGCCGATGATCGCCAATAACACGTACAACAAGATTCGAACGTTGGCCGACCAATCGAATCGGCTGCCTGGGGTCGTTTCTTCAACGTGTTTTTCCGGAAAGAATTTTTTGAGCCACTTGCCGATTTCGCCGAACCACTTGCCAATTTTTTCGAACCATTTTTTGACGGATTTTCCCCAGCCTTCGAATGTTTCGAGAATACGTTTCAGAAATCCTGGCATGGCATCCTCGTCACGCTCTTGTCTGCGCTCTCTCGGCATGCGCCAGGCGTACTCCGGCTGATTCATCACATGATCGAGGGATTCATCCAACTCTTCCGTGGAGATCGTAACGGACGAGGTCTCTTGAACTGCCTGATTCGGCGTTTGCGCGAATACGGACGCATCGAACATGAATGGTAACATGAGCGCGAGCATTAAAGCGCCTGCGACGGCATTTCGCGACATCGCAACGCTTCTGATCTCGACCTTCAAATCTTCGCCGGTGTGCAACGCTTCGCCGTAGAAACATCGCGCCACATACACCGCTTTGACGAGTGGATCGAGGCAAAGATACGTCAAGCCGCAGACCACCGCCCAGAATGTCGAATTCAATGTTTGCGCCGGACTCATGGTGAACATCGTCTCCGTGCCGAAAAACGTTTTTAATAATTGCGGCAGAGTATACAACGCCACGCCGATATTTGCGGCGACAATGCCGCCCAGCGGGTTCAGAATCAGTAACGCCAACACGGCCAGATATATCAAAAACATGACAGCGATCCAGCTTGCGCTGACAGCGCCCTTCGGAACAAACGCCACGATGACCAACAGCGCCGCCGCGCCCGATACTAACAGCCAGGGACTCAACAGCCAGATCAAAAGGCAATTCTGTTTCGGCCAGAGTTTCGCCTGCTGCCAGGCGCGTTTCATCACGTTTCTGACGCTGCCGTCTTCATCGCCGCCAACGGCTGTGACATTCTGATAAAACGCATATACCCAGGGAAACGGCGCTCCGATAATCAGAGAACATGGCAGGAAGAACATACCCCAGGATTGGATGATGGCCTGAACCGTCATCAGACGCCAGACGCGCTGCCATGCGTAAGGGGTAAGCGGAACATGCTGGAGCGATGCTTTGAGCCGCTGCGCGAATGCAGCCTGCCAGCTTTTCATCCAAACAAAGAGCAGCGCTAACCCGAATGCGGCTTCGGCGCAACGCTCGGCGGCATACGCGCTGCGGCTCATATCTGTCCAGAAATAGAGCAATGCCACGACGAACGGCAAACTGCCGATGTAGTAACAGGCCAGCGTGACGAACGATGAGCTGCGAAGCAGGTGAAAGGCTTCTTCGACAAGATCAATGACGCCTTTCTCCGCGCGATGCCGGGCGATATTCGGGCGAACAGGCTTTTTTACAGGATACTTTGCCATAATGTCCCCTCGTGAAACGCGCCTGGAATGGCAAGCAGCAGTTGACCAAGCAGATAAAAGCACCACCAGAGTACGATAAATCCGAGCAGCAAGCGGAACGCATCGAACACTCCGGCGAGGTGATAGCGTTTCGAAAGCGACGGTCGCGCAAGCCTGGCAAGGCAATGGGCGCAGAGCAAACGGTCGTCGTGCTCGCTGACGCATTCCCGGCAGAAAAACCGTCCGCAATCGGGACACCGCGCCGCCGCTTCGCGTGAGGCGTGATTCGTACAGCGCTGTTTCGCTAAATTTTTGATATGATTCGCTATTTGCATCGTAATCCGTAGGGGCGTTCAATTGAACGCCCCTACAATCAGCCAGAATAATGTTCACGCCTCTGATTCGGTTCGAAGCACTTGCGCCAACGCCCGAAAAATCATCGGTTTGTATCGGAAAAACAAAAACGCGCAGAACGGTGTCAGGATACAACAGAAGAGGAAAAATCCGGCGACGACCGACAAATCAACATGCAGAAATTCCTCCGCAATCCGGCTGAAATCCATCCAATGCCCGCCGCCTTTGGCCTCTTCGTAATCCACGCGATAGCCGTAATCGGACATCAAACGAAATGCGAATTGCAGGTCAAGCGCTATGATAAACAGCCCTAAAAAGGCGTATAGCGGACGCTCTACCGCCACGATGATACCGCTGCCGCTGAGGGCGCGATAGAGAAATAGTCCGGCGAACAGGAGTTCCGCGCCATGTCCCATGAACAGAATTACGACCTGATGCGCTTCCGTGAAGGCGCAGGCCGAATAAAGTGCGGTGAAGAGACCGAGCAGCCCAAGCGCGAGCGCGTTGCGCCGGAACAGATAACATAAAAATGCCAGTCCGCCGTAAATGCCGATAAACAAAGGCGGTTGGCGCTCATCAGTCAACGCGACGCCGCCGCCATACATAAAATCGAAGGCCGGAATGGAGGGATACGCAAAGAGCCAACTGACAAGCGCATGACCGAATTCATGCACTAAGACTTTTATATAACTGAAGATAAAATTCAGAAACGGGAACAGCAGCACAATCGCGGCGATTCCTGCGCCGATTCCAAGCGAAATCCAGCCTTCGCGTTCGATAGATTGGACGAGGATTTCTTCATCAACGTTCTCGTTCTCGAGGTTCGATTCGTCAGCCTCGGCATTCGATTTTTCATCGGCTTGCTTCTCATCGTGTTTCTGAAACCGTCTGAACAGCACTCCGCAACGCAGGCAATCCTGGCGTCCTTCGACTTGCTCGAATCCGCATTTTGGGCAGGCCATCAGGCGTTGAGGCGCTGTCGCAGGCGGCGTTGATCCCTTTTGCGGTTGTGCTTCGGTTTGGCGGCGACTCGGCACAATGCGGGATTCTGCGCCAGTTTGTTCGAAGAGACGATCATATTCGACTGCTTCTGCGCGGGTCAAATTCCGTTTGATCACGACCGGCGAACGTTGGAACAACTGCTCGACTCGCGTATCGTCAATTTTAAAGAGCGTTGCCAGCTTGCGTTTGACTTCAAGCAAGGACGCTTTCTCTTTGATATGTCCTTCGAAAATAATGTCGAATCGTTCGTCCATGATTCCACGTTATGGCTGCGTTTCGGCGAGATCGCGTTGCGCGCCGCGAATACGCTGACGCAGAATGCCCAGCACTTTTTCCGCCGTGTGGATTCGATTCAACGACGGCAGCGTCTCTTTATGCACTGCGGTGATTAACTGGCATGTGCAGGTCGGCCCGCGCAACACATTAATCAGCAGCAGAACGAAAAAAATAACGGCGACAATCAACCAGGCAATGCGTCCTTCATTCGAATCTTGGAGAAACATCAGCCACAGCCACAGCGCGACAAACACGCTCAACACGGCATTCCAAACCGCGCCGCGTCGCGTTTTGCCGAAAACAATCGCCTGAATATCGCGGAAATAAAACCGCTTATAATCTTCGGAAAAGGCATGTTTATCCACGCTGAGAACGTGGTCATCAGCGAGCCAAAGCGTACACCAGGTGCGCGTCAGCGCGACAAATCCTTCTCGGCGCAGTCCTCTTCCGGGTAGGCGCGTATAATTAGTCGCTTTTCCTCGTAAATATAAAAATTCGATCACAAATATGATCAGCATCGTGACGATCACGGCGGCTACAGGAATGATGAACCACATAATCATGGGAATAACTCCTAACGAATGCAACACAGCATCATTTCAAAAGATACGTAAAAAATGCCCAAATTCCGAATCCCCAGCCAGCTAATTCAATCACAGCGAAAAGAATCGCGGCGATAAAACGGATTTTGCTGCGAGGCAGGATGCTGGTCGGCGCGTTCCAATACTTGATCGCCACAAAAATCGTTGCCGGTGCGCTAAGTAATGTGAGATAAAAGATCAAGAGCGGGTATAGCGCTAATTGTAAGGCAAGGGAATCATACAGGGTGCGATGGTTTTCCAGCGTTTTGATTTTGCCTTTTTTCTTGCCGGATTCCAAACAGGCCGCGCAGAAATGCTGCCCATTCAATTCAAGGTCGCATAAGGCGCACAAAAATCGTCCGCACTGATGACAGTGCACGACGGCCTTTTTTTGCGAATGATAAAAGCAACTCGCCTCGTCGTCGGTAAACAGCGTTTCGCCCGTGCTGCCCGGCGTCGCGCTTTGGAAACGCGCGGGAAACGCATCCACATGTATCGGCGTTTCGCAGGAGGGGCATTTGGTCATGCCGCGCGTGTTAAATTGCTTGTCGCTCAGCGGTTTTCGGCATTTCGGGCAATTGATTTCTTTATTCATCATCGTACTCGATTCGATTTTTACCGTTAGCGTTTCTTTTTAATGACGCGCGTGTCGCAGATGCGATCATGCAAGGTACGTTTTTCGTCATCCCAGATAGACATCAGATAGCCGATCATCAAAATCAGTCCGCTCAACCATTCGGCGAAATGCCGCCCAAGCGCTCTGGCGTAGCTGATTTCCCCTTCGTCGGAGGTCACGACTTTCAGACCGAGCGCCATTTTGCCGGGCGTCGCGCCGTATTTGCCTAAAAAGAAGGTGGTATAGGCGGCGGCAATCGCAAGCTGGAATAATTGACTGAACACCACAATCGCAATAGAGGCATTCTCTCCTCTGCCTCCCAATACGAACAAGGCGACATTGATCGCCGCGCCGAGCGCTGTATTGACGGCGCCTTGAATCAGGCCATCCAGAAGTTTGGCGGCGAACCGTTCCCAGAAACCGGCAAACGCCATCGCGCCGGAGACATCCGCGCCTTCTTTCAATTTTTGGACAAAGATCGGTTTGCAATTGGCGCAGACCCAGACATTCTGATAGCGAATCATGTCATCTTGCGCAAAGAGGTTGCCGCATTCGCTGCATGTGGCATTTTTCTGCGCAAAAGCGACCGAGGGACTTTCGCGCGGCTCTTGTCGTTGTTCGGATTGCTGAGTTTGCGGCGGCGATGGCGGCGCACCCTGGCTGAGCGCTCCATACGGCGTCCATTTAGACAGCGTCTCATTCCAAACCAATGTATCCTGCGTAATCGCGCCGGTTTCGACCAACGCTTCGAATTCCGTGTCGTCCACCGGCCCGACGCGGCGTCCCTCGCTGGCGTAATACCAATTCATGCGTCTCTCCTCCTCTGTCTGGCTCAGCCTCGCCATCTGTGTGTTTTCGATAGATGAAATCGCTGCGCCTCATTTTTCACCGCATGTTATCCGTTCGCTACGTCAATTTCTTCTTATAATAGATACGATTCTTTGGTCAAGAAAAATATACGTCGCTTTCCAACCGCGACGCCACAGATATAAACTTGACAAAATTCATGCGCCAGCAATATGTATGGAATACATCAGAACAGCGAGATAGAAAGAAATGTAAGAGATGAAACGAGGAGAACGTATGCGATTTTTAGATGTCAAAACCGATTTTGCCTTTAAAAAGGTCTTTGGAAGCCAGCAATCAAAAGAAATTTTGCTCGATTTTTTGAATGCCGTCCTTGATTTCGGCGACGGGCGAATCGTTGATCTCACCATCGTTGATCCGTATCAAATCCCTCTGCTTGAAGGGATGAAAGATAGTTATGTCGATGTGAAAGCAATTCTTTCGAACACAAAAACCGTTATTATCGAAATGCAGGTGTTGAACGTGGAAGGCTTCGAAAAACGTGTCCTCTATAATGCCGCCAAAGCCTATTCGACACAATTGAAGAAAGCGGAAGCGTTCGATACGCTTGAGCCGATTATTGCCCTGACGATCACCGATTTTATCATGTTTAAAGAATTGCCGCAGGTGATGTCATACTGGCATGTGCGCGAGAAAGAGCATTTTATCAAATACAGCGACGATATCGAACTGATTTTTATCGAACTTCCTAAATTCACCAAAGCAGAAACAGAATTGATTACAATTGCTGACAAATGGATTTATTTCATCAAACATGCCGGAGATTTGGATTTTATTCCGACATCCTTTCAAGAGCCGATGTTATTGGAAGCCTTTGATATTGCGAATACGGCAGGATTAAGCGAAGAGGAATTAGAAATTCAGTTCAAACGCAAGGATTTTATCTGGCTGCAAAAAGGCGCGCTGGAAAAAGCCAAAAAAGACGGTTTTTCCGAAGGAAAAAACGCAGGTATCCAGGAAGGCATCGAACAAGGAATTCAGCAAGGAATTCAGAAGGGGATTGAGACGGGCATCGAACAAGGAATTCAGCAGGGGATTCAACAAGGCATCGAACAGGGCATCGAACAGGGACGAGCAGCCGAAAAAGCCGCGATGGTCAAACGATTGCTTCAAGCTGGATTAGATATTCAGGTTATTGCGTCAAGCACAGGAATGAACCTTGACGAGGTAAAGAAATTCTCGCAACAAGCCTGATAGAATGGCTATGATTCTCTTCGCTTGTGTTCGATATAAGCGAAGAGATGTGGCAGCACCGACGGATTGCCGAGAAAACTGATATGGGGATACCCGGCCACGACGTTTTGATAGGCAAATCCGCATTCCCACGCCTTTTCCCCTGCTGCTTTGCGAATCTGAAAGATCGTCTCTCCGGTCACGTCCGACGCGGATTTATGGAATTCATGACCGGTCAGACGGTCGCCGCGCCGCCCCAATAGGCAATCGCGCTTTAATGTCATGTCAATATAGCCGAAGCGTTGCAATTGCGGCGTCAAGCGGGTTGTTCCAGGGAAAATGCCGACCATCGCAGCGTCTTCGACTGATTCAGTCAAATACATAAACCCGCCGCATTCGGCATACGCGCAGCCGCCGCGTTCGATGTAATTTTTGATTGATTGGCGCATCGAAATATTTTCCGAAAGCGCCTCGTGAAACACTTCAGGATAGCCGCCGCCGAGATACAGGAAATCGCACTCCGGCAGCGCGGCGTCGCGCAGCGGCGAAAAATAGATGACGCGGCAGCAACGCTCCAATAATTCGAGGTTTTCGGCGTAATAAAACGAAAATGCCTCGTCTTTTGCGATGGCGGCGGTCAAAGAAGTCTGCGGAAGCGCGTCGAACGCCGCGCAGGAGGCATCTGGAATCTGCGGCGCTTGCATCAAGTCAAGCAGCGCGGAAAGATTAACATGCGTCTCAATTTGGTCGGCGACGAATTCGATTTTCCCTTGCAAATCTCGCACTTCAACGCTTTGCACTAAGCCGAGATGACGGCTGCTCAGCATGGCGTGTTCGGTTTTGGGCAGATAGCCCAACACTTTCAGCGTCGTATGCTCCTCAATCGCTTCCCGCAGCAAGTCGTAATATGACGCGGTCATATTGTTCAGGATCACAGCTTGAATTGTCGAACCGGGATATTGCGCCATGCCTTGAAGTTTCGGAATGACTGAAAACATCTCGCCTTTGGGCGAATAGACCAACACAGTTGGAACTTTCAAGAGCGAGGCAAGATGGTAACTTGAATTGCGCCAGGTGTTGCCGATGCCATCGAAATAGCCCATCACGCCTTCAATGATGCCGTAATCGGCTGGCGTTTGGCGCAATTGATACGTCACGCCATGTTCGCCGTGCAGATGGAGATCGAGATTTCGAACCAGCTTGCCTGACGCGGCGGCCAGAAATGCGGGATCAATATAATCCGGCCCAACTTTGAAACCGGCCACATCACACCCACGCCGTTTCAACGCCCGCAGCAATCCCATCGTCATCGTCGTTTTGCCGCTGCCGCTGGCGGGCGCGGCGATCATAAGCATATTCATTGCGTTCTTCTATTCGATGTAGTTTTAAGCTGTCAGACACTTCGAAAGTGTCTGACAGCTACGTATGAGTCAATTTTCTGTCAAGTCGAATGAGAGAACAGGCGATAATTCTCCGCCCCATGTTGCGCAAAACGTCAGAGGAAGCTTCTTTTCCTTGACAGAACCTCCCGCCATTTTTATCCTTTTGATTTGCGACAAAAATGTCACGATTTTTCCCTATTTTCATGGAGGATACGCAGAATGAAAGCGATTATCTTAGCCGCCGGACGCGGCCAGAATTTGAACCCGCTGACAGAAACCAGACCGAAGCCGATGCTCTCGATTTGCGGCAAACCGGTGTTGGAATATATTATCAATGGCCTGGTGGAAACCGGCAACCGCGATATTATCATGGTGGTCGGGCATCACGCCAACAGCATCAAGCGCTATTTCGAGCGCGGCGAGCGCTTCGGCGCGAATATTCAGTATATCGAACAGAGCAAGCAGACCGGCATCGGCGACGCCGTGCTGCTGACGCAGGACAAATTTGCGCCTGGCGAACGATTTTTTCTCGTGTATGCCGATATTTTGTTCCAATCGAATATCTTTGCCAAAACATTAGAAACGTTTACGTTGAAATTAGCGCCGGTCGCCTCGATTACGTTGACGCCGAAAATCAATCCGTATTACGGCAACGTCTCCATCAACGAGCATATCGGCATTACTCGTATCGCCTCGCATCTCTCCTCGGATCAGGCCGGAAGTTACGTGTTGGCCGGCGTCTTTATTTTCGATTATACCTTGTTCGAGTATCTCAATACGGCGAACGGAAATATGGAAGCCGCATTCAACAAAATTGTCGAAGAACAGGGCTTATTCGGCTCGATTTTCCAGGATGAATGGATTGACCTTGGCTATCCCTGGAATGTGCTGGACGCGAATCGCTTCCTGATGAAGTCGTTCACGCATGCCAAAATCGCCGGTTCGGTCAAATTTCGGGGCAACACGACGATTAACGGCCCGGTGCAGATCGAAGACGATGTCGTCATCAGCGCGGGCGCGATTCTCAACGGGCCATGCTACATCGGGCGCGGAACGTACATCGGCAACAACGTCCTTGTGCGGGAAAACACGGCTATCGGCGCGGATTGCGTCATTGGTTTCGGCGTGGAACTGCATAACTGTGTGCTCTTCGACCATGTGAATATCGGGCGTTTGTCGTTTGTCGGCGACAGCGTGGTGGGCGAAAACACGCAGATCGGTTCAGGGATTATGACGGTAAATAATCTGATGACCGGCGAAACCGTGAAAGTGATGATTGACGGTAAACCGGTGGATAGCGGCCTCATAAAATTAGGTGCATTTATTGGCGATAACACGAAGGTTGGAGCAAGTAATACCCTTGCGCCGGGAACGTTGATTCCCTCCGGGCGATTTGTTCCGAATCACGTCACGCTGTAGGAGGAGACAACGATGTGTGGGATTGTTGGCATTGTCAGTAACACAAATATTTCCGACCGGTTGTTCCGGTGCATCAAAAATCTTGAGTATCGCGGCTACGACTCCTGCGGCCTCGCCATGTTGACGCCGAATGACAGTATTGAAGTGCGCAAAAACGTCGGCAGCGTGGATGAAGTGAACGCGGTTGAACATCTGACCGAGCCGCAAGGGAAGGCAGGCATCGCGCATACGCGCTGGGCCACGCACGGCGGCGTGACGCAAATCAATTCCCATCCGCATCTCAGCGGCGATGGCGCGTTCGCGGTCATTCACAACGGCATCATCTCTAACTATCGCGAATTGAAGGAGGAACTCGGCGCTGCCGGACATACCTTCGTGTCGCAAACCGATACGGAAGTCATTCCGCATGTGCTGCAAGACGAGTTCGAACGGGAACACGACGTAGAACGCGCCATGTTTCAGACGTTCAAGCGCCTGAAAGGAACGTATGCGTTCGCATTCGTGACCTCGCATGCGCCGCGTCAGATGTTCTGCGCCCGCAAGGAAAGCCCGCTCGTGCTTGGCATCGGCCAAAACAGCACGTTTCTGGCTTCAGACATCAACTCGTTCATCGAATACACCCGCGACATCGTGATTTTGAACGACGACGAATACGCGGTCATCAGCGATGACACTTACGCGATCAAGCATCTCCAGACCGGCGAGCGGATTCATCGCAAGGTACAGCATATCACCTGGAACGCGGCGGCGGCGCAGAAAGGCGGCTTCCCGACCTTCATGCTCAAAGAAATTCACGAGCAGCCGGGCACGGTCAAAACCGCGCTCAACATTCCGCAAGAGGAAATTGATACATTAGCGCGAATGATTCATGAAAGCGAGCGGACATATCTCGTCGGCGTCGGCACGACCTATTACGTGTCGTTGACGGCGCACTACTATTTCGCGCAATTGGCCGGAAAATTCCTGCCGGTCGTCAGTTCTGACGAATTCGAATATTCGGGGGAAGTCAACGAGCGGACGCTCTTTCTGTGCAGTTCGCAGTCCGGCGAAACCTACGACACGCTGAAAGCGCTTCGTTTTGCGAAAAAGCGCGGTTCGAAATCGGCGGCTATCGTAAATGTCGTTGGCTCTTCGATTTCCCGCGAAGTGGATCACGCGATTATGCAAAGCTCCGGGCCGGAAATCTGCGTGTTAAGCACGAAGGCGGCGCTGTCGCAGATCGTGGTTTTGCTGCGAACGGCAGTGGAAGTCGGGCGGTTGAACGGCACGCTGTCAGCAGAGCAGTATCAGGCGCATCAACGCGAACTTCAGCAGCTTCCAGAAGCGATTCAGTGGGTCTTGAATCACCGCTTAAGCCGGATTCAGGACATTGCCAACGCCCACGCGCCGATCAAAAACTGGCTCTTTTTGGGACGCGGCATTTACATGGCAATCGGCATGGAGGCCGCGCTGAAAATGAAGGAAGTGACCTACCAACACGCTGAAGGGATGGCGGGCGGGTTTATGAAGCACGGCACGATTTCGCTGATTGACAAAGACATGTTTACGCAGGTCTTCGTGCCGCCCGCCTCGCAAACCGATTTGTACGAATCCACGATGAGCAACGTCGAAGAGGTGAAGGCTCGCGGCGGGTTTGTCGTCGGTTTTCATTTCGGCGCATCCGATTCGAAATTTAACGCAGAAGTGATTTTCCCCGACGTGCCGCCCCTGATTGCGCCGCTCGTCCAGTTAGTCGGCGGCCAGTTATTCGCCTACTATTCCGCCGTCAAGCTCGGACGCAACATTGACAAGCCGCGCTCCCTCGCCAAATCGGTCACAGTGGCGTAGTTTCTCATCATTATTTTCGTAGAGACGTTCCGCCGGAACGTCTCTACATTGCCCTAAATATACAATGAACCTCGGCGATATTCTTCACGAACGATACGAGTTAGAGACGGTTCTTGGTCATACGTGTATCGCTTCGCGATGATAAGTACTATCTTGCATACTGCCGAACGCTGCCTTTCAAGGTTAAGCAGAGGGCGCGGTCAAAAACAACACAATTTTGATCCGCGCCCTCGCTGAAGTCGTCTGCAAGCGCATTGTTCGGCATATTCATTCAGCGAGACGCCCCATTTATTCATCCGTCAATGGATTGATGACCG
>CAZRSF010000056.1:0-42215 GCA_964602655.1 uncultured Candidatus Moduliflexus sp.
GGATTCGGAACGCTCAGATGCGCCGCGTCCACGCCGTTTCGATTCCGACCGACCGAGTTTTTCACGCTCACGCGAACAACGACCGGATTCGGAACGCTCAGATGCGCCGCGTCCACGCCGTTTCGATTCCGACCGACCGAGTTTTTCACGCTCACGCGAACAACGACCGGATTCGGAACGCTCAGATGCGCCGCGTCCACGCCGTTTCGATTCCGACCGACCGGATTCTTCCCGTTCACGGGAACGACGCCCGGATTCAGAACGGTCATATTCGCCGCGCCCACGCCGTTTTGGTTCGGACAGACCAGACGCGTCTCGTTCACGCGAACGACGCCCCGATTCTGCGGCACGCTCATATTCGTCGCGACCGAAAACGCACAGCTTCGATTTCGAAGGGGCGGAACCCGAACGGTCACATTCGTCAAAACCACAAAGCCCTGTATTCTCACGACGCCCCCGGCAGGACTCTGGGACTGACGAAGAACGGAAGCCGTCCTCAGAATGAGGCGTTAATGCTCGAACGCGCCGCATAATCGCGGCCATGATGCCGTATGTTGACTGACGAACAACTGATTCGACAACTGCAACAAGGAAAGACGCGGGCGTTGGAAGAACTGTATCGGCGATATGCAAAGCCGTTATATCTCTTCTGCGCCGCGTCCACCCGCGCCAGCGACCCCGAAGATATCGTGCATGACGTGTTTGCCCGGGTCATCGAAGCCGCCGACCGATTCAATCCGCAAAAAGCCTCATTCCGCACCTGGTTGTTCACGATTGCCCGCAATCGCTGCATTGATCTCGGGCGCCGCGAAGAAAAGGTCAAAACTGTCTCGTTAGATCAGCCGATTGGCGTAAACGAACGCGAAACCACCTTACAAGACACGCTTCCCGATGGTCAAGAAAATGTGGAACAGCGTTTGGCGCGTGAATCCGAGGTTGACGCTGTACGTGACTGCATCAGCCGCATTCAATCCGACGACGAGCAGAAAGCGTTACTCCTCTATTACATGGGTGAAAAAGTCTTTCGGGAAATCGGCGAGATTCTCGGCAAATCCACAAGCATGGCAAAAAATTATGTGACTGCCGCGCAGGAAAAAGTGAAGCGGTGTCTTGAGCGTAAAGGGTTTTGATTGCAAATTGTTCCCTCCGAATCGTATCAGATTTCAGGAGGAGATGACGTATGGACGAGAAAAAATTCGAAAAAATGATGGACGAGTGGACGTCGCATGAACTGGCGTCTGCGCCGAAATTGCAGCCGACGACCGAGATGCTCGCGGTGGTGAAGGCGAAGAAGCAACCGCTGTTTTCGCTGAGTTTTGCGCGTTGGGCAACAGTTGGAGTGGCGGCAGCGGCGATGCTGATCGCGACGTTGATCTATCCGCGCTGGTATCAGCCGAAGCAGGAAAACGTACCGACGGTTTCATCCGTCGAACAGCTGGTCGTTGCTGCCCCGAAAGCGCAGAATGAGGATGCGGTTATTCCTGTTGTCGAGGACAAGGCGGAAGAGAAAAAAGTGGTCGCGATGGCTTCAGTTGAGCCTGCTGCGGATAAAGGATTGGCGCAGCCGGACATTGCGCCTCCCGCGCCTGCGCCAGAACCAGAGATAAAACCGATGGTTGCGGAACGGCGCGAAACCAGTGGCGATCTTGAAGAAACCGCCGAAAGAAAAGCCGATGCGACGCTGCTGGAGGGCAGAACCAAAGACGAGGCTGTTTCTGAATCTGTGGCGGCGCAAGATGCTGATGCGTCAACACCGGCGTTAGAAGTATTCATTGCGCCAGCGAAAGAAGAATCGGCCAAACCGAAAATCTGCGCAGTGCAGCCCGTCGGATCGAGCGTTCCGCAGGAATCGAATCCACTGCTTGCAGGGAAAACGATGGCGGATGCGCCGAAATCGTCGTTCGAACAACAGGCGTCCGAATTGATGAGCGAAGCGCAGCGCGGAGTCGTGGCGCAATGCCAGCAGATCGGCGACAAAACGTTCATGCTCGAACACGATGTATGGGTGGACAGTGAGCATACGCCCGAAAAAACGATGATTGCCATTCAGCGCGATAGCGAGGCGTATCGTCAGGCGCTCGAACTCAGGCCGGAACTCAAGCCCTATTTCGACGCCTGGGATCGCGTGATCGTCAATCTTGGCGAGGTGTCGCTCGAAGTCAATCCACAAGGGAAGGCGACGTTGAGTGACGAAGATATGGCGCGTTTGAAAAAATGAACGTTACCGTATGGCATGAAGAAGTCGGGAATTGAAACAATACTCCTATCGTAATGTGAAATCACGCGAATGTAATTATGAAATTCGATATTGCAGCATTCTCTCATATCGGAACGGTACGAACGATCAATCAGGATCGCATTTTGATTCAGGATCGAATATTGCTTGATGGAACGCATGAAGCTTTGCAAGAAGAACGCTGCTTCTGTTTTGTGGCTGATGGAATCGGTGGGAACCCTGCGGGCGAGGTTGCCGCGCAGTTCGTGCTTGAACAGCTTGCGCAATGGAACGCATCGCAAACAGGCATCACAGAAGAGCAACTTTGCGCCGAATTAGAACGCATCAATGGCGAGTTGATTCGGTTCGGTCATGAACATCGAGAGTGTTACGGATTATCCACGACCTTAGTCGGGTTTGTGACGCATAATGCCGGACATATTTTAGTCAGCGCCGGAGATAGCCCATTATGGCTTTTGAGGCAAGGGATGTTTTATCAACTGACGGAAAATCAGGTGATCAATCCTGATGAGAACAACAGCCCTTTAATCAGCTATTTCGGCGGAACTGAAAACAATTTGACGTTGCAATGTCATCATGAACTGCGGGAAATCTGCGAATATGATCTGTTTGTATTGTGTTCGGACGGATTGTTCAAAGCGTTGAAACAAAAGCAGATCAAGGCGATTCTCGCGAGCAATCAGCCTCTTGGAGAAAAAGCGCGGTTTTTATTGGAGAAATCGCTTGAAGCAGGAGCGGACGATAATGTGAGTTGCATTTTGATTCAGTCGCTCAACGATTAACACGAACTTCTGTTAGGGGGGAACATGGCAGAAAATACAAATAGAGATTACTCGCGTCCGACAGAAACCTATTCTTCTCAGCAGAGCAGCAAAACGCAGACATACTCAAGCGCGACCGATCCTCAAAAAACGCAAATCTACGAGACTTCCGAACAGTTGGTTTCCAGAGCGCATCAGCTTGGCATCGGGGATGTGTTGATGCTGAACGGCAACGCCTATACGATTACCGGGATCATTTCACAGGAGACCGGCGAAGCGGTAATTTATAACATCCATAACTTGCATCAACAGCCGTTTGCCCTAAAATTATATCTTGAGTTTCGCGATGCGAAAGATGAGCCGAATCCCGAAGCGTTGCAACGTATAAAGAGTATTATCGAGCCTGTTATCTTGCGTCTGCATGATTTCGGCACAGGTACAAGCAAATATCAACATAAGTATTGTTTTGAAATTTGTGACTTTGCCGCAGGCGGAACACTGCTGACCAGAGACGATTATTCCCAGAATTTCATTCGACACACTATTATTCCCCAAATAGTCAAAGGGATTCAGACGTTACATCGGCATAAAATTTTTCATTGCGATCTGAAGCCCGAAAATATATTCTGGTTAGATGTTGAATGCACTCATTTAGTGGTTGGCGATTACGGATCAGCCAAAACCTTCGAAGAAACATCGCAAAATGTGTTAAAATACACATCAACCACGAAAGGCACGAATTTCTACCTTGCGCCGGAGCAGCCGCGCGGCATCGTTTCCGAGAAAAATGATTATTATTCGTTCGGCATGATTTTGCTGCATCTGCTGTATCCGCATGTCGTCAACCGAGAGTATCTGCATAAAATCGTAGAGCGGCAATTCGAGCGAAAACCAATTATAGATTTTGACCAGAAATATGGTCATCTGAATGATTTGATTGCAGGATTGACATTGGCGGATGTCTCATCGCGATGGGGAGAAAAAGAGGTTATACAATGGTTGCGCGGGGAAAACATCCCTGTTGTTTATGCGATTGATCCTAATATTCAACCAATCAAACTTGGGAAAGCAACAATCAGAATGCCTCAACAGTTGGCTGAGTATATTGAGGATTGTGATGACTGGTTTGATAACTTAATTGAGGATGCTGAAGGATATGGAATATTTCTTCGTTGGTTAGCAGATATTCAAGACTTGGAACGGAAAAAGATATTTGATCGAATGATAAAACATTATCGTCAAGATGGTAAACCCTTTGTAAAAGAAGCAATCCTACGATATTTTTTCCCCAATCGCCCTGTCCAGATTGACATGCAGACCTACGATTTCTGGAATACTTCCGAGCTTGATGAAATGGTCAATCAATGTTTATTACAATTGGATGACATGTCTGCGATTACTCCACTTGCTACAATGAAATTCTATCTATTTGAGTTAGAATTTAGCTTGCGACAGGTTTTTATAGCTATTGATGGGCAGGCTAAACTGATTTTAGCAAATACGCTGAACAGAATTGAAGAACTGTTGAATATTTTGCCCAAAGCGAATTTTGATGATTGTTTGTGCCAATGGTATGCAAAAATTTCCAAAAAATCGTTTCCCCCAATTATTCTCTGCACATTGACTACAACAGATCAATTCTTCAGATACCTTGAAGTACAATCTAATTGGTATGATAAACTATTTGTTGATAATGAAGTTTATGATATTTTTTTACGTTGGCTTATAGGTGTACAAGGCGAAAAGCGTAAAAAGATATTCGAGAATATGGTGAAACATTATCGTCAAGATGGTAAAGAATTTGTCAAGGACGCAATTTTACGCTATTTTTCGTATGGTTATCCAGTACAAGTAGATACGATATCGTATAATTTATGGGATACGTCTGATTTACAAACAATTGTGAATGATCTTTTTTATCACTTGGATAATATCTCGCGAACTACTTCGATAGAAAGCCTCAAATTCTATCTATTTCAGTTAGAATTTGCTTTGCGTGAAGTTGAGACAATGAAATCCGTAGGACAGAGCAAATTGATTGCAAAAAAGGTTCTTGATAAAATCGAGGGAGTATTGAATCTTTCGCCTAAAAAGAGTTTTGATGATTATATCTGTTATTTTTATCGTAATATTCCGAATGGGGTAGTTCTTCCGGTGCTTTTTTATACATTCGGGCAAAAATGCTCATTGCAAGCTATTTGGTCGAATTTCAATCAAGATATTGATACGCAATTGAAAGCCCTTGGATTCTCTGGCAACATGACTTCTGTCTATGAATATCTTTTCAACCTTGCTAAAGATTGCGTAGCAAAGGGAGATGTGATCACTTGCCTTCCATTGTTGCGACAATTCATTTCTCGGATGCCAGAATTTTTTGTTCGCATTCAGAATGAAAAAACTTTTAACACGAACGGAGAGATTAAAAAATTTTTAGACGCAATATATTCTCCGGCATTTAAAAAAGCTCAGACGGCATTTAAGAATGCTGAATATGAAGTGCAAGAGGCTCAAAAGATACTTTCATCATGTCAAAAAGCAGCCTCAAAAGTTGAAAGGCGATGGGAGTATGAAAGCATATACACATCTTTTGGAAAAGCAAAAAGTAGTTTGCTGATCGCTCAAAATAAATTCGATTCAAAAGATTATAAGGCGCTTTTAGAAATTCCTGTTATCATACAGAATGTATTGAAGATAGTAAATAATGCAGTAAGTAACGCGAAAACGCTCCAAACAAAGTGTGAGAGAGAGCATGATGAAATATTGATAAAAAAGATCACGACTGGGCTGGCATGGACGATGGCAGTGACAATTGGAGTGGTTGTTTGTGGTATAATTTTCGTTAATTGGAATGCTATTGCTCAAACGGTCTCTTATTTTATTCACGACTGCGTTGCCGCAGTTGGAATGCTTTTCCAGCAGTTTCTTGTTTTCGTCGGCAATGTTCTAAAAGGAATAGGCATGATTTTGCTCATCATTTTTTTTATTGCTGTACTTTTTAATAGTAAATAGTTCAACCTTTTAAAGTTACTGGTAAGTTGCCTAATAAATCCGGTAGTAAATGTTGCGGAGAAAAGAGAGATGGAAAAAATTGCATGTGAATGTCCTCGCTGCCGTTCGAGATTCAAAGTCGCACCCGAACATATCGGGAAAACCGGCAAATGCGCGAAATGCCAGGAGCGTTTCGTCGTTCAGGACGTGCGTTCGGCAGGACAAATCAGTCAAAAAACCCAAACCTATTCACAGAGTGATGTTTCGAAGAATACAGCGGTCTATTCTTCTCAATCCAGCGATAAAACGCAGACCTATTCCAACGCGGCGGATGCTCAAAAGACGCAGACATATAGCGACACGCCGAAGGGGGCTGCCACGCAAACATATCATGCGGCAGGAACGCACTCGGATTCGGACACGCCCTATGTCTATGATTTGACCCAAGCTCAAGGAGCAACCGGGCAGCAGGTTTCCAGAGCGCATCAGCTTGGGATCGGAGATGTCGTCACGCTGAACGGCAGTGCCTATACGATTACCGGCATCATTTCGCAGGAAACCGGCGAAGCGGTAATTTACAATATCCGCAACACGCAACAACAATCGCTCGCCTTGAAACTCTATTTCGAATTTTCGAATCCGAAAGACGAGCCGAACCCCGAAGCATTGCAACGCATCAAAGAGATTCGCGATCCCGATATTTTACGCCTGCACGATTTCGGCACCGGGGCGAGCAAATATCAGAACAGGTATTGTTTTGAAATCTGCGATTTTGCGATGGGTGGAACGTTGCTGACACGCAATGATTATTCCCTGGATTGCGTTCGACAAACAATCATCCCTCAAATTATCAAAGGGATTCGAACCTTACATCAGCATAAAATCTTTCATTGCGATCTCAAGCCCGAAAATATTTTCTGGTTAGATACCGACCGCACGGATGCAGTGATTGGCGATTACGGCTCGGCTAAAACCTTTGAAGAAAGTTCGCAGAAAGGCTTGACGCATACGTCAACCACGAAAGGCACGAACTTCTATCTTGCGCCGGAGCAGCCGCGCGGCATCGTGTCCGAGAAAAACGATTATTATTCGTTCGGCATGATTCTGTTGCATCTGCTCTATCCGCAGTTTGTCAACCGCGATGCGCTGCACAAAATCATCGAACGACAATATGAACGACGGCCTATTATTGATTATGATGCCAAATATGGCAACCTCAACGAGTTGATTGCCGGTTTGACATTAGCGGATGTCTCGTCGCGGTGGGGCGAAAAACAGGTCGAACAATGGCTGCAAGGACAATCAATTTCAGTAATCTATAACACTACAACGGACATCCATCCGATAAAATTAGGGACAATTACGATTAAGACACAAGCCGAGTTTACCTCATACGTTGAAACAAATATTGATTGGTTTGATAATTTAATCGAAGATAGCGAAGGTTATAGCATGGTATTGCGTTGGATTGCGGACATACAAGATTTAGGACGCAAGAAAACGTTTGATAAGATGGTAAAATATTACAAGCAAGATGGAATAGATTTTTTGAAAGAAGCCATATTACGATATTTTATGCCAAGCCGTCCCATTCAAGTTGATATGAAAGTCTATGACATCTGTAACTCTACAGATGTTGCTGAAACCATCGAGCAATTTTTTCAGCAGTTGGATGATATTTGTGTTATTACTCCTCTGAAAACGTTGAAGTTTTATACCTTTGAATTAGAGTTTGCATTACGTCATCTTGAAACAATTGCCGTAAATGAAACAAAAATGGTTGTGGAAAGAACTTGTCATACTATCAGTAGCGTATTGAATTTATCTTCTAAGAAAAGTTTTGATGACTATCTGTGTTATTGGTATCACGGAATTACGAATAGTATTGTTTTGCCTGTATTATTGTATTCATTTGACTGGAAAAAACCGCTCCTTTCGATTTTTCAAGATTTCAATCAGGATATCGATTCTCAGTTAAAAAAAATGGGTTTTTCTACAAATCTTTCTTCAGCGTACGATTATCTGTTTGGCCTCGCAAAAATTTGTGCTGGAAAAGGCGAGGCATCTGAATCTGTTCCTTTATTAAGGCAATTGATTTATCGAAAAGCAGATTTTTTCAATAAAATCAAAAAAGAAACAATTCTTGCTGAAAACCGTGAAATTAGCGCATTACTTGACGGAATCTACGCCCAAGCAATGAGTAAGGCAAAACAAGCGATTTCAGAGGCGGAAAATATATTGAATGATACGCGAGAAATGATATCTAACGCGCAAAAATCGGCGTGGAAAGTTGCCGAGCGAAGCTCTGAGATGGATTCGATCAATCGTAATTATCAGGAGATTGCAAAGCAATTTCAGTTTGCTCAAGACAACGTTGCATCAGGAGAATACGCAACGTTATTACAAGTTCCGCATATATCGTTGGACGTGGGGAATCGAGGACGAGAGCTTACGAAGAGCGCAGAACGTTCTTATCGAGGATGGGAACAGTGGGATGCGCGAGTTGAGGCTGAAAGGAAAGCTGCTTATGAAGAGCAGGTAAGAAGAGAACGACGGAAACAGATAGGTGCAATTATAGGACTTTTTATTGGAGGAGTTGTGGGATGTGTCGGGGGGTTTATTGTTGGGTATGTTTTGGGAATAGCTGCTGGTTTCATTTCATTTGATTATGGGCCATTTTGGGAACATGTCGGGGAAGTCGCGATAGGTTGGGCATGGGCAATTTCAGCCTTTGGTGGGATGTTAGGCGGATTGATTGGCGGTTCAATTGGAGGACAAGATTAAAAGAATTTTTATGACGATGTCAATGATTTAAACGATAAGGCTGTAAGACGGTATAGGCGGAGAAATAAACACATTATGAGCGGACCAAAATCTTTTCGCGTCAAGGTGACAAATGAACATTTGCAGCGTTTATTTGCCTTGCAGTCCGATATGTCGGTGTTATGGAATCAATTGGGGCAACTATCGCTGCGCGACGACACGCGCCGTATTTTTGCTGATTGCGCGACATTTCTGAATGGGCAGCGCGTTGCCAAAGAGACGTTGCAGCGTCCGATCTCTATCGAATACGCTGATGAACTCCCGCCGCACCTCGAACGCTTACAGGAATTTATCAGGCGGCTTGAAACCGAACGGCAGCAGTTTCATGTAAAACAGGATGATTATCAGGCGTTTCTGACATACGAGCAGCGTTATGCGCAATCGCTTCAGGCGTTTCGACAGCATCAAGAACAGGTCATCGCCTATTTGCAGACGTATCTTCGACAGGATTTTCCTGATGTCTGCGAACAGGCGGCCACGCAGATTTCAAGCGTCGCGCCGAAATTGCAACCGAGTGCGTTTAGCTGGAATTTCCGTACAATGCTGCCGCAAAAAACCGGAGAGATCGCGCAACGCATCGAAGACGCGAAAGCCGCGATCAACACTATCAGGGGTGCTGTCAGCAATGACGTGTTACGGCGAACTAAAAAGAACCTGCCGCAGGCCGCGCCTGCGCTGCAATTCGACGCGACGATTCAAGAGATGGTTCGACAGATCGCCGACTACATTCGAAATGTTTCCGATCCCGCCGCACAGCAGAGCTATCAATCTCAATATGACGAACTTCTCGCCAGCGATACCCGTAAACAGGATGCGTATTTTTATCGGGAACTGCTCGATGACATCACGATTGCGGAAAAAACGCGGCAGGTCAAAACAGCGATTCGTCATGCGCTGACAGAACTCGAACAGACGCCGATTCATCAAGGGATGACTGCGGCGCAGTTGCAATTCCAGCAATATTGCGGAAAACTGTTGACTGCGCAGAAAATCAAGCCGCATCATATTGCGGAATTCCAGAGCAAATTAACAGCATTCCAGCAGGAAAATGCGAAAAAATTGCATGATGAAATCGCATGTGAACAAGAACGCCTGTTCATAAAGGCGCAAATTGTCTCCGCGTTGCGGCGGTTGAATTACGAGGTAGCGGATGATATGCAGGTGATTGATTTCGAAAAAGAGAGCGAATTTGTCGTCAAAGCGCCGAATCAGCCGAATTATCTGCATTTGCGCTTTATGGAAGATGGTTCGTTCCGCTATAATTTTTTGATCCCGGAATTCAAAGACGATTTAAGCATCGCTCAAATCCGCGTGAAAATTCACGAGATGGAAACTGCTTGCCACCAATTCAAAGCCGAACTTCAGAAGCTTTCAAATATTGGAATCTCCATTGATCTTGAAAAAGAGTTGCCGATCTCCGAAAAAGCGATTATTCAGATTCCCCAAAGACTGCAAGAAAAGATTGCAACACAGCAAAAGAGAACGCGCACAGTGCGCGACATGAAATCCAAAACTATGCAGAAGAGGTAAGGTAATGTTGACAGAAATTTCCGCCGATTTCCCCAAATGGTTGCAAGAACTCCGCCGGTTTCAATTTTTGAAGTCCCAATTTTATCTCTATGGCAATATTTACGATTGTTACTATTTCCCGGCGAATTATCATCAGGCTGAATCCAAAGAAGATTTGAAATGGGCAAAGTTCAATGACATCAAACAACTCTTGAAGCGGTATCTGAAAAATGAAGGGTATGATCTGCTGACCTATTATGATATGATTGATGGCTTCGAAGTTGATTTAGGCGGCGTGAATATCAATAAAGAGGAATTGCTTCGTTTTGCGATAGAGCAACATCCGAAAGCCCGCGAATATTTTGCACAAACGACCATTGCTAAAATCGAGACGAATTTGGATGATACGTTGAGTCTCTTCCGTTTTTTAGTTGCCAATAATAACAAATTATTTGCGGGGATTATCAATTACTCGTCGCGGTTTACCGCCCATCCAGAGGCTTTAGAGCTTGAGGAACGCCGATATTTTCTGAAACTCTTGAAGGCCGCACAGGAAGCGATGGTGTTTCCAAAACGAGATAATTATCGCAATCTTTTGATTTTCTTATGCGAAAAATTAAACGACATTCCGGCATGGTTGTTGTTCGATAATCCGCTCACCAAAGGCATTGAAGTGCAAAAACCGAATCGAGAAGAACTGCGCGTATTTTTGGATGTGCAAGCGAAATTGTTTTATCAAGTCGGCGAGCCGATTCAACAGCAAGAGATCAACAAAGTCTTCCCCGACTTGACCGAAGGTTTTTCGAATCGGGAATTGGAAAATTTGATTGCGATTTCGAACCGAGAACGCCTTCACGCTAATCAGATTCGTCAAATTATCGATCTCTATAAATATGGCGTCAAAGAGAACTTTTGGGAGAAATTAGACCCCACGACGGTGCGAGCCGCTGAAAATGAGTTGAAAAAGCGCGTGTTAGGACAGGAAGCGGCGATTAAGAAAAGCGTGGATATTATCCGGCGGGCAAAATTAGGGCTGCATTCGATTGATCAGGCTCGCCCGAAGAATAAACCGAAAGGCGTCTTATTTTTTGCTGGACCGACTGGTACAGGCAAAACTGAGTTAGCGAAATCGTTAGCGGAATTGATTTTCAGCGATGAAGACGCGATTATTCGGTTTGACATGAGCGAGTACAACGACAGCAACTCCGATGTCAAATTGATTGGCGCCCCACCCGGCTATGTGGGGTATGAAGAGGGCGGACAATTGACGAAAAGGATTAAAATGAAGCCGTTTTCGATTATTCTGTTCGATGAAATCGAAAAAGCCCATCCAGTCGTCTTTGATAAATTTTTGCAGATTTTAGATGATGGCCGTCTGACCGATAGTAAAGGCGAAACACTCTATTTTTCGGAAGCGCTGATTATCTTTACCAGCAATTTAGGCGTATTTACGGAAGACGAGCATGGCCGACGCATTGCTAATATTACGTTAGAAGACAGCCACGAGATCATGTCTGAAAAAATTATCACGGAAATCCGGGCATTTTTTAATACGAGCTTGAATCGTCCTGAGATTTTGAATCGGTTCGGCGATAATTTCGTGGTGTTTGATTTTATCCGTCCAGATACGGATAAATTGATTCTGGTAAAAAATTTGAAAACCATTCAGGGTAATCTCGCTAAACAGAAAAATTGTCGGTTTGTGTTTGATGATACGTTTGTCGAGCATTTTCGAACGCATTATCTCGCTGATAATCTGATGAACGGCGGGCGGGGGATCAATAATCGCATTGAGACATATATCAAAAACGGAATGACAAATTTCATGTTTGAGCAAAATCGGACAGAAAATTTTGCTTTCGAAGTCTTTATTGATGAAACGACATTAGATAATTTTACGGGAAAACCCCAGGTGCAATTCCGATGCGTTGGCAATTGAATCGGATTCAATACCCTGTCTATAATTTGGGACAGGGCAGGCGGCTCGGTATTTGGACGCAAGGTTGCTCTTTGCATTGCGAGGGCTGTCTCAGCCCATTATTATGGGATCGGCAGGGAGGTCAACGCGTTCACGTCGAGCGCCTGGCGGAAGATATTATTGCCGTTCAAGCTCATTTTGACGGCATTACCATTACAGGCGGAGAACCGTTCGAACAATATAAGCCATTATTAGTCTTTTGCTCGATTTTAAAAGCTTATACCGATCTCGATATCTTTGTATTCTCGGGCTACACATTAGCCGAACTCGTGGCATTATACCCCGACCAATCGTTCATGACCGTACTTGATTACTTATTAGACGGGCATTATGAACAGAACAAGCATGAAAATCGAAATGTGCGAGGCTCATCCAATCAACAATTATATAAATTCGAACAAGGAATAGCTACTCGTCAAGATAATAACTATTTTTCTGCTCAAACATGGTCTGTTGCTGTCTCTGATGACCATGCAATATTCTTATCAGGAATTCCAAAACAAGATGATTTGTCCACAATTATTCACCAATTCGCAGATTCAGGATTGGCAATAAGGTTCGAACAATGAAGACGATTATTTGTGACTATTGCGGCAATAAAATAGAAACGCTTGATTCACAACCAATCTCGGAAGATTGTCCTAACTGCAATCAACCGTTAGAAATTCGACATATCGAAAATATTCAACAGGCGGTTAAGCAAGAATCATCATTAGACGGATTGACGTTAACCTATTTGAAGACAGGCGAGCAGATCAGAATTCCTCATGCCCAGGAGTTTGTCTTAGGACGAGAAGCTGTTGGTAGGGAATTGTTGAATAAAATTGATTATATCAGCCGAACTCATTGTAAAATAGAAGTACTTGATAATCAGTATGTGATTACGGATATAGGTTCGACAAATGGCACATTTATCGGGCAATCCAAAATTGATTGCAAGCGTTATCCTCGACAACGACTGAGCGATGGAGAAATCGTCATCTTAGGAAGAGAACCTTTTCAAGTTCGCATTAACTATACAGCAATTGCCGGTCAGGAAGATGTTTCTCTTGAAATCGAAGATGAGGCGATTCCTTCTCAGCAAGCAAACAAACAGCAATTCGAATGTCAGGATTGTCATGCGTACGCGTCCGACGTTCAAGAATTTGTTTGTCCGAATTGTGGGAGCTATAACGGTTAAAAACATGAATGATTGTCAATCTCGACGAGTTTTCGTTCGAAGTCAGCGCAGAGGGAAAAACGACGCTGAATGAAGAGGATATGGCGCGTTTGAAAAAATAATCATATCATCGTAGAGACGCCCCGCCGGGGCATCTCTACTTTTTTTATGCCGCGCCGCAGATGTTGTTGACAATCGCGTCCGCTTGCGCGAACAGTTCCGGGCGCGCTTGAATATCGGCGGGCGACGAAATGCCGCAGGCGCGAAGTTGATAATTTTGTTGAAAGCCGTGAATCCGAATTAAGCGCTCGTAGCTCGGATAAATATCCGTAAACAGCGACTCATCAGGATTGCCCTGTGTCAGCACGAAAACCAGTTTTTTCCCCGGCGTAAGGCGACTTCTCTGGCTCTCGTCTTTCAAATAAAATTCGGGCACGTAAAACGAATAGATGCGGTCAAGAAACGCTTTGGCCTGCGAGGTCACATTGCCGTAATAGACGCCGGATGCGACGATTAGCGCATCCGAGTTTTTTACCAAATCAAGAATTGGCGTAATGTCGTCGCGCAGGCCGCATGTATCTAATTTTGTTTTGCACGCCATGCAGCCCTGACAGCCGCGATAGTTGAGCTTATTGATTTCGAATGTCTGTACATTCGCGCCGCGCCGCTCGAATTGTTGCAGCATGTAGCGGGTTAAAGTGGCGCTGTTGCCATTGGTTCGAGGACTTCCAAGCACACAAGTAATATTCATAATCTCTCCCATGTTAAATATCTCAACAGACTTGACAGATTCGGATAGCTGTCAAACAGTGCAAATCAGTCAAAAATTCTCGTAATCACAACGATAATCAATTTATAGAAATAGATGAAATTTGTCTATGGCGAATGCCGCAAAAAAGGTGACATTTCGCGCAATTGTGTATGCTTAAACCTACCGTTTCAATGACGTTGATCATTCAGTTGATGCGTTACGCATCCTATCGCCAGATTGATATTGACCCATTATTACACGCTGTCGGGCTTGGAGCGGAGATAACGAAGACGCCTGACGCCCGTTGCGCGTTCGATGTGTATGTCCGGCTTCAACAGATGCTTGCCGAAGCGTCTGACGATGCGAATTTAGGCTTGCACATGGGCGAATGCGCCGAATCAAGGAGTTGGTCGATCATGGGATATATTATGATGAACTGCGAAACGATTGGCGACGCGCTGAAACGAGTCGAAAATTACAGCGGCATCGTCGGCAACGTCATCAACAGCCGCCTTGATGTCTCCGCGCAATCAGCCGTGTTGACGTTCGAAAGTAATCATCCGACCGTTGCGCTGACGCGGCATTGCATCGAAGCCACGTTGTCGAGTCTCGTGCATATTATCGAGCATATCGCCAAGCAGGCCGTTCCGCTGACACTCGTGACCATGACGCATGAGCCGCCCGCCAATCTCGACGATCACCGCCGGATTTTCCGCTGTCCGCTCCGATTTTCGCAGCCATCCAATCAATTGGTCTTTCCCTCCGCATTTCTGAAAACGCCGATAGCCTACCAGAATCCCGCCTTGCTTCAGGCGTTCGAACAGTATGCCTCCAGCTTGCTGACTCAAATTAACGGAGAGGTCTCGTATTCCGGCAAAGTTATGGAATTGCTGATGAAACGCTTGCCGGATGGCGTGCCATCAATTGAAGACGCTGCGAACGCAGTCGCGATGAGCGTCAGAAGCCTGCAAATGCGATTGGAAGAGGAAGGCGCGACCTTTCGCGGCTTGCTGCGGCAGGCGCGGGAAACGATGGCGCAATCCTATTTAAAGGAAAAACGGTGCTCGATTACTGAAATTACCTATCTGCTCGGCTTTTCCGAGCCAAGCGTCTTTCGGCGCACGTTCAAGCAATGGACAGGTTTGACGCCGGGCGAATACCGGTTGAGGCAAAACATATAAACACGAAAAGGCATTATTCGCGTTGATTGTACCCTCTGATATTTTATCAGTCTTATAAAATGATGTTGAAGAGTTATAATCCCTTCAACATCATCTCAAGCGTTATTTATCTATCATAAAGCATTTGATTAAATTCTCGAATAAAATCAAATAAATCTTTTTCTTTATTCGATTTTTCGGAATCTATTCTACTTTTCTTTTCCCTATAAAATCCTGTTCCACGACGGACTGGATAGGTGTATATATTTTGATCGTTTTTTTCACTTATGTTTACACCAACTGTTTTGCAAGATTGAGAAATCACCACTAATAAACAATATTTCTTTTTCCCATTTTCATCCTCTATATCCACGAGAGTAAGGTGAACAAAATTAGGATCGTACTCAATACGTTCAGCGATAACTTTACAAGTATCATATCGCCATCGTTCTATCTTAGTGAGATCGTTATCAATCCCTGATATTGTTTTATCATTTGTTACACCGATAATAATTACACCACCGTCTCGATTTGCAAAACATGCGACTTCTTCAGCAAATTTTATTTGAGATTTTTCCTTCTCCTTGTTCTTATCTATCCACATATCCAGGGTTTTTTTGAAATCCCATAATTGATCTTCAGTTGGCATTGTTATTGCCTTTTCGATGAATTTACGCCAAAAGGCTTCGCTATGTAGTAAATTTTCTGGCTCATTGAATTTGCCTATTTCTACAAGTATATGCTTCAGAGAATCTCGAAGTTTTGTAAAATATGTTACAAATGCATCTAACGTCTTAGAAGCGACTCTCGAAATAATCATTTGCTCAGAAACATCAATTGGTTTATTATATTCTGTTTCTTTGGGGTCTATATGTTCCACTTTTTCATCTTTTTCATCATAAATATTTTCTGATGCATCCCAGCAAATCGAATCCCAAGTATATATATTTCGTAGTAACAATCCACAAACAACTTCAATGCATTGCTGTACATTAAATGCTCCATCAATATTTCGCTCTGTTCTTTCCGTACTTCCCCACGTTCTGCTGCTGTATAAAATAATTGGAGCAAGAGAATCTTTATCAGATAGCCATGATACATATTTATGTAAAGCGGCGATCTCTTCTTTGTGCGTTTCGGCAAAATTAACAAGTGTCATTACCAGTTGTTCATAAGATTCAAGAGAAGTCTTTTTCAATAGAACGGAATCCTTTTTTAATTTTTGAGCTAATTCTAATGCTTCTTTTGTCTTTGTTCTTAATTCATTTACATCAGCCTCTCGCCTAAACACCCACCAAGAAATTTCATCATTATTCACTTCCTGTCCTAATTCCGACAAAACTCTTTTTCCATTATGACATTGGCGGTCAAATTCTCTGTATGCATTCAGAAGAATGCTATGTATTTCTCCGAGAATTAAAGGTGTACCAATAAAAAGAGAAGCGTGTCTTTCATTACTATCTCTCATATCAAAATTCCTTTCGTAATTTAGATAGTTGTTCAAATTTCCATCTAATTCAAATCTTTTACACATGATAAAGTTGCGGTTATCGCCAGTCAAGAACAATTATGGAGATAATTGATTACAGCAACATATTTTTCTGGAAAAATCTCCTTCGTATTCGTATAAAAAACAGACATGCGCATGATGTCGAATTAGGTAGGTCGAAACTACAGTTTCGACCTACGGTGCAACTCACGAAAATTCTATTCTCAGTGGAGGGTAAAAATATGTCATTCTTGAAACAGATTTTTCGTCAAACAGCGTTATTGCTGTGCGGCGCAGCGATATTCGCGCCATATTCGAACGCACAGGAAGCGGAACAGGCGGCAGATAAAACATTGTCGCCCTATTTTTTCGTCAACAGCGACGATCCGACCGTAGATGCGCTGCCGCTGAAAGCCACGTCCGCGCAAGTGGATATTGCGGGCGTGATCGCGGATGTGAAAGTCAAGCAGGTCTATAAAAACGAGGGGAAATCGCCGTTGGAAGCGATTTACATTTTCCCCGGTTCGACGCGAGCCGCCGTGTATGCCATGAAAATGACCATCGGCGAACGCACGATTGTCGCGAAAATCGAAAAGCGCGAAACGGCGCGGCAGCAATACGAACAGGCCAAACAGGAAGGCAAAAGCGCGTCATTGCTGGAACAGCAGCGCCCGAACGTCTTCCAGATGAATGTCGCCAACATCATGCCGGGCGATGAAATCGTTGTGGAAATGAGCTATACCGAATTGCTCGTGCCGACCGACGGAATGTATGAATTCGTCTATCCGACGGTGGTCGGCCCGCGTTATTCCAATATGCCCGCTGACACCGCGCCCGCAGATGAAAAATGGGTCGAAAATCCGTATCTGCATGAAGGCGAAGCGCCGAATTACACGTTCGATATCGCCGTGAATTTGTCCGCCGGAATGCCGATTCAACAGGCGACCAGCCCGTCGCATACGGTGGATATTCAGTATGAAAACAAAGCGTTTGCCTCCGTCAAATTGGCCGACGCCGACAAGACGAAAGGGAACAAGGATTTCGTGCTGAAATATCAACTCGCAGGCGGACAGGTGGAATCCGGCTTGCTGCTCTACAAAGGCGAAAACGAGAACTTTTTTCTGTTGATGATGCAGCCGCCGAAGCGCATGAAACCGGCGGCGATTCCGGCGCGGGAATACATTTTTATCGTGGATGTCTCCGGCTCGATGAACGGCTTTCCGCTCGACATCTCGAAAACGCTGCTGCGCGACCTGATCGGCAAATTGAACCCGAATGAAAAATTCAACGTCTTGCTGTTTGCCGGCGCATCGTCGGTCTTATCCGAAAACGGCTCGCTCTCAGCCACACCGGAAAATATCCAAAAAGCGATTTGGTTTATTGACCAGCAGCAAGGCGGCGGCGGCACGGAGATTCTGCCTGCAATGGAACGCGCCCTCGCGCTGCCGCGCATCGAAGGCATGTCGCGCAGCGTCGTCATCGTGACCGACGGCTATATCAATGTCGAGCCGCAGGTGTTCGACCTGATTCGCAACAAACTCGGCGATGCCAATATGTTCGCGTTCGGCATCGGCTCATCGGTCAACCGTTTCCTGATCGAAGGGATGGCGCGGATGGGCATGGGCGAGCCGTTCGTGCTACTGAATCCGGCGGAAGCTCCTGCGCAGGCCGAAAAATTCCGGCAATACATCCAGTCGCCGGTTTTGACGCAGGTGAAATTAGACGCGCAGGGATTCGAGGTTTATGATCTCGAACCGCCGAGTCTGCCAGATGTATTGGCAGAACGCCCGGTGATTTATTTCGGCAAATGGCGCGGCGAAGCGACCGGCACGTTGACGGTCAACGGCATCGGCGGCGAAGGGAAATACTCGCAAGCGATCAACGTCGCAGAAGTCACGCCGCATGCGGAAAATGCGGCATTACGTTATCTCTGGGCGCGGCATCGCATTCAAGTGCTTGGGGATTACAACGCCTTGCAGGAATCGGATGAGCGCGTCAAAACGATTACGGACTTGGGATTGAAATACAATCTGTTGACGCAATATACATCATTCATCGCGATTGATTCAGAAATCCGCAACAAAGACGGCAAATCCACGACAGTAAAGCAGCCGTTGCCGCTGCCGGAAGGCGTCTCCGATCTCGCGGTTGGCACAAAAGGAATGATGGCAAATCAGATGCAAATGTTAGCGCCTGCGCCGATGGCAACGGAACGAAAGGTCAAAGCGTCGCATGGCGGATTAGAAGCCCAGACTGTCGAGGTTGAACAAGACGCTACGAATAAACCGAAAGAAGCCGGAAAGAAGGACGAAAAGGCACAGAACGAAGTAACAGTGCAGACCATCGGCAGTAAGACCTTTACGCTAAAAGATGGCGCGTGGGTGGATAATGAATTAACCGCCGACAAAACGGTCGTAAAAATCAAGCGCGACAGCGATGCCTACAAGAAACTCCTCGCCGCGCTGCCGAATTTGCAGGCGATTTTCGAACTCGGCGACCGCGTGATCGTCGCGGCAGGCAGTTACGCTATCGAACTCACGGGCGACGGCAAAACCGACCTGACGCCGGAAGAACTGAAACAGCTTGTTCAGGCGTTCAAGCAGGTGTAATTGTTCCCTTCCAACCGTTCGCGGCGGAAGCTCATCGCGTAGCATCACGCAAAACGCCCCCGACAGGGGTTAGACCCTGTCGGGGAATCGTATCCAGTTTTTCTCTAATCACGCCGCGCGCTGTCATCAACACCTACCGGATATCCGCATGATACGCTTGCAGGCTTTTCACTTGCCCATGCCCTTCGCGATACGCGGCAATCCCTTTTGCGGACGCCACCGCCGCCGCATTCGTCGTGATATACGGCACGTTATGTTTAATCGCGGCTTTCCGAATAAATGAATCATCCACCGCGCTCAGTTTCCCGGCGGGCGTGTTAAAAATTAACTGGATTTCGCGATTTCGGATCGCGTCTTCGATATTCGGACGGCCTTCATGCCGCTTGAGAATCAATGTGGACGGAATTCCATGCGCGGATAAATATTCCTGCGTCCCCGCTGTCGCCAGAATTTTAAAGCCAAGCTCAACGAATAATCGCGCCGCCTCTACCGTGCTTTGATTGCGATCCCGGTCGCTGACGGAAATCAATACTGAGCCGCCGGAAGGAAGCGTCTGTTTCGCGGCGTCTTGCGCTTTATAAAAGGCTAATCCCGGACGGTCGGAGAGACCGAGCACTTCGCCGGTCGAACGCATTTCCGGCCCTAACACCGGATCAACTTCCGGCATCATGTTAAACGGGAATACCGCTTCTTTGACGCCGAAATGCGGAATCGTTTTGCGCGTCAGATTCAAGTCTTTGAGTGTCTTGCCAAGCATCACCTGCGTCGCTAACCGCGCCATCGGAATATTGCACACTTTGCTGACTAACGGCACGGTGCGGCTGGCGCGGGGATTCGCTTCCAACACATACACAATGTCGTCGGCAATCGCATATTGGACGTTAATCAAGCCCACGACCTGAAATGCTATCGCGATCCGGCGCGTAAAATCTTCAATAGTGGCGATATGGCGCGGCGGAATATTGACGGGCGGCAGAATGCAGGCCGAATCGCCGGAATGCACGCCCGCAAGTTCGATATGTTCCATCACCGCCGGAACAAAGGCGTCCGTGCCATCCGCAATCGCGTCGGCTTCAGCTTCCAGCGCGTCTTGCAGATACCGTTCGATCAAAATCGGGCGTTCTGGCGAAAATTCGACGGCGACGCTGACATATTCGCGCAGCATCTCTTCGTCGTAAACGATTTCCATCGCTCGTCCGCCGAGGACGTAAGACGGGCGCACGATGAGCGGGTAGCCGATTTGCCGCGCTATCGCAAACGCCTCGTCCACCGTTCCGGCCATGCCTGAATCTGGCTGCGGAATCCCCATGTCGCGCATCATCTGGCGGAACAGATCGCGGTCTTCCGCCAAATCAATCTTTTCGGGGCTTGTGCCGAGAATCTTGACGCCAGCCGCCGCTAATTCCGCCGCAATGTTAAGCGGTGTCTGCCCGCCGAACTGGACAATCACGCCGTCCGGCTGCTCATGCTGATAAATCGCCAGCACGTCTTCAACCGTTATCGGCTCGAAATAGAGCCGGTTCGAGGTATCGTAATCCGTCGAGACGGTTTCCGGGTTGCAGTTGACCATGATGGACTCGACGCCCAAATCGCGCAGAGCAAAGGCAGCGTGAACGCAGCAGTAATCGAACTCAATCCCCTGCCCGATTCGGTTGGGGCCGCCGCCTAACACCATGACTTTTCGCCCGTGACTGACCGGCAGGACGGCGGCGCTGTTATACGAAGAATAATAATAGGCGGCATTTTCCACGCCGCTGACCGGCACGGCTTCCCACGCCTCTACAACGCCGAGCGCAATCCGTTTTTCCCGGATTTCGCGTTCCGGCACATTCAAAATCTTCGCAAGGTATCGATCCGCAAACCCGTCCTTTTTCGCGGCAATCAGCAGGTCATCCGGCGGCAGCGTCCCGCGATGCTTCAACAGGGCGGTTTCGCGTTCCACCAGTTCCTTCATCTGCTGAATGAACCAGGGCTTGATGTGCGTGCGGGCGTGCAGGGTTCCAATGTCCGCGCCTTTGCGCAGCGCTTCGTACATAATGAATTGCCGTTCGCTGGATGGTTCGGCCAGCATCGCCATGAGTTCATCTAACGATTTCTGCTGAAAATTCGGAATGCCGCCGAGTCCGTAGCGTCCGTTTTCCAACGAACGAATCGCTTTCAGAAATGCTTCTTTATACGTTTTGCCGATGCTCATTACTTCGCCGACCGCTCGCATCTGCGTGCCGAGTTTATCTTCAACCCCTTTGAATTTTTCGAACGCCCACCGCGCAAATTTGATGACGACGTAATCGCCGGAGGGCGTGTATTTTTCCAGCGTGCCATCGCGCCAGTAAGGGATTTCGTCCATTGTCAGGCCGCCCGCCAGCATGGACGACACCATCGCAATCGGAAAGCCGGTCGCTTTCGAGGCGAGCGCGGAAGAGCGCGACGTGCGCGGGTTGATTTCAATCACCGTGACGCGCCCGGTTTTCGGGTCATGCGCGAACTGCACATTCGTGCCGCCGATGACCTCAATCGCTTCGACGATTTTATAGGAATATGCTTGCAGTGTGCGCTGCAACTCTGGCGCAATCGTCAGCATCGGGGCGGTGCAATAGGAATCGCCGGTATGCACGCCCATTGCGTCCACGTTTTCGATGAAGCAGACCGTAATCATCTGATTTTTCGCGTCGCGCACGACTTCTAATTCCAATTCTTCCCAGCCGCGCACCGATTCTTCGATCAAGACCTGTCCGACCGGGCTGGCCGACAGTCCGCGATTGACGATGAGGCGCAATTCATCGAGATTATAGGCAAAGCCGCCGCCCGTGCCGCCCATCGTGTAGGCCGGGCGCACCACAACCGGAAAGCCGATCTGTTCGACGATGTTTTCCGCTTCTTCAAGACTGTAGGCGATCTCGCTTTTCGGCATGTCAATGCCTAAGCGCGTCATCGTGTCTTTGAACGCCTGCCGGTCTTCGCCGCGTTTGATTGCCTCGATGTTCACGCCGATGACCTTGACGCCATATCGCTCAAGAACCCCTTCTTTCGCGAGCGCAGAGGAGAGATTCAGCCCCGTCTGTCCGCCGAGATTCGGCAGCAGCGCGTCGGGGCGTTCTTGCTTGATAATCTCTGTGAGCGCTTCAACGGTGAGCGGCTCGATATAGGTGGCGTCTGCCAGCCCCGGATCGGTCATGATGGTCGCCGGATTGGAGTTGGCCAATACGATTTTGTAGCCTAATTTTCGCAGGGCTTTACAAGCTTGCGTTCCTGAATAATCGAACTCACACGCCTGCCCGATAACAATCGGGCCAGAGCCGATGATTAAGACTTTCTTCATCTCCTGATGTTTTGGCATGATTCCCTCCAACGTGAATCAATGGGTTCGCGAACTTCTGACATGTACACCTTGACGGCTGTTAACGATATGCCGCAAGGCGGTTCTGTCAAGGAATTTCAAAGAGAGCGGCGAAGAGGGCAAATAGGCGGCGCTGAGATTGTGACGCTGACCCATTAACGCGACTTTCTTCTTGACTTCTAAAATTGCGTGCCTTATGCCGGATTTATTGGCTTTGCTCGGCATGATGATAGAGGGAATTGGCGTGATGCGAGGATATGTATGAATGCTCAAGCAACAGCGGCGCAAATTCGCGCTGATAAATTTCGAAACGGGCGGCGAACTATCGGATTTTTAACGCCGCATATTGCTGGCGACGGGCTGGGCAGGAGTGTCTGGGACGGAGTGTTGAAGGCTGCGCAGCAATATGACGTGAACGTCATCTGTCTCATCGGCGGCGAACTGCGGTCGCATCAGGAATTCCACGATCAGGCCAATGTGCTTTATGAACTCGCCAATTCAAGCAACCTCGACGGTTTGATTCTCTGGGGCAGCACGTTGCGGAATTTTATCGGCCTGGAAGCATTTGACACGTTCTGCGCTCGTTTTGCCAGCATCCCTTTCGTTGAACTTGACGATCTGCCGAGATCGGTCACGGAAAGTCACGGTTATCGGGGGATGTATTTAGCTGTTCTGCATCTGCTCGAAACGCATAAATGCCGCCGAGTCGCCTTTATTCCGGGAGCGTCGGGCAATACGGAAGCGCGTTCTCGTTATCAAGCCTATCTTGACGCGCTTTCCTCGCATAATATTTCTTTTGACCCGCGACTTGTCGCGCCGTCGGATTACTGGGACGAAGCATCAGGCCGCCAGGCCGTGCGGGTTTTATTAGATCAGCGCCGCATGACGTTCGAGGCGATTGCGGCGGCCAATGATCGCCTCGCTATCGGCGCGATTGAAACGCTCCAGGAATGGGGCATCCGCGTGCCATATGATGTCGCGGTGGTGGGATTTGATAATAACCCGGACGGTCAATATATTACCCCTCCACTGACAACGGTGCCCTATCCGACAGATGCGATGGGATTGAGGGCTGTGAAGACGCTGCTCAATAAGATCAATGCCGAGCCGGTTGAAACAGAGAACAACATCCAGGCCACGTTAGTGATTCGGCAATCATGCGGGTGTGTCAATCCAACTGTGACCCGTGCCGGATTCAAATCAGCGATGCATTCGCGAGGCGATACAAAAATTCAGGAGATCATGGCGCATAAAGAAGGCATCCTGACGGCAATGCGCCATTGCCTGAACAATGCTGCATTGCAGGAATTGATCGCGCCGGTTGTCGAGGCGTTTTTGATGGAACTCTGTCAGCCATCGCCGCCGCTGTTTTTATCAACGCTTGATGATATGTTGGGGCGCGTGATCGCGATGAATGGCGAGGCCGCTGACTGGCAGAATGTTATTTCCGCGCTGCGCCAGCAGATTCTTGGCCTTCTTGGTGACGAAGGCGTGCGTCTCCGCGCTGAAAACCTGTTTGGACAGGCGCGTGTGTTGATTGGCGAAGTTGCCCGGCGTCATAAGGGGTTTCGGAATTTGCGCTTGAAACAGCAGATGGATATGCTGCACAAAATCGGCGCAAAATTGATGAGCGCGTTTGATGTGCAAAAACTTCTTGAGTCTTTGGCGCAGGAGTTGCCCTCTCTGCATATCCCGGCCTGCTATCTGACACTCTACGAACGCCCGGGAACGCCATTGGAATGGGGGCGATTGCTGATGGCATACGAAGAGGGGCTTGTCGAACTGCCGCCGGATGGGCTGCGTTTCCCGGTCAATGACATTCTCCCCGCGCAGTTCTGGCCTGCCGCAAGGCGCTATACGCTGGTGGTGGAAGCGCTGTATCATCAGCAGGAACAGCTTGGGTTCGCGGTCTTCGAAATCGGCCCGACAGACGGAGGCGTTTATGCGATTCTGCGCGATGTGCTCAGCAGCGCCTTGCAAGGGGCGCTTTTAGTGCAGCAGGTGCAGGCGCGCTCCGCCGAATTAGCCCGAACCAACGCCGAATTGACGCGAAAGCAGTATATTTTGGATGCCTTTATGAAAAACGTGCCGGACGCGATTTACTTTAAAGATCACGACAGCCGCATTATCCAGGCCAATCAGGCGCATGCCCGGCGAGTCGGCCTGTCCGATCCCTCCGAAGCGGTTGGAAAAACAGATTTTGATTTTTTCTCCGAATCCGAAGCCCGCTTGCGTTACACGCAGGAGCAGGAAATTATTCGAAACGGCCAGCCATTGATCGGCATCGAAGAACATCGCAAACGTTTCGACGGGCATGATTCCTGGACGTTGGCGACCAAAATGCCGCTTCGGGATGAGCATGGCGCGATTATCGGCACGTTCGGCATTTCACGCGACATCACGGCGCTGAAAGAGGCTCAGACATCATTAGAACGGGCGTATGACGAAATTCGGACGCTGAACGACCAACTTCGCGAGGAAAATCTGCGCTATTATATGAAAGCGTCGTTGTTGAGCATGCCGTTCGAAGCGTCGCTGACCGGCATTCGAACGATGGTGAAAGAAACCTGGACAGCGCCCTGGCTCTCAATCGTGCTGTTCAAGGTGTTTTTCCCGAACCGACAGCACGCGCAGAACCGCTGCGCCGCCGAAAAAATCTTCGCGAATTTGCGCTGCCGGTATGAAGAATATGCCGGAACGCATCCGCTTTCAGGGATGTTTCATCAATTGACGAGCTGCGAAGCGGCGCTCATTTTGAATATTGAAGAGCGTGCGCAAATATATCCGCTCTGCGCATTTTTAGCGGAACAAAGTCAGGCATTGGCGCAGACATACGGCGCGGCATTCGTGGTTGGCATCGGCAAAGAAGTCGCAGCGCTGGAAGATTTGCACGAATCGTATGAACTCGCGCAGCAAGCGTTGTTAGCCCGTCATAACACCTGGAACATGCAGATTTTGACGGAGCAGGACGCGGAGCAGAGCAAACAGGAAGCGCTGTTATTCTGGCTGCCAGTCGAGCAGGAGAATCAACTGATTGCGGCAGTCACCGCAGGCCAGCAGACAGCCGCAGCCGCCTGCCTGCGCCGGATTTTCGAAAAGAATGCGCTGGAACAGGCGCGCTATCAGAAAGGGAGCGCCCTCTATGATCGCTGCTTGCGAATATTAAGCAAGGTGCTGGCGCAGCATCCGCTGCCGGAAAAAATCGCGCGAAATGATGAACTGTTGCAGTTTTTTCGAGCATATAAACCGGAAATGCTGACGGAATTGCAGGAGCGTTTGTTCGATATTTTCAAACAGATTTCCGGCTATTATCGCCAATATCACCAACAACGCGCCGACATGCTCTTGCAAAAGCTCTTGCGCTATCTTGACCAGCATTACGCCGATTCCAGCCTGTCGTTAATCAGCCTGGCCGAGCATTTCAAATTGACGCCCTCGTATATCAGCGAATATTTCAAAGATCGCACCGGCCTGAAATACGTCGAATATCTCGCCACGCTGCGGATGACAAAGGCGAAAGAATTGTTGACGACTGCCCCCGATTTGAGCATCTCCGACATCTGTGCGCGGGTCGGATTTGCCAACACGGAAACCTTTATTCGAGCGTTCAAGCGCCTTGAAGGCACGAGTCCGGGCAAATATCGAAAACACACCTCCACAGAGGATTGAGAACCTGAAAATCGTCAATGACTCCGAAAAGTATCTATTGCCATAAATTCAAGGGCTGCAAGCGCCTTTATTCATAGGAAAAGCTCTTGCCTTCTGCTGTTATTCTATCCGAAAAATCGTCAATCACCCCAAAAACCTCCAATTGACAATCTCTATACCCCCTCCTATCGTAACCTTCATACGCGAGAGACGTGCGAAACAACACAGCGGCTTGATGGGGCGCATGTCGTATCGTTGTATTGGAGATCGCGATAACGTGTTTACCTGTTCAGATCAGCCTGGAGGGATATCGGTCGGAGTGAGCGTCATCGGAAGTTCGCCGCCAATATGCTTGCCAGCTACCAGCATCGGAGGATGTTCGTATGCAAAAACATGTGAGTATGATGTTGTCCATGTTAATCCTGGGATTAAGTATGTTTGGGGGAATTGCCAACGCCGAAGATATTACGATTCGCTATATGAGTTTGCCGGATCACTTCGGAAATGAGCCGGAGATTATTGCGCTGTTCGAGCAGCAAAATCCGGGAATCAAGCTTGAGATGGTCAATGTGCCTGAAGGCGGAGCCAACGTGGTGCATGATAAGCAAGTGACGATGCTGGCCGCTGGCGACGGAAGTATCGACATCTTTTGTACGGACGTGATCTGGCCGCCGGAGTATGTCGCTGCTGATTGGCTGCTGCCGTTAAACGACTGGTTTCCGAAAGAAGAACAGGACAAATACATTCCGGCCATGATTGACGCGCAAACGATTGATGGCAAAATCTATGGCGTGCCGTACTTAGCGGACTGGGGCGTGTTATTCTACCGGAAAGACCTGTTGGATCAGGCCGGATTACAGCCGCCGAAAACCTGGAAGGAAATGATCGAGATCAGCCAAAAGCTCCAAAATCAGCCGGATATGATTGGTTATATCAGCAACTGGGTGACAAATCAGCAATTGATCTGCGAATATTTCGAATTCCTGTATAGCAATGGCGGACAATTCCTGGATGAAACCGGCAAGAAAGTCCTCTTCACTTCGCAAGAAGGCATGGAAGCCGCTCAGTTTATGGTTGACATGGCCAATAAATACAAAGTGGTGCAGCCTGGCATTACCACAATGGATATTGACGAAGGCCGCGCCATTTTCACAGGCGGCAAAGCGATCTTCCATCGGAACTGGCTGTATGTGTGGGCAATGGCGCAACATCATGAATCGTCCAAAGTGAAAGAGAAGATTGGCGTGGCGCTCCTGCCTACGTTCAAAGAAGGGATGAATACTTCGACCCTGGGCGGCTGGAGCTGGTCGGTCAACAAGTTCACCAAATATCCGGAAGCTGCGGCCAAAGCGGCCATGTTCTTAGGTGGGCCTGAAGCGCAGAAGATCAGAGCGACCAAAGGGGATCGTGTCCCGCCGCTGTTGACCGTAATGAACGATCCGGAGGTCGTGGCAAAGAATCCGGTGTATCCTGAGATGCTGAAATTTGCGCAATTCATCAAATCCCGTCCGAAAAGCCCATTTTATACCCAGGTTTCGGATATCTTCCAGACAGAACTGCAAGCCGCTATCGTGCAGAAGAAAAGTGTCGAAGATGCCATGAAGACGGCTGCGGAGGAAATCCAGGCGATTATCGAATAGTCGGATTTTTACCGTTGCCGCAAGCAAATAATCTGGGATTGTGGTGGTAAGCCCTCACAGGTTTGTAAAACCTGTGAGGGCTTCTATCGAGGCGAGGAGAAAAAAATCATGGCTATGACGTTGCAAAAAATACGTCAGCAAGGACTGACGAAACGCCAGTTGGGGTATCTCTTAATCATACCGGCGCTCATGTTGATTGCATTTATCTCGATTTATCCGTTCCTGATGACGATCTGGTACAGCGTGCATAACGTCAGGCTGAATGTCCCGAATGCTGGCCGACCGTTCGTTGGGTTCGAAAATTATGTGAAAGTATTTGGCACAGGCCGTTTTCGAAGTTCCTTAGGGCTGACCTTTTTATTTTCGGCGAGCTGGGTCGTGCTGCAATCGCTGCTCGGCATGGGGGTCGCCCTCATCCTGAACGCGCAGTTCAAAGGCCGCGCGCTGCTCAGAGCCTCGGTGTTAGTGCCATGGTCTATGGCGTTTGTCGTGGCCGGAATGCTCTGGAAATGGATGTATAACCCGGTGCTGGGATTTATTAATACCTTGTTATTGACGTTAGGCATTATCAAGATGCCAATTGACTGGCTCGGCACAACCTTTTTAGCCGCCTTTTTAAGTGTGCTCTGGGTGGAAGTCTGGCGGAATACGCCCTTTATGGCGCTGATTCTGTTAGCCGGTCTGCAAGGCATTCCATCGGAGTTATATGAAGCCGCGCGGATTGATGGCGCAGGCAAACGCGCCTGTTTTTTCCGCATCACCATTCCGCAATTGCAACATGCCATTCTGGTGGCGTTATTGTTTCGTTCCATTGATGCGTTTCGCAGTTTTGACCTCTTATTCGTGCTGACACGGGGCGGCCCGGGCGGTAGCACGGAAATTTTATCGCTCCTGGCCTATAAAAATTTATTTCAATATCTCGATTTCGGAAAAGGCTCGGCAATTACCGTCGTGATGGCCGTGATCACCACTGCATTAAGCGTGTTGTATATTAAAATCCTTTCCGGGCCATCGGAAAAACAGGAGGTGCGCCCATGACGAACTCCTCACGGCAGCTTGCCAGATTCAAGAAACGTATTACCGGATCCAATGTCCTGATTGTGTTGTTTACGATCTGTTTTTTAACATTTTTTTTGTTTCCGCTGTATTGGCAGGTAGCCACCTCGTTAAAAACGCGTGAAAATACATTTATGGTGCCGCCCCAGTTGATTCCGAATCCGATCAGTTGGGGGTATTATGCATGGGTGTGGCATAATCCCTTTCTCCTGAGCGTGCGCAACAGCGTGATCGTATCGAGCAGCACGACGTGTATCTGCATCCTGACCTCGGCGTTAGCGTCTTATGCGCTGGCTCGGTTGCGTATTCCGGGCAGCCAGTTCATTCTCATGACCGTCCTGGTTATTTCGATGTTGCCAGCAATGGCGCTGCTTGGCCCTTTGTATTTGATGTTCAAACAACTGAAGTTGATCAATACGTTTATCGGCCTGATTGTCGCATACACCGCTTTTTTCCTGCCATTTACGATGTGGTTTTTGACAAGTTTTTTCAAAACGATTCCGGTCGAGTTGGAAGAATCCGCCGAAATTGATGGGTGTACGCCATTTCAGACACTCTGTCGCATCGTTTTCCCGTTGTCTGCGCCGGCAATCTTTACAGCGATGATTCTGGTGTTTATTTTTTCGTGGAATGAATTTTTAGTGTCATTCACGTTGATGAGCACCGATCTCGTCCGCACGTATCCGGTAGGATTAGTCATGATGCAAGGCCAATGGGAAGTTCCCTGGGGAGAAATGATGGCCGCGACCACGCTTGTGGCGGTGCCTGTCATTCTTTTAGTGCTGATCGCCCAAAAATATATTATTCAGGGATTGACGGCTGGCGCGTTGAAAGGCTGAGCGAGCGAAAGCCAGCAGTTTCAGCGAAGTTAAAAATATGACTACATCCGAACGGTTGCGAATTGCGGTTGTCGGCTTAGGGTTTGGGGCTGAATTTGTGCCGATTTATCTCGATCATCCTGATGTTGAAACCGTGATGATCTGCGATGCGAATCCTGCTCGCTTGCGTGATGTCGGGGATAAATTCGGCATCACTCGTCGCGCAAACGATGTGCAGGAAGTGATTGATGCGCCTGATATTGATGCAGTTCATCTGATTTCGGGCATCCCGGATCATGCGAGGCAGGCGGTTGCGGTGCTGAGCGCCGGAAAACACTGCGCCTGCACCGTGCCGATGGCAACCACGATTGAAGAACTTCAGGCGATTATCGCCGCGCAACGCGCTTCCGGGAAAAACTACATGATGATGGAAACGGCGGTCTATACCCGTCAATTCCTCTATGCCCGGAAATTGCGTGAAGATGGCGCGTTTGGCCTCATCCAATTTCTGCGGGGGGCGCATTATCAGGACATGGAATGCTGGCCGCCGTATTGGGCTGGATTGCCGCCGATGTGGTACGCCACCCATGCGGTCAGCCCGTTATTAGCGCTTGCCGGGACGCGAGCGATGCAGGTGCATTGCTTCGGTTCCGGGCAGATGCGCGCTGAACTCCGCCAGCAATACGGAAATCCGTATCCGATTGAAACCGCAATTTTCCAATTAGCAACGCCGGGCTTGTGCGCCGAAGTCACGCGAACGCTCTTTCACTGCGCGCGGCCTTACATGGAAAGCTTTACGATTTATGGCGAAAACGCCTGCTATGAATGGCAGATGGAAGACACTGCTCCGGTGCTGTTTCAGATGAGCCCGGTACAGCCAGACCATCTGCGCAACGAGACGACGACCTATCCAGCCCCGCCGGATCGCGCCGATTTGCTGCCGCCGGAAATCGCGAAATATACGCAGCGATTTGTGTATAACAACACGGAGTCGCACCTTTCATTCGAGCAAGGCGGCGGGCATCACGGCTCGCACCCGCATCTTGTGCATGAATTTGTCCGAAGTATTATTGAACAGCGTTCACCCAGGATTGACGCCGTAACTGCCGCGAATTGGACTGCCGCCGGCATTTGCGCCCACGCCTCCGCGATGAGTGGAGGAAAGGCTGTTCTAATCCCAGAGTTTATAGGGTCATGAGGAAGCATGATCATGCAAGCTGCGCAAATCATTACTGATGCTAATGGCAAAAAAAATCGCCCAACGATTGGATTCATTATTTCAGAGGTGACGACACAGGTGAATTCTCAAATCTGGCGAGGCGCTGTGGATGCCGCTCAAGCACTCGATGTCAATCTTCTTGGGTTTGCAGGCTATGAATTGGAGCGGCCAGATGGATTCAAAGCACAAGGTAATATTCTTTATGATCTGATTTGCGCGGAAAATGTCGCGGGATTGGTGCTGTGGATGAATTCGTTAAGCAATTTTGCTGGTTCTGACGCCGCCAGAAAATTATATACACGATTCCCTGCTGTGCCGATGGTGGAATTAGAATACTCGACCACGCCCGCTGAGAATTATAGCTATCGTGGAATAGGAACGCTTATTCATCATCTTATTGATAGGCATGCGCGTCGCCAGATTGCTTTTATTCGCGGCCCGCAGGGGCATCAAGAAGCTGAGCATCGTTATCGAGCCTATTGCGATGCGCTGCAAACAGCCCAACTTCCGTTTGAGCCAGGCCGTGTCGTGTTGGCAGATAATTGGTTCGAGCCTTCGGGAAAAAAAGCGATCAGTATTCTGCTCGATCAGCGTCAAACCACATTTGATACTGTTGTGGCTGCGAATGATCTTTTGGCAATCGGGGCGCTTCAGGAATTACAACTCCGAGGTATCCGCGTGCCGAAAGATGTTGTCGTTACAGGGTTTGATGATATTCTTGATGCGCAATATTCTTCGCCGCCATTGACGACGATCAGATATCCGTTGTATGAAATGGGCTGGCAAGCCGTTGAAGCGGTAGCCGCCCAGATTACAGGTCAGGTATTCATACGCACTCCGTTTCCGATACAACTCCGAATTCGACAATCCTGCGGGTGTTTATCACCAACGGTGGTTCGAGCAGCGGCTGAGAATATCCCCATAACGGATGAATGTGATAGGGTATTGGTCACTCAACGTCCGGCGCTGCTCCATGTCTTTCAAGCAATCAGTCAGGAAACGGGCATTCCGTTGACTTTCATCGAATCATTATTCGATGCGTTTGCTTCGGAAATTCGCGGAAATGCTCCAGGAATGTTCATTGATGTTTTGAGTGATCTGCTGGGCCAAACGATCAAGGCAGATGGGGATGTTGCAAGATGGCAGGATGTCATCTCGTCGTTCTATCACCAGTTTCTCCCATATTTGTCAGAACGACACATGATGGTGCAGGCGGAAAATATCTGGCAGCAGTCGCGGATATTGATCGGAGAGATGGTGACGCAAGTGAGGATGTCTCAGGCGTCACAGAAGGAACAGCAAACCGCCAAACTCTTCGAAATTACTGGCCGCTTAGTCACGACATTTCATGTTGAGGGGGTGATGGATATTCTGGCGGAAGAACTGCCAGCCATTGGCATTCCAGCGTGTTATCTTGCGTTATACCAGAATGCATCTGCGCCGACAGACATGGCTCGCTTAATGTTGGCCTACACCGAACAGGGGCGGGCGCTTGTGGGAGCGGATGGATTGCGTTTTTCCTCAAAACGCCTTGTTCCGGAGGAATTGCTGCCACAAGATCGGCAATACGCCTTGCTGCTGCATGATCTCTATTTTCACAATCAGCAGATCGGGTTCATTCTCTTTGAGATGAGTCCGCAGGGGCAAAATGCCTATGAAGCCTTATGCGGAGCGATTAGCAGCGCTTTACAAGGGGCGTTACTCGTCCAACATGTTCAGGAACGATCAGCGGAAATTGCCCGGCAAAAATATGTGCTGGATACGTTTATGGCGAATATCCCTGACAATATTTATTTCAAAGACCGCGAGAGTCGCTTTACGAAAGTCAATCCTGCATTAGCGCAACGTTTTGGCGTCAGCGAGCCGGAAGCGGTGATTGGAAAAAGCGATTTCGACTTTTTTCCAGAGGCGCAAGCCCGACCGAAATATGAACATGAGCAACAAATCCTCCATTCCGGGCAGGCCGTGCTGAACCAGGAAGAAGCCGATATTGGCGGCAGTTGGTCGCTCACCACCAAAATGCCGTTACGCGATGAGCATGGCGAGATCATAGGCACATTCGGCATCTCTCGCGACATCACGCCGTTGAAAATCGCGCAGCAGCAAGTCGAAGAAGCCTATACCGAAATTCAGATGCTGAATGAGCAACTGAAACAGGAAAATCTGCGCATGAGCGCGGAGCTTGATATTGCTCGACGTTTGCAGCAAATGGTGCTTCCGATGCCGGGAGAACTTTGCGGCATCCTTGGCTTAGACATCGTCGGCTACATGCAGCCCGCTGACGAAGTTGGCGGCGATTATTATGACGTCTTATCCTACCAGCAGGGAAATGTCTGTATCAGCATCGGCGATGTGACGGGGCATGGCCTGGAAAGCGGCGTCTTGATGCTGATGACGCAAACGGCGATTCGCACATTGGTGGATCGGGGCGAATCCGATCCGGTGGTCTTTTTGAATACGATCAATCACGTTCTGTTTCAGAATATTCAGCGCATGGGGGTGGATCGCAGCCTGACTCTTGCCATGGTGAATTATCAATCCGGACGATTACGTTTGATCGGTCAGCATGAGGAAGTGCTTATCGTGCGTTGTGATGGAAGCATCGAGCGCATGGATACCATCGAACTCGGTTTTCCGCTTGGTCTGGTGGACGATATCAGCCAATGGATTGATGAAGCCACGGTGACGCTGTCGCGAGGCGATGGCTTAGTGCTCTACACGGATGGCATCACCGAGGCGCAAAACGCAGCAAATTCTCTGTATGGTTTGGATCGTCTCTGCGCCATTATTAGTGCGACATGGCGCGAGGCAAGCGCTGAAATGGTGAAAGAGGCGATTTTGAAAGACATCCGCATTTTTATCGGCGGCGCGCAAGTGTATGATGACATCACGCTGGTCGTGCTCAAACAAAAATAACAGCGCATCATCAAGGCCAGATTACAATTCAGATGTTGAGACAATCCTCAAAGGGAAGAGAGGATAGAATGCTCTGGAAGACGCCAGCATTAGCGCTGATCTGGGCGAGATGCTGGCCAAACCGGCGCGAACATGGCGTTTTTTGACTGCACAATCCCGGAGGCTTACGCCTCTGTCACGATAGACGCATTATACAGCGAGGCTGATGTGCTTGGAGAAAAACCGATGGCGGAGAAGATGACACAAGCGAAAACGATGCTTGCCGCCGATCAACAGAGTGAAAAAACCTATGCGGTCACGCAACATCGCCGCTATGTCGATCCGATTGTGCGCTTTCGTGAATTCTTGCGCTCGCAGACGATTGGCGCGCTGACCACGATTAATGCCGATTTTTATGTTGGCGCGCATTTCTGCGGTTTTCGCGACACGATGGAACATGTGCTGCTGTTGGATATGGCGATTCATTCCTTTGATCAAGCCCGCTATCTCTCCGGCGCAGACCCGATTTCAGTTTATTGCCACGAATGGAATCCGTCTGGTTCCTGGTATCGTCATGGCGCATCGGCGATGGCAATTTTCGAAATGAGCAATGGCGTGGTATTCAATTATCGCGGGAGTTGGTGTGCTGAGGGGCTGAATACGTCGTGGGAATGCGCCTGGCGAGCGGTGGGAGAAAAAGGAACGGCCTTGTGGGATGGGCATGACAGCATGAATGCCGAATGCGTGGTCGGGAAAGGAGGATTTCTCCGAGAGCAGCAAGCTGTGCCGATTTCTGAAATTCCCAATCGCGAGCATCCGGAACAGGCCGGAGTGACGCATGATGTCCTTAAAAACGTGAAATCCGACAGAATCCCTCAAACAATATGCGCCGATAACATCAAAAGTCTTGTAATGGTACATGCGGCGATTGAAAGCGCTGCAACCGGCAAAAAAGTGATGATTAATAGCGTATTGAACAGTGAATTTTCAGTATGATACAACGAGACCTGACAGGCGTTAAAAACCCGTCAGGTTTGATGAGAGACGAAATCTTCTGGAGGAAAAAGATGATGTCACAACAATCGAAAGCGACTATTGTTCCGTTAAAAAATGTGAAAATTACCGATGCTTTCTGGTCGCGTTATATTCAATTGGTCAGAGAGGTCGTGCTGCCCTATCAATGGGATGTCTTGAATGATCGCGTGCCGGATGCCGAACCAAGTCATGCGGTCAAAAATTTTAAGATTGCCGCTGGCGAAGATACCGGCGAATTTTATGGCTTTGTGTTTCAGGACACCGATATTGCCAAATGGCTGGAAACGGTCGCCTATTCGCTGATTGTCGCGCCGAACCCGGAATTGGAACGCACGGCGGATACGATGATTGATCTGATTGCCAAAGCCCAGCAGCCCGATGGGTATCTGAACACCTATTTCATCGTTAAAGCGCCGGAACGCCGCTGGACAAATTTGCGGGAAGAACATGAACTTTATACTGCCGGGCATTTTATCGAAGCCGCCGTCGCGTATTTTCAGGCGACCGGCAAACGCAAACTCTTAGATGTATTGTGCCGTTTTGTTGATTTGATTGAGGCGACCTTTGGCGCAGAACCGGGGAAATTGCGCGGCTATCCGGGGCATCAGGAAATCGAGTTGGCATTAGTCAAACTCTATCATGCGACCGGTGAAGAGCGGTATCTGCGCTTGAGTCAATATTTTTTGAACGAACGGGGCAGCGAGCCGTTTTATTTCGACCTCGAATACGAAAAACGCGGCAAAACCGAACACTGGCCGGGGCACAAAGATTTGGGGCGGACGTATGCACAGACGCACCTGCCGGTACGCGAACAAACAGAGGCGGTCGGACATGCGGTGCGGGCGGTCTATATGTATTCCGCGATGGCGGATGTCGCCCGCGAAACCAATGACATGAGCATGTTCGACGCCTGCAAACGTTTGTGGCAGAATGTGACGACGCGCCAGATGTATATCACGGGCGGCATCGGCTCGACATCGCATGGCGAGGCGTTTACCTTCGATTATGATCTGCCGAATGATACGATGTACACGGAAACCTGCGCCTCGGTGGGGCTGATGATGTTTGCGCAGCGGATGCTGCTGATTGAGGAAGATCGCCGCTATGCGGATGTGATGGAACAGGCGCTGTATAATAATCTGCTCAGCGGCATGGCGCAGGATGGCACGCGTTATTTTTATGTCAATCCGCTGGAAGTCTGGCCGGAAGCCTCGGAAAAAAGTCCCATCAAAAAACATGTGAAACCGGTGCGGCAAAAATGGTATGCTTGCGCCTGCTGTCCGACGAATCTCGCCCGTCTGCTGACCTCGCTCGGACAATATATGTACACAGTCAGAGGCGACGCGCTGTTCGCGCATTTGTATATCGGCGGCGAAGCGACCGTCAATGTTGCCGGACATTCCATCAAAATCACTCAGCAGACGAATTACCCCTGGGATGGCAAGGTGACGCTTTCGCTCAAGATGGAGCAGCCATGTCAAACAACAATCGGCCTGCGGATTCCGGGCTGGTGTCGAACTGCGACCATGACGGTGAATGGCGAAAAAGTCGAATTAAACAGCAACGTGATGCAGCAGGGCTATGCAAAAGTGACGCGAATCTGGAAGGATGGCGACGCGATTGAATTGAATTTCGACATGCCGGTCGAAATCATGCAGGCGCATCCACGAGTCCGCGCCAATGTCGGGAAAGTCGCGATCATGCGCGGGCCAGTCGTCTATTGTATTGAAGAAGTGGACAACGACAGCAATCTATCGGCAATTTGCTTGAGTCAGAAGGCTAAATTGACCGCTGCGTTCGACGAGAATCTTTTAGGTGGCACGGTCATTATTACTGGCGAGGCGATGCGCGTTGACGAAACTGATTGGGATGATGCCCTGTATCGGCCTGCTAATACGAAATTCACACTTGTTACGATTACCGCGATCCCGTATGGCTTGTGGGGCAATCGCGCTCCCGGTGAAATGGCGGTCTGGCTGCGGGCGTTAAATGGATAAAAGATATAATTCATCATTCCCTCGATGTAAATAACGGCGATTGATGCTGCTTTGACGGCGGAGAACGAATGTTCTCCGCCGTTTTTTATTTTCACGCAGTTCTTCGAATCAGAAATTGAGAGAATTCCTGAAATTTTATTTGCCCAATCAATAGAAAAAACGGGCATAGACTGGTATCTCTGAAAAGACCTTCTTATCGCTTGACAAAAAGCGGGAATGCCTGCCGGAATGTTTTGAATTATTTTCCAGACGTAACGTCTTACCCACCGTTTTCCCCTTCTCAGAAAGGGAAATGATATTAGAATATCAGAGCGGAATTGACCGGAAACACGCATGGAATCTGCAAACATTTTAATTGTCGAAGATGACGCGATTGTGGCGAAAAGCCTGCAAAATGCGCTGAAACATGCGGGATACGCGGTCTGCGGAGTTGTCAGTTCCGGCGAAGCCGCCATTCAGCATGTCCAAGACGTTTCTACCGATCTCGTGTTGATGGATATTCTGCTGCGGGGCGAGATGACCGGTATCCAGGCCGCTGAGACGATCTACAGACAATTTCATCTCCCGGTAATTTACATCACGGCCAATTCGAACGACGACGTAGTCCAACAGGCGAAAGCGACCGATTCCTTTGGCTTTATTATCAAGCCGTTTCGCGCGCGAGAAATCCACGCCACGATTGAATTGGCATTGTATAAATGCCGCATGGAACGGCAATTGCGCGAAAGCGAAACCAAATACCGCAACATCATCAATCAGGCGAGTGAAATGATCGGCGTCATTCAAGATGATCATTTCGTGTTGGTCAATACGACGGCGCAGGCAACCATGGGATATCCGTCAGAAGAGATCATAACGACCCCATATATCGAAGTGGTTGCGCCGGAGGATCGGGAATCTGCCTCAGTGGTCTTCAACGAACGACTGCAAGGCATGCAGCCCCCCTTACCGTTCGATGTCCGGTTAATTCGTCATGATCACACATCTTTTTGGGCTGAAACGCACGGTACGCGTATTGAGTGGGAAGGGCGTCCGGCAGTCCTGATTTTTGCCAATGACATCAGCGAACGCAAACGAGCGGAAGAAGAACTGCTCTGCTATCGAGATCATCTCGAAGAACTTGTGCAGCAGCGTACCGTCGAACTCTCCGATGCCAACGCGCAACTGAACTGGGAGATCAACGAACGCAAGCAGATGGAGCGCTCGCTGCTCGAACAATCCACGTTTTTAGAGAATATTATCTCCGGCATTCAGGAAGGGATCGGCATCATTGACGCAGAGGAAACGATTCAGTTTTGCAATCGCGCGTTTGCCTTTATTTTCGAGGAAGAGATCGAACGGCTGCTTGGCGAAAATTTGCGCGCGTTTTTCGACGATGAGGCATGGGCGCGCGTTCTCAAAGAGACCGAATTACGGAAGAACGGACAGATTTCGACCTACGAACTGCCCTTACAGACTCGCCGCGCTCGGAAGAAATATATTCAAGTGACCGTCTCTCCGCGGTTTGGAGACGCCAGGGAATATGCCGGGTGTTTTGCTGTCGTGTTGGACATCACTGAACGCAAAGAACGGGAAATCGAGTTGCAGCAAGCGAAAGAGGCGGCTGAAGCGGCGAACATGGCGAAAAGCGAATTTCTTGCCAGCATGAGTCATGAACTGCGCACGCCGCTGCATGGCATCTTAGGGTTTGCGCAATTGCTGGAAAACGACCCGGTCTTACCGCCGAAACAGCAGAAACATGCTGAGATCATCGTGCGGAACGGCAATCATTTGCTGATTCTGTTAAGCGACATTTTAGACCTGTCGAAATACGATGCCGGACAGCTTGAGTTGGACTCCTCCCTGTTTTATCTCTCGCAGACGCTCGCGCCAGTGCAAGAAATGGCGCAATTCAACGCCGAACAAAAACAGCTTGCCTTTCGATTCGAGTATGACGCGGCCATTCCGGATGCGCTGCTTGGCGATGAAAAACGTTTGCGGCAAATATTGACGAATGTCTTGGGAAATGCCGTCAAATTTACGCAGCATGGCACGGTGACGCTGCGAGTTCGGCTGATCAGCGTGACGATGGACAGCGCTGACACGCGTGATCGCCACAAGAAGGCGACCCTGCATTTCGAAGTGGAAGACACAGGCATCGGCATTCCGCGCGAAGCGATCAAGAGAATCTTTTTGCCGTTCGAACATGCGAAGAATCGCCGGCTCTATTCTGACGGCGCGGGCTTAGGCTTAACGCTCAGCCAGCGATTCGCGCGCATGATGGGAAGCGAACTGCATGTCAAGAGCACGGTCGGACAGGGCAGCGTCTTCTGGTTCGATGTCACGTTCCCGATGTTTGAGACAGTTGAGGAAAAGAACGAGGCGGCGATTCTGCTTCCGCCTCGCGACATGCTGAAACATCTGTCGCAACTCGCCTCATCCGGCGATATTATAGCGGTTCGAGACGCGTTGCACACGCTTGAGACATCAGAGCGTCGCTATGCCGATTTTATCGCGAAATTGTCCCCTCTTGCGCAACAGTGGCAAATTGGCCGAATTCAGAACTATCTCGCTCAGTGTTTGGAACATTCGACATGAATTCCCCTCCTGGGAGGGGCAAGGGGTGGGTAACGCCTTATTTCCAATCATCGTTTGCCTCGATCCCCGTCACTCGTGTTGGTACGACCAATGGTTCGGCTCACAGCGAAAACAGAGCAGCCGACTCCAAAAATTCTCGCCGATAGGGCTGCACGCATAGAACCCGACCGCAAGCGTTTCGGCAGCCTTATGCACATGGGCAATGCGTAACTGCCGCCACGCTTCGCCGTCATACGACGCCTCGATTTTGACATCCTGTCCATGTCGGCTGATACGATACCAGATGCTCGTATGCTCAGAAGACACATCCTGGGTCGCCCAGTCGGAATAGCCGAAATTGGTCACGACCGAGCCGAGCCTGCTTAAGCGCTCGTTTTCATATTCTGTCGAGGCTTTGAGCCAATTTTCCTCATCAATTCTGACGATCAGTCCGCATTGGTCGTATTGCGCCTGCGGTGTCCATTCCATCTGAGCGGTGACGCAGAAATCGCCGTCAATATCGGTCAAAAGGCAATGTCCGTCGTCGCGGCGGAACCCGTAATGTGTGCGCTGCCAGAAATCCGTTTTCGGCTTTGTCCAGAGTTCAAGCCCCTGTCCACAGACAACGCGCACAGGCTCGTTGAACCAATAAAATTGGGATGGAATTGTCGGTGCTAAAAATTGTTCGGTCATGTTCATCATTGATTCGAGTGCCCGCCCTGTCAGGCGTTCGCAACCCTGACAGGGCTGAAACTGCGGTGAAGTGGTTTATAACAACGACGGAAGTGCGGCGAACAAACGGTCTATCGAAAAGATGTAGCAGGCATTCAACGCGCCTTCGCCGATCAAGACGCCCAGCAGACATTTCCAGTACGGAATCTTCAAGGTGCTGCTCACATAGATAATGACATCGGTCGGCACGACGGGGAAAAAACTCCAGCCGACGATAATCGGAAATTCTTTGCGCTGCAAGGCGGCGCGAACTTTTTTCGTACTGTCGGGGAAGCGGGCTTCGAACGCGGCGTCCAATCCGAGATAGCGGGCAAAATAATAAATGAGCGTGGACGATGTGAGAATGCCGATGAGATTGAGCGTGTACGCTTCGCCCGGAGAAAACATCAAAACGCCGGAAATCGCGAATGGCGTTGACGGCAGAAACGTCAATCCCAACAGCGAGAGCAGCAGCAAGTAGCCACCGCGAGCTAACACGGCGTGCTGCGCCACAATATCCCGCAGAAAAAGCAGATCGAACCACTCGCGCTTCGTGAAATAGAGCAAAAGGAGCGTGGCGACACAACCCAACCAGACTGCGCACGTCTTTTTTCGGAACGGTATTGACATCTGTACCCTTCGACTTCGCTCAGGATGACCAGTCATGGCGAGCGAAGTCGAACCATGAATGGCGAAGAATTGCCGCATCAGGTGCGTCTCTGAATCTGAAACACGGAAAGCGGCGCGCGTTTGCCCTTCATCACGATGGAGACTGTTGGTAAATAGTTCTTGTCAGAACTCAAGCTTGGGCAAGCGGTCGTCCGATCCGAGATTCTGCATGATGAATTCTTTGATCTTGCCTGATTGGTAGAGCGTTTTGTATTCTTGATCGAAACGCTGTTGTAATTCAAGGCGTGATTTCGAAAAACCGAGATAGACATATTTGGTGATGACCCCGCGCACGTAAACAAAGTCGTCTGTCAGGCCGGTGTCCTTGCGCAACGGTTCAATATCGGCTTCATAATCCAACACGGCGTCTATCGTCCCCTTGACCAGCATTTTTACGATGCTGGGAAGCGAATGATATTCGGAATATTTCACATCTTTCGGCAATAGCTCGCCAAATCCATAGTCCGTCCTTGCCATGACGCGCATGTTTGAGAGCGATTCCAGCCCTTTCCACTGCTGCGCCATCTCTTTTTTCATGAGAGCGTCCACAGAATCAATTTCAATCGGATATGTCGAGCGTTGTGGTTCCGGCACGTCGCCGTCATAAATTCCTAACACGATATCCGCCTTGCCTTCCATCACCAGCATGAACGAGCGCGCATACGGAACGAATTCTATTTTCACATCGAACTGCGGAGACGGATAGACGGCGCGGATAATATCGAGATAATAGCCGCTGCCGTCCTTATTGGAAAACGTTGCCCATTCATCGGTCGCAACCAGTATTGTTTCCGCCCCGACCATCGTTGAAACAAATAGCATAAATATGGTCAACCAGATCATGCGTGACATCGGTTCCTCCTTATTGATATACTTGAGCCTGTATTGTGAATGTTCAGGAGTGTCAGAGCGCGGCTCTGACCTCCAAAGCTTCGTGTTGACACTCCTTAGTCAGTGTTCGAAACCGGTGAGACGTTTCTCTGATGAACATGAATGATCGCGAGGGAATGTCAAGAAAAATGGCGAAGAAATACTTGAAGAGAAGAACTCAACATTTTATGTGATTCCCGTTACGCAGCATCTCCGCGCTTTCCCTCGCAGGAGCAGGGCTGTGACGTTCTCGTTCCACGCTCCGCGTGGAATGCCCGCCCACCGCCGCTCTGCGGCGAAA
>CAZRSF010000057.1:0-42012 GCA_964602655.1 uncultured Candidatus Moduliflexus sp.
GAGACCTCACAGGTTTTTAAAACCTGTGAGGTCTGAGCGTTACCACGCTTTCCCGGCGCTGGCGAGGTAATAATTTTCTTCGTCGAGATATTGTTGCGCGACTCGGAGGATGTCTTCGGCAGAAATCTGATCCACGATGTCGGGAAAGCGCCAGATAAAATCCTCGCCAAGCTGGTAGCGTTCGACGTTGATGAGATAACGCGAAAGTTGGGAACTGGTCTCGAAGTTGAACACGTAGCTGCCGGTGATATAATTTTTCGCTAATTCCAACTCTTCGCCGGACACCGCTTCGCGCCGGATCGTTCGAATCTCTTGCAAAAATCCCTCAACCGCTCGCGGCGCATTTTCCGGCGACGTGCCGATGTAGGCGAGAAACATGCCAGGTTCTTTTTCGGCGCTGCCGGAAATATTGGCGGAGACGGAATACGCCAACCCCATTTCGTCGCGCAGTTTGCGGGAAATGCGATCCGTAAAGCCCGGCCCCACGCCGAGGATATGATCCATCACAAACAGCGGGTAAAAATCGGGATTCGTGCGCGTGACGCCGAGATGACCGAGATAGACGTGCACCTGTTCTTTGTCTTTGGCGACATGCTTGCGGACGCAGCCGGTCGGACGCGGAATCTCGAACGACAGCGGCGCGGGAATCGGCTGCGCCTGCCATTCCGCAAAATAGCGCTCCACCGTCTCGCGAATCCGCGCAGGATCGGCGTCGCCGACAATCGAAAGAATCGTGTTATTGGGGCGAAAGTACGTCTGATAATTCTTCACTAACGCCTCGCGCCGCAGTTTCCGTACGCTGTGTTTATACCCTTTGCGCGGGCGGTGATACGGATGCTGACCATAGACCATGTCGCGAAACAGGTTAAACGCGATGGTTGAAGGGTTTTCGTCATCTTCTTCGATGCTGATCAAAATCTGGTGGCGTTTTTTCTTCATCTGATGTTCGTCGAAAATCGGACGCATCAGCACATCCGAGAGCAAATCCATCCCCAAATCGATATCTTTCGATAGCACCTGCGCCGAGACACCCTGACTCTGCCCATCAAGCGAACCGCCGACCGATTCGATGGCCGAGGCGATGTCGAACGCCGTGCGCGTTGTCGTCCCTTCTTCCAGCAATTGACCGGTCAGCACAGTGATTCCAGCGTGTTCTTCGGCTTCATATTTCTGTCCGGCATCCACAAACGCTTCCATCGAAACAAGCGGCAGCAGATGATGTTCTAAAAACAGTACCGTCAGGCCGTTCGGCAGCACCCAGCGATGATGGCGGAAACGGCGCGAATCGGCGGAAAAGAATTCCGGCGCAACGTGATTATGATTGTTCGACGCGGCCTTCGGCGGCTGCAATTGTTCCTCCGGCGTCCGAAAGACCATATCGTTCGTCATCGGCGGCAGACTCGCTTCTTCTTCATCGAAATCCTGTTCTTCCCGTTCCGGGTCTTGCGGCAAGCCCCAAACGACAGTGCGCCGTTCATTGGCGAAATAGGTCCGCGCCGCCCGACGAATGTCTTCGGCAGTGAGCGTCTCCATGCGCTGCGGATAGCGAGAGAAAAATTCGTAGGTGTCGAGCATCTCGTATTCGCCGAGCGCGTGGGCGAGTCCGGCGGTTGTCTCTTTATCGAACACGAATTCAGCGGCGACAATATTTTTGACTTTCTGCAACTCTTCGTCTGAAATCAGGTCGGTTTGCAGTTTCGCAATCTCTTCTTCCAGCGCCCGCTCGAACTGTTCCGGCGTCCTGCCCCGGCGCAACGCGGCGGTGAAATAAAAGACGCCAGCTTGTTTGCGGGTGTGATAAAACGTATCGGCAAAGACGGCAAGCTGTTCGTTTTCCACCAACCGCTGATGCAGGCGCGACGTTTTGCCGTGACTCAGCAGGTAATCAATCGCGTCGAGGGCATACGTATCGGGGTGCGCGAGGTTGACGGCATGATAGCCGATTTGCAGGCGTTTGACGCCGCTGTCCTGCTGAAGCGTGATGCGCTGCTCCTCTTGTTGTTTCACGATGGCAAGCGGCTGCGCCGGGATGGACGCAATGGGTTTGAGATGCCCGAAATGCTGATGCACGGCCTTGATCACCTGCGTGGTCTGCACATCGCCGACAATCACGAGCGTGGCGTTATTGGGCGCATAAAACGTCTGATAATATTGCGCTAAGGCGTCGCGAGAAATGCTTTCCACGTCGGTCTGCCAGCCGATGACCGGGTGATGATTCGGATGGGGCGCGGGAAACATGGTGGATTCCAACTGCATCGCCAACTGTCCCCAGGGGGAATCGAGCTGCTGTTTCAATTCTTCCAGAATGACGCCGCGTTCGGCCTCGACCTCCTCTGATTCGAACAGGCAATTTTTCATGCGGTCGGCTTCGATTTGCAGCGCCAATTCCCAGCGGTCGGACGAAAAATTGAAATAGTACATCGTATAGTCGAAAATCGTCCCAGCGTTATTATAGCCGCCATTCGAGGCGGTGAGAAAGTCTATCATCCCTTTGCCGTAAGTGGGCGTGCCTTTGAACATCAGATGTTCGAGGAAGTGGGAAATGCCGGTCTGCCCGGCGGTTTCGTTTGCCGAACCAACGCGATACCAGATGGTGGCGGTGACAATCGGCACGTCATGCGCTTCGACTGTCAACAGCGTCAAGCCATTGTCGAATACGGTTTTTTGTACGTCAATGTGTGCGGTTTGCAATGAACGCAAAGACACAAGAGGCAGGAGGCGCTTTTCTCAGCGTCACCTGCCTCATCGTCTTATGGAATAGGAGAGGAGTTATTCGGTAAATTTGTACACGATTTCTCCGGGCAGCGCCATATTCAATTCTTCTCTGGCGATTTTTTCCTGCCAGAACGGGTCGGTCTGCATGGCCTGAATCGCATTGAGCACATCGGCATTTTCAGCGCGAAGCCGCTCGATGTCGTTTTCCAACTGGGATTGAAAACGCATGACTTCCCGCACTTTCGGAATCCCGCTGGACGGGTCTAACAAGGCAAAGATCATCGCGCTGAGCAAGAGGCCGCTGACCACGCAGCCGATCACGCTCAGGTCTTTCCAAAAAACGGTCGGGGCGGCAGGTTCGATACGAACAGCCGGACGGGCTGGCACAGCATACGCCATCTGCGGTTTTACTTTTACATTATTCACGTCAAGCCGCGCCGGGGTTCGATGAACAGGCGTTCCATCAATCCGGCGATATACTGCGGTGAGAAATGCTCGCCAAACACCATAAAAACAAGAGGTTCTGGCACATGAACGCTATCTTCGCAATTTATAGCCGGTTTCGCCGATTTTGTCAATCGTTTTTCGCGGAAATCGTGTTTTTCTCACAACTGCGTTCGCTGCGTCGTCTTGAGCCGACGTTCGAACAGGAGGCCGACCGCAATCGAAATGCCGCCTAAGACAATAAAAAACAACGCTTTATGCATTTCATCCCAGAAGAATTCGAAATAGCGCGTGTAGAGGTTCAAAATCAGAAACACAATGGCGTAACCGGTAAACATTCGGTTCTGCCACCGGCTGCCGATCACGAAAATTACGACATCCGCCAGCCCCCAGATCAGCGCAAACACGAGCAATTCCCATTGACTCGCCTCGCGCCAGATGTGCATATCGCCGTAATTGCCGAAAATGGACATAATCCAAAGCGAGAGATTGACATACAGCAGGCCGATAGAATAATATGCTTTGGCAAACGATTCCGGCGCGCCGAACAACTGCAATTTCTGATGCAGATAGCCGAACAACACGACCAATGGACTGACGAGCGCGAAGCGCATCGGATAATTCAGGCCGAGAAAATACGCGCCCCAACCGGACATGTAGCCCGATTCCGTGCCGAACCAGGTCGCCAGCCCAATCAGCGCAAAGACAAGGACGAGCGTGTTTTTATGCAGATAGGCGACGCCGAAATAGATCGCGGTTGCGATCAGGAGTAAAATCGGCCAATGACCGCTATCATCGGAAAAGAACGACGCAATGACGAAAATATCGCCGCATAACAGCAGGCAGGCAACCGCAATCAGGGCGTTGCCGCTTTTCGGATAAAACCGTCCGCCCGTCCGCGAGGTCATGGAAAAGCCGAAATAATAGCTCAATCCGCATAAGAGTGTCAAGACAACGGCGACGAGCGTCATCGAATCTATAATCGCCAAAAAGAACGAGATCAAGCCGATGCCCAACATGATGGCGCCGAGAATCAGCGTCCAGCGGATGATGACGCTGACATCCCATGCCCCCTCGCGGTAGCGCGACGCTAATGAATCATGCAATTCCTGAGAAATGAGGCGCTCATCGAGCCATTGCTGTAATTCCTGACGAATCATCCGGTCTTTTTTCGCCATAGTGTCCTCCTCCGTGCATTATCGCTCCCAGCAGACTATCATCTACGTACGATGCTATATTTTTTCTTATTCGCGATCAAAAGGAAATGTTTCAACCTCCTTTTTCGTAAAGTTTGCCTTGTATCCAGTACCATTGTGATGAAAGAACCCTGTTTCAGGCACGAATTTCACGTAACACATATCCTCATCAGCCTCATTGTTATGCGCGAAATACCACGCGTGAAACACAGTCATCAGTTTCTCTCTGATGGCTGCATTGTTGTCGTTCAGCGGGTGCCCAACATTCCATGCTTTCCCTTTGAAGGAGTAAAAATTATGACACAACGCGACATGCGGATTACTCTCAATGTCAATCACTTTCGTTGTTTTTGCATAGGTGACAATCCAGAACGCGTCATCATCATAATAGGCATCTACGACTCGTACAGATGGAATATTGTCCTTCGCCGTTGCGAATGAAAACAGACAATCTTTCCTGAACAGTTCATTCAACACGCCTAAACATTGCTCAAATTCACTCATATCGTACGCTCCTTGAAATTATTTTGTGCCGACCACGTTTATATGTATATCATTATCCTGCTGTGAGCATGACCACCATATTTCTCACGCAAGCGTTGTTATTACAATGTGGAATGCACAATTTCAGAGGTTTCGAATTTGTCAACCGATTTTCGCCTTATATTTGATTTCTATTTATTTTTATCAGCCTATTCTCAATACACAAAGGTGGCCTCACACCCTGCTTCACTAAGCAGACAGGGCTGTCCGCCGCCACGTAAATAAGCACCATCACGTTATGTTGGATAAGCCCTTATAATTTTTCGCCTAATTGTTCCAGCGCCCTGCGATAGTATGTGCCACTCGCCCCGCCAGTATCAAAGTGGGCGCGGATGTTGTTCACAATCCGCTGCTTAATCTGGTCTGATTCGGGAAATTCCTCATCCGTCCAGAACCGTTTTTGCGGATCGAAGTACCCGGCGCGGGCCAGAAACGACGCGCCGAAGTACGTGCATTCTTCGAACGAATCGTTTTCGAATTGGTTCGGACGGAAGGATCCGTCGGCCAGTAAGGACTCTTGCAGACACCACGTCAGCATTTTGCGAATTTCAATCCGCATGGCGTCTTGCAGTTCTGGCGAAACATGGTTCCAACCTAAGCTGAACAGCAACACCACATCCATATTGTGATGGTTCGTGTACTCACCGTTATCAAGCCAGCCCCCAACCCGAAATTCCTGCTCTTTCAGCGCCAGCATCGTCGTAATGAGGGTCGGCCAATCGGGAATGTCGCCATTCAGGAAGTTCACAATATGAAACGTCAGGCTGAGGCTGAGCCGTTTCTCCAGGTGATCCCCAACTTGAAACCAATTCACGAAGTAGCCGGTTTCCGGATCACGGATCTGATTCATGATGATATCAAGTAACGTTGCTTTCAGTTCCGGATGAAACGGATAATTTGCCGGTTGCTGGCGGAGAACCATCCGGATCAACGCCGAGGTGGTTTCATTCAATTCCCGGCCATGATCCCGACTATCCCGCGCCATATCCGAGATTAAGATGCGTTGGAAATGTGCGCGGAGTTTTTCCGGGGAATTGATTTGATCCAGAAAACGCGTGGGATATTGCGGCACCTGGCCTTCTTTGTCCAGGACCTCAATCTGCTCATACGAGGCATCCAGTTTGAAAAACCACTCGGTGTACCAGCGCCCCCAACTGCCATCCTCCGGCGATTGCGCATCGGCCACGTTGAGCAGCGCGGGGTCGTGCAGCACACGCCGTAAGTCTTCCAGGCGTTGGGCGATGCGTGGGAAATCCCGGGTGGTGAGCAAGAGCCAGTGGACTTCATGGAGGATCTGATTGGCTGCAATATTTTGTTGACCGTCTTTTTCCAGCCGCTCCGCGTCTTTTTTGAGCGGTGCGAGGATGGTAAAATAATACATCTTCCCGCGTACATCAAAATGGCACAGGTCTGAGGAAACAACTGGCCAAATCAACGGGAGAGCAAAATAAACATACGCTAAAGCCGCGCCAATCAGTCCAATACCAGCAACTACACCCCATAAAATAATTTTTTTCATTTTTGCTCCTTATGTACCGCAGTTAAAAGCTTAACGCGTCCAATTTTACGTTATCTATTCTCAGGTAAATGTCATCTGCCCGCGTAGGATTTGCACGCTATCGCGGCGTTTCAGCCGCGAGAGAAGGGCGCGGCCACCTCAACTCGAAAAAATGCCACCTATTTTTCTTCCGCGCCCTTCTCGAAGTCGGCTGCAAACGCATCGTTAGGAATCGCTCATACTGTTGCCGTTCCCTCACTTTTTTATGAGCATATCAGGTCGAAATGACTCTTCCCATCGTGCTCATGATGTTTACCAGTCTGTTGTCCCTTATATTTTAAGGCCGATGAGAGCATTCAGCTTCCCACCCTGTCAGGTCAAGTTCGGGAAACGTAAACACGACAGGCGTACAGGGGCAGCACTTGGTTAGTTCCTGTCGAATGCTGCGATGGACGCTTCCTTCCACCAGTCCATGCGACATCGCCCACTCTCGCGGCGGATTCTTTCCGTCGCCGACTGTAATCGTATCCGTATCATCCCAATAGCCGATCTCAACCCCATCCCAATTCCACTGATAGCGCTCACTGACGGTCGGATCGTCCGGCTCGAAATGGAAGACCACCTCGACGGCATTCGCGCAGTTATTGCTGTCCGGGCGCGGTTCTTGAAGAGCGATAATGGTGGCGTTTCCCGGAATCTGGACATATTCGCATCCGCTGCCAGGCAGAGCATCCGACGCCTCTTCATGGCATCCGCTGTTCGCGAACACACACAGACACACAATCCCGCCCATGATCCCCAATAATCTGAATGGTTTCATCATATTCCTCTAATCATCCATTTGCATTGAGTGTTTTGATGTACTGGCAACACTCAATGCAAATGGATGATTTCTTGCAGTGTTATTCGATGAACGCAGAACAAGTTACCATTTCCAGCGAGCCCACACTTCTTCGCTTCCGGCAGGCTCTAACGTACAGGTGTAATACCAATGGCCATTTTCAGGAACAACGCTGAGGCGAGCATTGGCGGGGGCGCATTGAAAGCTGTTCGGCTTGATTCCATTGGTGAATTCGACTTCCACCATCGCTTTATCTCCGCCGATCCATGGGGTGCCGATCACTCCTCCGCATGAGCCAACCGATCGTACCGAATAGACAAAATACCATCCGGCTTCTGCGTCATCGGTAGAACAGGTCGTATGGGGACTTGGCGTCGGAGTGGCATTCGGCAACGGCGTCGGCGTCGCAGTTGGTTTGGGCGTGGGAGTTGGAGTGATCGGCAGCGGGGTTGGCGTCGGCGGCTCTATCCGAGCGCAGCTAAAATCCGTGTTGAAGCGCCCGGCATGTGGATTCGAATCATCGCAATCTTGTTGCGCCTGGCAAGACGATGGGCAGGTCTCGGGTTTGTTGTGTGAGATGCCCCATTGACAATAGCCGTCCCGATCCTGATCGACGCAGGAAACCTGCCGAGAGACTACTGCGCTGGTGATCGGAGCTTTGGCTAAAAAGAACTTGAACCGTATGTCTGGAAAAAAAGATTCTTTCAGGTACACATACCCTCTTACCCCAGTATTTTCCCCATAGCTATTTTTAAAGATATAATCATCGTTCTCATACCCGACCAAGAGCATCACATGTTCCCAGTTGACAAACTCGGTGACGATAGGCCCCTCGGTGATAAGCGTCCTTTTTAGCGAAGCCGTGTCAAGAGGAAGGATTTGCGCGTAATCATTGATCCTGATGCGCTCTTGAGGCGTTCGGCAGATTTTCCCGGGGCAATCATGCCGTGAATTCCTGGCTTGATAGGGAAAACAGTCGTCATCAACGACTTCATGAGTTTTATAATACTCTAATGCATCCTTAGGCTTTCCTCCGTTACAATCCCCCTTTCCACACGACAGGAGTTGTTGCTCCGATAAATTAAGATTCAGCAGTTGGTTAAAATACAGGTTGGTCATGGCTTCGACCGCGCCGGTCACGCCGAATGCCCAGCAACTCCCACATCCAAGTTGAGCCCGTACTGGCGTGATCCAGTTCCTGCCATGCCGATTCCGCCAGTCAAACGCGTTCACAACTGAACGATTGTCAGACTCCTTCCGGTCAAGGCTGTTCATCGTCAGGTCAGAAGCAGTGTTTTCCGGGCGAAGTTCGAAGATGCCGCCTGCATAATAGTCGAATCCTTGCAAGTTTGGAAGATGCGCTCCGCCGAACAACCCATTTTTTTGTTCATACCAGAAATGAGAAACCGACGTGGCTCCGGCGCTCCATTTTAGACCACGCCTTGGCAACAGCCGATTCATTGTCGCAATTTTGGCATCAATCTGAGCCGTATGCACCTGTGTGCGCGTTTCCTCGGAAGAACGATTTTCAAACATTTTGGGTGCATGATCAAGAAAGAGGCGGCGAATGTGGATCGAGGCATCTACGGCTTGTATATAAAGAGTCTCGGGAACAATTCCTGCAACCTCCCAGGTCTCTTCGCTGGTTTTTGACACGGTAAACAGCGTGTTCTCTGTGATGAGCGGATAGGCTTCGAACAGCAAATATTCCTTCCCTTGCGTATCCGTTACAATGACGCGCACCAAACTTGCCGCACTTCGCAAATGGATATCCGCCTGCATGGCGACCCCATAAATGGACGTATCTGTTGTAAACGGCGTCAATTCGCCGTCCTGCGACCACACCTGTTCAATGGACAGCGGTTGAAGAGCATGAGAGGGAATATTGAACCGTTCGAACCAGTAATCATATGTGAATTCACTCACAACGACCTCTAAAATCGGACAAAAGATAGCAAATTGTCCAAAACGGTTCGTTTTTACCGTCATCGTATGGGATTGTAAGTTGTGTTCGGAGGGAAGGGCTTCCCATCGCCCTGCGGTCTGATCATAATAGTGGATAGCGAATTGCTGAGGATCAAGGCCGTTTAGACTGTCAGGCGCATATGGCAAAGTGATTTCGATCTCTTTTTCAAACGCGGCAATCTCTTCTCCATTTGTTTGGAACGCGTGAAAGGCATAGGCGTTCGAAAGTCGCCAATATCCCTCATCGGTTGGAGGAATGCTACGTTCTGTCAATGTCGTGATATCTATTTGTGCCTGTTTGGGAATGGCGTCTGATGGAAAGGTGGTTGAGGCAGCGCTGCCAATCTGCGTCGCTATGCCGCCAGCCGGAGACATGACATAACGAAAGATGGCTTTCAGAGTCTCTCCCGGTTGAAAGTAGACTTTCCCTGCCACCAATCCATTCGCGTTACGCCATCCGATAAAGGCGGTGTTGACGGAAGGAATTGCTTTCACAATTGCCGCCGTGTTTTCTGTGTAGGGAACACGCACATCAAGACATCCGAGGTCGCATCGAACGTCGCCAGCCGCCACAGTACCGTCGCCAGTTCCTTCCTTGGAGATCGTGACGATTGAGGCATCTTGAGCGTTTACGAACAACGGATGACAGATCACGCCTATTATAAGAAAGAGAAGAGTCAACAAGCCTGATAAAATGCGTTTCTTTCTTCGTTGATGGTGCAGCCAACCGAGAAGAAGGACGATACCGCTTCCAACAAACAGAATTGAGGACGGTTCAGGAACAATATCGACAACAAAGCGAACATCGAGATCGTCAAGGTACGTGGCCGTCACTTTAAAAAATGCGCCGACTCCCGTTTGTGCGACAAGATATTCCCTCGATCTAATCGCGATCTGGTGCCCAGCATCAAACGACTCAAATACAAGCTGGTCAAGTGCAAAGGGGTTCGTGTCGTTCACAACGGCAATTCGTAACGTTCGTTCGGTTATCAGCCAAAGCGACGCGTCCCATGCCGGTTGAAAAATCGCTGATAGGCCAATCGCTGGCGTAGCGTGAAATTGCGATAGATCGCCCTCTGGCATCAGCACACGCTCAATAACGTCCGGTTTGCCGAAGATCATGACTAATATTGTCGGGTCGTGCGTCGTTTCACCTGTATCCAGACGAATTCCATCAAAGAAACAAGACATCTCTGCTGTATATGCAGACGCCATGTTGCTGATACTCATCATCAGCGCCACCATCATCGCCCATCTGAGAATTTTCCACCACTTCCTCCTGTAATTTTATGGGGGCAGATAGCATCACAATTGACGTTCCTGCTACCCACTCCAAGAACATCAACGGTTTATATGCAATATTTATTCTTTTCCTGTTTCAATGAGTGTATCATCATCCTAACAAGAATTTATGTGGCATTGATGTGAAACAGATCAACCGGGCCGCCGCAATACACATTGAACGCAACCGCCGATTCTACAGCCTTTTTAGCGATCTCTTCGGCGGAGAAATCGAGATCATACAGTGCGTACAGCGTGCCGAGGCTGAAATTCGATCCTGCGCCAATCGCAAAATACTTCTCGAATTTTGAGACGCTCATATTGGATGCCACGTAAAAGATGCCGTTCGGGTTGGCAATTAAAAAAGTCGCGTCAAGATCGCCGAACGGCGATGGGTCTTCTTCATTACTCTGGTCTTTGACAAAATTGTATTGTTCATGCAGCTCTTTCCAGAATTGCATGAAAAACGAGAATATTTTCGGTCTTGTATCCAGAGACGCCTCCGCGCCAGAGGCGAGATAATGGTCGAAAATGTCCTCATACAAGCCCCATCCGGTCGTCGCGACATACGACGCGCCGACTTTGATAATCTTCCTGCAACTGTAATTATCGAACGTGACGGTATTCACGCCGAAACTATCCTGCGTATCCGCCGCAATCACAATGTCATTCCCTTTTTTTACCGCAACCGCAATTGACATACGACTCCTTTTTCAAAAAATATGTAGGACGAAATTGTATTTCGTCCGCTCATTCAGATAACATGGTCGTCGAAATATAATTTCGACAAACAAAACTCCGCCTGAATTTTCGCCACAATCTGCCAATCTGCCGCTAACCAGTCAAGCTGCTCCAATTCGTCCGCTCTCATCCACCGATACGCCTGATGCGCGTGTAGCATAATCGTTCCGGCGCGAATCGCAGCGTGATACACCAGCAATTCGACCGTTTTCGATGGGTAGGCGTGAGTGGTTTCCATGAACAATTCGCCAATCTCTGCATCAACATCAAGTTCTTCGCGCAATTCCCTCTGCAAGCAGGCTTCCGGCGTTTCGCCAGGTTCGATTTTGCCGCCAGGAAACTCCCATTTACCGCCAGTCGAATCATGCTCATGACGCTGCGTCGCTAAAATGCGCCCGTTCTCAATAATCACTGCCGCTGTCACGCGAATATGCTGCATAATATTCCGTAGAGACGCCCCGCCGGGGCGTCTCTACCATCAAAAAATAACTTCGCTCAGACCTCACAGGTTTTTAAAACCTGTGAGGTCTTTTCCACGAACGTATTTTTTACATTTACTTATACACGTTATGAAACAGGTCGCTCAGCGTATCGTGAAAGCCCCAGCCGGTGTGCGCGGAATCATACACGATGCGGCGGCAGCGATCATCGAAGTCGGCTTGCAGGCCGAATTTGACGAGATGCTGCAACGCTTTGTGAAACATGCTTTCCATGCTATTGTAAAACGGCTCGTCAATGTCGCCGTATTCGTTCGTAAACTTGACGCCCATTTCGACAAAATACAGCATCAAATCGGCCAGCCCGGCGGGGTCGCCGGACACTTTTTTATAGTCCGCCACCGCTTTTCGCGCCACCGAACGGTTCGCCTTGCCGAAGCCGCGTTCCGGGAAAAACTCTTTGCGAATGACGGCTTTGTATTTCTTGATCAGTTCGGCATCGTCCACCGGATGCAGTTTGGCATAATAATAATCCTGCACCACCGGAAATTTGGCAAAGATGTCCAGCGCCTCTTCCAGCAATTCTTCGGGCGCGCGTTGCATCAGATACGCTTTTACCGCGCTTTTCGTCACATTTTTCGTCATCATTATTTATGGTCAGCCCTGTCACGGATTCGCCCCCTGGCAGGACGTTCGCCGCGTTCAACTCGAAAAAAGCGTTTCCAATGCCTTCGACATATCATCGTCAGGTTCATTCGTGTTTATTTCTCTGATTTCGAACGACGAGGGCGCAGACTCATGCCCTGGTATGTGAAATTGTTCCGCATGTTCTTTCAACGCATTGGCCTGAAACGCTAATTCATTCGCCGATGCCGCCAGTTCATGCACAGTCTGAAAATTCTCCTGCACAAATGTCAGCACACGCTCCATCGAATTCGAGACCTGATAGGTTTTTTTCTGCTGCGCCGAGATTTCGTCTTGCACGTGATTTTCTAAGTCATGCAAGCTTGACATAATCGAGGCGAGATCCGACGTGCGGGTCTGCTGCTCGATCACCGCCTCATTCATCTGCCGAATCATCTGAGACACGTCGCGAATCGCGTCAATCATGCGCGTCTGGCTTTTGGCTTGCTGGTCAACCAGGACATCAATTTCAACCGCTAATTTCGATGAATTCTCCGCGCTTTCCCGGATTTTATGCAGCGCCTCATCCGCTTTTTGCGCTAATGAGACGCCTTTTTTCATTTCCACCTGACCGTGCCGAATGGCGCTCACGGCGATTGACACATCTTTTTGCACACCTTTGATAATTTTCCCGATCTCTTTTGTGGAAACGCGCACACGCACGGCCAGTTCTTTGATTTCCTCAGCGACCACAGAAAATCCTTTGCCGCGTTCGCCTGACTGCGAGGCGATAATCGCGGCATTCAGCGCTAACAGCGACGTCTGTTCGGCCACATCATTAATCACATCCACAATCGTGGAAATTTCCCCGGAATGCGACCCTAAGCGCGTAATCACCTGAGAAATATTTTCGGTAAGCTCCGACATCGTCGTCGTGCTGACAATCATCTGCTCCACCGATTCGTATCCGGAAATCGCGTCCTGCATCGTGGTTTCCGACAGGTTGCGGGAGTGTTTGGCCTGACCGGAAATCCGGACCAACGATCCGGCAATCTGCACGATTGTGGCCGTCGCTTCTTCCGTAAAATCGGAGAGGTTGCGGGAATGTTCGGCTAACTGCGTCATGGATGCGCCCATCTGTTCGATAAACAGGCTCGTATCCTCGACCGCGTGACTCAGCGTGCGCATGTTGCCGCTGATTTCCTGGCCGCTAGCGCTGACCTGACGCATGGCAATCGAGGTGTCATCCGCCTGCGTCCCGATTTGTTGCAGAATATGCGTACTTTTCGACGACGAACTAAGAACTAAATTACTGATTGATGACAGGTATTCTGCGCCGGTGCGGATGCTGGAAATCAGGTTGATCAGCCCGTCTGTCATGGCGGCGAACGCATTGCCGAGACAGTCTTCCGCTCCGCGCGTTTCGACGGTTTCGCGCAAATCTCCCTGAGCGATATGCGTGGCGACCTCGCCCATCTGCTTCAAATACGCAACCATGCGCTGAAAGGCGTTACCAAGCGCGTCATGCGGCGAACGCGGCTGAATCTGCTGATCGAGATCGCCGTAGGAGAGCCGCGTGGCGATTTTCGACATGGATTGCAGGTACATCGTCATGCGGGAAAATTCTCGACTCAAACACCCCAATTCATTGTGATCCCCATGAAACAGGATGGTCGCACCCGAATCCGCATCCAATTCGCCAGCGGAAATCTTCTCCGCAGCCCGAATAATTCTATTTAACGGCGAGACAATCTGCCGATGCGTTATCCACATCGAACTCAGCGCCAAGAGCGCAAAAAACACGCTGCCGGTCAGTATCGCCGAAAGAAGCGTCGCGCGTAATTTTTGTCGGATAATCACGCGCGAAGCGACCAATTCGATGCGAGCAATGTTTTTGCCTTCATACGCAATATCTGCACTATGCGTGACAAAATTGTCGGACGTTCGAAAGAATTCCCAGGTGTTGCCTTCCATATCAGGAGCTGCGTGAGACGCTATCGAGTGAGTATCATCAAGAATATTCACCCACACGATACGTCGATCCAAAGACACGGCTCGCAGAAAATCGTGAATCATCTCCTCATTCATGAACCAGATGGGGCTTGCCAGGCTGATTTTACTCACTTCGGCAGCGATTCTCAGCGCATCGCTCAATTCATCTTCATAAATACGATGTTGGCGGATAAGCAGGATGCCCGTCCCCGCCGCAATCACAATGAAGAGCGTACCGACAATCGCCGCCGTGTATCTGAAGCTCACACCATACCGATTGATCACCCGACCCCTCCTTTCTCTCTATGAGTCATGCTACGTTGTTGTCCTGTATTTTCTTTGTGTACGTCGAAACTGCGTTTCGACGAGGGCGAAACGTCAGTTTCGCCCTACGATAGATGAGCCATTCAATATTATAAGTGAGCCGTAAACGTTCATCTCCGTTTCTTTGTCTAATAAAAAACGTTGTTGTCAAGAAAAAGTGCGCGTATCGAAAAGAATCCCTGCCATATTTTTTCCTTGCTATTCGAACGGAATTAGAGAAAATAGGAAGACGCGCGCATAATTTTTCTCGCCGAATCGAAGTCTTTTGCGGCGAGTTCACTTACTCTACGTCTGAAATGAGGAATATTACGCATGAAAAGTATCGGATCAATGCTGGCGTTGCGGATTGCAGCAGTTCTTGTCGTCGTGATGACGATATTCGGCGTATTCGACCTGTATCAGCGCCATGCAGAGCTTCTCGAATTTTTTGAGACCAAAGAATATCATTTGACCGAACAAATGCTCTTGACCGTCAGCGAATTTTTGTATTATATCAACCTCGATCCGCTTCAGCATCTTGCCAATTCGTATCTTGCCGATCCTGAGATTCTCTCAGTCAAAATTTCCGATGCCGAGACGACGCATGTGTTTTCCGGCAGGATGTCGGAAGCGTCTGAAATTACCGATTTTCTGCGCACCGGGCAGGAGCATCCGATGTATTCGAATTCGAATCCGGTGTCGAAACCCATTCTGTACCAACAGCAAAAAATCGGGACGCTTGAGGTCGTCTTTTCGCGAGCATCGATCCAGCGGGAAATTCGAGAAGCGGTCGTCAGGCTGGCGATCAATTTAGCTGTGGTCGTGGCCTTAGAGAGCCTGATCGTCCTGTTTTTGACGAAACGGAACGTGACGCAACCGTTGCTCGCGCTGGTTCGGACGGCGCAACGCATCAGTCACGGCCAATTGAACACGACATTCGTTCGAACGCGAACCGTCGGCGAAATTCGCACGCTGTCGTTTGCCATTCAGCAAATGACTGTCCAATTGACGCAGGTGTTGCAGCAAGCCAACACGGTTTCGACGCATCTTACGGCGAACAGTCAGGAAATACGGTCGAACATTCAGGGAATTTCCGGCGGATTGAATACGCAGGCCGCCATGACCGAAGAAGCCTCGACGGCGATGGAGGAAATCGTCAGCGCGATGAATCATAATGCTGAAAATGCGCGCGAAACCGAACAGATTGCCCGGATTGTCGCCTCAATTGCCGCAGAGAGCGGGCAGACCGTGACCGACACCGTCACGCGAATGCAGGAGATTGTCAAAACCGTTGCCATTCTCGAAGACATTGCGCGGCAGACGCGAATGCTGTCGCTGAATGCGACGATTGAAGCGGCGCGCGCCGAAGAGCATGGAAAAGGCTTCGGCGTCGTGGCCGCTGAAGTCCGCTCGTTAGCGGAACGCAGCCAACATGCTGCCGCCACGATTGATGAGTTGACCAGTTCCAGCCGAATAGTGGCAGACCGCGCCGGAACGATGATTAAAGAATTAGTGCCGGAGATTCAGCGGACAGCCAGCTTAGTTCAGGAAATCAACACGGCCAGCCGCGATCAACAAGACGGCATCAATCAGATCAATCATGCGCTCCAACGCTTGGATCAAGTGACGCAGCAGAATGCGCAGAATACGGAACAACTGACCAGACAAGCGGCAAGCTTAGAGGAACAGGCGCAACGCTTAGATGAGATGATTCGCTTTTTTCAATTCGATCCGATGACGCAGAACCACACGACAAACAAGGAGTAATCGCCATGAAACGTTTATCCAAAGACCGCCAACAGACGGCAAAAGCCTTTTTATTCAGTCACGCGCGCCCGCTTGAACAAGCGTTATATCGCCACGAATTCGAGTCTGCCCCGCAGGAAGATGTCTTGCTCGAATTAGCCCGATTTCAGAACGCTGACGGCGGCTTCGGCCATGCGTTAGAATCGGACTTCCGCGCCCCGGAAAGTTCGGCGTTAGCCACAAGTGTTGCGCTCGACATCTTGCGAGACATCAACGCCCCCGCCGCTCATCCGCTGATCTGCCGGGCGCTGGCGTATCTGCTGCACACGTATCAGCGCGACACGCAAACATGGCGCATTATCCCGCCGACTGGCGACGCCAGCCCACACGCGCCCTGGTGGAATCAGGAACGACTGGAAGAGACGTTCCAACATTTCCGCATCAATCCGAAAGCGGAATTGGTCAGCTATTTTTACCGTTATGATTCAGCGATCTCGACGAAAGAAAAAGAAGAAATGCTTGCTTCATTGCTGGCAGACGCGCAGGCGCTTCCCGACGCGGTCAGTGTTGACGAACTGCTCTGCCTACTACGATTACATGCCTGTAAAAATCTGCCGACTGATGCGCGACACTACCTGCAAACGCGCTTGCCGAAGATGATCGCCGCGACCGTCGAAACGAATCCTGAAAAATGGGGCGGCTATTGCCTGAAACCATTCTGGGCGATTCCCACGCCGCAAGCGCCATTTGCAGAGGTCATCCGTCCTGCGCTTGAGCAGAATCTTGATTATCAAATCGACACGCAAAACGAGGATGGATCGTGGTCGCTGAATTGGTCGTGGTTCGGACAATTCCCGGACGAATGGCCGACCGCGGAACGCGAATGGCGCGGCGTCCTGACCTTGCGGACATTGCGAGCGTTACACGCCTTCGGGCGCTTGGAATAAAACGAACCAACCCTGCCAGGGTTTGAAACCCTGGCAGGGTTTTTGACTTCAATACGGCCTCATTCGAAGCTTACACTTTATCCTGAATCGTCGCGAATACCTGCTGCGTCACCGGCGTCGGGATGCCGAATTCCTTACCCATGCGGAGGATCGCGCCGCCGAACAGGTCGCCTTCGTTACGCTTGCCGGGCGTTTCGACATCGCGATGATACGAGGTTTTTGCTTCAGGCGGGAAGTTCCCGGCTTTGGCGAGCGACCGTTCCAGAATCCCTTCCGACAGATTTACCCCTTTGGCGCAGGCAATCGCGAGAATTTCTTCCATGATTCCGCGCACTCGCGCGAATGCCTCGGCGTCCGTCGCCGCTTCGCCGAGCGTCTGGCCTGAGGCGGCGGTGACAAGGCCGAAGGCCGCGATAAACATAAACTTTTCCCAGATCGCCGGATACGGATCGTGATTCCACGTACATTTCACCTGTATCCGCTCGAACAGCGCCAACAGCGGCGTCGCATCGAATTCGGGATGACGCGGGTCGGGGCCGCAAAGAATCACGCCGTCGCCCCCTTTCTGCGTCACCACGCCGGGCTGCTCGATGTGCGTGCCGACATAGACGCAAGCCGGAAGCACGATGCCAGCCGCCAGTTTTTCGCGGATGCGGTCGTAAATATCCACGCCGTTCAGCAGCGGCAGCACAATCGTGTGTTCATGGATATTTCGGCTGATCTGCTCGGCCACGTCCGCCAGATCATAACTTTTGACGCAGAGCAGATACACGTCTGGCGTCGGAACATCTTCGAGGCGATCCGTTGCCAATGTCGGTTTGCAGACAAGCCCCTGCCGGGTTGACGTATTCAAAATCAATCCGCGTTCGCGAATCTGCGCCAAATGCGCTCCCCGCGCAACGAAAGAGATTTCCTGATGCTCGGTTGGCTGTTGCGCGAAATGATGCGCCATCAATCCGCCGAAATAACCGCCGACGCCGCCGACGCCGACCACGCAAATCTTGTTGATTTCCATTTTTCTCTCCTACGACAATAACCCTGCCAGGGTTCGAAACCCTGGCAGGGTTCAAGTCCGCCAAATGCGCTTACCATGAAAATGCGTTGATTGTTCGCACCGTTTTCTGACCCGGAACAATTGTTCCGATCACATTGCAATGAATATTTTTCTCCTGAACATGCTGAATGATGTCGTCCACATGATTCGGGCGGGCGACGATGACGTAGCCGATGCCCATATTGAACGTGCGCAGCAGTTCCTCCTGGGAAATGTTAAGGCGATGCCTGAGGCATGAAAAGATCGGAAGTTTCGGATAGGCGCGCAAATCAATTTCAGCGTCAAGATGCGCAGGCAGCACTCTATTCAAATTTTCTCGGATTCCTCCGCCGGTGATATGCGCCATGCCGTTGATGATTCGGCGCGGAAACAGGTCTTTGATGGCCTGATAATAACACCGATGCGGCGTTAAAATCGTTTCCAAAAACGAGCGCCCATCTTCCAACGTGTCATGAATAATGTCCGGCTGTTGATTGATAACGGCTCGTATCAGCGTATAGCCGTTCGTGTGCAGCCCACTGGATTCCAGGCCAAGCACAAGATCGTCTTCCTGAATAGCAGAGCCGTCAATCGCCTCATCTCGTTCGACAATGCCGACAATGCTCGCGGTCAAGACATATCGTCCAGCCTCCAAAACCCCCGGCTGTTCCGAGGTTTCTCCGCCGGTCAGTTCGCACTCTTGCTGTCGGCATGCCTCCGAAATCGCGTTCACCATGCGCATGACGACCGCTCGATCCAATTTTCCGCAGATAATCGCGTCCTGAACCGCTAACGGCTGCGCTCCCATCGCGATGCAGTCATCGATCAGATGATTGATCATATCAAAACAGATTGATTCGACATGATCATGCTGAAGCGCAAGCAATTGTTTCGACCCCGGTTCTTCTGTCTTTAAGACTAATACAGGATGTCTCATCAACGGAAAATGAATATCGTACAACGAGGCGAACGCGCCGACCTTATTCAAGACGCGATGATTCGAAGAGGTCAATGCCTTCGACATCTCCTGTTTGGCCGCATTCGCCGTATCAATATCAACTCCGGCGTTTTTATAACTCCAATTTTCGGTGCTCATCGTCGTTATGTTCCCTATATTTTTCAATTATTCGACTGACATGAAATCGTATCTCTGCGCAAACTCCCGCATGTTCGATCTTTGTGCAGCCCCCACGTTGTCAACCTTTATTCGCCTCTCTTGTTGTTTTTCATTTTATAGATGCGAGCATTGAAAATTAATATCGTGCTGCCCAAAGACCTCACAGGTTTTAAAAACCTGTGAGGTCTGATTAAAACCAACGCTCGCATCTATAATAATTGGCGGAACCAGAGTGCCAAAGCAGAGCTTTGACACTCCGGACGTTAAAACCGCTTCTTCGCATTTCATTCAAAGCGTCATCTCCTCTCAATGCACATTTTTCTTGACACACCCACCGCACCGATTCATCTTCAAGCCATTTTTGAAATCAATCTGATATTTGCCGCATCCACGTAAATAGTAGGATTGGATATGTTTTTCTGGCTTGCCATTATTATCTACGCCATCGCCCTCTACGCTTTGACTATTATCGAATCTACGATGTCTTTTAAGATATCTTTTTTCAAGGAATTGAATGTAACGTTCAGAACTCTTCTTGTCTCTTGGGGTAGTGGTGTAGTTGGAATGATTTTAATTGCACCTATGTTTGCTATAAATCCGATTATCAGTATCTTCATAATATTTATAGGAATGCATATTATCGGAATTCGGTATGGTCGGACGGTTTTAAGAGATTACATTGAACCAATGAATATAAAAATCGAAACAGCAAAAACCAAATTGAGCATGACTACGCGAACAGATCAGGCAGAAGCGATCATGTTGTTGAGCAAAATGGATAAACACCCTGAAGCCATTGCGCTCTTGTGCCGAACGTTGCACGACTCCGACAATATGATCCGCGAGCAGGCGGCGAAAGCCTTGACTGCCGCCTTTAGTCAGGCGTACACAATCGTCTTTCGCAACAATTCGCTCGGCATGACGCAGCGCGATCTGAAAGTGCCGGTCTTCGAGACGCTGCTGCTGCCGCGCAAAATCATCATCGATCCGACGACGTGCGATATGCGGCAGGTCGAAGCGTTCGCCGCGTTTACACTGCCGGGCTTCCCGCCCGATCTCCTCGCCAAATTTACCGTCTTTATCGAAGGGAATCCGAGCCTCTTCGCATCGCCGGTCTATCGCATTTTCCACAAATGCAAAGCGGTCGAGATCGCGATTGACACGGTCAGATTCGGCGTGTTTCCGCTTGAAGAAACGCCATCTCCGACACTCTGGCAGCATCCTGACGTATTGCAATTTCAGTTGCCGCTTCGTCGCCTTCGACGAATCGAGATTGATGCGGACACCGCGAACCCTATCGAAATCGAACGCTTTTTGACGTATGCGCTGGAATACATGGGGCAGGAGTTTTTGCGGCTGAATGTGGTGGCGCAGTTGCGCGGCTCGCCCGATGCGCTCTCTAAAAACTTGAGGAACAATCTCTCCAATCTTTGCAAACGGATATAGCGAACGACGATAGATTTCCGAGGTCTTGACGGTCTCGGAAGTCCGATTTTACACGACGAGTTCTTTCTCTCCGAAAAAAAAATCCTTGACGAGTTTCGGCGTCTTCTCTAAGTGTTCCTAAAACGTGTCTGCATGAATCATTACTCTGTATTTACGATAGAACCATGTAGGGGGATGTATGAAACCACAACACATTTTAATTGCTGATGATGACGAAAAAGTCGTCGCCTTATTGAGATCAAGCCTTCAAAAAGAAGGTTATCAGACGAGCGAAGCGTTCGATGGGGCCGCAGCATTAGAATTAGCGAAAAAACAGCTTCCCGATTTGATCCTGGCCGACGTCACGATGCCAGAGATGGATGGTTTCGAATTCTGTAGGCGCATCAGAGAGAACGACGCGACGGCGCATATCCCCTTCATTTTTTTGACGGCCAAAGGCGAGTTAAACGATAAAGTCCAGGGGCTGAATCTTGGCGCGGACGATTATATTGCCAAGCCCTTCCATATTTCAGAAGTCACCGCTCGTATCAAATCCATTTTGCAACGCATGATGATGCTTTCTCAGCATCCGCAGACAGCGGAAGAGTCTGATTTGAAGGGCAATTTAGAGCAGATGCATCTCCCGGAAGTGATTCAAACCTTATCCATGAATCAAAAAACCGGCGGATTAAAAATCAATTCGAACAATCGAACCGGGAAAATTTATTTTGAGAGCGGCGAAGTTGTGCAGGCGTCCTTAGACCAATTCAAGGGGGAAGAAGCCTTATATCGTATTTTGATTTGGGATGAAGGGATGTTCGAATTCGAGACATCCGACACGTCCAATCAACCCCCAATCGGGAAAACGACCACGAGCTTGTTGATGGAAGGCTTCGAGGAACGCGACGAATTTTTCAAATACAAAAAAGCGATGCCATCCTTTTCGTTTTCAGTCAAAATCGTGAGCCACTCTTCTGAAGACAGCAAACCAACCACCCAAAAAGTGTTAACGCTGATTGATGGACATCGCACCATCCAGGAAATTATCGATCAAAACTCGATGAATTACCTGTTGACAACCAAAATTCTCTATACGATGTTTAAAAAAGGGCTGATCGAAGCCAAAGAGGATATGCTGAGTCAGCCTGAGATCAAAGATTACGGGCAATTAGCGCATGAATTGTATGATTGATTGCCGCCAAGCCGCCTGTTTATCTCTATTGACGGAGAACCGCACCAAGACGTTTTTTGCCGAGAATCGGAAGAAAAAATACGTCTTGTTGTTCATAGATTATGAGTCCTGTGCTTACGAACGACCAGACTGTGGAATGTTCAGTTGTCATCCCGGTCTATAATGAAGAAACCAATGTGCAGTTGATGATTCCACAAATCATCGTTGCGTTAGACGCCTTAGGCAAAAGCTATGAGGTGATTTTTGTGGATGACGGCAGTTCGGATCAGACCAATGCGCTGATTACCGAAGCCGGACAGACGAACCCGAACATCAAGTTGATTACGCTGCGCCGCAATTTCGGGCAGACCGCCGCGATGTCCGCCGGGTTCGACGCCGCCGTCGGCCACGTGATTATCCCGATGGATGGCGATCTTCAGAACGATCCGAACGATATTCCGCGCTTGTTGGAAAAGATTGATGAAGGCTATGACGTGGTAAGCGGGTGGCGAAAAGATCGGCAAGACAAATATTGGTCGCGGCGGCTGCCGTCGAACCTTGCGAATCGGCTGATTTCGGTCATTACCGGCGTACATCTGCATGACTATGGCTGCACGTTGAAAGCGTATCGCCGCGAAGTGCTGCAAAGCATCGAACTCTACGGCGAAATGCACCGGTTTATTCCGGCCTTAGCCAGCCTCATCGGCGTCAAAGTCACGGAAATCGCGGTCAACCACCGCGCCAGAGAACATGGCACAAGCAAATATAATATCTCGCGCACCGTGCGCGTCGTGCTTGACCTGATTACGGTCAAATTTTTATTGAGCTATTCGACGCGTCCGATTCAGATTTTCGGATTGTTAGGCCTGACGTCCATGCTTGGGGCATTCGGACTCTTTGCCGGAGTCATCTACGCGAAAATCCGGTATGACGCCCTGGTCAGCAATAATTCCTTGTTCATGCTGGCCGCAATTCTGTTGGTGTTAGGCTGTCAGTTTATCGGCATGGGGCTGTTAGGCGAAGTGATCGTCAGAACCTATCATGAAGCGCAAGGCAAGCCGACGTATGTCATCGCGCGGACGTTGAATCTCCGGCCAGGATACTGCCCCGGAAAAGCGCGCTTATTGTAAGGTGAGCGCCATGAATCGTCCATTCGTTTCAGTCATTATCGTCAACTGGAACGGGGCGAACTACCTTGAAACGTGTTTAGTGTCGCTTGCGCGTCAACAACACTGTCGGTTGGAAATTCTGGTGGTGGATAACGCCTCTACAGACCGTTCCAGCGAGGTGGTCGCGTCGTTCCGGGCGCAGCATCCGAGGCTTCCGGTCACATTTATTCGCAACGTCAGAAACGAAGGCTTTTGTCGAGGAAACAATCAGGGCATCCATGTCTCGTCCGGCGAATTTGTTCTCTTGTTGAATGCCGACGTCACGTTGCAGCCGCTTTTTCTCGCCAAATTGCTCCAGGCGATGCGCAACGACAGAAAAGTCGGCATCGTCGCAGGAAAATTGTTGAGCGGCCAGGACCCGCAGAAGATAGACAGCGCGGGCATCGTGATCTATAAAAACCGTCGGGCAATAGATCGCGGACAGCAAGAACTCGATGATGGCCGTTATGCCGAGCAGGAAGAAATCTTCGGCGCATCAGGCGCGGCGTGTTTGTATCGGCGTTCCATGTTGGAAGCGTTGAAGTATTCGCGCAAAGAACTTCGCGACATTCAGCGGGCGGATGAGGCACACGACGAATATTTGGATGAATTGTTCTTTGCCTATAAAGAAGATGTGGATTTATCGTGGCGAGCGCAATTAGCGGGCTGGAAATGCGTGTATATGCCGGAAGCTGTCGGCTATCATTTCCGCAAATGGGGGGTAGGAAAACGCCGGCAGATTCCCAAATGGGTGCGCCGTCAATCGCTCAAGAATCGGTATGTGATGTTGTTGAAAAACGAACGGTTCAGCACCTTCATGCCCTCCTTGCTGCCTATTATCTGGTACGAGTTCCTCACGTTGGGCTACATGCTGATCCGAGAGCCGTATTTATTCGTCGTCATTCACGACTTAGTGCGTCTCTGGCCGGCGATCAAACAAAAACGACGACTGACGCAGCAGCGCATCTGCCGGTCGGAATCGCCTGCGCGTCTTTTACGCTGGTTTCGATGACACCAGCGTGCTGTTTCTTCGAACGTATGTCGCGCAGACAGAAATCGTAAAAACGACATTTTTCAGTTGACTTCTCATAACGACATGCCAGACATTATCGGAGAGAACGCCATCCTCCGATTTTCCGATAATCGCTGTTATTATCAACCCGGTTCGGATGTATTCGATTGTGCCGACGACGACATTTAGCGAAGAGTGACAACCTATGTGTGGAATTGCTGGAGTGATCAATTATTACGAAAAACGGGATGTCCCAAAACAGTTAGTGGAAAAAATGGTCGCCTCTCTTGAACATCGCGGACCAGACGATGTCGGCATCCATGTCAAAGAGAATGTCGGCCTCGGCATCCGCCGGTTAAGCATCATTGACTTAGATACCGGCCATCAGCCGATTTCCAATGAAGATAATTCCATTTACGTTGTCTATAATGGAGAAATTTATAATTTCAAGGCGCTGCGCGACGAATTGCAGCAAAAGGGACATACGTTCAAAACCAATACGGACACGGAAGTCATCGTCCATCTGTATGAAGAAATGGGCAAACAGCTTGTCACGCGCCTGAACGGTATGTTCGCGTTCGCCCTGTGGGATACGAAACGCCGCACGTTGCTCTTAGCGCGAGACCGCGCGGGCATCAAACCGCTGTATTATTACATCGGACGCGACCGCCTGTCGTTTGCCTCGGAACTCAAAGCGCTGCTGCAAGATCAAACCGTGCCCCGCAAGCTGAATTACCACGCATTGCATGATTATCTCTCCTTGGGCTATGTGCCCGCGCCGGAAAGCATCTTCGTCCGCATCAACAAATTGCCGCCCGGTCATGTGTTGGAATATGTGGACGGCGAGGTCGCCATTCATCGCTACTGGACGATTCCGTATCAGCCCGCAGAAGAAGGCGCGTCCACGACCGTCACGTCGAAAATGAAGCAGGAATACGCCGAAGGCATTCGGGAACGCTTGCAGGAATCCGTCCGCCGCCGTCTGATCAGCGACGTGCCGTTAGGCGCGTTTCTGAGCGGCGGGATTGACTCGGCGGCGATTGTGGCGATGATGTCGAAGGTCTCGACCACGCCAGTCAAAACTTTTTCCATCGGCTTCCCCGGCGCAGGCTATTACGACGAGCGCAAGTACGCCCGCCGCATCGCCAAATTGTTCAGTACCGAGCATCATGAATTCGAGGTCGAACCGAACGCGCTGGAGATTTTGCCGCAGCTCATCAAACATTTCGACGAACCGTTTGCCGATTCGTCCGCCGTGCCGATGTATTATTTGAGCAAGCTCGCCCGCCAGCATGTGACGGTCTGCCTGTCTGGCACGGGCGGCGACGAACTGTTTGCCGGGTATCGCCGCTATCTCGTCGAAACGCTTTTCCGACGCTATCAACGCTATCCCAAATCCATTCAATCGCTCGCGATGCAGTTGTCGCAATTGCTGCCGGTGTCCCGCGCCTCTGCGCTGAAAGAGTATTTCCTGCTTTTGAAACGTTTCCTCGCCTGCCAGGACACATCCCCGATGCTGCGCCATATCACGATGATGACCTGTTTTTCCGACGACATGAAACGGGAATTGTGCAGCGACACCGTGATGAAAGAATGGACGCCAGAGAACGCGATTGCGAAGCAGTACAAAAAGACGGATTCGCTCGATGATTTGACGCGGGCGCTGTCTGCCGATTTTCACACGTATCTGCCCGAAGATTTGCTTGTCAAAGAAGACCGCATGACGATGGCCGCGTCGCTCGAAGGCCGCGTCCCGTTTTTGGATTACGAATTCGTCGAGTATGTCGCCTCGATTCCGTCGTCGCTCAAAGCGCATAACCTGACGACCAAACATATTTTCAAAGAAGCGATGCGCCCGTTGCTGCCTTCGGCCATCATAGACCGCCGCAAACATGGTTTCGGCGTCCCGGTCGGGGAATGGTTCAAAAAAGAATTGAAAACATTCGCCACCGAAGTCTTTCAGGACAGCCGCACCCAGCAGCGCGGGTTTTTCAACAGCGAATACGTCATGTCACTGTTGGACAAACATCAAGAAGGGTTGCAAGACTTCAGCCCGCAATTATGGTCGCTGTTAGTCTTCGAACTCTGGTGCCGCGAATATCTCGACAGTAAGTAGGGCGAAACTCCGTTTCGCCTTCGTCGAAACGGAGTTTCGACGTACGGATCATAATATGCCAGCAACTAAATTTCCTTATATAGATCGCGTATTAGAGCAGGCGCTCGAAAACGGCTCAACGCCGGGAATTGCCGCGTTAGTCAATTCCGGCGGCGAGATGGCGTACCGCAAAGCGTTCGGCCATGCGCAAATCTACCCGGAACATCGCGCCCTGACTGAAGAGACGATCTTCGACGTGGCCTCGCTGACAAAGGTCATGGCGACCACAACCGCCGTGATGCTCTTGCTGCGCGACAAACAGATCGCCTTAGATGACTCGCTCTGCAAATTCCTGCCGGACTTCCCGTATGAGCAGATCACGCTGACGCATCTTCTGACGCATTCAGCAGGCTTGCCCGACCATCTGCCATTGTTCGAACTTATTCCGACAGAGCAGATCGGCAGTTCGGAAGCAAAGACGTTGATTCTGAAAAGCATTTACGAAACGGAACTGATGTACACGCCGGGACAGGCTTCGAAATACAGCGATCTTGGCTTTATTTTGTTAGGCTGCGCCCTTGAACAGATTACTGGAACGACGTTAGACCGCTTTTGCGCCGAACAGATTTTCCGTCCGTTCGGCATGACGAACACGTTCTTTCAGCCTGCGAACGGTCAGAAACGACAGGGCGATTTTGCCGCGACCGAACGCTGCACATGGCGAAACAGAATTATCTGCGGCGAGGTTCACGACGAAAATGCTTACGCGATGGGCGGCGTGGCCGGTCATGCCGGGTTATTTTCCACGCTCGACGACACGCATCGTTTCATGATGAAGTTGTATCAGTGCTATGCCGGGCATGACGAGACAATTCCCAAAAATATCGTGAAGAAATTTTTTACGCGCCAGCAGCTTGTCGCGGATTCGACTCGCGCCCTCGGCTGGGACACGCCGTCGCGCAACCAGAAAGAAAAAGCGTCCGGCGGGACGATCATTTCCGACACATCGGTCGGGCATACCGGATTTACCGGCGTCTCTGTCTGGTTCGACCTGCCGCGCAAATTGCTGATTATCTTGTTTGCCAACCGCGTCCACCCATCGCGCCACAATCAGACCTTCCTGAGCATGAGACCCAAAATCCACGACACTATTGTCATTGCGATGGAACGCAAATAATACGACAATCAAACCGCCGGAACGCGGAGAAGAACCCAGCCAGGGTTTCAAACCCTGGCTGGGTTCTCCGTATTTCTGCGGCAAAAATTACCTATGGAAAAAATACATTTGATTGGCATCTGCGGCATGGCGATGGGATCGCTGGCCGGGATGCTGAAAGCTCGCGGCTATGACGTGCGCGGCTCGGATGAACATGTCTATCCGCCGATGAGCGACCAGTTAGCGCAACTCGGTATTCCGTATTTCGAAGGCTTTCGCGCCGAAAATCTCGACTGGCAGCCGGATCGTGTGGTCATCGGCAATGTCGTCAGCCGCAACCACCCTGAAGCCATCGCCACGATAGAACGCGGCCTGCCCTACTCGTCGCAGGCTGACGCGCTGGCCGAACTCTTCATTCAAGACCGCCATTCCGTCGTCGTGACCGGCACGCACGGCAAAACCACGACCACCGGCATCATCGCCTGGACGCTGCATCATGCGGGGCGCAATCCCGGCTTTCTCGTCGGCGGCGTATTGACGAATTTTCAGGCGACATACAGCGTCGGCAACGGTCAGTTTTTCGTGGTGGAAGGGGACGAATACGACACCGCCTATTTCGATAAAACGCCCAAATTCCTGCATTATCGCCCCAAAACAGGTCTGATGACCAGCATCGAATTCGATCACGCCGACATTTACAACGATTTGGAGCAGATCAAACAGGAGTTCCGTAAATTCGCGGCATTGATTCCGGCGGACGGCTTGCTCGTCGCCTGCGCCGACGAGCCGAACATCCGCGAAGTCCTTTCATCCGCGACCGCGCCGATTCAGACGTATGGCGAGTCCAAAGACGCTGATTGGCGCATTGGCGCTATCGAAAAGCGGAACGGCCTGACAACCTTTACCGTATTGAAACAGGGCGTTCGTTTTGCCGAATTCGAAACGCCGATGATCGGACGTCACAACCTCTGGAACCTGCTTGGCGCGACAGCGGTTTTGCATCATCTCGGCCTGTCGCCGGAAGAAATCCGCACCGGATTCCGCGAGTTCAAGGGAACGAAACGCCGTCAGGAAGTGCGCGGCGTCGCGAATGGCGTCACGGTGATTGACGATTTTGCGCATCATCCGACCGCCGTGAAACTGACGATTGACGCCGTCAAAACCCACTATGCCGGACAGCGCGTCTGGTGCGTCTTCGAACCGCGCACCGCCACGACGCGGCGCGACGTGTTCCAGCACGACTATGCCGATGCCTTTTCACAGGCGGATGTGGCGATTATCGCGAACGTGGACAAACCCGAAAAAGCGCCGGAAGGCCATCGGTTTTCGTCCGAGCGATTAGTTGAGGATTTGCGCGAGCGCGGCATCGAAGCGCATCATATCAGCGCGGTTGACGACATCGTGGCGCATCTCGCGCAGCACGCGAAACCCGGCGACGTCGCCCTCATCATGTCGAATGGCGGCTTCGGCGGTATTCATCAAAAGTTGCTGACCGCGTTGGGTAATTTGTCGGATTAAACCAATTGTTAGGCAGTATCATAGAAGAAAGAGGTACGACAACGTGTGTTCTCTCAAAATCTTAGGGATACCAGTGGTAGTATTAGCATGCTGTCTCTTCAATATGGGGTTCATTGATCTTGATAGATATGCGAACACGTCTGAAGATGATGCCATTCAAACGACACGGCCTGAACAATCATTATCACAATCTGCGCAACCGTTGGCGTCAGGATGGGAACACATCACAACATTCGAGGCATATGCTCAACTCGATCTCCAATTATTGACTGAACTCTGTGATGCGTTAGAAGAAGGCATGTGGGTGACAGCGATTCGACAACGAGGGGATGAAATGATGATAGAAGGAAAGAGCATATCATCACCATTTTTATCCGATTTTATAAGAAATCTTTCCGCATCGAACGCCTTTCAGGAGGTTGATGTGCCCTATCATCATGTTGAATATTATCCTTCATTGTCCCAGAGTATTTTAGAGTTCCAGATTACAGCATTACGAGTCGCAACTCAAACAGAAAGGCAAGCATCGTTGCAAGACATTGCATCCTGCCCAGACTTTTTTACACCATTGATTCTTGATGAGGAACAACAGAAAAAGACAAATGGACAGACTTCCCCTTATGCCCATCCATTACGAACAGTTGAAATACCCCAACTTAAACTTACTGAAATTCTATTGAGTCCTATCGGAAATTACGCACGGATTCGGACATTGCAAGGAAAATTGTATGCTGTGGCTGTTGGAACGCCAGTTGGGAAACAAGAGGGGAAAGTCGTCTCAATTACACAGAATGGACTGATGATACAAGAACAAGAGAATGGTCAAGAGATAACGACGCAATTACCGTGTATAGAATGTACGATTGTTGAAATACCAGACTAAAAGTGAGACGTTCATATCGTGAATGAGCCTAACGATCTGCTTGCACCAGACGTCAAAGGGGCACGGGGAAAATTGGTCGTTGAACCCTACGTCCGGTGGACGCGTCCCTTTGCCGCCGGTGAAGCAGGGCGTTAGCGTAATAATCATCGTGATTGTTTCGCAGATGAGCGAGCGCTCGCGATATCGCTGGCTATTGATTCAAGATTCTCTATTGACGTAATGCGATTCCCTTATAGAGAGCAGGGCTGTTACGTTCTACATTTCAGAAGAGGGCGAAACGCCCTCGTTCCATTTCGCCGCAGAGCGGCGGGCTGTGGGCATTCCACGCGGAGCGTGGAACGAGAACGTAACAGCCCTGCTCCCTGAAAGGGGAATCAATGTCTCTATGCACACCTATTTTTTACGACGACTGCTGCTGACGATCCCGGTCATTTTCGGGGTTTCGACGCTTGTGTTTTTGTTTATCCATCTGATTCCCGGCGATCCGGTACAGGTGATGCTGGGAGAATCGGCGAACGCCGCCGATGTTGACCAATTGCGCAATCAATTGGGGCTGAATAAGCCTTTAGGCGAGCAATATGCGCTTTTTCTGAAAGGCTTGCTGACAGCAGATTTAGGCCGTTCGATCTTCACCGGCCAGCCGATTTTCAAGACGATTATCAGCCGCCTTCCCGCGACGGTCGAACTGACGCTGGCGTCGCTCGTGGTCGCGCTGCTGATCGCCATTCCGCTCGGCGTGATTTCTGCCCGCAAACAATATTCGCTGTTGGATAACGGAGCGACCTTCATCGCATTGTTAGGCATCTCCATGCCGCATTTCTGGCTTGGGCCGTTGCTGATTCTGCTGTTTTCCGTGCATCTGAACTGGCTGCCGGTGTCGGGACATGGCACGATTTGGCATCTGATTCTTCCGGCGATCACGCTCGGTTCGGCGCTCGCGGCGAAGCTGACGCGCATGACCCGTTCCAGTGTGTTGGAAGCGCTGCACGAAGACTACATCACCACCAGCCGCGCCAAAGGCTTGCGCGAAAGCGTCGTCCTGTTCAAACACGCCCTGCGCAACGCGCTGATTCCCGTGATTACGGTGATCGGCATTCAATTCGGCGCGTTGCTTTCCGGCGCGTTGATTACCGAAACCATTTTCGCCTGGCCTGGCATCGGTCGCCTCGCCATCGAAGCGATTCAAAAGCGCGATTACCCGCTTGTGCAAGGCTGCGTACTCATCTTTGCGTTCGGGTACGTGTTCGCAAATCTGCTGACCGATTTAGCCTATGCCGCCGCCGACCCGCGCATCCGTTTCAACTCCGAATAATGCTGGGAACGTCGTCGTCCTGACGGCGTCGAAACATGAGGACGCAACCCCGCGCTACTGGCGTTCTGCCGAATTTCCTTGACAGGTTTGTCCGTTTCTTCTTGTGTGAACTCGTCAATATTCATCAGAGACCGTATAACAATTTTAAACTATTAGGATTCTTACAGAAAAGCTTCTATTATGAAAGAATTTTTGAGCGCCAAAGCGTTGCTTTCGCGCTCTTGAAGACGCTTTTTTTACAGAGTACGATTATGCCGCATCAAAAACGACGCAAAGACCTGCGCAACATTGCAATTATCGCGCATGTCGATCATGGGAAAACCACGCTGGTTGACGCGCTGCTCAAACAAACCCACGCGCACAAATTCAAAGAAGGGGAAGTGACCATCATGGATTCCAACCCCCTCGAACGCGAACGAGGCATTACGATTTTTTCCAAAAACGTCTCGCTCCAATTCAAAGACATTCAGATTAACATTGTGGACACTCCCGGCCATGCCGATTTCGGCAGCGAAGTGGAGCGAATCTTGCGTATGGTGGACGGCGTGCTGCTGCTCGTGGACGCCTTCGAAGGGCCGATGCCGCAGACCAAATTCGTGCTGCGCAAGTCGTTGGAACTTCATCTGAAACCGATTCTCGTGATCAATAAAATAGATCGCCCCGACTCCCGCCCGAATGAAGTCGTGGATTTGACCTTCGACCTTTTTTGCGAATTGAACGCGACCGACGAACAGCTTGATTTTCCGATAGTCTTTACCTCGGCCAAAGAAGGCAAGGCGACCCTTGATCTGGACGAAGAGGCGGTGGATATGAAACCGCTGTTGGAAACCATCATTCATCGCGTCCTGCCGCCGATTGCCGATCCGGAATTGCCGTTTCAAATGTTAGTCACCATGCTCGATTACGATCCGTATATCGGTCGGATTGCCACCGGGCGCGTGGTGCATGGCAGCGTGAAAAGCGGAGAAACGATTGCGTTAGTCAAGCGGGATGGCGAAGTTCAGAAAGGGCGCATCACCAAAATTTTGAGCTATCACGGAATGAACCGCGTTGAAGTCCAGGAAGGTCAGGCCGGAGACATCCTTTCCATTGCGGGCATGGGCGACGTAAAGGTCGGGGAAACGCTCGCGGATGGAAATAATCCGATAGCATTGAAGACGATTAAGATTGACGAGCCGACGATCTCGATGAATTTTTCGCACAACACCAGCCCATTCTCCGGGCGCGACGGCGGGCGCTTTCTCACATCGCGTCATATCCGCGACCGGTTGCAGCATGAGGCGATGATGAACGTCGGCATCAAAATTGACGAGGTGGAAGGCCGCGACGCCTACAAAGTGTCCGGGCGCGGCGAATTGCATCTCTCGATTTTGATCGAAACGATGCGCCGCGAAGGCTATGAACTGGAAGTCTCGCGTCCGCAGGTCATCTTGCGAACCATTGACGACGAAGTCGTCGAACCGGTGGAAGAAGTCTTTGTCGAAGTGGACGAAGGCTATCAGGGCGCGGTGATTCAGGCGCTCGGCAGCCGCATGGCGGAAATGCGGAGCATGCAAGTCAGTTCCATCGGTACGATTCGACTGGAATTTATCGTGGCGTCGCGCGCGCTGATCGGTTTTCGCGGCGAATTTCTCACCATGACGCGCGGCACGGGCATCATGTATCAGAATTTTTACAAATACCAGCCATTCAAAGGCGAGATGCCGTCGCGCCATGTCGGCGTGCTCATCGCGCAACAGGAAGGTCCGGCGGTGGCGTATGCGCTGTGGGGCTTGCAAGAACGCGGGGCGTTGTTCATCCGGCCTGGCGAAGACCTCTATGAAGGCATGATCATCGGTTCTACCAGCAAAGGCAACGATATGGTCGTGAACGCGCAACGCGAAAAGAAGCTGACCAACATTCGCGCTTCCGGTTCGGACGACGCGATTCAGTTAGTGCCGGTGCAAGATATGACGCTGGAATTCGCGCTGGAATTCATTGACGACGACGAATTGGTCGAAATTACGCCGAAACATATCCGCTTGCGCAAGAAAGTCCTGCGCGAAAGCGAGCGTCGGCGTTCACACAAAAAGTAAATCCGTAGGGGCGGGTTCAGAACCCGCCCCTACAACTGAACCCGCCCCTACGACATCGTCCGCTCGATCCGCGTCAACGCCATTTCCAGCGTGGCGCGCGAGCAGGCGAAATTCAGGCGTTGAAATCCCGATCCGCCGCTGCCGAACATCTGCCCATCGTTCAACCAGACCCGCGCGTTATTCATAAACAGATCATGCAGTTCCGCATCCGACAATCCCAACTCGCGGCAGTCCAGCCACGCTAAATATGTTCCTTCCGATTTGACGACCGCGATGTGCGGAATCCGCTCGCGAATAAAATGTGTCAAAAACGCCAAATTGCCTTGAAGGTAGTTTAACAGGGCGTCTAACCAGCCCGCGCCGTGCCGGTAGGCGGCTTCGGTGGCTAAAATCCCCATCAGATTCGGCTCCGGGTTGCCGACGTTTTGCTTGACGAGCAGAAACGTGGCGCGCAGGTCGGCGTCGGGAATGACGGCAAACGCGGTATTCAATCCGGCAATGTTAAAGGTTTTGCTGGCGGCAAAACAGGACACTGTGCGGGACGCGATTTCCGTGGAAAGCGTTGCGGTCGGACGGTGGCGAGCACCGCGAAAGACGATATCCGCATGAATTTCATCGGAGCAGATGATGACGTGATGCTCCAGACAACGTTCTGCGACACGTCGCAATTCGTCTTCCGTCCAAACGCGCCCGACCGGATTATGCGGGCTGCACAACAGAAAGACTTTTGCGCCGGACGACTCGAGTTGGGCGTCGAAAGCGTCCAGATTCATGTCATAATGCCCGTTGACGTTCCGTAATTCGTTTTCGACAAGGACGCAGTTGTTCGCGCTGACCGCCTTGAAAAACGGCGGATACACGGGCGGCTGGATGATGACCGCGTCGCCGGGCTGCGCGCATGCCCGAATCGTCCAGTAAAACGCCGGAATCACGCCGGGCGTGAAGACAATCCACTCTTTCTTGATCTCCCAATGATGCCGCTGTTTCAGCCAGGCCATAATCGCTTCGTAACAGGAATCCGGCACAAGAGGATAGCCGAAAATGCCGTGTTCGGCCTGTTGACGCAGTACGTCGCGCACTTCCGGCGGCGACTGAAAATCCATATCCGCCACCCAGAGCGGCAGCAGTTCCGGCTCGCCCGGATGTTTCGCCGTCAGATTCCATTTGATGTTATTGGTCTGGCGGCGGTCTATGACGGTATCGAAATCGAATGTCATGTCGTTTCCATTCGAAGGCTATTCATGGTTCGCCGCGAAGGATTTCCGCCGCGTGTTATAGCCCCGTTCATCGTAGGGTTGAAGTTTGTCAAGCCACATTTCTTCTAACGTCGCGACATCCTCGCTATACTCCTTCTCGCTGCTCTCTTTTCGTTCGAGTTCCTCTAAAATGTCGAACGAAAACGCATCCGCGCCACATGTGTTCCAATCCTGCTGCAACGTTTTATTGCGGTGTGAACCGAGGTTGAGTTGAAAACGGTAACTATTGACCTTCCCGGTAACGTTCGTGCTGCTGTCAATCAATATCTTGCCGGTTTGCATGTTTTTAATTTGAAGTACGCCACCTTTCGGCGGGTTTTCTTTATAAGCCAGTTTGAGTTCTGCGCGCCTGTTCATCATAATTTTTTTCATCGTGAACGAATTTTTTCGTTCACGATGATTCCCTTTATCGCGATGCCGTCGCGACACTTTCATCGAAACTTTTCCGTAAACGCGACGCGGTCGCCCAATCCGCATTGACATGATAGGTCGTGCCGGTGCGCGTGAAAATGCCTCCGTCAACAAATGCCCGGCGCAACGTGCAATAATCTTCGTACACGTCTGCAATGCGGGCATTCACGTCTTCTTCCTGATACGACTGCCCCGGCGCAAATTTGCGGGCGATCTCTTCGAACACGATCCAGCGTTTTTTCTGCTGCGCCGGAATGCGCGTGAGCTTCCCATCTTCGAAGAACGTCCGAATCACTTTGGCCTTATATTCCTGAATTCGTTCTTCCTGCACCGATTTTTCGAGGTCGTCAACTGAAATAAGGTCGTTCAGCGTCAGGCTCAAGGCGTCTCGATTGGCGTAAAACATGACGTAATACTGCTCCTTGACTTTGGAGACAAGATTGGCCTGTTCCAGTTTTTTCAAATGGAAAGACACCGTTGAGACCGCTAAATGCAAGCGTTCCGAGAGTTCTTCGACATAGTGCGGTTTTTCAACGAGCGCGTCGAGGATTCTCAGGCGCGAACTATCGGCTAAGGCTTTGATGATTGATATGCTTTCGGAGAATTTCATCATATTCGAAGGGCATGGCAAGCAGCCAGACATGGTGAACATGCCTGACTGCTCTTCCGTCCAATGCAAAATAACTATTTTTATATTTGTCGAAGCAAATCTGATAATACGGAGATTTTGTCAAGCTTATTTTTGCAAATATCGAAATAAAATCAAACAGGTCGCGCTTCAACAACGAAATACGTACCAAAAAAGTTGACATTTGCAAAAAGGCGAACTACAAGAATTCTGTACGTCGAAACTGCGTTTCGACGATGGCGAAACATCAGTTTCGCCCGACGATAGATGATCCATTCAATGGCAATTGGTATAATCTGATCATGTTCCTCAGCCACCTCACTCCCAGCCCTCCCCAACAAGGAACAGGGCTGTTTAGGTTCTCGCCAAACGTTGTCATTGCGAGGAGTGACAACGACGAAGCAATCTCGTCGCACAGGGATTGCTTTGTCGCTGACGCTCCGCGCAATGACAGAACTTAACAGCCCTGCTAACAAGGAGGGGCTGGGAGTGAGATCAAACACGCCGTGACCGAATGACATTTTCAATGTTCATTAAACCCTGGCAGGGCTGAACGCAAAAATTATGACGACACGCGAACGATTCATAGGCTGCCTGCTCGGATTAGCCGCAGGCGACGCCGTCGGCACGACAGTGGAATTCAAGCCGCGCGGCTCATTCCGTCCGCTGACCGACATGGTCGGCGGCGGCCCGTTTACGCTGCTGCCCGGCGAATGGACGGACGACACCAGCATGGCGCTCTGTCTTGCCGCCAGTTTAGTGGAATGCAACGGCTTTGCGCCGTATGATCAAATGACGCGCTACTGCCGCTGGATGAATGAGGGCTATTTGAGCAGCACGGGGCGCTGTTTCGACATCGGCAACACGGTACGCGCCGCCCTGCGAGCCTTCGAAGCGACCGAAGAGCCTTACAGCGGCTCGACTTCGCCGCGCTCCGCCGGAAACGGCAGCATCATGCGGCTTGCGCCAGCGCCGATGTTTTTCTTTCCTGATCATGCCGCCGCTGTCCATTTTTCGGGCGAAAGCTCGCGCACCACGCATGGCGCGGCGGAATGCGTGGACGCCTGCCGCCTCTTCGGTTCGATGCTTTTCAAAGCGTTATCCGGTCAAAGCAAAACCGAAATTCTCTTCGGCGAACATTTTCCCGTGACGCTGGACGCGCCGCTTGCGCCGAAAATCGAGGCGATTGCCAGTGGAACGTATCGCGCCAAATCGGTTGACGAGATCGAAGGGAGCGGGTACGTGGTGGACAGCCTGGAAGCGGCGCTCTGGTGCTTTTATCAGACCGACAACTTCCGCGATGCGATTTTGGCCGCCGCCAATCTCGGCGACGACGCCGACACCACCGCTGCCGTCTGCGGTCAGATCGCGGGCGCGTTTTACAGCGAAATCGGCATTCCCGAACACTGGCAGCGGCGGCTTGCGCAGGCCGATTCGATCCGCGATTTGGCGGAACGGCTGCTGGCAGCAGGCGCGTCATAAATTGTACGACGAAACTGCGTTTCGTCGTTGGCGAAACACAGTTTCGCCATACCTGGAAAAACCGTATGCGAAACAGACGACTTTGTTGGATGATCCTGGCAATGTTCCTAAGCGTTTTCCTGACGGCGTGCGGCGGCAACTCCGCCGATAAGAAGCCGTTGAAGAAGCCCTTGCTTCTCTGGCATTCCTGGAACGAAGAAGAGACGGCGGTTTTGGACGAATTGCTGAAAAAATTTATGGTCGTGTATCCTGACATACAGGTCATCCACGCCGCATTCCCGCCCGAAACGCTGACGGATGAGTTCTCCGCGCAAGCTCGGCTCGGCTTAGGCGCGGACATGGTCATTCTGCCGAGCAACACCGTCTTGACGTTGGCGCAATCCGGCTTGATTCAAGCCGTTGACAGCCGTGTTGATACCTCAACCTACCTCTCCGCCGCGTTGCATACGCTGCGATATGACGGGCGATTGCATGGCCTGCCGCTATCGCTTCGAACCAGCGCGTTATATTACAATCGCGCGCTTGTTACCGCTCCGCCGAAAACGCTGCAAGCCTTATTGGATCAAGCCGCCGACGGGAAAAGCGTCGGATTGAGTACCGGCTTTTATGGGGCGTTTTGGGGAATTCAGGCGTTCGGCGGGCAAATGTTCGATGCCGAGGGGCGCGTCATTCTGAATCAGGGCGGCTTTGCCAACTGGTTAGGCTGGCTGAAAAAAGCGCAAAATGCGCCGAATGTCATCTTGACGAACGATCCCGAAACGCTGCGCGCGCTGTTCATCAAAGGGCAGCTTGCCTATTACGCCGATAGTTCCGAGGCATTATGCTCGCTGCAAAAGACATTGGGCGAAAACGTGGTGGGCGTCGCGCCGTTTCCGGCAGGAACGCCTAATCAATCGGGTCCGATTCTGGAGACGGAAGCCCTGCTGCTGAACGCGGCATCTTCGCATGAACAGACCGAACTTGCGCTCCGATTGGCGCAGTTTTTGACGAATTTCGAGCAGCAATCCGAATTGATCCGCCAACTGCGCCGCGTTCCGGCCAATTCGCGGGTCTGGGTCGATCCGCGCATCTATCCGGCAGTCGCTGGCTTTGCCGCGCAGGCGAGAACGGCGGTCGCCTTGCCGAATCTGCCGCAAGCCGCCGAGATCGAAACGGCTGGCAACGACGCCTACATTCAAGCCCTCTCCGGCGTTTTCGATCCGCAAAAGGCGGCAAAAGTCCTGACGGAGCAAGTCAATTCCCGCTATGGCCTCGAAACCATCACCGCAGCCGCCGTGTGTGATTTGGCCGGGACGCTGCGTGTCTGGTATATTCCGCATGAAATGGCAACAGTGGTGTTGGAAGAGATTCGCGAACGTTTCATCGCCCGTTGTCCGCGTGTCGCCGTCGAACTCGAGCCGTTCGAGACGGATGAAGACGAATATGATTATGATAGCCGCCTCCGCGAAGAATATCGAACAGCGACGACCGAAGGCAACGCGCCTGACGTGCTGATCGGCTCGAACCATTTGACGTCCATGCTTGCGGAGGATAACGCGCTGCAAGACCTGAGCGCGGTCGCGGACGCGGACTTTTTACAGCGCTATATCCCCGAAACCATCGCCGCAATGAGTTCGGACGGCAAGCTCTACGCGCTGCCGATTTCGATCACGCAGCTCATGGCGTTATACTACAACGCGGAACTCGTTTCCGACCCGCCGCTCGCGCTGGACGATCTGCTTTTTCAGGCCGATGCCGGGCGCAAAATCATCTTGCCGCTCAGCAATTTTTATGAGGCCTACTGGGGTTTGGGCGCATTCGGCGCAAAGCTGTTCGACGACGACTATCGCGTGATTCTGAATCGCGGCGGATTTGCGGAGTGGCTGGATTGGCTCAAAACGGCGCAAGAACATGCGAATATCCAGTTGATGCTTTCCGATGAGGATGTGGACGACGCCAAAACGCTCTTCATGGAAGGAAAGGCGGCGTTTTGGGCTGGAGAGGTCACGCAGTTGAGCGAATTGCAAGCCGCGCTCGGCGCGGAGCGTGTGCGCGTCGCGCCGCTGCCAGCCGGACCACAGGGCAAATCATCGCCGATTCTCGGCGTGCAAGGCGTGATGATTCACCGCGCTTCCGAGGAAGCTCAGGGACGCTTAGCGCTCGAATTCGCGAAATATCTCGCGGAAGTCGAAAGCCAGACGGCGCTGATGGAACGGGCGAATCAGGTGCCCGCAAATGTGAATGTGGACGCCTCGTCCTATCCGGCCATCGCCGGGTTTGTCGAGCAAGCCAGAAGCGCCGCCGTTCCGCCGATTGTGCCGCAAATCGAACCCGTGTTTTTCTGGGGCGGCGATCCGTATCCGAATGTGCTGGAAAAACACGTTCAGCCGAAAACGGCGGTGGAACACGCGGTCAATCTGATGAACAGAGCCAACGGTTTCCCGACGGACGCCTCGCAGGCCGCGTCACTCTGTCCGCCCGACATGCCAGGGAAATTGACGGTATGGCAGACCCCTGATATTCAGCAAAACATCTTGACCGAGATTCTCGCCCGATTTGCCGAAACCTGCCCGACCATCGAGACGGAGCGCGTGATTGTCCCCGCCGACGCCTTGATCGAGCGGCTGTCAAGCGCAGCGAAAAATGGAAGCAGCCCCGACGCGATTCTCGCCGCGCATACGCTGATGAACCCGCTGCGGCAGGCGGAGTTGATTCAAGACCTGCGCCCCATGTTCGAAGAATCCGTCACCATTCAATATCTGTCCGGCATTCTTCGCGAGTTGACCTCTCACAAGGCGTTATACGCCTTGCCGTTGAATTGCCGGGCGACGGGGTTGTTTTATAACACGACGCTTGTCAAGCAACCGGCGACGACGTTAGAAGAGCTTTTCGCCGCCGCCTCGCCCGACGCAGCCGTCGCCATCGAAACCGGTTTTTATGGCGCATTCTGGGGAATTTCCATCTTCGGCGGACAGCTTGACGATGAGCGTGGCTGGCTGCGACAGGATGACGCCTACCGGCAAGGTTTCGCGGACTGGCTGCGCTGGCTGAAAACGGCCAAAGAGCGTCCCGGCGTCATTCTTGACCGCGATCCGGCGGTCTTGCGGCGATTGTTTGCCGCCGGAAAAGCCGCCTATCTCGTGACCGAATCCGACGCCCTGCCTGAATTTCGCCGGTCGTTAGGCAGAGACGCGGTCGGCGTCGCGTTATTGCCGGAAGGCGCAGCGCCGTTCATGCAAGTGGACGCATTTTTTGTCAGTTCCGGCCTGAATGAAGCGCAGACGACACTCGCGTCCGCGTTTGCGCAATTCGCCACCGCGGACGCCACGCAAACGGCGCTGATGGATGCAGGCCGCATCGTCCCGACCAATGAATTGACGCTGGCAGGCATTGACGATCCCGCGCTGGCGAACTTGAGCGCGATGGTCAGCGATTCAAGGATGCCTGACGCCGAGATGATGGCGCGATTAGTGAAATACGGCGATCTCGCCTATGAACAGGCGTTGAACGGGACACGCGAACCGGAAGACGCAGTGAAAGAATGGCTCGATACGCTTGATCAACCATAATGCGATGCGCCACAGCCAGTCGGCCAGCGCCCGTCAAGACGGGCGCTGGCCGACTGGCGGCGTTCGAACGACGATGACGCAATTCTCCGATATACATGCCGTAATCGAACAACTCCAGATGGGGCGGCTGTTTGTCGCGCGCCCGATGATTCAAGCGCAGTGCGCCGCGTTTATAGGAGCAATCGCGTTGGCCTGGGGGGTGTCGCGAACGTTTTGGAAGGCCGCCGGAGTGCGCGCCGAGACCTGGGAACGCGCTCAAAAGGAACGCGCGCGGACATTGTGGACGTATGGTTTCAGCCTTCTGCGCCATCTGACGTTTCCCCTGCTCTGTTTTGCGTTTGCCGAGGCGAGTTTTCGCCTGTTTCAGGCTCAGGGGTGGCGTAATGCATTTATCGCGAAGCTGACGGGCGTGTTATGGCTGTTTTTGTTTTATCGCCTGATCATCGCCGTGTTGTACGGCCTATTAGGGCACGACTACATGCGCCGCTATCAGACGCGCCTGCTGACGCCGCTGTTTGCGCTGTTTATCGCGAGGGACGCGCTGAATTACGTCATGAATCTCAGCATTGTGACTCATGTCGTTGTCTTCCGACCGTTTGACCATCCGATCACGCTGGGGAGTCTGCTGCTCTCGCTTTTTACGCTATACGTGCTCTTTTTCACGAGTCGAGCGATTCAAGACATGATGCAGGAGATTATCGTGCCGCGCACCGACTCCGATCCGAACGTGATTCACGCGATTCTGACGCTCAGCCGGTATGTCGCGATTATCGTCGGCGTCGTGATTATCGCCGCGTCGTTAGGCGTCAACATGGCGGCGGTCGCGTTTATCAGCGGAGGTTTGTCCGTCGGCATCGGCTTCGGCTTGCAACAGATCATCTCCAATTTTCTCAGCGGAATGCTGCTATTGTTCGAACAAACGCTGCGTCCGGGGGATATTATTGATGTCAACGGCGAAATGGGGGTTGTGGAAAGTTTGAACATTCGCGCCACCACCATGCGCACGCCGAATAATGTGAAAGTGATCGTGCCGAATCAAAATCTGCTGGCCTCGTCGGTGCGCACGTACACGAAACGCAACCGCTGGGTGCGGATTAAAATTCCGGTGCGGGTGGATAACAGCTATTGCCCGGAAGAGGTGCGGGACGCGCTGCTGAAGATCGCCGCGCAGCATGAGGGCATCCGCAAAGAACCGAAACCGCATGTCTATTTTACGGATTTCGGCAAAGATGGCGCGGAGAAGGGACTGGCATTCGAATTGGCGATCTGGATTGATGATCCGTTAAAGAGCGGATCAATTATGAGCGAATTGCGGTTTATGATTTGGGATGGGCTGAAAATCGGAAAAGATGAATGACGCTGTGGAAATGCCCCGCCGGGTTGTTAAGCTCTGTCATTGCGCGGAGCGTTAGCGACAAAGCAATCTCGCCGGAATCACGGGATTGCTTCGTCGTTGTCACTCCTCGCAA
>CAZRSF010000058.1:0-41601 GCA_964602655.1 uncultured Candidatus Moduliflexus sp.
AGAATAGCTATGATTTGTCAAGTATTTTTTAGCGGGAAAAATGACGCGCTTTCGAATTTCAGAGTCGAAATCTCCATCTGTCTTCAAGACGTTAAAACGTCTGGCTATATTCCGTTGCCGCTTCGCGGCAGGCGTTTCGCCCTGAAAGGGCGACGGAATACAGCCAGAGGTTTCAACCTCTGGAACTGGAACGTTCGAAACGCGCCATTTTTTCCCGTTCGTTATCCATGAATAACATATGTCGTTGCTGGTTCGTTATACTGCTGTTGCTCTCCCTTTGTGCGCCGATATTCGCCGCAGACGAGCAAAAAGGACCTATCGTGGACACGGTCTATTTCAATGTCAAGATGAAGCCGGAAATCGGTCTGAAAGATACGGCGGAGGGTTTGACCGACATCTTCTTTTTCGGCGTGGATGGGCCGGTGATTTTCGGGCTGGATCAGGCGACGCGGGATAAACTCGACCTCTACACCGTGCCGGGAGGCAACTGGTCGCTGTTGCTGAACCCAATTCCGAATCAAGCGCCGTATCTTGTCAAAGCGGGCGAACAGGAGTTTTTCAACCCGTTCGCGATTCGCGAAATCCGTTTTGCCATCAACAATCTGATCAACCGCAAATATATCGTAGATGAAATCCTGTCCGGTTCCGGTATGCCGACATTTACGATGGCGACGCCCGGTCAACCCGGCACGTACAAATACAACTTGTTAGCGCAACGCGCCGGTTTCACTGAAGAAGGCAACGAAGAACAGGCGTTGCAAGAGATCGCCACCGCGCTCGATACCGCTGCCGCGCTGCCGGAATTGCAGGGGAGACTGGCGAAAGAGGGCGACTGGTGGATGTTCGACACGCAGCCATTAACGATCAAATTCGTTATCCGTGTGGATGATCCGCAGGGACGCCTGAAAGAAGGAGAATACGTGGCGCAGCAAATCGAAAAGGCGGGCATCAAAGTCGAACGCCTGCTCTGGGATCGCGCCAAATGTAGTCAGACCGTCTATCAGGGCAATCCTGCCAATTACGAATGGAACATCTACACCGAAGGCTGGGGCGCAGGCGCGACGCGGGCGTACTGGGAGCATATCGTGGCGCAGATGTACGCCCCCTGGTACGGCTACATGCCGGGCGGCACGAACCCCGAAAACTGGCGCTACACGCATGACGAACTCGATACGATCACGCGCAAAGCGTTCGCTGGAAATTTTCTGACCGAGGACGAATATTGGGAGTTAGCGTTAAAAGGTCTGGAAATCGGCCTGAACGAAGCGGTCAGAATTTACGTTGCCACGCAGAATCAATATTACGCCGCGAATAAAGCGCGTTTCGAACGTCGGATGCTCTACGGCATGGCGGACGGCTTGAACGAATGGTCGCTCCTTTCCGCCGACACGCCCGACAAGATTTTGCGCATCACCGGCTATTCCGCCAAAGGCTCACTTTTCATGCACGCCTGGGACCCCGTCGGCGACGACGGCTTCAGCGATGTCTATAGTCAGGTCTGCGCCACGCCCACCGGCATGGCATCGTCCTTCGAAAGCCCGGCGACGGCTGAAGTCATTCCGCTGATGGCAATTCCTACCGACGTGGATACGCACGTGCATAAAAACGAACAGGGCGAAGTTGTCGGCGATATTCCGGTGGCGGCAGACGCAAAACGCTACGATTCCGCCAAAGACGAATGGATCGCGGTTGCTCCTGGAACAACCGCGATGAGTTCAGGCACGTATGCGTTTACCTCAGGGAAATTCCATCATGGCCGCCCGATCAGCGTGGCGGATTTTCTCTACGCGGACGCCTTCGAAGAAGAATGGGCGCGCAAAGACGGCGAAAACGACCGTTATTACGACGCGACCTACGAATCGAGCCATAAGCCGGGGCGTGACCTGAATAAAGGCTGGATCGTGCATCCTGATAACACGATCACCACCTTTTTCGACTACAATTTCCCGGCCTCGAAAATCCGCGTGGCGTCCAAAGGCGCGCCGACGTTAAGCGTGTTGACCGGTCGCCCGAATATCATGGTGGCGTGGGAAATTCTGGAAGCGTTGGGGCAATTGGTCGCGGAAGGGAGCGCGTCCGGCACGACGTACAGTTTCACGGCGGGCAACGCGACGCAGGTTGACCTGCTCCGGCCTGACTGCGTCGCCGATATTCGCGCCAAACTCACGGAAATGAAAGAAAAGCAATTCGTCCCGGCTTCGATTCAAGCGCATGTCACGCCGGAACAGGCCGCCGCAAACTATGACGCCGCAATCCAGTGGATTGACGCGCACAATCACGCGCTGATAGGCTGTGGCGCGTTTCTGATTGAAAAATACGATCCGACCACGAATTACATGGAACTGAAAGCGTTCCGCGACGAAGCATATCCGTTTGCATCTGATTATTGGCCGAACACGCTCGCCGCGAATTTGCTGCGCATTGACAGCGTGGATATTCCGGCGATGTACGCCCTCGAAGAAAAGACGATGACGGCGCGAGTGACGCTGTCGGAAGTTCGCTACCCTGACAATACCACGAAGCCGGCAGAACGCGGCACAGTCTCGGCGGTGTTGGTTACGCCGACCGACGAGCGGACATATCCCGGAACATACATCGAACCGGGTGTTTTCGAAGTCAATATTCCGCTTGACGCGCTCGAAGCCGGAGCCTACACCATTTTAATCAATGCCGATTTGGAAGGCGCGCTGCCGGTCGCGGCGTCCGGCGCGGTTACGCTGTATTGATGTTTTTCCAAACCTGCCGGGGTTTAATGAAGATTAAATGTAATTATTTACGTACCGGCGGACAGCCTTGTCCACCGGTACGAAGGCGCTAAGAAGAGTGAGAGACTCTTGATGCCTTGAATTACAGCGTCACTAACGTATACGCACGTTGGCCGAGACCGATCTGTTCGGCATATTCCAGCGTGTCGCGCCCACGCCCGAAGACGCGCTTGCCGCTCCGCTTATCTAACAGGTCGTGGCAGGCTTGATCAATCGCGACAGGATCAGTCGAAGCGATCACGCCTAAATCCGGGGCAATCGGTTTCATCTTCGACCCCTGACAATCGCAGCCGCGTGTCAGATTAAAGACAAACGATATATAGAGATTCTTTTTGCCGAGGTGCGCCGCCAATCCGTATTCCGCGATTTTTTCCCGAAATGATTTGGAGAGCGTCATGCGCAACGGATTGAAGAAAATGGCGTTATGCTGGCAAATCGGCATGCAGGAGGCGCAGCCGAGACATTTCTCCTTGTGAATGCGCGACCACCGACCAATCGTAATCGCATTCGCGGGGCAATGCCGGGCGCAGGCGCCGCATTTTTTGCAGGCCAGCGGATTGATCATCGGAATGGCATTGGCGTGTTGCGCAAGTTTGCCGCCGCGCGCCGCGCATCCCATTGCCAATTGTTTGACCGCGCCGCCGAACCCTGCCAGCATGTGACCTTTGAAATGGCTCACCACTAATAATTGTTTGTGTTTGGCAATCTCTTTGCCGATTTTACAGGTGGCAAAATGCGTTTGATTGATTTCGACTTCTTCGTAATCGTCGCCGGTTTCGCCGTCGGCGATGACGACCGGAATCTGGGTAAATCCGTGCCGCTCCGCTAATTTGACGTGCGACGCGCGGGTCTGGCGCTCGCCGCGATACAGGGCATTGGTTTCCATGTAGCAGCATTCCGCCTTTTGCTGCTGAAGATAATCAATCATCCCTTCGAAATTTTTCGAGCCGATAAACGTGTTATTGCCTTTTTCGCCGAAATGCACTTTCAACGGAATGGCGGCTTCGAGATTGACTTGTTCGCGTTCTACAACAGTTTTCAGCAATTGCCGCGCACTATCAGCGATCTGTTGCGTTTCTTGATATGATGCGATTGGCGTAAAATATACCGATGTTGCCATACATGCCTCCATATAATACTGACTATTTAGTCATTTATGCCGTATAAAAAACTACAGCCGTCGTTGTTGAATTTTCAATACGCATACTAAATCAAACGTTTGCCCTCTGAAATTGCGATCATCTTGAATAATCAAAATACCATATAAACGCCGTCTTCAGATGCTATCCGTTTTCAAACCGCGCCACAGCGTTTGAAAAATAGATAGAAATTATTTTTATCGCTCATAACAAACTGACCAATCAGTCGAATAAAAAGAATTTGCGTCTATTTTGTCAAGAGAAAAACAAAAGACATAACTTGGAGGTGCCGCATTATTCACAACGATTGAACACACCCTTGCCAGGGTTTCGAACCCTGACAGGGGTTTCGTGGCATCAATGCCACTGGACGACGCTGTAATTATTTCGCTGAATATTATATGAACGTCTCCTCTATACAGAAAGCATTCTCGCCCATGTCAGAGCCAAAGGCGACATTCATTTCATATTCGGCACGACTTGATACTTTCTGACGTTCGATGATGGGGCGATATCACTCGCTTCGTTCTGCTGATCATTCTTGGTGTTATCCTGCAATTGCGGTTGGGCGTACACAGAAAGAAAAATATCATCGCCGAGATGCTGGCCGTATTTGCCGCGCACATAGGGCGTTTCGTCCACTAACAGGTATTTTTCGAACAAGAATTGCTTGCCTTGCAGCGGAATATCAATCATGGTTTTGACGTTCAGCGCGTCGGTCTGCGCCGTCGCAAGCTGCGGCACTTGTTTGACCGGGCATTCGAAGCGCGTATATTCGTAATTTTCCGGCAGAAAGAGCGTCCAGCGCAAGTGGCTGATCGGCACGTCCACGCCGGGGAGTTCGTTCTGCAATTCCCCTTTCAGACTGAGTTTGTCCACATCCGTGACATAGCCGATTTCAATCGAAAACGAGCGCAATTCTTCGCCCTGCATCGCGGATTTTTTCATCGGAATCAGCATCGCGCCGCCTTCGGTCGTCGCAGGCTTGACTGGCTCGCCGTCCGAAAACGCTTGCAACAGGCGCGATTTGTCCGGCAGCGTCACGGTCAAGAATTGCCGGTCGTTGTTGCGAATGAAATAGCGGGCGCGTGTGATGCTTTTCCCTTCCAGTGTGCGATGCGTCACGCAATCCATCACGTCTATGTTGGCGACGACGGTCTGAATTTCCTGATAACTTTTCACGTCAAGCTGCGCGTGAAAGGCGGCTTCATGAAATTCATAGCCGTACAGCAGCGGACTCGACGCGCTTTGCAGCAGGGCTTTCGGCAGGTTTTTGGCCGGAATCGCGAATTTATTCTGATCGCCGGGCGTCACGTCTAAGTTGCCGACGACTTCGACGCCGACAAAACCTGCAACCAGTTCCACGCCCTTGATTTGCGCGACCGGTACGGCGGCTTTGGCTGGAAGCGAGGTCAACTGGGCGCGATATGTCACCGTGAGATTGACCGTTTTACGCCCGTCAATCTGGCCGGTCAGCTTGATCACTTGCGCGGCGTCCGTCTGTTCGGTCGTCCAGCGTTCGATGTCGGCGCTGCTGACATTCAGGATGTCCACGTCTTTCGGTAAATGCAGTTCTACTTGCTCCAACGACGGCAGATTGTTCAGCGCAATCATGCTGCTCATCGAAAACGCGGTGCGTTCGACCGTGACCAGCGTATGCACATCCGCCGACGATTTGCGGGCGATGCCGGTTTCCTTTTCGACCTGCCAACTGAGCGCGAGCGTGTCGTTTTTGCTTAGCACGGTCTGAAACATCGTCCGTCCGTCGGTTTGCGTCACCTGTCCGGCAGGCGACATGCTCAAGAGATTCACCGCTTTTTCGGGAATCTCGATGGTCATGCGATTCATCACGGCGGGCGGCGGCGTCAACGCGAACGAGTAGGTCAGGTTGTCCACCTGAATCGGCGCGTAAAAGACGATGGAAAGCGTAAACTGCGCCGGGCCTTGCGCGATGATGTCATAGCTGTTATCGCCGCGCACAAGCTGCGCAATTCGCGCAGACGACGGCGTCGCGGCGGCAGCAATCGGCGAGAGTGTTGCGTCGCCTGCCGGAACAGCGTCCTGTTGCGTGATGCGCACGGACTCGATCCCGACTTGCGCGGGCAGGAGTTGAAATGTCGTCCAGCCGATTTTCAATACTTGAATCGTCATGTCGGCCTCGAAGCGCATCGTCGCGCCCTGCGCCGTGCCGCGCAGTTGCGCGTCGCTCACGTTGAATTCGATAGGCGGCGTCTCTTTGACTTCGGGCTGCTTTTGCTCGGCGATAGCACGTTTCAGGCTCTCCAATTCATCGAGCATCGTTTTGAGTTCGTTCCAAGTTAACACGACTTTGCCGGATTCCAAATTCGGCAGCGCGATTTCTTCGGCGCGGGTTGGCGCGTTCCCCCAACTGATGGCGGCGATGAACGCCAATACCATGATCAAGAAGCTTTTTTTCATATCGTTTACCTTCTTTCGTGTTTACTCCCGCAGAGACGCGGAGACGCAGGGAAATTTTATCTTGCGCCTCAGCGTCCCTGCGGGAAAATATATTACTCGACATTCAATCGTTCTTCATTCGGCAAATCCGGCGGCGTCGCTGGTTTCCGATGTGTCGGAAAGAGCGGCGTATTCAGCTTGTCCCAACCGAGCAGTTCCATCAAATCGGTTTCGCGATAGCGAGAGAGGATGTGCATCACCACTGCCAACAGCACGACCGCTTCGAGAATCAAAATCAAGCCGGTATAGGCCGGAAAGAGCGCGGCCAATGAGGTAATGCCGGAGTAGAAGACGTAGGCTGCCGTAATTGCGAACGCGGCGTCGAACTTGTCCACGATGCGCGCGTAATTGAACATCAATCCGCCTAAAATCCCGAATGCCAGCGCGAACGCCAGCCACACCGACATATACATGGAGAGATATGCGAACAATGGGTAGAAGAGGAAGAATGCGGCGCACAACACGGCGATTTTGACGAAGCTCAACGGGCGTCCGGCGAGTTTCAGAATGAGGCAGACCGAGGCGATAAACAGCAGGAAAAATGCCGGAGCGCGGCGGGTCATGACGTTGATCTGCTGCGCCACGTTGAGTTTGTCCGGCAAAATCACGCCGATATTCGAAGCGGTCAGCGAACGATCCAATTCCCATGCCAAAGTCAATAATAAAAACAACCGAAGAAAAAATTTGACATTTTACTTTTAGACGACAACAGTGATGACCGAACTCATCGAACCAGACGCGATCCTGCGAATATGCCCTTAGGGTTGTTGTAACGCCTCCTTCGATTTTCACAGGCATGATTATTCCCTTTTAACAAGAGGATCGTATGAAAAATATCAGCTTGCGTATCAAAGTGTTGCTTCTTTTAGGGGGGAGTATTTTCGGGATATTGAGCACAAGCACATTCATCAACATTCGCTACTTGCAACAACATTATCGCGAGGCGTTGGAATGGCGGTCAGAGGCATTAGCGCGCAATATTATCAATGTGCTGAAAGATCGCATGAAATATGCTGCTGTAAGCCAAAGTATGCTAAGTGTCCTGTCTATTCAGTGCGCGCAACTCTATGAAGAGAACCAATCCACAAATGTCACTGCGGTTGCTGTGATTGATTCGTCTCATGTTTTTGTCGCCCATAACGATCACGCCATGTGGAATCAACCCGTCACAAGTCTCTCTTTGCTTGCAGCCTTACAGAGTCGCATGCAGCAGACGATTCCGGATGGCGATTCATATTATACGCTTATCCCGATCATCTTAGAAGAACAACAATATGTTGGCACAATCGTGGTCGGCGTTCGTCGGGAAGTCATTGACCTGAAAGTGCGCAGAATATTGTTTCAATCCCTGATACTCTTGGCCGTTTACATCAGTATCGCTTGTGCCTTGACATTGGCGCTGATTAACGCCGTCGTTGCCAAGCCGCTCCGCCGGTTGATTGATATCGGCACGCGTGTCGCGCAAGGCGAATTTGTGGAAATTCCAGTCACGCACCAATCGCACGATGAGATTGGAACATTAACATTCGTATTTCAGGAGATGTTGCAATATTTGCAGGAGATGGCGCAGATTGCCAGAAAAATGGCGACCGGCGATCTCGATCAGGCGATTACGCCGCATTCGCAGCAGGATCAACTTGGGCAAGCGTTTTGTCATCTGCGCGAGGCCATGCAAGAGATGAGCGAATTCGCGCAAAAAATATCCGTCGGGAATCTGACCATGACGATTCAGGAACGGTCTGAGCATGATACGTTAGTGCAAGCGTTGAATCGAATGGTCACTACGTTGCAAACAGTCGTGATGCAGATCAAAGAGGCGGCGCAGGCCATCATGATGGCAGGGCAGGATATGCGCGCAAATGCCGCTTCTCTCGCCGAAGGCGTAACGCAGCAAGCAGCGGCAGCCGAAGAAGCCTCTGCTTCGACCGAAGAAATCTCAGCGATCTTGAAACAGAGCGCGGAGAATGCCGATCAAACCGAGCGAGTCGCGTTACAATCATCGGAAAGCGCCGACGAGGGAGGGAAAGTCGTGGCCGAAACGGTTGTGGCGATGAAGCAGATTGCCCAAAAAATTCGAGTGATTCAAGATATCGCCGCTCAAACCCGCTTGTTATCGTTGAATGCGACGATTGAAGCGGCGCGCGCTCAGGAATATGGCAAAGCCTTTTCTGTGGTCGCGGCGGAAGTGCGTAAATTATCCGAAACCACAAAAATCGCGGCAGAAGAGATTGATGAACTGGTCAATCATAGCCTTCATATTTCTGATGATGCGGCAGCGATGTTGAATACGTTAGTTCCCAGTATTCGTCATACTGCGATGCTGGTGCAGGAAATCAGCGCGTCCAGTCGAGAACAAAGTTCGGGAATGGCGCAAATTAACCGGGCGATCCAGGAATTGGACAGCGTCATTCAACAGAATGCCATGATTGCTGAACGCCTTCCATCTACTGGAGAGCGTTTAGTGTCGCAGGCAAATGCACTGTATGAATTGATGAGCTTTTTTACACTTGAAGCGCTCTCGACAGTTGAGCGGACAATACACTCGCCGTGCAACGAACCTCTCCCGCCAGACGACTTCGCCCCATCATTCCCCAAGAGCAGGCCAGAACACAGAAGAGAGAGACCGTTGTCGAAGAGAGAGGAGTTGCAGCACCCTCCCTTTCAGGGGGGAGAAGATTCGATTGATGTGGATTTTGAGCGGTATTAACCAATATGACGCATCTTAGGAGGTGATGCCTATGAATGAAATTGGAAAGAATTTTTGTGATGTTGGCAATAAGGATGGTTGAGAGTTACGCAAAGATTGATGCCGAATAACCAATCACTCAAAGGAGAACATGCGATGCAATTTTTCAAAAGAGCAATAAGCATCCTGTCCGTAGGATTTGCAGGGCTTTTGGCTGCACAGATTCTCTCTGCTGAGCCCCTTGTCTTAAAATATGGGGAACAGAATACGGAAGAAAATATGATGACGAAAACGGCACAGGAGTTTGCGAGGATTGTCAAAGAAAAGAGCCAGGGGCAAATCATTGTTGAAGTCTTTCCCGGTTCGCAATTAGGCGGTGAAATGGGACATATTGACGCGATGAAGATGGGGACGTTGGATATGTATCGCCCGAATAGCCTGACGCTTGGCGATTTGGGCGCCAAAAAAATGAGTCTTCTGGCGCTTCCGTATCTGTTTCGCAGCCGCGATCACTTTTGGAATGTGTTGACCAGTCCAATCGGCGACGAACTGCTAAAAGATGTCGTTGAGTCAGGCACCAAAATGGTGGCATTGGGGTATGTCGAGGAAGGTCAGCGGAATTTCTTTTTCCGTGAAAAACCCATTACGAAAGTCGAAGAAATGAAGGGGTTGAAGGTGCGCGTTCCACAGTCAAAAGTGTTGGTAGATACGATTACGGCATTCGGCGCAACTGCGATGCCGATTCCGTATCAAGAATTATATCAAGCGCTGAAAATGGGGGTCATTGACGGCGCTGAAAATCCTCCAAGCGCGTACTTCAGCAATAAATTTTATGAAGTGGCAAAATACTACACCCTGGACGGCCATGCTTATAGCCCCAGCCTGATCGTCATCTCCGAACTTACGTGGAACAAGCTCAGTGCCGCTGATCGGCAGATGCTCCTGGATGCTGCGAAAGAAGTGCAGGCATTCAATCGCACCCTGGCCGAGCAGCAAGATGAGGAGGCATTTGCCGCATTAAAAGCGAATGGCGTCGTCATTACGGATGTGCCTGACAAAACGTCGTGGCAGCAAGCCGTACAATCCGTTTATACAGAACAGAGCGCCTATCAAAATATCCTGGAACAAATCGCCAACACACAATGATTGGTTATATAGGGGGAGGCATGCGCCTGCCCCCTGAAAAATATGCTGTCATATTCCCTCTCCGTATTTTCGAAACACGTTACTCTAAGAAGGAACTACTCATGAACACGTTCTCTAATCCCATTTTGCCAGGATTTTATCCTGACCCGTCCATTTGCCGGGTTGAAAATGACTATTATCTTGTGACATCAACATTTGAATATTTTCCCGGCATCCCGATTTTTCACAGCAAAGATTTGGTCTATTGGCGGCAAATCGGGCATGTGCTGGATCGCGCGTCGCAGTTAAATTTGGACGGGGCGCGGTGTTCCGGAGGCATTTACGCGCCGACGCTGCGCTATCATGACGGCGTCTTTTACATGGTGACGACGCTTGTGGATACGGGCGGGCATTTTTTCGTGACCGCGACCGATCCTGCTGGCCCCTGGTCTGATCCATTCTGGCTACCGGATGCCCCAGAAATTGACCCATCGCTCTTTTTCGATGATGATGGCCGCGCCTGGTATGTCGGCAACCGCGTTCCGTTAAATGGGGCGCAGTTCGAAGGGCATCATGAAATCTGGCTGCAAGAGCTTGATCTTGCGAGCAAGCGGCTGGCTGGCGAACGTTACGGCCTGTGGGATGGCGCAGTGAAGGGCGCTGTCTGGGCGGAAGCGCCGCATCTGTATAAAATCAATGGCCTGTATTATCTGCTGATTTCCGAAGCCGGCACCGCGCATGAACACGCGGTGACGATTGCGCGCAGTTCCCGCGTAACTGGCCCGTATGAAGGCTGCAAGCGAAATCCAATTTTAACACACCGGCATTTAGGCGTGAATTATCCGATTGTCAATGTCGGTCATGCCGATCTCGTGCAAACGCAAAACGGCGAATGGTGGATGGTGATGCTGGCCTCGCGTCCGTATGGCGGCTATTATCGCAATTTAGGCCGCGAAACCTTTTTAGCGCCAGTGCAGTGGGAAGATGGCTGGCCGGTTGTCAGCGCGGGAACGGGGCGCGTGGAATTCAGTTATCCTGCCCCGAATCTGCCGGAACAGCGCTGGCCGACGCCGCCCGCCTGCGATCAATTCGAATCCCCTGACCTTGCGCTCTGTTGGAATTTCCTGCGCACGCCGCGCGAAGCGTTTTGGAATCTGGCGGAACGCCCTGGCTTTTTGCGCCTGCGCCTACGTCCACAGATGCTTTCCAAATGGGAGAACCCCAGCTTTGTCGGACGCCGCCAGCAGCATCTTTCCTGCACTATCAGAACGGCGATGGAATTCGTGCCGCAATTCGCGCATGAGGAAGCCGGACTTGTTCTGCTGCAAAACAGCGATTTTCATTTCCGCTGCGTGCTGACGTTACACGGCAAAACGCCTGTTATTCGACTGATGAAGCGAGAAAATGGAGCGGAAGAAACGCTTGCGGAACAATCCGTTTCCGCGAATCGGCTCTATCTGAAAGTTGAGGTGATAGAACAGGCATATAGTTTCTTTTTCGCGGAGAATTCCGAAGCCTGGCAATCGCTCTTCGAACATGCCGATGGGCGCATCCTCAGTTCCGATGTCGCTGGCGGATTTGTCGGGGCATATATCGGTATGTATGCCAGCAGTAACGGTCAAGCCAGCACAAATGCTGCGGATTTCGATTGGTTCGAATATGTGGGAAAATAAAGAGGTCCGGCATCATTCAAACAGAGATACGGAATGGTTCCCGGAGCGACATCGCCGACAAATCAAGAGATTTTTTTTACTGTATAAAAAAATAAAAAATTACTTGACATAATACTTTAAAATATCTTTTAAAGTAAAAATCGCATAAGGCGATGTATAGTTCACAAAAACATCAACAGAATTTTTTCATCACGCAGGAGGATAAACGTATGCAACGAAGTTATCGCAAATTTTGGGCTGTGTGCATCGCATGTTTGACAATATTCAGTTTGGCATCAGCATGTTATGCAGCAGATGAGCCGACCAAACTCACCGTGTTTTTAGGAAAACCTTCCCAGCAGCCAACCCCTGACAATAAGATATTCAAAATGATTGAAAAAGAATTTGGAGTAACCTTCGAATTCGACATTCTGGCGGGCGATTTAGACCAGAAACTTGGCATCCTGATCGCCGGCGGCGATTATCCTGACATGATGACTGGCGATACGAAATTAATTGATGCTGGCGCATTTATCCCGTTGGAAGACCTGATCGAAGAACATGCGCCCAACCTGAAAAAACACTATGAAAAAGCCTGGTATTTGATGAAATATACTGATGGCCATGTCTATGTGCTGCCGAATTACGGCGTGTTTCATGGGGATTATCGGTATAATGAATCCTATGGCCCGGCGTTTTGGATTCAAAAAGCGGTTTTAAAGGAATTTGGCTATCCGCAAGTCAAAACGTTGGATCAATACTTTGATCTGATTAAACAATACAAAGAAAAATATCCGACGATTGACGGTCAGGAAACTATCGGTTTCGAAATTCTGAGCGAAGGGTGGCGAAATTTCTGCTTAAAAAATGCGCCGCAGCATTTGGTGGGCAATCCGAACGAAGGCGGCGTCATTGTGAAAGACGGCGTTGCAAAAATCTTCGCAGGCACCGATATTGACAAACAATACTTTAAAAAGCTGAACGAGATAAATCAGCTTGGCCTGGTTGATCGGGAAACCTTTGTGTTGAGCTATGATCAATACATCGCGAAAATAACAAGCGGGCGCGTGTTAGGCATGTTCGATCAGCGTTGGAATTTTCAGCGAGCGGAGGAATCCCTGAAAACGCAAGAAAAGATTTTGAGCACGTATGTTCCCTGCCCAGTGGTTTATGAGGAAGGGATCAAAGATTACTATTTGGATCGTCCGCCGGTCAATGTGAATCGCGGTTTCGGCATCAGCGTCAACGCGAAAGACCCGGTGCGGATTATCAAATTGCTGGATGCGCTCTACGATGAAAAATGGCAAAAGCTTCTCTACTGGGGCGCCGAAGGCGACGATTACCTCGTTAATGAACAAGGCCGTTTCTACAGAACGCCGGAACAGCGCGTGCAATATGATGATCCGGCATGGAAGCAAGCGAACACGGGGCTGGATTTCGCTGCGTACAGCCCGAAAATGGAAGGAACATTCAGCGATGGCAACGCCACCTCGCCAGGGATGCAGCCAGAAGAATATTATGAATCGCTGAAGCCGGAAGATAAAGAACTGCTGAATGCCTACAGCTATAAAACGTATGGCGAATTTTTCAGCACGCCGCCGGAAAATCCTGTGCATTATCCGGCCTGGAGCATTCCGATTGAAGACGGATCGCCCGCAAAAATCGCGTCAACAAAACTCGACGATTTAGCGAATAAATACCTGCCAAAGTCTATCTTAGCCCAGCCTGAAGAATTTGACGCCATTTGGGCGGAATATGTCGCCGAAATCGCCAAAGTCGATGTCAAAGCCTATGAAGATGTTGTGAATGCGGGCATTCAAGAACGCATGAAGAATGCGCAGGCGCAATAACTCTCTTTCGTGTGTTGATTCGCGAGACGAGAACTCCGAAGTTTCCAAAACTTCGGAGTTCTCAGAGAATGAGCGCTGATCGCGACGGGACGGAGTTCTCCCTGTCAACAGACTTTTTTAAGTATCCATCAACGTCCATCATATTGTAAACATCATTTTTTTTATACGAGCGAATGCACCATGCAAAAAAATACCGTGCAACTCACGCCGCAACGCCAAAAAATCACCTGGAAAACGATTAAAAATCAGCAGCAGCTTTTGTGGATGTCCGTGCCGTTGTTTTTCTATATCCTCCTCTTTCACTATGTCCCGCTCTGGGGCTGGCTGATGGCGTTCCAGAATTATAAACCGGCCAAAAAATTTATGAATCAAACCTGGGTCGGGTTCAAGCATTTTAAATTTTTGTTTACGGAAGACGCCTTTTTAAATGCCTTGCGCAACACCATCGGCATGAGCCTGATCAATCTGGTATTAGGATTTGTCACGGCCATTACGTTAGCCATCCTGCTGAATGAAGTCCGTCATGCGTTTTTCAAACGCTCGATTCAGACGATTTCATATTTACCGCACTTTCTCTCCTGGGTGATTACCGCCGCATTAGTGCAAACCGCGTTGTCTGTTGACGGCGGAGTGGTGAATATTGTCCTGATGAAACTTCGCATCATTGACGCCCCGGTTTCCTGGCTCAGTTTGCCGCACTATTTCTGGGGAATTATCGGGGCGGCGAACGTCTGGAAAGAAGTCGGGTGGAATACGATTATCTACTTAGCGGCGATGGCCGCGATTGACCCGAATTTATATGAGTCGGCGGCGATTGATGGCGCAGACCGCTATCAAAAAATCTGGTATATCACGCTGCCCGGCATTAAAGCCACGATTATTGTGCTGCTGATTATGTCGATTGGGCATATCATGGATGCGGGCTTCGAAGCGCAATATTTGCTCCGAAACGGTCTGATCGCGGATTGGTCGGATACGATTGATATTTTCGTGCTGAAATATGGTATTGCTCAATCGAACTACTCACTGGCAACCGCAGCCGGAATTTTTAAGAGCGTCGTCAATATCAGCTTGCTGTTCATGGCGAATTTTTTCGCCCGTAAAATCGGCGAAGAGCGCTTGATGTAAGCGCTTGGACAGCATTATGTCCAGGCACGTAGTACACATTATTCATTGCCATTAAACGTGGAGAAGGTGTCTCAACGCGGAGCTTTGAAGGCAAAATCTCCGCTTTTGCGCTCCTCAGTTCGTGTCAAATTAGGAGAAATCCCATGAAAATCGCAGGAAAAGACATTGATGTTGAACAGGTTATTTTTAACGCGGCCAATACGATTTTTTTAATCCTATTGGCAATCGTCACCATTTATCCGTTCGCGAATACGATTGTCATATCGCTTAATGAGGGTCTGGACACGATTCGAGGGGGGATTTACCTCTGGCCCAGGGCGTTTACGCTGCATAATTATAGAGCTGTCCTTTCGAATACGACGATTTATCACGCCGCATTCATTTCCGTTGCCAGAACGCTGCTCTCAACCGTACTGAATATTTTTCTGACAACCATGCTGGCCTACGTCCTCAGCCGGAAGGAATTCGTCTTGAGAAAGTCAATGACGATCCTGTTTGTGTTGACCATGTATTTTAACGCAGGCTTGATTCCGAACTACTTTCTGTATCGCAGCCTTGGCTTAATCAATAATTTTCTGGTGTATGTCGTTCCATCAATGATTTACGCGTTTAATTTGATCGTGATTCGGACGTATATCAGCACTATCCCGGAAAGCCTTGTTGAAAGCGCGAAAATTGACGGCGCGGGTGATTTCAAAATTTTTATCCGCCTGATTTTTCCTCTTTGCAAGCCAGTGTTGGCGACTGTCGCCTTATTTGTCGCGGTCGGCGCGTGGAATTCCTGGTTCGACTCGTTTATTTACTGCACGAAACAGAGCCTCAGTACCCTGCAATATGAACTGATGAAGCTCATTGCGATTGCCAACATCAGCAACAGCAATTCCGCGCTGTTATCGGACGCGCTGACCGGCGGCGCAGCGGCAGCCAAAAATTTTGCGAACCCGGTATCCATCCGCGCCGCCGTGACCGTGATCGCCGCCGCGCCGATTATTGTGATTTATCCGTTCCTGCAAAAATATTTCATCGTCGGCTTAACCGTCGGCAGCGTGAAAGAATAGAAAACTTCATTCCTCACAGGTGTTTAAAACCTGTGAGGAATGAAATGCTAACATGTCTCCATATATCGAAGACGGCTACGATCTGTGGCTGCGCTATCGTCCGATTAAAGAGCGAAAGATTCGTGCCTCATATCGCAAACAATTACAAGAAATTATTGTTTTTGGATATTCGCCAACAATCGAAATCATCCGTAAAGAGCTGCAACTGGGATTGACCGCCCTGCTTGGCGTTCCTGATAGGATGCGCCAGACCTGGACTCAACAACAGTCGTCTTTGCTTGTGGGAACGCCGCATACATCGCCTCAAATCGCCGAACTCGGCTGGGATGCGCAGCTTGCGGCGCAAGGCGCGGAAGGCTATCTGATTCGTGCGACGCGCATCAACGCGCAGCCAGTGATTGTCATTGCGGCAAACGCCGATCTGGGCGTGTTGTACGGCACATTTCATTTTATGCGGCTGCTGCAAACCGAACAATCAATTTCCGAGCTTGACATCGCGGAATGTCCGAAACTTCGCTATCGCTTGCTGAATCACTGGGATAATCTCGACGGCTCAATCGAACGCGGGTATGCCGGGCGCAGCCTCTGGAAATGGGATGAATTGCCGGAGAAACGCGACCCGCGTTACCGCGATTATGCCCGCGCCTGCGCCTCTCTCGGCATTAACGGCGCGGTGTTGAATAATGTCAACGCCTCTGCTGAAAGCCTGTCCGCCGCCTATCTTGCCAAAGCCGCCGCGCTTGCGGATGAGTTTCGTCCCTATGGCGTGCGCGTGTTTCTGACGGCGAAGTTTTCCGCGCCGATGACGCTTGGTGGATTGCCAACCGCCGATCCGCTTGATAAAACAGTGTGCGAGTGGTGGCGGAATAAAGCGGATGAAATCTATCGTTCGATCCCAGATTTTGGCGGCTTTACGGTGAAGGCCGACTCCGAAGGTCAGCCCGGTCCGTTTACATACGGGCGTAATCATGCCGAAGGCGCGAACATGCTGGCCGGCGCGCTGAGGCCGCATGGTGGCATCGTGATGTGGCGGGCGTTCGTGTATGGACATGGCGAGGAAGATCGCGCCAAAGGCGCATACGCGAATTTTCAGCCGCTTGACGGCGTTTTTGCGGAAAATGTGTTCGTGCAGGCGAAAAACGGTCCGATTGATTTTCAGCCCCGCGAGCCGATCAATCCACTATTCGGCGCAATGCCGCGCACGCCGTTGATGATGGAATTTCAGATTACGCAGGAATATCTCGGTCATTCCACGCATCTCGTCTATTTAGCGCCGATGTGGAAAGAAGTGCTGGATTTCGATACCTTTGCCTGCGGCGCTGGCTCGACTGTAGCGAGCGTGATTGACGGCAGTCTGCATGGACACGTCCTGACTGGCGTCGCGGGCGTGACCAACATCGGCGACGACCGCAACTGGTGCGGCCATCATTTCGCGCAGGCCAACTGGTATGCGTTTGGCCGCCTCGCCTGGAATTACCAGCTTGATCCGGCCATGATTGCGGAAGAGTGGATTCGTGCCACGTTCACCAACGATCACGATGCCGTTGCCGCGATTCTTGGTATGATGGCGGCGTCATGGGAAGCATGCGTGAATTACATGACGCCGTTAGGGCTGCATCATATTATGCGCGAGGGACATCATTATGGTCCCGATCCCGCTTACGATGAAGGGCATCGCGCGGATTGGCGTTCGACCTATTACCATCGCGCCGACAAGGCTGGGCTTGGTTTCGACCGCAGCAGCAACGGGACGAACGCGGTCGAGCAGTATGCGCCGCCTGTGCGCGATCTGTTTGACAATCTCGCCACCTGCCCGGAGAAATATCTGCTCTGGTTTCATCATGTCGCCTGGGCGCATCGGATGCGTTCGGGACGGACTCTGTGGGAAGAATTAGTCTTTCGTTATCAGCACGGCGTCGAAGAAGTGCGCTGCATGTTGGAAACCTGGAAAACCCTTGAGGGTAAACTCGACGCGCAACGTTATGAGGATGTGCTGCGCAAGCTTTCTGCGCATCTGAATGACGCCGCCGAATGGCCGCAGGTCTGCCTGCCATATTTTCAGCAGTTCAGCCAAAGCGAATAAATACCGGTATTATACCAATTGCGGTCAATTCGATCATATTCGCCCGTTGTAGGGGCGTTCAATTGAACGCCCCTACGCCTCGTGTTTCAATTATAAATCCAACTTGCTCAATCGCGCAATCGCTTCTTCCACATCGGCGCGTTGCCCGAACGCGGTCAGACGGAAAAAGCCTTCGCCGCATGTGCCGAAACCGACGCCCGGCGTGCCGACGACCTGACATTCATTCAGCAGTTTATGGAAAAAGTCCCAACTGCTGAGATTCTTCGGCGTTTTCAGCCAGATGTACGGCGCGTTTTTTCCGCCGGAATACGCGATGTTCAGCGCATCCAGCCCTTTCCGAATCACGGCGGCATTGCCGAGATAATACAGAATCGTGTCGTTGATTTCTTTGCGCCCGGCTTCCGTAAAGACCGGTTCCGCGCCTTTTTGAATGATGTACGACACGCCGTTGAATTTCGTGGATTGCCGCCGCAGCCAGAGTTTATTCAATTGATGCGGCGTTCCCTGCTCGTCGTAAATCATGACCGAATTCGGAATAATCGTGTACGACAGGCGCGTTCCGGTGAACCCGGCGGTTTTCGACAGGCTGCGGAACTCGACCGCGACTTCCCGCGCTCCTTCGATTTCGTAAATGCTGCGGGGCAGCGTCTCATCCTGAATATAGGCTTCATACGCCGCGTCGAACAGAATCAAGGCTTTATTGGCACGAGCGTATTCGACCCATTTGGTCAGTGCCGCTTTCGTCGCCACCTGCCCGGTCGGATTATTCGGAAAACAGAGATAAATCAGGTCAACCGGTTCGCTCGGCAGGTCGGGGCAGAAGTTATTTTCTAAGGTCGAATCGAGATAGACCACGCCGTCGAAACGCCCGTTCGCGAAATTGCCGCCGCGCCCGGCCATGACATTGCTGTCGAGATAGACCGGATAGACCGGGTCTGTGATAGCGATTTTGGCGGTCGGCGCGAAAAGTTCTTGAAAATTCGCCGTGTCTTCTTTCGCGCCGCTGGAAATAAAAATTTCATCGGCAGACATGTTGAGTCCGCGCCGGTGAAAATCGTACGCGGCGATTTTTTCTCGCAGAAATTGAAAACCTTCATACGGCGGGTAGCCCTGGAACGTTTCGATTTTCGACATATCATCAACGCCTTGATGCAGGCTGGCGATAATGGATGATGTCAGCGGGCAGGTCACGTCGCCGATGCCGAGACGGATGACGCGTTTGTCCGGGTGCGCCGCCTGATACTCTTTGACGTGTCGCGCCACTTCCGCAAAAAGATAACTTCCCTGTAATTTCGCATAATTCGGGTTAATCGTAATCATGTAGCACTCCTTGAAAAAACCCTGCCAGGGTTCGAAACCCTGGCAGGGTTGGTCAATACATTCAACGTTTTCATCAATTATTTTTCAGTCGAATCTTTCGGCAATTCTGTTTCAAGTTCGTTCAGATGTCGCCAGGCAACATCCAGATCATCATGGCAGCGTTGCACCCACGCCTCGCCCCAGTAAAAATTGCAACTGGTTTCGGCGCGTAACAAACGCCAGTGCGCTTCATTCAGATGATAATTCTGCGTCGGATATGGCACGCGCTCAGACAGAGCGTGGAACGCCGCGCTGGTTTCGCGAACGCGGGTCAACGCGTCTTTCTGCATCTGCGAGCCTGTCCACTGCAAGAAATCCACGCCGTTATGCCAGCCGGTATTCCATGCGCCTTTGTTGACGGTCACATAATCTTTTGCGCCATATTGCCGCAGATAATCTTGAATGAACGTCGGGCGCACGGCGGTTGTTTTCTGGCGCACGAGATCTAACAACGGGCGGTAGAAGACATTCCAGAAGTTCGCTTTTTCGGAGACATTCCGAAACCAGCCGCCGTTATCGCCGTCAGTACATGTGGTGACAAGCGGCGGAAAATCGCACCATTTCGTGCGTTCGCGCATTTCGTGAATGAACCAGCCTGGATCCATGCCGGATTCCTGCGCGTCGGAGAGTTCGCGATCTCGAACGACCACGATCATTTCTTCGCCGTTATATTCGGCAAAATGGGGACGATAGCGAATTTCTTCCCAGCGCATCGGCTTGACCGGTTCGATATGCGTGCTGTCCACTAATACGTATTGAAAGCCCATGCGTTTGAGATGCGGAATCATCTCCATGCAAAATCCCATTTCCGGCGGCCAGAATCCGGAGAATTGCTCGCGCCAGAAAAGATGCCGCGCAATGCCAAGCCAGCGCGTCATCTGCTCATCCCAGTCCGCTTCGGGCGTGAGCGGCAGCACGGGGTGATAATAGCCGGTGCCGAGAATCTCGAAAATACTGGTATTTTGCAGATGCCAGAGGAGATCGCCGCATTTGACGATGCCATACACGCGATGCTGAAAGTCTTTATTATTCAGGGTTTCCAGCAACGTCCCCGACAGCGACAGATGCACGCGCCCGCAATCCTCATACTCCCAGAGCGAACGCGGTATCCGGTCTAAGGCGAACAAGATTTCTTTGGCTTCCCATTCCTTCTGCTCAAGGAGGGATTCTAAATTACCCGCCGGTTGGTGAAGATTCAAGACCAGCGCATGAAAGATCGATTCCATAGTGTTGAGGCTGGGCAGCCCCGCCTGCGAGGCGGGAGGTTGAATGGCTCTTTCCCGCGACGTAGCGCGGGGCTGCCGAACAAGGCCGCGTCTCATGGATGCGTAAAACAGAAACGGGCGAGAAAATTCTCGCCCGTGAATTCACAAGTTCTCGTTAACAGTCATAGGTCAAAATATCATGGGCGCGGCGGCAGATTTCCTGACCGTAGTCCGTCCAGATACCCTGTCCCCAGTAGCGATAGCAACTGGTTTGCGACGCTAACAGATGAAACAGCGCGTTGCGGTAGCGATGTTCGGACGGCTTAATGCCGGCCTTCAAGACCTTTTCGTTGAACAACGCGCTCACCTTTTCCATCGGCCCTAAGACGTTATCATAGCCTTTGACCCAGGAAATGTTGTTCGTCCAGCTTCCGCCTTCCATGTGGAACGTGTGGTCTTCTTTTTTTAATTTTTCAATCACGTTGGCTAATTTCTCCGGGCCGTCGCCGGGTTTCATATTATCCCAGATTTGCTTCTGTTTCAACGGCTGCAATTCCGGCAGGTCTTTTTCCGTGATGCCGAGGCTGAAGAGATATTCAAGGTATTCGGTGACGTTTACGAGCGGCACGTCCGAACCGGCGCATTCCCGGACGGCGTCCATGTATTTGCCCGGAAATTCGTTCATCATCACGCCGCCGTTTTCGCCGTCGGCAATCTGCGTGACCAATGGCGGCACATCGTATTTGCCGATTTTCCAGCGCGACAGGCTTTTGGCTTCATAATACGGCTGCATCTGCGCGACGAGTTTGGTGTCGCTGCCCTGCGTTTTGATGATGGCGATGATGCTGATCGTTTCGCCTTTGGAATTTTTGCAGATCAAACGATGCGGCAGGTGTTTGTTTTCCGGCCCCCAGCCTTTATCCGGGCGTTCCACCGTATGTTCCTGCACCAACACCCACTGATAGCCGTTATCTTTCAGGGTTTTGACGAATTCGTAGGCCACGTCGGGATGATTCGGCAACGCCATTTCTGCGGGAGAAAATCCGCGAATCCGGCTGACGGCCTCTAATCCGAAAATCGCAGCAAAATGATGCAGCCAGGCTTTGACATGCAGGCGAAAATCCTGCACAGGCGTGGACGGCGCGACCGCATGTCCCCACGCGCAGCCGAGCCATTCGACGCCATGACGATAGTTCGGATCGCAGGTGATGCGTTTCAAATTATCGAAGACATCGTCCAGCCCCATTTTCCGCAGCCCATGCAGCAGCACGCCGGAATATTCCAGCATGACGCGCGGCTGTTTGCCTTCGTTGAACAACTGCGGCAGCATATCGCCGATCCGTTTGTAGCACCAGTGAAAGACCGCCGCGTTATGATTGTCGCCGATCCCTTGATGTTCCATCATGTACTGCAAATTGCTGATGATGCCGGCCGTGCGAAGATCGTCTCCTCCGGCGGGAATCAGGGGTTGCTGCATGTGCAGCGCCACTGCGCATGTGCTGCGCGCGGCACCGAAATCAATGCCGGATTCCGGCAGAAAAATCTGTTTGCCCTGGCTGTCCTTCATTGCCTTTTCAATCAGCGCTTCTGAGCCTGAAATATTCGGCAGGCCATCAATATATTCTGGAAGTCCGCTCATGTTCGTATCCTCCGTGAATGCTTCGGGTTAGACAACAAGAGTGTCAGAACTGCGCTCTGGCACTCCTGCTGCGACTGACTCAATCTTAGCCTTTATGGCGAATATGCTCGTAAATGCCGAGGTAGTGTCCGCCCGGGTGATTCCATGAATAGTCGGAGTTCATGCCGTTGATCATCAGTTGACGGAAATGGTCGGGGTAATCGTACCACAACCGAATCGCGCGTTCCAACGAATACTCGATGGCTTTGAAATCCGATTGATGGAACACAAAGCCATTGCGTTCGTGCAACGGTTTATCATGCGCGAAATCCTTATCGAACACCGTATCCGCCAGGCCGCCGACCGCTCGGACAATCGGCACCGTGCCGTATTTGAACCCGATCAATTGCGTCAAGCCGCACGGCTCGAAATTACTCGGCACGATAATCATATCTGCGCCAGCGTAAATCAGATGGGCCAGTTCTTCGTTATACCCTAATTCCAAATGGCAATCCTGATTCTCGTTCAGATGGTGTTTGACCTGCCAGAACATGCGATTGATCCCCGCGTCAGGGCTTGAGCCGAGCAGCACGAACTGCGCGCCGTTATTGACGGCGTAATAAATCGCGTGACGCACGAGGTCTACCCCTTTTTGCGAATCGAGGCGACCGACATAGGCAATCAGCGGGCTGTAATCGTTGCGAATCCAGAGGCGGTTGCGCAAGGCGTCTTTGTTGGCGAATTTTTTGTCGAGCGTGTCAACATCATAATTCGACGGAATCAGTTTATCCACCGACGGATTCCACATTTCATAATCCAATCCGTTCAACACGCCGCCGAATTTGCCCTGATGCGTGTGCAGGGTATGGCCGAGGCCGCAGCCCTGTTCCGTGAAGCGCGCTTCCCAGGCATGTTTCGGAGAGACGGTCGTGACAAAATTGGAATAGACGATGCCGCCTTTCATCAAGTTGATGGCGCTGGCGTTGAAACTATCGCGCAGGCGGTCATGGTGGTAGTAGTAGTCTGGCCGTCCCAAGCCGGTCGCCCACAGCACGTCGGGTCCCGTGACGCCCTGGTGCATGAAGTTATGAATCGTGTAGCACACGCGCTGATTGTACAGACCGCCGCGTTGATACATTTCATACAACATGACCGGCACAAGACCGGTTTGCCAGTCGTGGCAGTGAAGGACATCCGGGCGTTTGCCGGATTTCAGGAGAAATTCCAACGCCGCTTTGCTGAAAAACGCATAGCGCATCACATCGTCTTTGCAGCCGTAAAACACACCGCGATTAAAGAAATTATCATTCGAATGCGGATCGATAAAGAAGCATTTCCGACCGTGCACGAAGCCAAACCAGACGCTGCAATGAATCGCGCCGCCATACCAGGGCACCCACAGGTCTTCCATATCTTTTTGCAGCCCCCAGATATGATCGTAGCGCATACAATCGTATTTCGGTAATATGATTTCCACTGAATTGCCGCGAATTTCCAACTCGCGGGTTAATCCGAAGACCACGTCGCCAAGCCCGCCGACCTTTGCTACAGGGGCGCATTCAGGCGTTATCATTGCAATAAACATGTCACAACTCTCCTTTTGTTCTCTGTCTGATTTATTGGTTTTTAAAAATACACATCATGCTTCAATGATTTTTGAGATGAGCCTCTTCTGCGTCATTCCGAGGAATCGGGAAATATGAAATTATTAGCGGTCAGGAGGATTCGCGCCGGGTTCACACAGGAAACGTTCCCTGAAAGACTCATTGAATATCATAGAATTTATCACACGTCCTGTTGTCATATCAAGGGAATCGTGTCAAGTATTTTTCCCGCAAGGAAAATTTACCAGAGAGAGAATGCGATTGACAAAAAGATGAGGCGCGCGGAACAATCAAAATGGTCAGTTTACGCTGGATGAGCGCAGTTTGGCACAAACGCTGCCCCGAATGCTGGCAGGAATTCGACGACATACAGGAGAATGCGCCAGATCAATGACGCGATTGAACACATGACGCCGTCGCGGAAATGAGCGGTGTTGTTTCAGAGTGCGCCAGTGTTGCAACTGATTTCGGTTCTCTCCATCATGATCGCGATGTTTTCGTTTGCGTTCTTCTATCGTAACCGTTTTGAAAAGAATTTTGAGGAGAACAAGCGACTTCGCGGTGACGAGACCACAGATCAGATTGCGCCGCCCTCCCAAACGGTTGTGATGATCGCTGGCTCATCGGATTTGTCAGAGGTCACAGCGGTGTTGATAGAACATCATACTTCCGTTTTTCAGCATATTAACCGGATGGCAAACGCGATGTGGATTCTCGTATAATCAAATCGGCTTCCAGAGTGATGTATTGCGGCGGAGTTTCGTCTCCTTCGATGCGGTCAAGCAGGCGTTTGATCGCGACCCAGGCCATCGCCTTTTTATATGAATGGACAGTGGTTAAGGTCGGCGTGACGATGCGCGACATGTTATAATCATCGAAGCCAACGACAGACACATCATCCGGGACGCGCCGTCCCATATTCTGCAAGGTGCGCAAGATGGTCAGCGCTAAAAAATCGCACACCCCAAAAATTGCGGTCGGGCAGGAAGAATGCCTGTGTAATATGCCATCCAGCCAGGCTTGAAATACAGGATATTTATCGGTCAAGCCGGAAATTTCCGGATCGAGGTGAAGGGGGACAATTGCGGCTGGCAACGGGGTGACTCCGGCATCGGCGCAGGCCGCGCAATAGCCCCAATATCTCCGGCGGAAACTGGGAATAATCGTCGGGTGGAACAGCATGGCGGTAACTGGAACGATCTGCTGATGGCCGTTATTCAGGAGGTATTGCGTGGCCTGATACGCGCCGCCGAAATCGTCGGCCATGATTGAATCATACGGCGAATTGTAGAGAATATTATCAAGCAAGACAATCGGCACGTCGCTTTCACGGCGTATCCGGTCAACCAATTTTTCCGGATACGGGCTTGCCAGGAGAATTCCATTCAGATCATGCGTCAACACTGGAGGCAAATCCACTGTTTCGGCATGATCATGCTGGAGCACGACAAAACTTAAACTGGCGTGCTGCTCACGACACGCCTGTTCCACGCCGGTAAGAATGTGACCATAAAACGGGTTGGCTGCCATGGGATGATCGCCATAGTCATGAATGACGAATGCAATCCGCAATAAGGGCTTTGCCGAAGCTTTTTTCGCGCGCGGGACATACTGGTAATTCAATTCTTCTGCGGCAAGCAGTACGCGCTGGCGCGTCTCAAGCGGAATGCTGCTATCGCCGCGCAATGCTAATGATACGGCGGTCAGCGACAGGTCAACTCGTTCGGCGATGGCTCGTAAGTTCGGACGCGATTGTCTTGATGTTTTCATGGGATCGTTTCTTTATATGCTTAATTGGGGATAGATGTTATCTTGTTTCGATACAATAATATTACAACAGGCAATGATTTATAGAAATTTGTCAAGAAATGTTTTTACTATTTTTACAGTAAAAAATATCATATTTAAAGTGAATTTTTAGCATGAGGTAGGGCAATCTCGCCAGGCAGCTTGTACGCTCTTTCTGAAAACAGATCGCTTGCAGATCGAAACGATTATACGCCCGGGTCGAGAATTGCCCCTCATTCCACGCTCTACGCCTCGTGCGGGACGCGGAGCGTGGAACGAGATATAGTCGAGCTTCAGCGTTAGCAGGGTTTAGAACCCTGACTGGGCGTATCAAAAATCAACGCTCGCATCAATAATAAAATAGAATTATTGAAACGCCTGCAAAATCTTCTTGATGTGATTCAGCTTGTCGGCGTCTTTCATGCGTTTGATTTCCGCGACGAGCGTCAGCGGCGGCAGATAGCGGATCGTCTTATTCGAGCTTTTGACGAGCGCGGGGAAGCGTTCTTGCTTGACCGGGGCGGTCGCGTCGAACACGATTTTCACGCTCCCCTCGAACGCCTGAATCTGCTGAATGCGGAGCGTGGCGGCCATCAATTTCAATTCCGCCAACCCCACAAGGCTTTGCGCCGCTTCCGGGAGTTTGCCGTAGCGGTCGGTAATTTCATCTTCCACATCGAGAATCGCGGCGAAATCGTCGGCGGACATCAGGCGTTTATAGACTTCCAAACGCTGATGCACGTCCGGGATGTAGTCTTCCGGGAAAAAGGCCGAGACGCGCATGTCAATCTGCGGATAAAATTCCTCTTCGCCGGGCTGCCCGCGCAATTCCCGCACCGTCTGTTCGATGACCTGACAGTACATATCGAAACCGAGCGCTGCGATATGTCCGGTCTGTTCCGCGCCGAGCAAGCTCCCTGCGCCACGAATTTCGAGGTCGTGCGCCGCCAATTTGAAGCCTGAGCCGAGTTCGCTGAGTTCCTGAATCACGCGCAGCCGCTTTTTCGCGTCAGACGTGAGCAGTTCTTCCGCTGGCACGAGCAAATAGGCATACGCGCGTTCTTTGGCGCGTCCGATTCTGCCGCGCAACTGGTACAACTGCGACAGTCCGAATTTGTCAGCGCGGTTGATGATCATCGTGTTGACCGACGGAATGTCAATGCCGGATTCGACGATGGTGGTGCTGATCAACACATCAATTTCCTTATTGATGAATTTGATCATGATCTCTTCCAATTCGTCGTCTTTCATCTGGCCGTGCGCGACGGCGACGCGAATATGCGGCAGCAGGCGCGTGACGCGCAGCGCGACGCCGTGAATCGTCTCGATTTCGTTATGCACGAAAAAGACCTGGCCGTTGCGATCCAACTCGCGCGTAATCGCCTCGTAAATCACGTTGTCGCCGAATTTCATGACGTAGGTGCGCACCGCGAGGCGGCCTTCCGGCGGCGATTCGATGATGCTCAAATCCCGCACCCCCATCAGCGACATGTGCAGCGTGCGCGGAATCGGCGTCGCCGTCAGCGTCAACACGTCCACGAGTGTGCGATATTGCCGGATTTTTTCCTTGTGCGTCACGCCGAAACGCTGCTCTTCGTCAATGATGACCAACCCCAAATCTTTGAACGCAATATCCTTTTGCAGCAGGCGATGCGTCCCAATCACGATGTCAACTTTGCCATCTTTCAGGCCGGAAACGATCTCCTGCTGCTCCTTTTTGGATTGAAAGCGGTTCAAGACGCCGACCATCACCGGAAACGGCGCAAAGCGCTTGCTGAAGGTCTTATAATGCTGCTCCGCTAAGAGCGTCGTCGGCACGAGGATCGCGGTCTGCTTGCCATTCAACACGGCGCGGAACGCCGCCCGCATCGCGACTTCGGTTTTGCCGTAGCCCACGTCGCCGCAGACGAGCCGATCCATCGGCTTGGTCATGGACATATCGCGCACCACGTCTTCGATGGCTTTTTCCTGGTCCGGCGTCTCTTCGTATTCGAACGACGCTTCGAATTCGCGGTAGAGATGTTCGTCCGCGTTGAACATCATGCCGGGCAGTGCCTGCCGCGCCGCGTAGGTGTCGAGCAGTTCCTGCGCCATTTTTTCCACCGACGCCTTGACGCGCTCTTTGACGCGCGCCCAACTTGTCCCACCAAGTTTATCAATTTTCGGTCGCCGCTGATCCGCGCCTTTGTATTTTTGCACCAAATCGAGCCGGTCCACCGGCACGTAGAGCTTGTCGCCGCCGCTGTATTCGAGATGCAGGCACTCCATCGAAACCTGCTGCACCGTCAGCTTTTTCAGACCGAGATAGACGCCGATGCCGTGATCGATATGGACGACGTAATCGTTGATGTCAAGCTCGCCAAGCGTCATTTGCGGCTTGATCGCTTTGGGCTGAATATGGCGGCGGCGGGCGGTCTGCTTGCCGAGAAATTCGTCTTCGTTCAGGAAAATCAGCCGGTCGTCCGGCAGCAGAAAGCCGCAATTCAACATGCCGACGATTACCGTCGCTTCCGGCTCGTCGCGCAAGACGGCGGCATCGGCGGTGGCAACTCGCGCCGCGACGTTGTGATCCCGCAAGATTTCCCAGAGCCGTTTGGCCTGATGTTCGGTGTAGGACGCGATGACGACGCGGTAGCGGTCTTCGATCCATTCGCCGATGCGCCGCGCAATCACGCCGATATGGCGGTCTTTGTCCTCGACATCGTCCGCGCTCGGCGAGAACGTGCCTGTCCATTCCAATGATTTGGTCGAAATGTCGAACATCCTGGGATCGCCGGCATCTCTGCCGGCAATTTCATTGGCCGGCAGGGATGCCGGCGATCCCACATTCAGCAATTGCAGCGCGATTCGACGCCGCTCGTTCAGCGCGTTCAGCAGCGCGTCCGGCGTCAAAAAAATGCTCTCCGGCGCAGGGAGCGGATACCCTTTCTCTTCGGTACGGCGATATTCTTTCTGGATGAAGGCATCGAATTTGCGCGAAATCTCGGCGATTTCGGCAGGTTCGTCGAGAAAAATCAGCGTTTCCGGCGCGAGGTAATCGAGCAGGCTTTCGAGGCGGTTGTGGAAATACGCCGCGTACCATTCGATGCCGGGGAAAAAGATTTTCTCCTCGATGTGATTCATCAACGCCTTGAGCGAGTTCAGCGACGCGCCGGTTTCCGCGACGCGGGCATCAATATTGATTTTCGCCGCGGCGGCGGTCGTGTCGGACAGCACGATTTCCCGCCCCGGCAGAATGGTAATCAATTCGAGTTTGTTGGTGGAACGCTGCGTCGTCGGATCGAACGCGCGCAGCGATTCCACTTCGTCGCCGAAAAATTCGATGCGGAACGGCTGGTCGCCGAAGGCCGGAAAAATGTCCAGAATTCCGCCGCGGATGCTGAATTCGCCGCGATTTTCGACTAAAAACGCATGTTTGTAGCCGGTATCCACTAACATCGCCGCCAATCCTTCGCGGCTCAGTGCCTCGCCCACGCCGACGTAAATCGTAAACGCGCTCAGGGCGTCGCGGGGCAGTGTGCGGTGCATGACGGCCTCGACCGGCGCGACAATCAGAATATTCTCGCGATTGCTTAACTTATCTAAGACGGTCAGGCGTTCCGACACGATTTCGCGGTGCGGCGATTCGTGTTCGTAGGGCGCGACGTTCCATTGGGAATAGAGATGAATGTTCTCCGGCGCGTAGGGCAGCAGGCCGATCCGCTGGAAAAATTGGAGGTCTTCGAACACTTCTTCGGCGCGTTTCTGCGATGGCGTCATCAGCAGGCAGGGCGCGGCGACCTGCCGCCGGATCAGCGCGGTCATGTAGGCTTTCGACGATCCCCACAATCCGCCGATGGCTGTGCGCGAGCGTTCTTGCGCAATATTTTCGAACATTGGCATACGTTTCATAATATTCATTTAAAGATGCGAACGGTTATTCGATGATATTTCCCTCGGTATTTAACGCGGGGTGTCGTGTCAATTTTTAAACAACATCAATTGTCTTGACAAGTTGCATAGCGAGCGTCATCGCATATACTTGAGAGGGTTTCGAACCCTGTCAAGGGTACCAACTGATGTGGCATTGCTCTATTGACAGGATTGCAAATAGATTTTTTCTATGCTCCCGCAGAGGCGCAGGGATCGCGTGTTTAAAGCCTTCTCTGCGCGAACATGAAAAAAAACTCATTGTAGTTACTCATGTGACGCATCCCAGCCATAAATGGCCGGTCTCAAAGTTCAAGCAGGCTGAAGCCAGCTTGTAGGGCGCTTCAGCGTCCTTCCGCTTTGAGACCGGCGATTTATCGCTGGGCTTAAACATATCCAATGGAATTTCCAAACAATTCGACCTGGCTTCAGCAGTATTACCGCGTTCACGCGAAGATCTACGATCTGACACGCTGGACATTTTTGTTCGGGCGACAGGAGATTTTAACCGACGTTCGCAACGCGCGGACACCCGCCCGCATTCTGGAAATCGGCTGCGGCACGGGCAAAAATCTCGCGCAGATGGCGCGGCTTTTTCCGCAGGCGGAATTGACGGGGATCGATCTCGCTGACGCGATGCTGGCGGTGGCTCGCAAAAAGTTCGCCGCTATGCCGCAGCGCGTAACGTTCGTTTCGAAACCGTATGATCAACCGCTTGCGCCCGACAAACCGTTCGACCTGATTCTCTGCTCCTATTCGCTTTCGATGATGAATCCGGGCTGGGAGCATGTGATTGATTGCGCTATCCGCGACCTTGCGCCCGGCGGCCTCATGGCGGCAGTGGACTTTCATGACAGCCCGTTCAACACGTACAAAAAATGGATGGCGCTGAATCACGTCCGGCTCGACGGTCATCTGCTGCCGAAACTGGAGCAATCGTTTCAGCCGGTCACGCAGAACATCTGCCCCGCGTATGGCGGCCTCTGGAGTTATTTTTTATTTATCGGGGAACGTCGCGCATAAAACAGACCTCACAGGTTTCCAAAACCTGTGAGGTCTTTGCCGCGAACACATTTCCGCTTGACAATTCCCCTGTTCTGCGCAAACCTTTCCGCGCTGTCGTCATTTTCGATTATTACACCCGCTTCAGAGGAGATTCGTTATGAGCAATCTGTTTACGCCAGACCAGATCGCCGCCATGTCCGCCGATATTGACGCCCAATTACAGGAATTATTGCAATCCAAAGAAGGGACGCTGAGAAGCGGCGACGCCGACAACCTCGACCAGTTATTCGACAAACAATTCAACACCATCGCCAAAGCGACCAATCAGACCGGCCAGACCTTCCTGAAAAATTTCGCCGCTGCCGCCAAAGCCGAATTGTGCGGTAAAGATGGGACACTTTACAAACAATGGCAGAAATGGGGCGATTTGACGAATCCCGAAACCATCGCGGTATTCGGTCTGGTTCTCGATAAAATGGGCGTTTCCACATCTGCGTTGCCCGCGCTGATCGTCGCAATTGCCGTCATCGCGCTGCGTCTCGGCCTCGCCGCCTTTTGCAAAACGTTTGGGGAATGATTATAAAATAATTAACACCCAATTCTGCCCTGAAAGGGCGAAATATATCAGCGCAGGGCAACGCCCTGCGAAATCGAACGAAATCGAAAACCAACGTTTCGCCGGGCGTTGCCCGACGCTGATATATCGCGCCCCATTCGGGGCTAAATCGGAGAATATATATGAATTTGGAATTGCACCTGCATTTTCCCGACCCGGCGCATGTCGTGGTCAAATACGGCGACAACGACAGCAACACGCTCGATTTCCACGCGCCGTTAGATGCCAACGCCCTGGAAGAGATTCGCTGGTACCTCGAAGTCTATGCTGCCCAATACACGGCAGACGTTGACGATCAGACGGCGGCGCGGACTGCCGCCAAGCTGCCGAAATGGGGCGAAGCGCTGTTCGAGGCGGTGTTTGCGTCTCGCGCCGCGCAACGCCTCGTCAACGATTTTCAGAACCTCAACGAACCAGGACGGCTGCTGACTATCGGCTCGGATCGGCCTGAAATTTTGTCGCTCCCCTGGGAATTGCTGAAAGACCCGACCGGCGCGTATCTGTTGCACGAAGAGCCGCGCATCTCGATCCGCCGCAAACTCTCCGGCGTCGGCGGCGGACGCGAGGCGTTCAAGATCGAGCCGAAAGAACGGCTGCGGCTGCTCTTCGTCGTCAGTCGTCCCGCAGAAGCGGGCTTCATTGACCCGCGTTCGGACGCGCAGGCCGTGATGGATGCGTTAGCGCAGGAAGCCGCCGGAATTGTGGATGTGGAATTTTTGCGCCAGGCGACCTTCGATAATTTGCGTGCGCGATTGGAAGACCGCAAGCTGCCGCCGGTGGACATCGTGCATTTCGACGGGCACGGCGTCTTCGACCGCGCCGGAAGCCTGCAAGATCGCGCCCTGAAAACCGATCCGCTCGCGCCGACGCGCCAAGCCGAGAGCAACGCGAAAAATTGCGGCTATTTGCTGTTCGAAAACGATGAGGGGAACGAAGCCCTGATTTCCGCCGAGACGCTCGGCGAGATGCTGCACCGCAAGCAGATCGGCCTGATGGTCTTGTCCGCCTGTCAATCCGCGAAAATCGGCGGCGACGAGCCGATGGGGAGCGTGGCGGCGCGGCTGACTCATGCCGGCATTCCGGCGGTCTTGGCGATGACGCATTCGGTGTTGGTGCATACGACCCGCGAACTCTTCGGCCAGTTTTACAAACATCTTGTGTCTGGTCAGGGAATCGGCGAAGCGCTCGATAACGCCCGGCGGCATCTCTATTTCCACCCGGAGCGCGGCGAGCGTCCGCGCGGTCAGGAGCGCGTCACCCTGAAATTGCAGGACTGGTTTCTGCCCGCGCTCTATCAAGCCGGTCGCGACGCGCCGCTGTTGCAGGAGTGTCAAAGCTCTGCTTTGACAGCGAAAGCAGCGCTTTCGCACTCCAACGTCCCGGAATTGCAGGAGGCCGGATTTTTCGGGCGCAGCCGCGAATTGTGGCAGATCGAACGCGCCTTCACGCCGCGCAAAGATGGAAAAGAGACGCGGCGCATGACTATCGCCGGATTCGGCGGACAGGGCAAAACCGCGCTCGCCTGCGAAGCCGGGCGCTGGCTCTTGCAGACGCATCTCTTCGACGCGGTCTGTTTCGTCAATTACGCCGCGTTTCAGGGTGTGGACGCCGTCGGTTTCGCAGTCAGCACTATCGGCAATGTCCTCGGAACAAGCCTGCTCGACGTTGACGCCGCCGAACGCGCCTTGAAAGAAACCGCCACCCTGCTGATTTTGGATAATGTGGAGAGCCTGTCTGACGCACAACCTCGTTCCACGCTCTGCGTGGAATGCGACCAATCCGCCGCTCTGCGGCATACGGGACGCGGAGCGTCCGAATCGCCTCATTCCACGCAGAGCGTGGAACGAGAGCAAACCACCCCCAACCCCCTCCTTAATAAGGAGGGGGCAGGGGGTGGTTTCGACCTCCTCACCGCTGCCGAACGCTGGTCGAATGCGGGACGCAGCCGTGTCCTGATTACGACGCGCATGGCGGAAAGCGGCCATCCGGCCTATCCGACGGCGAACAGCCGCAAGCATCTCGCGCTGCGCCTGACCGGGTTGGGCGACGAAAAACACCCCGACGACGCGCTCGCCTATTTCCGCAGTTTGATGAAACTGCCGCCCGCGCCGCTCTGGCCGGAGCCGAAACGCGAGGCTTTGATCGAACTGTTTCAAAAGGTGCAGTTCCATCCGCTTTCCATCGGCCTGTTGGCGCAGCAATTAAAAACGCGGCGCATCGCGGAATTGGGGGAACGGCTAAACGCGCTGCTGCTGGAAACGCCTGACAATCCGCTGCTGGCGTCGTTGAATCTCTCGTTGGATCGGCTGGACGCCGAAAGCCGCCGTCTTCTGCCGCGCCTCGGCGTGTTTCAAGGGGGCGCGATGGAATTAGACTTGTTGGAAATCACTCAATTTTCAGAAGAGGCGTGGCGCACATTACGCGCCAACCTCGAAACGACAGGCCTGATCCAGGCCGAGACGCTGCCGGGCGGCGGTGTGCCGTTTCTCAAATTCCATCCGACGCTCGCCCCGGCGCTCTGGAATAAATTGACACCGGAGGAGCAAACCGACCTGCTGGCGCGGCATCGCGCACGCTATTATCAGTTGTCAGGTTATCTGTATCAGGAAGACACGCAGCATCCGCATCACGCCCGCGCCATCGCCTTGCGGGAATTGCCGAATCTGCTCGTTGCCGCGCGCGGCGCGTTGGCGACAGGGGACGAGAACGCGGTGGAGTTTGTGAATAACGTTAGCCGATTTCTGTATATGTTCGGTTTGCAGCGCGACCGCGCCGACCTGAACGCCCGCGCCAAAGCGCTTGCAGGAGAAGTCGGCTCGCAGGCGTGGTATCTGCATCGCAGCGCGGTCGGCGAGCAGTTGCAGAACGCCGGTTGCCACGACGAGGCGGCGCGGGTCTTTCAGGAAATCTTGACCGGACTCGGCGACGCGCCAAATTATGAACGCTGCGTCACGTTGCATCGCTTAGGCCGCTGCTTCGCACGACAGGGACAATCGCAGCAGGCCGCCGCCGCATATCGGCAGGAACTCGCACTGCTGCAAGTCATCCTGAGCGGAGTCGAAGGAGAGCAATCGAATGACATTAAACGGCAAACCGGCGCAGCGCAGACCGATTTGGCGGATGTGCTGGCCGACATGGGAGACTATGCCGGGGCGCGGCAGGCGTATCAGGCGGCGTTGGCGATTGATGAAGAACTTGGCGATCTGCGCGGAGCGGCGACCGACAACGGTCAACTCGGCACGCTCGCCATGCTGGAAGGCAACCTCGCCGAAGCGGAACAACGCCACAAAACGGCGCTCGCCATTTTCCATACACTGAACGAACCGGCGATGGAAGCGACGGCCTGGCATCAATTAGGCATGGTGTATAGAAGAGCGAAGATATGGGACGCGGCGGAAGCGGCTTACCGGGAATCGGCGAGTCTGAGAGAAGCGCAGGGCGATCTCGCGGGCGCGGCGCAAACCTGGAATAATTTAGCGATTGTGACGGAATCTGCCGGAAAGCCGCGGGAGGCGGAAGGATGGTATCGGAAGGCGTTGGCGGCGAAACGAATGGGCGGCAATCCGAAAGAAATTGCGGCAATGCTGAATAATCTCGCCGATTTGTTGCAGAATTTCCCCGACCGTCTCGACGAGGCGCGGCGCCTGGCGGAAGAGGCGTTAGCAATTGATAAAACCTTAGACCCCGGCGCGGCTGAAATCTGGAAAGACTACACCATTTTGTCGCAAATCGCCGACAAGCAAGGCCGACCGGACGAGGCGCGGGCGCACCGACGGGCGGCGCGGCAGGCCAAAGCTGCCTTTTTAGGGACGCGCCACGAATTGCAGCGACATGAAGAACTGATCGCGGCGGTGGTCGCTGCCGCGCAGGGGAACACCGCCACGCTTGAGGCGGTGAAACAATATCAAGCGCAAATGCGACAGACCAAAGGATGGGAAAATATGGCCGAGGCGATTGATAGTCTTTTCAACGGCGAACGCGACGAGGACGCGCTCTGCGATCCGTTGCATTATGATCCGGCGATGATTCTGTTGGCGGCGTTGGAGCGGCTGCGGGGATAGCCCTGCAAGGGCGGAATATATCAGCGTCGGGCAACGCCCGACGAATATCCGGCGATATTCGGGCAACGCCCGACGACATGATGAAACGCCGGTGTCACCGTTTCGCAGGTTGCAGGGTTGCGCCTGCGCTGGCATATTGCGCCCTTTCAGGGCTATAGGGCGAGATTGATGGCGATTTCGCGTTCTTGCAGGAGAATATCCTGAACGGCGAGGGATGAGTCAGATGAAAAGAAGGGCTGCCAGCCATCGGCGTCGGCGTTTTTCGCGAGATATTTCCAGTATTTCGCCCAGTTGATCGTCGTCAAGACGGTCGAGTAAATTTGCGCAGGCCGGATGTTCACGCCCGCGTCGCCGCGCACTTCCCATTCTGACAGCGTTTTGATGGCATACAACTGCCGCCCGAAGAGTTCGCAGGCCGACGCGACCTGAATGGAAATGGTTTCCGGGGTAATCGCCGTTTTGATCTCGCGAATCGTCATGCAGGGGAGCGCGTGTTCCGCCAGCGTCTGCTCGATCATCGTCTTGAGGGCATCCTGCGGCAGCGTGACGGTCACAATCTGGGATTGCGCCTGTTCTTTGGGCGTTCCGCCGCCCTCCTCGCTTAACTCGACCCCGGCAAACAATTCGAATTCCTGTTCGATCAACACGCGGATTCCGGCGAATGCGGCAAGCTGATGCCACATCACCGCGATTGGCGACGCGAACACCAGCGCAACAAGACAAACGACCGCAATAAATCCGAAAATAAATGTTTTCATGAAAATATTCATGCTTATGAACGCGCCAACGGCGCGATTCATATTAGCCCAGGGCGTCAAGCCCTGGGAACGTTGGGGATGATGGCTATTACGCTCTGAAAGAGCGCCTCATTGAGACGCTCTTTCAGAGCGTGATGCCGCCCTTTCAGGGCGAACGAAAAAAGCGCGGGGACGCAGCCCCGCCCTACCATGCGCCATGACCGAAAACGACGACTGGCAGGGTGCGCAGCAAGATTTTGATGTCATTCGACAGCGACCAGTTCCACATGTAGTACACGTCGAGTTTCAGCATTTCGTCAAAGGTCAGGTTGCTCCGCCCGCTCACCTGCCACAGCCCGGTGATGCCGGGTTTGATGTCGAGCCGTTTCAACGCCCATTCGTCGTATTCCGCGACTTCCGGCGGAATCGGCGGACGCGGCCCGACGAGGCTCATATCGCCCTTCAGCACGTTCCAGAATTGCGGCAGTTCGTCGAGGCTGAATTTTCTCAGAATTCGCCCGACTTTCGTGTGGCGCGGGTCTTTCTGGATTTTGAACAGCGGCCCATCAGCTTCGTTCTGCTGCATAAGCTGTTGTTTGATGTATTCCGCATTCTGGCACATGGAGCGAAATTTATACATCGTAAACGGTCGGCGCTGTTTGCCGATCCGCTGCTGCTTAAAAATGATCGCGCCCGGCGATTCTACCTTGATCAGCAGCGCGATTAAGGCGAGGACGGGCGATAAGACGATCAGCGCCAGCGTCGAAATGAGGATATCCATGATGCGCTTGATCACGAGATTTATGCCGAACAGCGGCGTCCCTTTGAAAAATACCATCGGAAGCCCCGCCAATTCTTCGAATTGCGTTTCATGGACGCTCAGGCTGTGAAAATCGGTGACAAGGCGCACGTTGACACCGCTCTGCTTGCTGCGCGAGACGATTTCCCGTACGTCCGACGCAGTGGCAAGAATGATGTCGCTGATGTGATATTCCTGAATCAGCAGCGGCAATTCATTGAGATCGCCGAGCGCCGGAAGAAACGAGCCGTTTTCGATGTCGGTTTCAGGTGTTTCGCGCACAAATCCAACAAGATCAAAGCCGATTTCGCGATGTTTCTGCAACTCTTTCGCGACCACATCCACGCTGCGGCCAGAGCCGATAATCAGCGTTTTGCGCAGGTTGAACCCTTTTTTCTGCAACAAATGATAGAAGGCAATCGCGCTCCAGCGCAGCACAAAGACGCCTCCGGTGGCGAGCGCGCCGAACATGACGATGGTGACGCGGGACAGGACGTAGCCCTGCGCCAAATACGACCCCGCCATCAGCAGCAGCGATACGACGAGCATCCCTTTGGCGACGCGGAACAGTTCGTCCACCCAGAGTTCCCCCTGGCGCAGGCGATATAAGCCTGACGACGAAAAGACCAACGGCGCGATCAGATTCACGAAAAAGAGAAAATCGCGGTAGTACGCGACCGGGAGATGCGGCTTATTGAAAAAGGCTTGCAAGCTTTCGCGCAGATGATGCGCGCCATAAAACGACGCATTGACCGCCGCGAGGTCTAAGCCCAAAAACAGCAGCATGGCGAGCGCGGCGCGGTATTTTTTGAGGAAAAACGCGACTGTGCCCCATTTGGCGTAAAAATGCAGCATACTCGCGATGTGGTAGCGCTGCGTTTTGCTGAAAAAGCCTTTGGCGCTATGGCGCTGGTGATGGTGAATCATCTGCGCGTCCGGCAGATAATAGACCTTCCAGCCCCCTTTTTTCATGCGATAGCACCAATCCACATCCTCGAAATAGAGGAAGAAGCGCTCGTCCATCAGGCCGACTTCTTTCAGCGCGTCGCGCCGAATCATCAGACATGCGCCGAGCATCCAATCCACTTCGCGGACGGAATGATGATCCCAATCGGTCATCAGATGACGGGCGATCAGCCTACTGTTCGGGAAGAGTTTCCCAAGAAACGTGCGGCGCAGCAGAATGACGGGCAAGGTGTAGAAGGTACGGCACGAATGCTGAAGCGTGCCATCGGGATTCAGGAGTTTGCCGCCGACAATGCCCGCGTCCGGCGTTTTGGTCATGAAGGCGAGCATGGCGTTGATTGCGCCGGGCGTGACTTCGATATCAGGATTCAGGACAAGAATATAGTCGGAATTGAATTCCCGAATCGCCTGATTGACCGCTTTGGCGTACCCGCCATTCGCGGCGTTGCGGATCAACGTCACGGACGGGTGCGCCGCCGCGATCTGCTCGCAGCCGCCATCACGCGAGTTATTATCCACCACGACCACGCGGTGATCCACGTCAAGCTGCTGCCGCGCTAACGTGTCCAGGCATGTCAGCAGCAGGGCGGTGGTATTGTAGTTCACTAAAACAATCAGCAGTTTCATACGTTCATCATCTCTCGAATCAAGCGGTTTACGGTTGTGAGAACGTCACGACATCCCCGCCGAACGACGCAAGCATTTTTTCGGAATTTTTATTTTTCGCTTATTATTGATGCGAGCCCAGCCCGGCCATCAATGGCCGGGCTCAAAGTTCAAGCAGGCTGAAGCCCGCTGAAACGCTGGACTGGACAGGGCGCTTCAGCATCCTTCCGTTTTGAGACCGGCGATTGATCGCCGGGCGATATTGAGAACTTCACATTTATTTGCAGATTTGATGAAAAATGACGCCGAAAGTTTATTGGCATGACTGAGCGTAGATATGGGGTGGCAGGAATGTCTGTCCCGCCATTATGGAGTCGCGTCTTCTTTCAATATGCTTGCTAAGGCGCTGGTAAAGATGCGCGGATCGTCCACCATCATCATGTGTCCCACGCCCGGCACAACGACGGTTTCGACGCCCTCTCCCAACACTTCTTTCAGTTTCGGACGGTCTTTCAGCGTTTCTTCGCCGATCAGAAAATGTTTGATCAGCGGAAGCTGCTGAAATCGGCGGATAAACTGCGGGCCGGTCGTGACGGATATGAGCGAATGCGCGCTGCGATACATCGAAATCGGCGTCGTTTTCAGGAGTTCGCCGATATATTCGTCCACATCGGCTTGCTGAAAATTGACGAACCAGCCTGTGACCGTTGCGATGGCTAACGCGCGAAATTCTTCATAATGGGCAATAAAATCCGCTTCGCTGGCATAATCAACGATTTTTCGGCCTAATTGCACATCCCCGGCGCGGAGATTCGGCTCGATGACAATCAACTGCCGGATCGCTTCCGGGCGTTGGAGCGCCATCAGAATCGCAATCGCGCCGCCCATCGAATGCCCGACGAGAATCACGTCTTGCGCCTGCAACGCGTCGAGTGCGTCGAGCATCATCGTCGCTTGCGTGTCGAACCGGTAATCATAGGTTTCGGGCTTTTCCGATTCGCCAAAACCGGGCAAATCAAACGCAATCAGACGATATTCCGAAAATTCTTCGGCGTCGAACACGCAGTTCCAGTATTTCAATGAACAACCCAAGCCATGCACCATGACGATAGTCGGGCGTTCGGCGGCTTCGCGTTCCTGATAGTTGATCCGGATATTGTTGATGTCAATTATGGGCATAAGCAGGGATTACGACGCCATTTCCGGCGCGCGATACAACTGATGATGGTCAATATATTCTGCGACCGAAGTGGACACAAGATGGTGAATCGGCAACCCCTGTCGAATGCGTTCCCGAATCTGCGAACTGCTGATATTCGGCAGGAACATGCCTTGCTGCTCAAGTTCTTGCGCCTGCGCGATCAGACGCTGGATAGCGACCGCCGCGTGCTCGCTTCCGGCTTGCGCTCGCGTTGCGCCGCGAGATGGCGGCGTTCCCGCGCGCGGTACGACCCAGAAGTCCACGAGTTGCTGTAATTCGTCAAAATTTTTCCAGCGGTGAAGCTCCGCAAGCACATCCGAGCCGATCACCCAGAGAAAGCGGTCATCAGGATAGAGGCGTTTGACGTAACGCGCGGTGTCAATCGTCCAACTTGTGCCCTGCCGGTCGCGTTCGAAGGGCAGCGCTTTGACGCGCTCGTCCCGAAAGGCTTCGACGGCGAGGGCGCACATGGCCAGGCGATGTTCGAACAGCGCCAACGTTTTCCGAAATGCGTGCTGATAGCAGGGAAGCAGCCAGACCTGAGCCGGTTTCGCGACAGCGAGGATATATTGGACGATGAAGATATGACAGAGATGCGGCGGATTGAAACTTCCGCCTACGATGGCGATATTCATAGCTGACGCAAGCTCTTGGCACAATATTCGGGCAGGTTCTTCATAGACTTATTCCGTGTAAACGACTCTGAGCAATTCATTGAATGCGCTGCGATATTTGTCAAGATGCGGCGCGTTGATATTTTCCAGCAGCGAGATGGTTTTGGCCATGAAATCGAGCGCGCCTTCGTAGTTTTCCTGTTCCTGATGCAGTTTCGCCCTGCGCCAGAGGTTTTCCGCCATTCCGGCCACGTCGTTCAGGCGGGCTTTGATCTCGTAACTCAGATGATAACATTGTTCGGCTTTTTTCCACTCTTTGAGCATGTCAAAGACTAACGCCATATTGTCATACGTCGAGATTTTCCCCTTGATATCGCCGATTTCATCTTTCAGATCAATGCTCCGTTCGAATGATTCCAGCGCTTTATCAATCTTGCCCTGTTTGGCATAGACGGTTCCGACATTGTTGTAGGCTCTGGCGATCCCTTTGCGATTGTGGCGAAATTCCTCGACTTCCATCTCTTTGCTGTAAAACATCAGGGCTTTATCCCATTCCTGTCGCGCATAAAACAGGTTGCCGATGCAGGCATACGCTTTGCTGATGCCCTCGCGGTCGCCGAGCTGCTCGTCCAGATCGATGCTGCGGACGTAATATTCCAGCGCCTTATCCCATTGCTGACTTTCCGCGTAGGACGAAGCCATTTTCTTGAAAATCGAAGAAATTTTCGGGAGATCGTTCGCCTTCTTGGCTTTCGAAAGGTCGGCTTTGTATAACTCGATAAATTCGTTTGTTTCGTTCATAACTGATCTAACCCTTGTCAGACTCAACGCGCCATTCTGAATGTTCCTCGTTAATTAAACATCAAAATCATTTGTTGTCAAGAACTCTATCGCGTCGAAAGGAAAAATATGCGGCGATTTATTTCTTGACGCTCGAACGGCGGTGTTTTAGGAGGGAAAAGACATCAGAATTACTTGCAGGACGGCGGCGATTCGAAAACATACAGGCCGTCCGAAATCATTTGTGTCATGGCGAGGAGCGTCAGTGACGACGCCATCTCGTCGGGATGGCGTCGTCGCTGACGCTCCTCGCCATGACAGGTGACATCTCATTCAGGACTGTGATATGAAAATCGGTGTGCTGTCAGATACGCATCTTACCGCTGCGGCGGGGAATTTTCTTGGAAGCGTGAAACAAAAAATTCGGAACAAGTTGACGCTTGAGGATTTGCGGGCGATTGTGGCCGAGCATTTTCGCGGAGTCGAGTTGATTATTCATGCCGGGGATTTCGTCGAAACGGCGGTCGCCGACATGCTGCGAGAGTTTGCGCCGTTAGAAGCCGTGCATGGCAATATGGATCCGTCTGACGTTGAGCGGGCGTTTCCAGCGATGCGCATTGTAGAAATCGGGCGTTTCAACATCGGCGTCACGCATGGCGACGGCGCGCCGCAAGGCATCATCGAGCGCGTCGGCGAGAAATTTACCGGCGTGGACGCGATTGTGTTCGGGCATTCGCATCAGCCGGTCAACGAAGTGCGCGACGGCGTG
>CAZRSF010000059.1:0-41551 GCA_964602655.1 uncultured Candidatus Moduliflexus sp.
TCTGGAATTGGAAACTCACATGTCAAGGAATAACTAATTGAGCAACAACTCTAATGGTTTATCTCGTAAAAATATCGCAGAAATGTTTGGAATGAACACAAGAGAAAAACAAACGTGCCTCTTTCATCAAAGAGAACAAGGAGCCTATCTATGAAAAAGATCAGTATTTTATTATTTGTATGCGCATTCGGATTGGCAGCATTGGCGAATGCGGAAACGGTCTTGCGAATTAACGCCTGGGATAACCCGGCGACCAATAAAGCGGTTGAAGAAATCAATCAGCGTTTCATGAAAGAAAATCCGGATATTACTGTTGAATTTACCTTCGCCCCAAGAGACCAATTCAACCAGGAAAACCCGATGCGTGTTGCTGCCGGAGATGTTGATATCTGGGCTGATTTCGGATTTTCTAACCACATTCAGGACTATCATAAAGGCGCGGCGCTTCCGCTACGTTATCAAAATATTGAAGCAGGGCTGGTCGAACCATTAGACGCACAGGCGTTTCTTCAGAATTACAAACCTGAAGCCGTACAAGACGCGATGACCTATAAGGGCAAGGTCTATGGCGTCTGCATGGGAAGCGTCGTCTTTTCCGGGATTTTTTATAATAAAGACATCTTTGCCAAATATAATTTAGCGGTTCCGACAACATACGAAGAGTTGGTGAATGTCGCCGAAACCCTGAAAGAGAACGGCATCACGCCGTTCACGACGGCTGGCGCGGCTGTCTGGCCGGTCAATATGAGCATGTTCGGTTTTCTTGCTCCGCTGATTCCAGATGGCGAAGCGTTCGAAAAAGAGTTGTGGACGGGCGGCCCCGGCTACAAAAACCCGAAATATATGGAAGCGCTGGAAAAATATCAAAACCTGCTGTTGAATTATTATGAAGATGGATTCCAGGCGCTTGAGTATAATCCGCATATCGGGCGGTTCACGTCAGGAGCGGTCGCCATGCTGCCGGATGGCATGTGGCAGGCGAATTCGATTGCGTCAGATGCGAAAGAAAAAGGGCTGACGTTCAACTTTGGCTATATGCCGATTCCTGCCAGCGACAATGCTGAGGATAATAAAATGTTTTTCGGAAAATACGATCTGCTCTGGATGGTGCATTCGAAATCGAAAAACAAAGACGCCGCGCTGAAATGGCTGGAATTCTTATCACGCAAAGAGAACTACCAGATTTTCATCAACACCGTTGGCTGGCTGCCGACGCAGGATGTCAGCGTGGAAAACCCGGTGTTGGCGGAGATTTCACAACATCCGATGAAGGTGTCGTTCGAACAGATTCATGTCGCCCGCCAGAATCAGGGACGCTATGCTGACGGTTCCATCGTGCACCTGAAACCAGTCGGCACCATCGAAACAGTCGAAGAGTTTGCGGATCTGGCTCAAAAAGACTGGGAAGCGGCTGCGCCGAAATAAGGTCATGACGTGAAGGTTTGACGGGTTCGAAACGTAAGGGCGAAAGGAGTTCGCCCTTACGTTCAATCAAATGTTGCCAATACAGGAGTTTTATAGGAGAAATACACGTATGATGTATCCTTTTCAACAAGGTAACGGCAAATTCCGTTGGGTTGTTCCTTATCTTGTACTATCACCAGCATTATTGTTCTTTCTGATTTTTCATGTGTTTCCCTCGATTGCCACGTTCATCATTTCTTTTACAGACATGCAGCGCACTAACTATCAACCTGTCCATTTTGTCGGATTAGACAATTATCGCGAATTTTTTCAGCCGGGAACGTTTCGCGATAAAGGGGTCGCGTTAAAAAATTCGATTGTGTTTACCGTCGTCGTGACGCTTGTTCAAAATGGGCTGGCGCTGGCAGTGGCGCTGATTCTTAATCAAAAATGGCGTGGTCGCGCGATATTCCGCGCGTTATTGTTCCTCCCGGTGCTTTTAGGGATGACGGTCAACGTCTTAACCTGGCGGCTGATGTTTCATCCCTTCGACGGGCCGGTTCAGAAGGTCGCGCAGGCCGTGTTTCAACCGGCAGAGTATAAACTGACGTATTCGACGTTTATGAAAATGAAAAAAGATGGCTTGCCTCAGGAATTCGTCAAAAGCTTGGAGCCATTAAAAAATAAGAATTTTGACAACAAGAATCTCTTTTTTGAGGCCGTCGAAAAAAACGCTGGCGCAAACGCGACGCAGCAGTATCAGGCGCAACTCTTGCAGTATGCGGAAACGCGCGTGGTCTATAAATTTCTCTCTGATCCGCGTTTAGCCTTTCCGCTGATTATTTTTATTCAAATCTGGTCGTATCTCGGCTATTCATGCGTGATTTACTTGGCCGGGCTTCAGAGCATCCCCGGCGACTTGTATGAAGCCGCCAGAGTGGATGGCGCGAGCCGGTTGGCGCAATTTAAGCACGTCACCTTCCCGCTGATCGCGCAGTCGGTCACGGTAAATGTGCTGTTAGCGATTATCGGCGCGCTGTCAACGTTTGATACGATTTACCTCGCCACGAATGGTCAATTCGACACACAAACGATGGCGTTTTACATGTTCTCGTTAGCGTTTCAACAGACTGCCGGAGGCGTCGGCGGACGGATGGGATTCGCGTCAAGCGTCGCCGTGCTGCTCTTTGTGATGATTTTCAGCGTTGCCGCTGTGATGCAAGTCTATCTGCGCCGACGGGAGGTGGAACTATGACCGAACAACCCAAATACGCTCAAATGTTCTTCAAATGGTCGTATGTCGGGATTGGATTATTTATCCTGATTGTCTCAATCTTCTATATTTTTCCAATCGCCATGCTGCTGAATGTCAGCTTAAAAACATCTACCGAGTTTACCGCAAACCCGGTCAGTCTGACAGAGTCGTTTCATATCGAAAATTATCGAAACGTCTTGCGGCAAAGCGGATTTGCCCGGTCGTTTTTCAATAGCGTCTGGTACACCGTTGTGTCCAATGTGCTGACGTTATTCGTCACCGCCCTCGCCGCGTTCGTGATTTCGCGGAAATATGTCAAATACAGCGGTTTTTTCTACATGCTGTTCATGGCGGGGATTTTTCTGCCGAACCCGTTGATTCCGCAATTCCGCTTGATTGATATGCTTGGGCTGTATGGCAAGCCGTTAGGCTACCTGCTGCTGAGGATTAACCCTGGCATGATTATGCTCTTGATGGTTGGGTATTACAAAACCATTCCGCGCGAATTTGATGAAGCGGCGGCGCTCGATGGCTGCGGCACAATCCGGTATATCCTGCAATTTCTGCTCCCGATGAGCAAACCGGTCTTTGCAACAGCGACGATTCTGTATTCCGTCGGCGTCTGGAACGACTTGATCGGAACAACCATCTTTCTGACCAGTCCGAAATATTATCCGGTGATCCGCGTATTATTCATGTTCGTCGGCCAATACGGGAACGACTGGCCGCCATTGGCAGCAGCGGTGTTTATTGTCGCCATGCCGATTGTTCTGGTCTTTCTTGTCTTTCAGAAATATATCATCGAAGGCGCTGTCGCCGCCGGTTTGAAGGGATAAAAATAATTTCATGCAAAGGAAATGAACTATGAACACGTTAAGGACAATTATCGGAATTATCGTCGCGCTTGCCTCTCTGACTGGCAGCGCAAATGCGCAAGACGACTGGACGCTCGTCTGGCAGGATGAATTTGATGGTGCCAACATTGATCGCGGCAAATGGGATTTCGACCTCGGCAACGGCTTCTGGGCGAATCCCGCCGAGCAGAAAGACTGGGTGCAGGGCTGGGGCAACAACGAATTGCAGTATTACACCGACCGCGCCGAAAATGCGTCTCTAAAAGACGGAAGATTGCTTATCATCGCCCGAAATGAAACATACACAGGCGATGTCGCGGGAAAGCCGCACACCTTGCAATACACCTCAGCCAAATTAAAAACACGAGGCTTGTTCAGCAAAAAATATGGCAAATTCGAAGCCCGCATCAAATTGCCGGTCGGCAAAGGCTTCTGGCCTGCGTTCTGGATGCTGCCGCAAGGCTCGGCGCATGCCACCGGCGTTTATGGCGGATGGGCGGCTTCCGGCGAGATTGATATTATGGAAAGCTGGGGCAGCAAGCCGCAAGAAATCTGCGGCACGCTGCACTATGGCGGGCAATGGCCGGACAATAAATTTACGACGAACACGTACACCTTTCCCGCCGGAAGCGCGATTGATGCGTTTCATGTGTATGGGATCGAGTGGGAACCCGGCGAAATCCGCTGGTATGTGGACGGCGAATTATACGTCGCGCAGCATGATTGGTTCAGTCAATCTGCGGGGCAAGCCGAACCGAATCCCTCTCCCGCGCCATTTGATCAACCGTTCTATCTGATGCTGAATCTGGCAGTTGGCGGGAATTTTGATGGCAATCCGGACGCCGCGACTTCGTTTCCCGGCATTATGGAAATTGACTATGTGCGCGTCTATGAATTAACGGGTCGTCCGTATCGTACCATTGAAAAACAGCCATAGCAACAGCCTGGCACCTCACAGGTTTCAAAAACCTGTGAGGTGTAATTCCATTCAGGAGAAGTTCCATGTCAACCTGTCCTATACAAGTCAAAGAATTCGAAGAAGTCGGCTATCGCCCGCTTGTGGATTACGGCGCGTGGCGCGTCGCGATGTTGAATTATATTGATGAACTGCTGCCGGAAAATATTGACAATGTGCAGCAGCATTCGGAAACTGATGAAGTGTTTGTACTTCTGAGCGGAGAATGCATCTTGTTCACTGCCGATGTACGCGGAGATGTCGTCACCGATATTCAGGCATGTCCGATGGAGGCCGGAAAAGTCTATAATGTTCCCAAAGGCGCATATCACACGCATACGCTGACACCTGGCGCGAAAGTCCTGATAGTCGAAAATGTTGATACCAATGACAGCAATAGCCCGAAAGCGCGTCTGTCATCAGAGAATCGCAAAGAAATCATCCGTTTAACGCAAGAGTTGAAGTAAGTCGAAACGATAGTTTCGACCTACGCTTTTCTGGGAGAGGAATCATGCCAACAACACAATATCCATTACAAGTCGGCGCAACGATTCTTCGCAATGCGCCGCAACCGGTCGCAGGAGAATATGTCGTTCTCGAAGGGGAATCCTACTACAAAATCGCCAATTACGACGACATGCCGCCGTTTTTCATGACCATCGTCAGCGACGCGGATCACTGGCTCTTTATTTCCAGTACCGGCGGTCTGTCGGCGGGACGGCAAAACGCCAACTCTGCGCTGTTTCCGTATTATACCGAAGATCAAATTGCGGAACATGCCGACAATACCGGTCATAAAACGATCTTGCTCATCACTCGCGACGGCAAGCTTCTGCGATGGGAGCCGTTTTCGGAACGAGACGCCGGAGCGTATCAACTCCAGCGTAATCTGTATAAAAACGTGCCAGGGAATGCCCTGATATTTGAGGAAAACAATCGCGATTTGCAATTGACGTTCCGTGTCAGTTGGCGGGCGAGTTCGCGCTACGGGTTTGTCGTGACGGCGGATGTGCGGAACGAATCTTCGGAAAGTTGTCAGGTGCGCGTCTTGTCAGGTTTGCAAAATCTGCTGCCGTATGGCGTGACGGCGCAGACCCAACGCGCGTTCAGCGTCCTATTAGATGGCTATAAACGCAATGAACTTGATCCGGCCACCGGCATCGGCATGTTCAGCTTGAGTTCCACGCTGACCGATTTGGCCGAGCCGAGCGAATCGCTGCAAGCGACAACGGTCTGGCAGACCGGGCTGGACGGGGCGCAATACCTGCTTTCCCCCGCGCAAGTCGCCGCATTCCGGCAAGGCGCAGGCATTCAGCCGGAAACCGACGTGCGCGGACGCCGCGCCGCCTATTTTGTCTCTGCCGCGATGACGCTGCCTCCTGCTGCGAAACAACGCTGGTATCTCGTGGCGGAAGTGAATCAAGATCACGCGCAGTTGGCTGCGTTACGAAAAGAATTGCGCACAAGTTCCCCGGCGGAGCTTGCGGCGCGTTTAGAAACCGATATTGCGGCAGGCACGGCGAATTTGCGGACGCTGATCGCCAATGCGGACGGCTTGCAGGTCTCGGCGGATCAGATGTGTACCGCGCATCACCTTTCGAACGTGCTGTTTAATATCATGCGCGGCGGCGTGTTTGCGGACGGCTACCGCGTTGCGAAAGCGGATTTCAGCAACTTCCTCAGCACGCGCAATCGTCTCGTATTTGAGGCAAATCAGGCATTTTTGCAGGCGCTTCCAGAGCAACTGACGATTACCGAATTGCGGCAGCGTGCCATTCAGAGCGGCTCGACTGATCTCGAACGCCTCTGCTACGAATATCTGCCGCTGACCTTCAGCCGCCGTCACGGCGATCCGAGCCGCCCCTGGAACACGTTTTCCATCAATCTGCGCCAGCCCGACGGCTCGCGCAAGCTCGATTATCAGGGCAACTGGCGCGATATTTTCCAGAACTGGGAACCGTTGGCATACTCATACCCGGAATTTGTGGAAAACATGATCAGCGCCTTTTTGAACGCCACGACCGCCGACGGTTACAATCCGTACCGCGTCACGCGCAACGGCATTGAATGGGAAGTGCCGGAACCGGAAAATCCCTGGGCCAATATCGGCTATTGGGGCGATCATCAGATTATTTACCTGCTGAAACTGCTGGAAACCGCCGCGTTATTGCATCCGGGACGACTCCCCGCGATGCTGAATCACCGCATGTTCAGCCACGCCAACGTGCCTTACAGAATCAAGCCGTATCAGGAAATTTTACGCGACTGGTACTCCACGATTGACTTTGATTGGACGCTGGAAGAAGCGATTGAAAAGCGCGTCGCGGACATCGGCGCGGACGGCAAACTTGCGGCGGATGCTGACGGGCGTGTCGTGCATGTCACGCTGACGGAAAAACTGCTGATTTTGCTCTTGGCAAAATTCTCGAATTTCGTGCCGGAGGGCGGCATCTGGATGAACACGCAGCGCCCGGAATGGAACGACGCGAATAACGCCTTAGTCGGCAAAGGGCTGTCGGTCGTGACGTTATGCTACTTGCGGCGCTTTATCGGCTTCTCACTGGAGATGTTCGAGCATGCGAAGGACGCGCAATATGAAATCAGCGCGGAAGTCGCGCAATTCATGCAGGCGATTCGCGCCGGATTGGAGCAATTTCAGCCTGCGATGCAATCCGGTTTCAGCGCGGCGACGCGGCGGGCCTTTATGGATGTCGTCGGCGAAGCGGGGAGCGCGTACCGGCAGACGTATTATCAACACGGCATTTCCGGCGTGGCGGCGACGCTCACAAAAGCGGAGATGATCGCGTTCCTCGAATTGGCGCAGGCGTATGTCGAGCAATCGATCCGGGCGAATCGCCGCGAAGATGGCCTGTATCATGCGTATAACACGCTCCGACTGGCCGATGGCGAGGCGTCCATCCGCAATCTGTCGTTGATGTTGGAAGGCCAGGTGGCGGCGCTTTCCGCCGGGCTGCTCTCCGGCGCAGATGCGCTGAATCTGCTGCGGGCGCTGCGCCAAAGCGACCTCTATCGGGCGGATCAGCACACCTATATTTTATATCCGAATCGCAATTTACCCGGATTTTTGCAGAAAAATACGCTCAGCGCCGAACAAGTCGCCGATTCGCGCCTGATCGCGGCGTTGGCCGCCAATCAGGACGCGACGCTGATGACGCGGGATGTTAATGGCGACTATCATTTTAATGGCACATTTAAAAACGCCAAACAGGTCAACGCCGCGTTGGCCGCGCTTGAAAAACAGCCGCAATACGCAGAGTTGGTCAAACAAGAGGCGGCGCAGATTCTCGACATGTTCGAGACGCATTTCGATCATCAGGCGTTTACCGGGCGTTCCGGCACGTTTTTCGCCTATGAAGGTCTGGGAAGTATCTACTGGCACATGGTCTCCAAGCTGTTGTTAGCGACGCAGGAGAATTTTTTCAACGCGGTCGCTCGTGCGGAATCCGCTGCAATCATCGCGGATTTGGCGGCGGCGTATTATGATATTCGCAAAGGGCTTGGGTTCAACAAATCGCCGGACGTCTATGGCGCGTTCCCGACTGACCCGTATTCGCACACTCCGGCGGGACGCGGCGCGCAACAGCCCGGCATGACCGGTCAAGTGAAAGAGGAAATCTTGACGAGATTCGCGGAATTGGGAGTATTCATCCGCGACGGCGCGTTGAGCTTCGCGCCGCGTTTGCTCCGTCCGCAGGAATTTCTCACGCAGCCGGAACGCTTCTGCTATCTTGATGTCGCGGGACAATCGCAGACAATTGACCTTCCGACAGGCTCTTTGGCGTTCACGTTCTGCCAAACGCCGATAGTGTATCGCGCCGCCGAAACGCCGCAGCGAATCGAAGTTTTATTGGCTGATAACACGCAACAAACCGTCATTGGAAACCAACTGAATGCCGAGCTCAGCCAACACATTTTCGCCCGCGACGGCTCTGTGCGGCAATTGACAGTGTTCACCACCGCCCAATATCATTCTTTGGCGACAGCGTAAAAGACTGAACCCTGCCAGGGTTCCGAACTCTGACAGGGTTCTAACGATAAGGAGAAATCATGACATTCGATCAAAGAGCCGCCACCTGGGACGCGAATCCGATGCGTACGGAACGCGCCCGCGCGATTGCCGAGGCAATCCAAAACCGCTTGCCCCTGACGCCCGCCATGACCGCGTTCGAATACGGCTGCGGCACGGGCTTATTGAGCTTTGCGCTGCAACCGAAGTTAGGGCAAATTACCTTAGCCGACAATTCCGACGGCATGTTGGCGGTGTTGCGCGAAAAAATCGCCCAACAGGATTTGCTGAATATGACGCCGGTCAAGCTTGATCTGCTGTCCGATCCGCTGCCGGAAACTCGCTACGATCTGATCTATACCATGATGACGCTGCATCATATTGCCGAAACGGATCAGATTCTGCGTCAGTTTCACGCGCTCATGCATCCCTCCGGCTGGCTTTGTATCGCCGATTTGGATGCCGAAGACGGCACGTTTCACTCCGACGAAATCGTCCCGTATCACGGCTTCGACCGTGCCGAATTCGCCGAAAAAGCCGCGCAAGCCGGATTCGAGCAGATGGATTTTACCACTGTCTTTTGCATGACAAAAGAGATTGCCGGACAGCCCAAAGAGTTCCCGGTCTTTTTAATGATCGCGAAAAAAACATGATTCAACGCTCGCAATAACCACCTTCGAGTAAAAACAAAAACGCCCGATGCTGCACACGCAGCATCGGGCGTTTTGATCAATCCCGTGTTACTTACACCTCGACAACGGAATCTTCTGACCCGTATTCATTGGTCACGACCTTATCAGGGGCGTCATCATTGATCCATCGTTCGCCGTCTACCAGGTATTTAAAGCGGTACGCTTTTCCGGCTTCCAGCGATACGGTTGCGCTAAACCCGCCGTCTTTCAAGGCTTTCATCTCATTCGCTTGCTGATCCCACGTGTTAAAATCACCGCAAACAAACGCCGTTTTCGCGCTCGCTTCTGGGCTGCATTTAAATGTAACGCTGCAAAACTTTTTGGTCTTCGAATAACTTTTCTTTAACATATATGGTCACTCCTTGTTGCTTGTATGGTCATATTCGATCTTCGATACACGTCTTGCTCAAGAACAACTAACCACATATATAGAGGCGAAAGAAAACTCAACAAAAAAATGCGAAAAAAGATGAGGCACCAGAAGAATTCTTGCTAACAATTCGATAGACAGCACCAGTAAAACGGCTTATTATAGGTCGAATTCGAGAGGCACTGTCGCAGTAAACGCCTCTTATTTCTCGCTATATTCTTGCGAGGCGCGATTGCCGAATTTTGCAGCCAGGCGTTCGCCAACATCAGCGCCTAACAACGCGAGGGTGAAGACAATGCCCCCGCCGATAAGCACCTTGCTACTGTCGAACCCGAAGAAGTATCTCATCGGCACGAACACACTATAGAGCAGGGTCACTAATACCGCGCTGAATGCCCCGATGGCCGGTTCGAAGATGCGCACGGTCGGCGAAAAAAACCCGACTGCCAATCCGCCGAAAAAATAGCTGCCCAACATGATCAGCATCTCCAATTTCAGACCGAGAAGATAGGTGCGATACCGTCCCGCGATCAATTCATTCACAAACGTACCGACAATCACTTCGATAGTGATGAATACAACAAGACTGACCCATACCCACAGCCAGGAAAATTTTTTGCGACCGCCTTCGGCTTCCATAATACACTCCTTTTTTTGATGATAATATCGCGACGAACAGATGAATTGTCTCACGCAATATGCTCCCATAAATCGTGCCCGAGTCAAGAGAAAAACAGAGGGATTCATAAGAGTTTCGTAAATTTCGGTACGAAAAAAGTTCCACTCGCAAACAGATTGAAGACAGCGCGGCGATTCGAACGACATCCAAAGCGTTTGCTGCTTTAGCGTCGCAGAGGTATGAACGCTTGGGACACGGTTCCGCGACAGACGCGATTATTCGAGGCAAAGACCGATTTTTAGCGATTTACGGAACGCCGGGCGATCAAACATTTTTAGCGATTGTGGGTTCATCTGCCGTCAATTTCGGGCTGTTGAATTCCGGCGGGCGCATCACCATCAAAAAAATTTATGACCTTCTTTCGAATGCGTCATCGTAACGCGCGCTGCGCCAGCACGTGCTGGACGCACTTCACATTACGGATATTGCGAATGACGGTGTCGAGGTGTTCGCGGTCAAGCACTCGGATCGTAAAATGAAATTCGCTCAGATCGCCGACAGTATCACTGTTGGACCTGACAATGCCCGCATTGGTCTTGGCGATAATGCCGCTGATTTCCGAAAGCAGGTTATCGCGCGGCTCTCCGGTGATGTGTAACTCGGCGGGATAAAAGACTTCGGGCGCTCGTTCCCATTCGACGTCAATCTTGCGGTCATCGTCGAATTCGAGCGCTTTGATATTCGGGCAATTTTTGGCATGAATCGTCACGCCCCGACCGCGCGTGATAAAACCGACGATTTCATCACCAGGCAGCGGATTGCAGCAATTGCCGAAGCGGGTCAAGACATTATTCGCTCCGCTGACTTTAATCGCGGCGCTGGCTTTGCCGCTCTGTTCGGCAGGCACGATTTTTTCTTCGGTTTTTTGCGCCTCCAACGCCTTGTCATGGGGGAACATCTTCTCTAAAATCTGCCGCAGATGATATTTATGCGTCGCAATATCCGCGAACAGGTCTTCTTCCGACGTCATGCCTAATTCGACGACCACGTTTTTTAACGCGGCTTCTTTCTGGGCGTTCGAGATTTTGATGTCCAGTCGGCGCAACGCTTTTTCCAGCATTTTCGCACCGAATTGGATTTCTTCTTCACGCTTTTTGATTTTGAAGTAATGCTTGATTTTCGCGCGGGCTTTCGACGTCACCACGAAATTCAACCAATCTTTGCTCGGCTGATGGTTTTTCTGCGTGATAATCGAAATCACATCGCCATGGCGCAATGTCGTGCGTAACGGCACGATCCGCTCATTCACCTTCGCCCCCACGCACTGATCCCCGATTTCGGAATGCACGGCATACGCGAAATCTACCGGCGTCGAGCCTTGCGGCAGGCATTTGACGTGCCCTTGCGGCGTGAAGACATAGACTTCTTCGCGGGAGAAATCCATGCGGACATTTTCCATGAACTCGCCGGGGCGCGCCAATTCGCCGTCTCGGTGCATTTCCAACAGATGGCGCAGACCGAAAAACTGCTGATCATAGTTGTCTTCTTTGACCTTGCCTTCTTTATAACGCCAGTGCGCCGCGATCCCTTCTTCGGCGATATGGTGCATTTCCCAGGTGCGGATTTGAATCTCGACCGGTCGGGAAAACGGCCCCATGACGGCGGTATGAAGCGATTGATACATGTTCGGTTTCGGCACAGTAATATAGTCGTCGAACGTATTCGGAATATGTTTCCAGGTGGAATGAATCGTGCCTAACGTCAAATAACAATCGGCTTTGGAGTTCGTAATCACGCGCAAGCCGATCACGTCCATGACCTCTTTATAGGAAATGCTGTTCCGCTTCATTTTGCGGTACAGACTGTACAGGTGTTTCTGACGGCTGGTGATTTCGGCTTCGATGTTATGTTCCTGGAGGCGTTTTTGGAGTTCCTCGCGAATGGAATCTACCGTTTGTTGATGCTCTTTCTGAATTTCATTGAGATAGCCGATGAGTTGATTGTAGATGTCCGGGTCGAGATATTGCAGCGCCTCGTCTTCCAATTCGGTCTTCATCAAGCCTAACCCTAAACGGTTGGCTAACGGCGCAAAAATTTCGACCGTTTCTTTGGCGATCCGCTTTTGCTGTTCCAGCGGGGCAAAATTCAAGGTGCGGACATTATGCAGACGGTCGGCGAGTTTAATGAGAATGACGCGGATGTCGTTCGTCATCGCCATCAGCATTTTTCGCAAATTTTCGGCTTGATATTCTTCTTTCGAGGCAAAATGGATTTTCGAGACTTTCGTGACGCCATCAACTAATCGGGTCGCTTCTTCGCCGAACATTTCCGTTAATTCTTCATTCGTCGCTTCCGTATCCTCAAGCACGTCATGCAGCAGCGCCGCCGCAATCGTCACGTCATCCATCTTCATGTTCGCCAGAATATAGGCGGTTTCAATCGGATGCGACAGATAGGGTTCGCCTGATTTACGCACCTGTCCTCCGTGCATTTTCGCGGCATAAATATAGGCGCGATGCACAAGGTCTATTTTGGCGTCCGGATAATTCCGTATCACGATATTGACAATATCATCAATACGATGCGTAAACATGGCTGTTTCCCTCTTCTTCCTATGAACATCCGAGAATTCGATGAATGCGTCAATAAACACTCGCCATTGTAAGAATGACTGATAATATCATGCATTCCAGTTGTTTGTCAACCCGAATTCTCTTTTTTGTGACAATAACCATTTATCCGGTCACGATTTTTTTCTGCAATTGCTCTTCGACAAAGGGCGGAACAAAGCACTCCACGCTGCGCCCGAGCCGCACGATTTCTTTGACAATGCTGGAACTTAAGAACGAATATTCCGCATTCGGCATCATAAACACCGTTTTGATCTGCTCGGCAAGTTTGCGATTCATTAAGGCCATTTGCAGTTCGTATTCGAAATCCGATACCGCTCGCAAACCGCGCACGATCACTTCGGCGTTTCGGGAGAACACATAATTGATCGCCAGCCCGTCGAACGAATCAATTTCAACGCTCGCCATGCCTTTTGTCACGACTCTGAGCATCTCCATGCGCTCTTCCACGTCGAATAACGGCGATTTTCTGATGTTCTGCGCGACCGCGACAATCACATGGTCGAAAATTTCGCAACTACGCTCGATAATGTCAAGATGACCGTTCGTCACCGGATCGAAGGTTCCGGGATATACGGCGATTCCTTTCATGGCGACGCTCCTTCTGATGGCTTATGCCGGCAGGGTGAGATGGCGATAAAACGAGAGGGTCGAGTCTCCGACACGGCGCGATTTGGTCAACTCCAGTGTATTGAGAATCGCGGCAGGCATTTCATGCGCGGAGGCGTGTTCGACAATCGCTTGTCCATGCGCGTTGAGCAACGCCATCTCTGCGACTCGTTCCAACATGTCCAGCAGCATATTGGTCTGCCGATACGGCGGATCGAGATAGATCAGATCGAACATCCAGCCGGATTTCTGCAATTTCCGCAGCAGCAGATTCGCATCGCCGCAGAAGACGGTGGCGTTCGCTTCGACGCCGCATGCGGTCAGATTTTCTTTCAGGACGCGAAAATGCGCCGGGGCTTTCTCGACAAACACCACATGCGCGGCCTGACGACTGAGCGCTTCGATCCCGACATTCCCCGTGCCCGCGAACACATCCAAACATGTCGCCGAGCGGATATCGTCTCCGATCATATTGAATAAGGTCTCTTTGACCTGATCCGACGTCGGTCGAAGACTCTGTCCTTTTGGCGCTCGAAGCGTCCGTCCTCGTAATGTTCCGCTAATCACCCGCACAATATTCTTGTCGTATGCGAGTTCGGAACACACGCATCAGTTCCGAACTCGCGCTCATTCCAATAATGTCTATTGCACCTGAAAAGTAATGCTGGCTTCCGTCCACTGATTGCTCGGCACTTGACTTTTCTGTTTTTCCAAGTCCTGCTCGAATGGCGCTTGTTTATTGCTGATCTCCGGGAAGACCTGGGTTTTGGAACTCTCGCTCTTCAACTGCTGTTCTTTAAACAGATTCACATTTTGCTTCGTGCACACGACGCGAACGCGCTCCGTGCCAGGAGGGCCAGTCACTTCGAAATCAAACTTGTCGGATTCCGCCGGAAGACGATAAAACGTGTTGCCCTGAATTTTATTATCCGAGGCAAAACGATTCGGGAAAATCTGCGTGACTTCGCCTAAGGTGCTGATGTCATAGACGGTCAAAAAGCACTCCTGGGTGGCGCGCGCAGTGATATAAATAAATTCGCCGACTCGATAGACCGGCTTATCCACCTTCACCTCGACATTGAACGCTGTCGGGGTTGGCGTGGGCGTCGGTCTTGGAGCAGCGCAACTGCTGACAATCACAAGAGATGCTGTCGCAAAGAAAAGCAAACGTAATGCGTGTTTCATGGTTTATCCTCCACAAGCAAAGGAATGTTAGACGTTCACGGTATTCAACACTATTGAATATGCGATTCAATATCCTCTCATTATAATGTAGATGCCCGGCAATGTCAAGAGTTTATCATCAAAGAGATGTTTCCTACAGGGCAAACGCATCTAAATAGTTGATTTGAGGGCGTGTTCAGCGAACACCCCGATTCATCGGGGGGTGTTGGAACGACCGGACGCCAGCAAGCACCGCTTCAGCGGGTTTTTCGTCGGACGGGACACCGCTGAAGCGGTTCGGGGGGAGACAGGAACGTGTCCCACACCCCGATGAATCGGGGTGTCGGCTCAACCCATGTCTGTCACGCCTTCACATCAAGCATGTAGATGCGTTTGCCCTGATGTTTCCTGACGAGAAAGAGATGTTCAGGAGAGAAGAGTCGGCATATCGAATAATATCCGTAGAAAGCTGTCAGACACCTTCACGGTGTCTGACAGCAAAATGGTTTACGCCGTCAGCAGTTTCTTGACTAAAAAGGCGACGCGGCGGCCTAATTTCGCGGCATTGTCCAATGCCTCCGCATCAGGCGTGTCCACGCACGCCACGCCGTAATGTCCGGTGGCATCCAACGGATCGCCAACAACAATCATGCCATAAATCAGCAACGCCTGAATAATAGAAATCAACGTGGTTTCTTTGCCGCCAGAAAGATCGCCGCCCGTCGAAAACGCCGCGCCGACCTTATTTTCCATCTGCGGACGCACGCCGACGAACCGATCCAGAATCTCTTTCAATTCCGACGCCATGCTGCCGAAATAATCCGGCGATCCGACGATCATGCCATCCGCGTCAAGAAAATCCTGTTTCGTGACTTCCGCCGTTGATTTCATCACGCATTCTACGCCTGAAACCTCGCGAACGCCCTTTGCGATGCCTTCTGCCAACTTTTTCGTATTGCCCGTTCGTGAATAATAGAGTACCAACAGGTGCATAACAGACCTCCTGATTTTTCGAATTTGCTATTGGTTATAAGAACGAAACACACGGTTTCATTGCGCATCAGACAGAATACGATTCTCTTATTGCATTCGGCAGCGCTGTCTGTCAAGAGCGGCGCGTAGAAAAAAACGTTTTTTCGATTGGCTCGAATCTTAAATGATATAATTTTCTTGACGTGAAGAAGGGCGAACGATAGAATTTTTTCGAGTTTACGCTGAAAAGAATCGAAACAGACCGAAGATAGGAACATTACGCATGATTCAATTTTTTAATGTCAGCAAAATGTATAGTGGAGAAATTCCCGCGCTCGATGGCGTGAGCATGCAGATTGACAAAGGGGAATTCGTATTTATCACCGGGAAAAGCGGGGCGGGGAAATCCACGCTGCTGCGGTTAGTGTTTCGCGCTGATCTGCCGAGCAAAGGGACGGTGTTAGTGAATAATTTCAATATCGCCCGTCTGCAAAAAGAAAGCATTCCCTATCTTCGCCGCAACATCGGCGTGGTGTTTCAGGATTTCAAACTGCTGCCGCAGAAAACGGTGTTCGAAAACATCGCCTTCGCGCTTGAAGTGACCGGGACACCGAAAAAGGAGATTGCGCCTCGCGTGATGCGGCTGCTGCAATACATTCGCCTGAAAGATCGGCGGGACGCATTTCCACCGCGTCTGTCCGGCGGCGAGCAGCAGCGGATCGCGATTGCCAGGGCGATTATCAACAATCCGCCGATTGTCTTAGCGGATGAGCCGACCGGCAATCTTGATCCGGAAATTTCGATGGATATTATGCAGTTGTTTCAGGAAATCAACCAACGCGGAACGACGGTGGTGATCGCCACGCATGATGTCGATTTGATCAAAAAAATGCGGAAAAAGGTCTTTTGCCTGGATAAAGGCAAACTGATTGATATTATTTCCAGCGATGAAGTGGCAAGTTCATAAATGCGCAATCTTCTCTCTGATTTTCAGGATAATAAACAGAAATTTATCCTCTGTATTGATGACGATCCGGGCATTTTAGAATCCCTCTATACCCACCTTTCAGAATATTTCGGCAGCGCCTATCAGATTGAAATGGCCGAAAGCGGCGCCGAGGCGTTCGAGATTCTCGATGAGATCGTTCGGGAAAACGGTCGCGTCGAACTCGTCATCTGCGATCAGATGATGCCAAACCTCTTGGGTCAATATGTGCTGGAACGCCTGCATCAGCAGGACGCCCGCATGATGAAAGTGCTGCTGACCGGGCAGGCCGGGCTTGACGCGGTCACGTACGCCATCAATCACGCCGGATTGCACAAATATATCGAAAAACCCTGGAATAAATACGATCTGCTGCTGACGGTCGAAAATCTGCTCAAACAATACCAGATGTCCACCGCGCTCGATATCGAACGCCAACGGTATGAGATGATCCTGCACAGCATGAATAATGGGGTCATCAGCCTTGATTTTCAAGGACGGATAATTTCGTTCAATCATGCGGCGGCATCCATTTTAGAGATTGCGCCGGATGATGCGCTCGGACGGACATATTTCGACATCTTTTTCGAATACGCGGGGAACGAGGCGTTACATGACATCATCTTGCATTGCATCAACGAGAACCGTTCAGCCGCCTATCAAGAGGTTGATTTTTTGAAAAAAGACGGCAAAAAAGCGCCGCTTGGCCTGACGATTTCGTTGCTGCAAGATGTTGATGGCTCTGAATCTGGCGTATTGATGGTGTTTCATGATTTATCGGAAATCCGGCGCTACGTCAGCCTGAAAGATACATTTTCCCGCTACGTCACCAAGCAAGTGGTCGAAAAAATCAGCGCATCCGGCGAAGATATTCTGCTGCGGGGCGAAAAACGCGAGATTTCGATTCTCTTCGCCGATATTCGCGGCTTTACGACGATGACAGAGCGGCTGGAGCCAACCGAAGTCGTCGCCATCTTAAATGCCTATTTTTCCTGCATGATTGATGTGATTTACGAGCATGAAGGCACGCTTGACAAATTTTTAGGAGACGGCATCATGTGTCTGTTCGGCGCGCCGATAGATCAGCCCGATCACGCTCTCCGCGCCGCCAAAGTCGCTCTCGGCATGAAACGCGCGCTCGTGGAATTCAACCGCCGACAGGAGGAGACAGGTCAGCAGACCTTACACGTCGGCATCGGCATCAATACCGGCGATGCGGTGGTCGGGAATGTCGGGTCGGAAAAACGGCTGGAATATACCGCCATCGGGGATAATGTCAATCTTGCCGCTCGCCTGCAATCCATTGCGCAGAGCGGGCAGATTCTTATCAGCGACAGCGTGTATCGCGCTATTCGCGATACCGCAACCGTCAAAAAAATCCCGCCCGTCAGGCTGAAAGGCAAAGAGCAAGATGTGCAGGTGTACGAGTTAGTGGATATGCAGGTTTCCTGACAAGGTTTCGAACCCTGTCAAGACTTATCAACGCATCAATAATCTCCGAATTCGTATTGCAGAATGCTTAACACGGCAATGCCGGCGGTTTCGGTGCGGAGGATTCGCTGACCGAGCGAGACCGATTGAAATCCGCTGGCCTGAAACCGTTGCGCTTCTTCCGGCGTCAACCCGCCTTCCGGGCCAATCACGACGACCGCTGATGCAATCGGTTTTTCCAATGCTCGTAACGTCTCTTTCAAACGTTTTCCCGCTTCCTCTTCCCAGAGCAGCAATTTCAAATCAGCTTCCGGCGGCGCAGTGAGAAACTCCTCGACCGTCACGATCGGGCGGATAAACGGCACGGACGAACGGCATGATTGCTTGGCGGCTTCAATGCCGATGCGTGACAGGCGTTCGAGGCGTTGATGCACTTTGGCAGGGGACATCTGCCCAGATACGCCTGTCCAGTATGACCGTTCCGAGGCGAGCGGAATCAACTCGAACAGGCCGATTTCCGTCGTTTTCTGCATGATCAGATCGAGCTTATCCCCTTTCGGCACACCTTGCACAAGCGAAAGTTTCAAGGGCGATTCGATCTGTCGATCCCACTTTTCCAACACACGTCCCCAGATTTCCTGGCGTTTGGTTCTTTCAAGCACTACGCGATATTCATGACCGCGCCCGTCGAACACGATGACTTTCGCGCCCATGCCGAGCCGCAGCACTTTCGTGATATGCCAGACATCCGTGCCGCGCAGACAAACTTCGCCGTCGCAAATTTGCGGCGGCGGAACAAAAAAACGATGTGTTGACATAAAGGAAGAGAACGCTGATTGGACTGATGTGACTGAGAGCATCAAAAATCAGTGGAGATCAGGGAAATCAGCCCAATCAGCGTTCTATTTTTTTCAAGGCTAAATTTGTGATAAGACATAGGCCACCCAGCCGTCTTCAGTGATATGATGATGGGGCGTAAATCCCAAGGCGCGAATATCGTGGAGCAATGCCGGGCCTTCTTCTTCCAGGATACCGGAGAGAATAATCGCGCCGCCGGTTTGCAGATAGGAAAGCGTATATGGCATCAGCGACGTAATGACATTCGGGCGGATATTCATAACAATGCAGTCGAATCGGTGACGAATGTCTATGGTATCTATCGAACCGACTTCAAGCGTAATTCGCTCTTCCAGATCGTTTTTCGGCGGGAGTAACTGCGCATTTTTATGCACGTTGTCACGCGCCACTGCGACCGCATCCGGATCGATGTCCACGCCCAGCACGTAGTCCGCGCCCAATCGCGCCGCCGCGATACTCAAAATACCAGAACCGACGCCGACGTCCAGGACGAATCCAGCGGGGCGCATATACAGTTCCAACAGCGCAATCGCTAAGCGCGTGGACGCATGCAAGCCAGACCCGAACGCCATACCGGGATCAAGCTCGATCACAAGGTCTTCCGGTTCCGGCGCAAACGTCTCCCACGACGGCTTAATCACCAAATGCTTCCCGACGCGCGTCGGTTTGAAGAATTGCTTCCAATTGGAGCTCCAATCTGCGTCTTCCAGAACGCCCGTCGCAATCTCTCCCTGTCCAACCCGTTCGCCTAACTGGCGCAATTCTTCAAGATATTCCCGAAGTTGGGCGTGTAATGCCGATATATTCACGGATTCAGGATAATAGCCGGTAATGACGCAATGATCCGGCAGCGCGGCGACATCTTCCATCACCGTTCCCTGCGAACCGAAATCCATCAAGGCATTCGAAACCGCATCCGCGACATTCTGAGCCACCGTGACTGACAGAATTTTCCATTGTGCATTCATTGTTGCCCCCCTTAGCGTTCCTCTCGTAAAATTCGTTTCGCTTCTTCCGAATAGATATGTTCCTGTTCGTATAAAAATAACGGCGGCAGCACGTCCATTCCTGGGGCGGCATCGCGGCGAGCTTCCAATAACACTAACGAGGCCGGGGTTGCGGCGCGAGCGTGCACGCATCGCATCGCCTTTGGCTCTAAGCGAGAGGCGGTCAACGCCACGCATAATTCGCTCAGCCGCTCAGGAAGATAGATAAAAAAAGCTTTTCCGCCCGGTTTGACAAGATATTTGGCGGCTGCCGCCAGATCGTCCAAGCGACAGGCGATTTCATGCCGGGCAATCGCCTGTTCCGCGCCAGGATTCTTCCGTCCGCTACCGACTTTGCGATACGGCGGATTCGAGCAGAGAACATCGAATTCCCCAGCGCGAAACAGGCTTGAGACCTGCCTCAAATCGCCCTGAACAATTCGAACACGCGCGTCAAGGTGATTCAGTTGCACGTTCCGTTGCGCGAGTTGCGCTAAACGCTCTTGCAATTCGAGACCGACGATCTCGTATGCTGGGGTTAATACCGCGCATAATAATGGTAGAATGCCGCTGCCCGCGCCGAGGTCTATTATGCGTTCGCGATGGCTGACGCGGAGAAAATCTGCTAATAGAATCGCGTCCACGCTGAAACGATAGCCTCGTTTCGGTTGAAGATATTGCAAATGTCCGATGCGAAGTTGTTCGAGCGTTTCGGTATTCGGGTCGTGCATGTTGACCATCGTCATTTCTTTTCTGCGCTTCTCGTCAATAAAAAACCGTATCGAATCACAAATTCGTTCACAGAATGCCTATATCGTCTGTTAAAAATACAAACGGGGCGTAGTATGCCGCGTCATGTCTGACATACGGCTCTACGCCCCGTTTTTTATTGACTCAACCCGCCTACGTCTTACCCTCCTAAGGTTTCAATATATTTATTCGCGAGCTGCAAAGGTTGTCTCCGACTCTAACTGCTGCGAAAGCGTTACGACGCTCTCGCAATACATTGTGCTATTATTATAGCTTTTCAATGCGATGCGCACATTCTTCTTGATCGCAATGGTTCGCGCTAAAAAATAAGCCGCCGTCGCTAAGCTATCATGCGGATTAAGGGGGTCTTTCACCCCGTCTCCGTCGCCATCTTGCGCATACGTATGAAACGTAGATGGCACAATCTGCATTAATCCCATCGCTCCGGCTGAAGAGCCCTTGAATTCCGATACATCCCGCCCGGTCTGACGGGCAATTTTCTTCAAATATGCTAACTGTGTATTATCCACGACTTTGCTGACTTCATATTTCCCAAGTAATTCGCCGCTTTGACTTTCAATAATACTCACGGCTAACAACAAATGCGGCGAAACGCCGTATTTGCTGCCCATCCGCTGAAAGTCGGCCTCTGTAAGAGGCGATTCGGCATATCCCTGAGCGACTGCACATACGAACATTACCAAGACCAAGAACCCCCCGATTTTGGCATATTGCGCTGTTGTCATGTCTTCACGCAACGCGCGCAGAGATCTATCCCTGAGAATTATGCCACAGCATAATTCCTTACCAAAAGAGGTTGCCACACGTCAAATAGTTTATTCTGCTATTGGAGACAGACTTTCGTCTTCAATAACAGCCCCCATAACTACCGGCGTATGTCTGCCAGAGCGGCAATAATCCTACACATCTGCACCCTGGCGGGCAGAGATGAGTAAAATTTTGCAGTTTTATTACGATGTCAGGTGAGATTTTTTTCTAAAAAGCGGATAACTTAAGAAAGGACACAAACAAAAGGATGGAGTAAGGAATCTCAGAGCAAACCTCTTGTATCGCGTCACACTCCTCTGCTGATAGAAAATTGCTTCGCCGACCATAGATGCGTTAACATCAGAATACATGATCTGCATTGAAACAACCTTCGAGCATTAGTATGTGGGGTAACACAAGGTTTTTTCCAAGTTCTCCAAACAAAGACTACAGATACATAGTCTTTTATGTCAAAGAATCTTATGTCAAGATATAAGAAGTTATGGGGGTTTTGTCAAATCATTTTCATCGGATTTTACCAGAACCTGTGAGTTTTGCCACTATACGTTGAGTTGTGTCTTCACATTTTTCTGAGAAATCATGCCTGTTATCTTGTCAAAAAAAAGAGGTTGACAGATAACTCGTCAGTATAACTGATGTTTTAAATTTTATGGAGGATGAATTATGCAAGATGGCATACCGACAACATCGCCTATTGCGATAGCGATGAGCGGCGGAGTGGATAGTTCTGTCGCCGCCGCATTACTGCGTGAAGAAGGGTATCGCGTTATTGGCCTCACCATGCGACTGCCGCAGGCGCATGATCTTTTTGATGCAGGGTTGCATTCTACGGCAGACGACGAACCGCATTACATTCACGACGCGCGACGCGTAGCGGAACATTTGGGGATTGCTCATCATGTCGTGGATATTCGTCAAGAATTTCGCGATCAGATTATTCGTTACTTTCGTGAAGAATATTACGCCGGACGCACCCCGAATCCATGCGTTTTCTGCAATCCGAGCATCAAATTCGGCACACTGTTCGAACACGCGCAATCGCTTGGCGCGGAAGGTATGGCAACCGGTCATTACGTCAAATGCGAATACCATACTGCCTATCGCCGGTATGTTCTCCGCGCCGCCTCAAATGTCGCAAAAGACCAGAGTTATTTCCTCTATCGCCTATCGCAGGAACAATTGGCGCGAAGCCTGTTCCCATTAGGAGGCATGACCAAAGAAGAGGTTCGCCATACGGCGCGAGTCTTTGGCTTACGAGACGCGGCTGAAAAATCGGACAGCCAGGAAATCTGTTTTGTCACAGAGCAAAGTTATCAGCAATTTTTAGAAACATATTTTGCGTCTGCTACCAATATGTCTGGTCACATTGTTGATACCAGCGGGCGCGTACTCGGCGAACATCAGGGCATTCATCTCTATACGATCGGGCAGCGGAAAGGGCTGGGCGTGGCGTTAGGAAGTCCGCGCTATGTCGTAGAATTGAACGCAGACACTAAAACGGTCATCATCGGCGAAAATCAGGAGTTGTTTACCTCGCGTTTTTCTGTGCGCGATATGAACTTCGTCGCCATCGAACATTTATCCGATCCATTGAATTGTCAGGTCAAAATTCGCTATCGCAACGCCGCAACGCCTGCCACCATCCTGCCTGGAGACACGCCCGAAGAAGCAACCGTCATCTTGCGGCAGCCGCAACGCGCAGTCACACCCGGACAATCTGCCGTTTTTTATGACGACGATATTGTCATCGGCGGCGGGATTATCGAACGCACAAGAATATCTTGACAACAGCCAGAAGCCTTCATAGTTCGGTAATGTTGATAGCAGCTATTCACAGATTTACCCATCTATTGCCCATCGCAAAAAGGGAATTCGCGAAGAGGGAGGGTCGGAACTGATGTTTTTTTCGAAATCAGGATGGAAAATATCTATCCTCATGTTGTTGGAAACACTGATGCTTATTCTCATCGGCATTCTTGCATTGTTTGCCTTTACGGGCGGTTTTTCTTTTATTATCGGTGTATGGAAATTTCGAGTGCATACGCCGACCAATGCGTTGATTGCCTCGATTGTATTATTTATTTTGCGAAGTGCGCTCGCAGGAAGATTGTTTCCAGAAATCGCCGGGGTGTCATTCTTAAAAACGCTCTCCAGGATTGGTCATACCTACATCTTCGAATTTCGCACCATCACGCGATTCAGACGCAATATATGCGTGTATGGCGTCTTGCTCGTCATCAGCACAACCCTCTTACTCTTCTATGATCCGCTGCAAGCCGGATTGATTGGCCGGTATTACAATAATCGCGAGTGGCAGGGCGAACCGATGTTAACCGTCAGAGAGGATACGCTGAATCTCGACCGTTTCGCGCCGCGCGCGCAATTCGCCGCGATTCCCGAAAATTACAGCATCGAATGGACAGGCGGCATTTTTATTCCGCAATCAGGCGTGTACGAATTTGTGACGCTGTCCGATGATGGCTCGGAAATTCGGATTGACGGACAGATGGTTGCGGATAATCGCGGCGATCATGGCCTGACAGAACGTTCGGGAATCATCGAACTGGAAAAGGGATTTCATGCCATTACGATTCGCTACATGCAAGGCGCAGGTGTGGCTGCGTTCAAAACCTCCTGGCGCATGCCGGGTCACAATCGCGCAGCGCTTGGGCGCGCCTATCTTGTGACAGATGTTCCGAACAGTTTTTCATCTTATTGGTTTGAGTTGGCGCGCGAACTTGCGCTTTTGCTGATACTGATCTTCTGGGCAAGTGTCGCGCTTCTCCTTGTTTCAGGCGCGTTAAAGCCTGTTCCTCCGACACAGCCGTACTGGTGGGAGACGATCATGCCTCTGACGCGCCATCTGCTGCTCTTTTGCCTGTTCAGCGCCATCGGAGTGAACGCGCTGCTGACGCCTGTAAGCGATCTGACCACGCTATTTTATTCCCGATTTTTTGTGACGACCCCTGTGCATACCTACGCCGATTCCTGGTCGCACATGTCCACCGCGTTAGACTATCTGCAAGAACCGGGTCGGAACGCCATGTATTCCGACTTGATGATCCAGCGGCACGACAAATTCCAGTATCCGCCAAGCAGCTTATTATTCGTACAGCCGCTCTACCGGTGGTTTCCGGGAGAACGATTCAAGGCAGCCGCCAATCGGATCGCCTGGGTCGGCATTCTGCTTTCGATGTTCGTGGTGTTTCGAATTTACGCCATCAGTCTTCGAATTGCCGGTCTTGCCACTGCCTCGCCATCGAAATCGGAAACCGTTGCGCGCCTGATTTTAGCGGCGTGTTATACGCTGACCTTTTATCCGATTGTCAAGTCCTATCATTTGGGGCAAATTCAAGCGTGGCTCTACCTCTGGTTCGCGTGTGCCGTTTGGGCATGGATGGCAGGAAAAAAAGGATGGGCTGGCGTATTGATCGGTCTGATCGGCGTGATCAAGCCGCAGCTTGGCTTGCTGTTGATTTGGGGCATGATCCGAAAAGAATGGCGTTTTGCCGCTGCAATCGCCGCGACAGCCGCCATAATTTTAAGCGTCTCCATCTATGCGTATGGTTGGGGAAATCTGATAGACTATCTGCACGCGATTTCGTATATGGGCAAATATGGCGAAAGTTATCACCCCAACCAATCTGTCAACGGTTTGCTGCATCGAATATTATTCAATGGCACGAATGTGCGTGGTCACGCCTTTTACTTTGCGCCATACAATTCGTGGGTCTATTGGGGAACAACGCTGAGTTCCGCGCTGTTGATCGGCATGGCGCTCTTTTGGAACTGTCGCAAGGGGCAACAAGCAAACGTCGCCGATTTGAGTCTGGCGGCGTTAAGTTTCACGATGGCATCCCCGATTGCCTGGGAGCATCATTACGGCATTTTGCTCCCGATGCTGGCAGCGATTGCGCCCATCACATCGTCATCGCCGCTGAAGCGTTCCGGCATGGCAATTCTTGCGGCTGCGTACGTATGCAGCAGCAACTACTATCAAATCGCGAATCATCTGGCTGAGACTCGCTGGAATTTTTTACAATCGTCGCTGTTTTTCGGAGCATTGGCGATTCTCTTCTTATTATATCGGCTGCGAAGCGTCCGACAAGCAGTATAAACAAAAAAACCCCGACGTTCTTGAAAGAAAGTCGGGGCAAAATCCACGTTGTAGAGACACGCTCCGTTAGAGGCGTCTGTTTTAGTTTTTCTTGTAGATTTTCACATTGGAGTAAGTGATATTGTTCGGACTGTAATCAAATCCCTCGCCGCCGCCAATGTACACATAGTTCGGATCGGTGCTGAAAATCGCGCCATCCAAACCGTCCTGAAAAATCGGCTGATTATCGCGGCGCAGTTCGATCCAACCTGGCTCAATGATAATCATCCAATGATATTTGTGATTGGTATCCCAGGAAAGCGGATGTCCGACAAGCCCTTGTCCCATCGCCGTTTTCCATTCGCCGTCATAACTGGAACGATTCGCCGAACCACACTTCATTTTCAAACCGTCTGTCGCTCTGTCGCCAGAATAATTTGCCATTTTACGGAGTTGGAACAGATAGTACGGCAAAATGCGCCAATTCGACCAATTCGTGCCTGGAGGAGCATCCTGAATGATCGCAATCGTCATTTCGTCATTCCAGTCATGCATCTCTTCGCCGGGAATATATCCCTGCGCGTCGAATTCCACCATGATTCCGCCGGAAAAACCGGTGTCATAGCGCAGATAGTTATTGAACTCTCCGGCCATGTAATACCCTTCTCCAGCCTTGAAATTTCCCTCACCGGCAACGAGAGCAGCTTTGGTCGTGCCATCCGTCAGTTTGTCTTCAAGGACGAGTTTCCAGCCGACATATACATCGCCTTTCCCCGTTCCTCCTGAAATCGTAGGGGAACCGGAATCATCATCATCTTTCGAGCAACTGGTGAATGCAAACGCAAGCCCAAGGCACAGCGTCGTCAGTAGAATAAGTTTACTCATTTTTTGCATCGTCATGCGTATCATGCTGCAATTTCTGCCACGCGTCATAACGTCGTAAAAAACTCATTACGCTGACAGAACGCAAGCGTATCGCTGCAACTGCGCATTCGCGCAATGGCAAGACATAAACATTTATGGTAATTGTAACACTGGAAATGAGACGACTGATTAACAGGGGAAGACCATCGGGCAGAACAGGAAGAGAAAAACGTTCCTCCTCAACATCGTCTTGCGCAAGGCTGCTGCAAGGGACGTTCAGCGTTTATCTCCGAGACATTCCTGTCTGTGGACAACAAACTCAGCATATTCGACAACAAGTTTATCCGGCATTCTCCGCCCCCTCAAACGCAAAAAGACCGGATAAAAGAGTCAAACAACGCCGAGAGCGCAAATCCTCGAATGTGCACAAGGATTTGCGTTGACGTTGCAAGGCGTTACGCCGCCTCTTGCTTACTTTGTTCTTCGCGCATTGCGGCTTTGCGGCTCAGTTTGATTTTGCCGCGACCATCAACCGCGAGGACTTTCACTAACACTTCATCGCCTTCATGTAGTTCGTCTTCGACCTTTTTCACGCGATGTTCGGCGATTTCGGAAATATGCAGCAAGCCTTCCGTGCCCGGCAAGATTTCCACAAATGCGCCGAAATCCACCACAGATTTCACGGTGCCGAGATAGAGTTTGCCTTCTTCCGGGACGGCGGTCAACTGCTGAATCATCTTAATCGCCTGTTGCGCGCCTTCATGATCAGACGAAGCAATACTAACAGTGCCATCATCTTCGATGTCTATTTTCGCGCCGGTTTTTTCGACGATTCCTCGAATCATTTTTCCGCCAGGTCCAATCACAGTGCGGATTTTTTCCGGATCGATTTTCATAGAGAAGATGCGTGGCGCATACTGCGAAAGTTCCTGACGCGGCGCATTGATCGCCGCTTTCATTTTGGAGAGAATATGGAGGCGACCCTCTTTCGCTTGCATCAGCGCAAGCTTGAACGTCTCATGCGTAATGCCGCTGATTTTCAAATCCATCTGAACTGCGGTGACGCCGACTTCCGTGCCAGCGACTTTCAAATCCATATCGCCAAGATGATCTTCGACTCCGGCAATGTCCGACAAGATCGCGGTTTTGCCGCGTTCATGAATCAACCCCATCGCAATGCCCGCGACGAGACGAGTCAATGGCACGCCCGCATCCAGCAACGCTAATGTGCCGCCGCAAACGGTCGCCATCGAAGAAGACCCATTGGATTCCAAAATATCGGAGACAAGCCGGATGGTGTACGGAAATGCGCTCGCAGGCGGAATGACCTGAGACAACGAACGTTCCGCGAGGAATCCGTGTCCGACTTCACGCCGTCCCGGACCGCGCAGCATCTTGGTTTCGCCGACTGAAAACGGCGGGAAATTATAATGCAGCATAAAACGTTTGCTGCTTTCCCCTTCAAGCGTGTCGAGCCGCTGTTCATCCATCGCCGTGCCGAGCGTCGTCACAACCAATGCCTGTGTTTCGCCGCGTGTAAACAGCGCCGAGCCATGCGTTCTGGGAAGCAGGCTGATTTCGCAGGTAATCTGACGAATTTCCGTCAACGCCCTGCCGTCCAACCGTCTGCCTTTATCAAGAATCGTCGAACGCAACACCTGTTTTTCGGTATCATGAATAATTCCGGCAATCGCTTTCGACCGCGCTTTCTCGTCGTCCTCTTCAGCGTTCGCGTCAGTGAACTCGACGACCGTATCTTCGAAAATCTGATCAATCCGTTCTTGATACACTTCTTTGCTAATATTTTCGCCCTGCTCGTAAAGATACTGATGAATCCGTTCATGGGCGAATTTGCTGATTCTGGCATGAAGCCCATCATCTTCCTGAACAGCCGCAATCGTTTGCTTCGTCACGCCGACGCGCTGTTTCAGGTCTTCCTGCATCGCTGTCAATTGCCGAATATATTGATGCCCGAATACCACGGCCTCAGCCAATACGTCTTCAGAAAGTTCTTTGGCTTCGCCTTCAATCATCATCACGGCGTCGTGCGTTCCGGACAGGACGATATTCAAATCGCTTTTTTCCAGACGGTCGTCATACGGGGGATTAATCACGAAGTTCCCATCCACACGCCCCACGCGTACCGCGCCAATCGGGCCTAAAAACGGGATATCCGAAATCGTTAAGGCGGCAGATGCGCCAATCATCGCCAACACGTCCGGGCTATTGACCATGTCAACCGACAAAATGGTCGCAATGATCTGCACTTCATTGGTATAGCCTTCAGGGAACAGCGGACGAATCGGCCTGTCAATCAGACGAGCCGTCAAGACTTCATGATCGCCGGGCTTGCCTTCGCGCTTGAAAAATCCACCGGGAATTTTCCCAGCGGCATACGCTTTTTCACGGTATTCCACCATGAGCGGGAAAAAATCAATCCCTTTTTGCCCGGTTTTTGCGGCCACCGCAGTGACAAGCACCACAGTTTCACCACTTCGAACAACCACTGCTCCATTCGCTTGCTTGGCGAGTTTTCCGGTTTCGATAGAAATAATGCGTCCGCCAATCTCTGCTTGTACGGTTTGTATATTTAACATAAATAATCAGTACCTTTCCTTCTTAAAAAGGAGGCGTTGATCGCCCAATGCAATCAACGCCCCGATTTTTACAAAAAGACAACCATGAATGGCCGTAGAGGGGACACATTCAAGATGATCTTATTTCCGCAGCCCAAGTTCACCGATCAATTTCTGATAGCGCTCGACGCTTTTGCCCTTCAAATAATCCAGCAAGCGACGGCGTTTTCCAACCATTTTCAACAAACCTCGACGGGAATGATGATCTTTGGTATGTACCTTAAAATGCTCGGTTAGTTGATTAATGCGTTCAGTGAGCAGAGCGATCTGGATTTCTGGTGAGCCTGTGTCGTGGTCGTGAGTGCGATGACTTTCAATGATATTCTTCTTCTGATCTTTATTGACCGACATACAACTATCCTCTACAGTTGTGCTCTGATAACAGTCAACACAGCTTTTACAAGACATGCACCGTAGTCAGAGAATCACGAAAAAACCTACAAAGAAGTGAAACAGAGGATACCACAATGAGAACGCCTGTAATTGTAAAGAAAAAAATACGGTTTGTCAATTTTTTTTCACTCGACTGGAGAATTTTTTACATTTCTTCGCTATTTTTCGGTGTGTTGACAACGACTTGAAATGGCTGAATCTGCACTGACTGCGGCGTCTCTTCTGCCGCAAGAAGTTCGATTCGCGCAAGCGCAATCAGGCGCCCGGCCAGATCATGAATTCGGACACGAGACGTTGGCGGGTACAGAACGGCGGCTTCTGGTGAAAGCGCGACCGGCGCGCCATGCGTGATACGCAAGGCAGCTTGCTCATCAAGCGTTATGGCAGGCCACTCCTCCAGGGCAACATCAATCGGCAGCAGACAGGGTCGCAACTGCTCCGCCCCGCTCATGTCGGTCAATTCCTGAAGCGACAACGCATCGCGCAACAAGAATCGCCCGCTTTGCACACGCTCTAACTCGGTCAAATGCGCTCCGCAGCCGAACGATTCGCCGATATCGTTCGCAAGCGTGCGAATATACGTGCCTTTCGAGCACACAACCTGAAAATGCAGATACGGCAGCGCCATGCCGGTCAGCGTCAATGCATGAATCATCACCGCCCGCGCCTCGCGTTCGACCTCTTTTCCGGCGCGCGCCAGTTCATACAGTCGCTTCCCTTGCACTCTTCGCGCCGAATACATCGGCGGGACTTGCCAAAGCTCGCCGGTAAATCGAGCAAATGCCTGAAGCGCCTCGTCCGGCTGGATGTCTGGAATCGCTCGCTGTTCAACGATTGCGCCGGTATAATCCTGCGTATCCGTGCGCTCGCCGAGTTTCATCACGGCGCGATAGGTTTTATCGCCATTGGTCAAATATTGCGCGATCCGCGTCGCATCGCCGAGGCAGACAACCAACAAGCCAGTCGCAAACGGATCGAGCGTTCCGGCGTGTCCCACCTTTTTCGTCTGAAAAATTTTTCTGACCTGCGCCACGACATCATGCGAGGTCATGCCTGCTGCTTTTCGGATCAATAGTACGCCGTTCATGTTTTTTTTATCTGATGTAAACGCGAATAACCCTGCCAGGGGTCGAAACCCTGGCAGGGTTATTCCGATTCCATTCTGGGAAAATGCCCATATCGCAGTCACGACAGCATTTCAGAGGATTTTGTCAAGAAAGAAACCGTTAACCACTTGACGAATTTACGGGCGTTTGACAAAGTGCCGCGTGATGATACCAATTGCCTTCGAATTGTACGTCGAAACTACAGTTTCGACGTACAATTGGTGTGTTCGCGTTAAAAATATTGAGGGAGAACCCTTGCATAATTCTTTAAAAATGCGTATAGTAATTCATACTTTTTATCGAAAAACATCATTTGGGGGGAACGGACGACATCTTGTTCCTTTTCTGACTATTCGGGGAGTTCTGGCGCTACGCAGGAGTCGTCCAATACATTAATTTATGAAAATTACACTTATCTCGCCGGATTTGCAGGCGACTCATTTTAAATTTACGACGAAAGAAGTCAAATCCTTCTGGTTTGCCAAACTCACCTTGCCGCTGTTAGCCGCATTAACGCCGGAAGACGTTGAGGTGCGGCTCATTGACGAAGCAGTCGAGCCGATTAATTTCGATGAGCCGACGGATTTGGTCGGCATTACGGTCAATACGTATCTCGCGATGCGGGCGTACGATATTTCGGCGGAGTTCCGTAAACGCGGCGTGCCGGTGGTGTTCGGCGGCATTCATCCGTCCCTGTATCCGCAAGAAGCGATGCAGCACGCCGACGCGATTGCTATCGGAGAAGCGGAAAATATCTGGGCGGCGATTGTGCGCGACGCGCAAAAAGGACGATTGCAGCCGAAGTATCAGGCTGAGGAATATCCCTCATTAGAAGGCTTGCCGCTGCCGCGCCGGGATTTGCTGAAAAAGGACGCCTACCTGACCACCAATACGATTCAAACGTCGCGCGGCTGCCCGTATCATTGCGATTTTTGCTCTGTCACCGACTTTTTCGGGCATACATACCGCTGCCGCCCGATTCCCGAAGTGCTTCGAGAAATCGAAACGCTGAACTTGCGCCGCCCGTTAGTCTTCGTGGATGACAATATCATCGGCAAGCCGCAATATGCGCTGGAATTGTTTGAGAAGATGAAACAGTATAAAGTGCGCTGGGGCAGCCAATGCAGCATCAATTTATCGAAGCATCCGGAACTGATGAAAGCGGCGAAAGAGAGCGGCTGCGTGGCGATGTTTATCGGCATTGAAACGATTGACCAGCATAACCTGAACGACGTGCATAAAGGCATCAATCACGCCGACGCCTACTACGACGCGATCAAGCGCATTCACGATCACGGCATTTCCATTAACGCCGGGATGATTCTCGGCATGGATCATGACGACGAAAGCATCTTCGCGCGCACGTTGGAGTTTTTGGAAAAAACCAAAATCGAATACGCCACGTTCCACATCCTCACGCCTGTTCCGGGAACCGTGCTGCATGAGCGCATGGAGCGGGAAGGACGGATTCTGCATCGGGATTGGTCGAAATATAACGGCGGCTATACCGTGTTCCGCCCGAAATTGATGTCGCCGGAAGCGCTGGAAGAAGGCTATTACTGGACGTATCATCAATTTTATTCCATGCGTTCGATTTTCAAACGCATTGCCGAACCGGGCATTGAAATGTTTTACAAACTCGCGCTGAATCTCGCCTATAAACGGATGATTCGGCGTTTCCCGCACCATGAACTCCCGGAAATGGCGAAGGCGCTCCAGGCGTTGAACGGCGAAATTCACGCCATCCCGGAAGTGAATAAACAAGGGCTGATTCCGCATACGATTGAAGTCACGCAGCAGACCATGCGCAATGTCGGGCAGACGATGGATCGTTTTTTGCGCATCCGCGTTCACCAGCATCACCGTCTGCAAGCGCTGTTTGTCGAATTAAACGGCGTGCTGAACGGCATCTCGGCGCGGCGGCTGCGCGAGCGCATCGCGTACGCCTTACAGCGGACGCAGTGGGATATTATTCTGAACTTCGAACATGTGCAATTTGCCACTGCCAAAGGGCTGAAAAATTTCCTGCCGCCATCTACGACTCACCCGGAGGCCAGAATCAAATGTCTGCATGTGCCGGGGCATTTCCGGGAACATTTGGAACGTTTTCATCAGGGCATCGAATTCATTGACCATGCCGACGAATTGCTTCCGGCATGAATAAGGCCATTCCTAACCCTGCCAGGGTTCGAACCCTGGCAGGGTTGTGGAAAATTCATTTTATGAAAAAAATACAATGGAAACAACACATTATCGCATTTTGGAAGGGCTGGGGCTGGAGTCTGCTCGTTGCCGTTCTTGTCGCAACCTCATTTCGTTCCGCGATTGCCGATTGGAACGATGTGCCGACCGGTTCGATGAAGCCGACGATTCTTGAAGGGGATCGCATCTTTGTGAATAAATTGGCGTATGATTTGAAAATCCCGTTCACCACGAAACATCTTGCGGAATGGGACGATCCGAAACGCGGCGATATTGTCGTGTTTTATTCGCCGGTAGATGGAAAACGCCTTGTCAAGCGCGTCGTTGGCATTCCCGGCGATCAATTGGCGATGTGGAACAATCGCGTCCTGCTGAACGGCGAACCGCTGCAATACGATCCGCTCGATTCTCATACCTTCGAACAACTGCCGCAAGAAGAACAGGCGCAGCATGTCTTTTTCACAGAACTGCTTCCGCCGAAACCGCACGCGGTCATGATCAACCCGACCAATCCGACGGTCCCGTCGTTTGCGCCGATTATCATTCCGATGGGATCGTATTTTATGATGGGCGATAATCGCGACAACAGCGCGGATTCACGCTTTTTCGGCTTCGTCGAGCGCCAGCGCATTGTAGGAAAAGCGACGGCGATTGCCCTGTCGTTCGATTACGACAACTACTTTCTGCCGCGCTGGAATCGGTTTTTTTCGAAATTATAATTCGAGGTCATCAGCAGATCACGCCGCCATGCGTTAACCCTGTCAGGATTCGAAACCCTGACAGGGTTGACAGGCGATGATACGACTGATTGAGGACTGCAATATCTCAGAGAGATGGATTCACGCCGATCAAGAGTTCGGCAAACGTCTCAGGATGTAAGCCTTCGAAGACTTTTTGGAGGACTTTCACATAGTTCCAGGGCTTACCGGTCAAGGCTTCCGCCGTCTGACACCAATGGAGCGCGGCGCTGTCTTTATGCTGCACATCCACATCTTCCCGGCCTTTCGTCTCAAGCAACCAGTACGCGCCGTCGTCGGTTTTCGCGATAAAATCCGGGAAATAGTTGCGAATATTCGCCCGCGTGTCGGTATATTGAATGCAAAATCCGAATTGCAGCGGGAGTTTGGCAAACGCGCTGACATCTTCGGCGTGTTCGAGAAATTTCGCAAACGCATATTCGAAGTCGTTCGCGCACGGGGTATAATTGAACACCGTTTTTTTCGCGTCTAACATTTTTTGCGACGAGGCAAACGGCGGCGTGCTGGAAAGCCAGTGCTGCGCGGCCAGCAATTCCGGCGTTTTCGATTCGATCAGCAACGGGCGCAAGACGTTCTCGAAAACTTCGCCCACCACAAACTTCGCAATGTCCGTGCTCATCGCCCTGATCGCCTGCGGATCGTGCAGTTCGACGGTCTTTCCGAAGGCTTTGCGTTCGAAAAATTCGCGCACTTTCGGCGTCAAGGCGGCAAACTGCGACGGGAGCTTGATGTTTTGCGTGATGCGGCGGGCGTAAAACCCGATCACTTCTTCCGGGGTCTGTACCGGCGGCATCTGATAGTCGCGCTGCACCAACGTTTCATCTGTCAAGATGTCGCGCCCTTCATACACAAAGGTTTTCGTCTCTTCGATCTCTTTCCCTTCGAATGGGAGTTTCGGCGTCTTGAACGCCATCACGTCAATGGCGGCGATTTCATCCGCGATGGATTTTTTGCGCCCGATCAACGGCGAAATATCCGGGATGCCGAGATCATGCGCCTGCCGCTCCGCTATCGGCTGAATCGTCACAATCGTCAGTTTGTCTTTGCCAAGTTCGAAGCTGTCGAATGTGACATCTTCCAGCTTTTCCAAATCTTCGACAAACTCCATAAACGCCTTATTGCCGATAATATCCACCCGTTCGACGTACTGCTCCGCCATATCGCGGAACATCAGCCGCAAGCCGCGCCCAATCGTCTGCTCCGGGAGAATGTTGGCTTTCGCGGTATAGGGGCGCAGTCCAACCACGACGGTCACATTTTGCACGTCCCAGCCTTCCCGCAGCATCAACACCGAGACAATCGCATTGACGGGGCTATGCTCCGCGTCGGCGTCATGCGCCGCTTTCCGCGCCGTCTCAAGGTCTTTGACCGCCACGTCGCCGGAACGGTTCGTATGAATGACTAAGAGTTTATTTCCGGCAAAATGTTGGGGATAGGTTTCTTGCAGCCACGCGCCGATCTGGTCGGCTTCATGCGTATCGTTCAGCATGACGAACAAGAGCGGCTTTTTCCGCAATGGCGCGAGTCCTTCGACATATTCCTTCCAGCGTTCGACAGCGGCGACCAAAAAGCCTTTGTAGCGGACTTCCGCCAGATCGGATTTCGCTTCGTCAATCTGGGCGATTCCTTTGATCGGGCGTTTGACGATATGATCTAAAATGGCCTGTTTCAGCGGATAATCGAAGACCGTCCAGGCAAACAACGCGCCTTTGCTGTAGCGCGGCGTGGCGGAAAAATCAAGCTGGGCGACCAATGGTTTCGCGGCGTGCAGCTTGCGGATACTGGCGTTCCATTCGCCGTTGACTTCGTCGTGGGTGTGGTGCGCTTCGTCGTTCATCACCATGACCAGCCCGTCGCGGGCGATGATGCGTTCGTCGAAATCGAACGTTTCCGCTTTCGAGGTCGGCGGCAGCGAACCCAGCATGGCGGTCATGACATCCGGTTCATCGTCCGCGTTGCCGTTCGGACGGTCGTAAAATTGCTGGATATTGCTCAGATACAACGCGCCTTGCGTATGCGGGCGTTCCGGGTCGCCGCGCATGTAATATTCCATTTCCCACCACCATTGAAAGTGTTTCGGAAGCAGCGGCAGGCGGCGGAAAATCGCGCCATTGGCAAAATCGCTGCGCAAGCGGTCGAATACGATGACGTTCGGCGCGAGAATCAGAAAGGTTTTCGCATACTCCGCGTCATGTTCGCGGCAGGCGTTGGCGAACTGCCAGACGACGCTTAACGCCATGACGAGCGTTTTGCCGCTGCCGGTCGCCATTTTGACGCAATACCGCGCAAAGTCGTCATGCGTCGGCATTCGTAAATCTTTGGTCTGCACGGCAAATCGTTCTAACAACGCTTTCCGGCTGCGCACTCCGGCGGCTTCATAGAGATAGATCAACGTTTCGATGGCGTCGCGCTGCGCGGCATGATAGCGGAACGGCGTTCCGTCGGCGAGCCGGTGATCCGTCGCAAACCAGAAGTTCAGCAGTTCCCGCGTCGTGGCGGTGACGCCCTGATAATTCTCAGCGCGCCAGGCAGCGACCGCCTGCCTGATCGCCGGGACGCAGGGCGCGGTGTTCAGATAATCATGCGCGTCGAATGGTGGCTCGGTTTGGGCTTTTTTACGTGGCATACGATTTCCTGTGACATCCTATTCGAATGGGTTGATAATGCGTAAGCGACTTTCAACCAATAACTGATTCTGCATATCTTCCGAAAACACAATCGAAACGTTCGCCGCGAGCGCACTCGCAATAATCAGACTGTCCCAAAAGGAAAACGCATATCGCCCACGCAGAGCAGACGCCTGTAACAACACATCCTGGGTCAATTCGATCACGCGATAACGATTGTATGCGGATTCGATGTATTCTGTAATCTCTGTTTCTGTAAAACTTCCCGATTTTAAGAGATTGCGACAGACTTCATTGATCACTTGCGTGCTTATTACAATAGCGGGCTGGGCAATAATCTGTGCTGCCGCCCTTCGTTTTTTTTCCTCTTGCATGTCAAGCAACGCATAGAGCCAGATATTCGAATCAACAAAGTATGGGGGCTTATCGGCGTTCATAGATTTCCTCGCGTGTCATTGGCGTAAAATTGTTCGCTTGCCGGGGCGCTTTGAGTAATCGCGCAATAATATCGTCATGTTCTTCAGGACGAGGGGGCAGGGGGTCTGCTAAAATAATGACGCGTACCTGCGCCGGAAATTGCGCTTGATACTGTTGCGGCACAGGAATCATTCCATTTTGCAAGCTGGTTCGAAATTCAACGGCATACATACGAATCACCTCCTTGTAAGTTCGGTTTGGGCTTTTTTACGTGGCATCGTTCTCTTCTCCTAAATTTGGGCTTCAGGCGGCAATTTTACGAAGGGGTTCTTCGATATTACGCAAGGATGCAACCGGTAAGCGCTGCGGCGGCAATGTCACGACCGGATGCCCGCACGTCGCTTGAATCTGTCGCAAATCGGCACAAATTTCGACTAAATTGCCGTGAAAGCGCTGCGCATGTTCCTGACGGAACACACGGATTTCTTCAACAATCGGATCACTCATATTTTTTCTCCTGATGAACTTCAGAACCGCGCCAACGGCGCGATTCATATTAGCCCAGGGTGAAACCCTGGGACACATGGGCAACCCGCCCCAACGCTCTGAAAGAGCGTCTCAATGAGGCGCTCTTTCAGAGCGCGACTGCCGGAACGTCCTCTTTCCCAGGGCTGACGCCCTGGGCTAATATGAAACGCCGCGTTGCGGCGGAAGAGCTTACACAACCACTTCTATCGCTTTCGTGGTATCGTTCCCCAAAATATCAATCACTTTGACCAAGACGACATATTTTCCGGCCTGCTCATACGCATGGCTGGCGGAGAGTTCCAAATCCGGGCGCTGTTTGGCGCGGTAGCTCTGCCATTCGTTATGAAACGTGTCGTCGCGGTAATTCCAATCTACCGCCCAGTAATCAACCCATTGACTCCAATGCGTGATTTTGCCCTGCACGTCGGGCGGCACGTCATCCGGCGGAATGATGAAGTTTTCCAGCGTGATCGTCGCCTGTTTTTTGCCGGTATTCGCGGCAATCGTCAGCGACGCGAGTTCGTAAAATTTGATGTCGCCCTGTTCGACGGCTTTTTTCTCCAGCACTTCGCGCGGGATTTTTTTGCAGGCGATATCCACGTTATTCGAGGCCGCGAACTGTTTGGCGGTTTCATTGACATCAAAGGCGAAATCCCAGCCGAGAAAGTCAAGGCCGTTGGTCTGAATGGCGGCGTCTTTGCCGACGATTTTCCAGAATTCGAGAATCGTCTGTTTGATGTCTTCCACCGTGACCGGCGCATCCACGCTGCCGACATGCGCCATGCGTCCGGCTTTCGCGCCATGCAGCCACGCATAGCCGTCGAGCGGCTGGGCGTGATACAGGTCGAGAATGAAGCGGCGGTAGGCGCGTTCTTGTGCGATGCGGTTTTCCGGGTGGTCGAATTCGGCGTTCATCCATTGCTGCCGCTCGTATTTGCCGAGGTTCTGCACGGTGAAGGGCTTGACGTTTTCGATGGCGAGCAGGCGTTTGCGGGCGGTATGAATGGCGAAGCGGCCAAGATCGCAGGTGATCCAGCGGCGGCCTAACTTTTCGGCGGTGGCGGCAGTCGTGCCGGAGCCGCAGAAGCAATCGAGGACGAGATCGCCGTCGTTGGAACTCGCCTTGATGATGCGCTCTAACAGGGCTTCGGGCTTTTGGGTGGCATAATCCAATCGTTCATTTGCCATTGGATTGGGCAGATTAATATCAATCCAAATATCTTCGATTTGTTTTCCTTTTGATTCATGCAAATATTGTTTATAAGAATAATATGCACCTGGTTTAGTTGGGGGTATTACTCTATCTTCCGCTTCTAAACGTTTAAAAGTTTCTTGTGAGTAAGTTTTAAGCAAGGTTTTACGATAGTAACCGCGTTGATCTTTATATTTAAAACGCTCTTTATACTCTTCAGAATAGTCCTCATACTGGTGACTAAAATAGAAGCTGTCAGTTTTTGTATAGAACAAGATTACATCGTGATTGATTGGATATTTCTTTGCTAAAGCCTTACTGCTTCCAGCAAATGGAGTTCTTTTCCAGACAACCTCATTCCGAAAATTTTCATATCCGAACACCTCATCCAACACGCATTTGGCGTAATGCCCGACATGCCAGTCCAAATGCACGTAGATGCTGCCGTCTTCGGCCAGCAATTCCCGCAGCAGCGTGACCGTCTCGTAAAACCATTGCAAATAGCTGTCTAAGCCCTTGCCCCAGGTGTCGCGGTAGGCTTTCTGCTCGATCATATTCGGCTGCTTGATAAACGAGGCGCTTTCGCTGTCGTCGGCGTCCGGGTTGTCGGGAATCGTGGCGGTAAACGAGAAATTCGCGCCGGTGTCGAAGGGCGGGTCAATGTAAATCAGATTCACCTTTCCGGCAAACTCCGGCAGCAGGCTCGGCAGCACGTATTTTTTATCGCCCCAGATCAGGCGGTTGCGCCACTCGGTCGGGCGTTTCCCGGCGGCGAACATGTCAAGCGTCGTCTGCCGCTGCTGCGCCGATTCGTTCACGGTTTCGATGGTTTGAAACGGCAGCGCGATGCGCACCGGCGCGACCTTTTTGCCGTCCTTATATTTGCCTTCCCAGAGAATTTCGGTCATGATGCGTTTGTTCCGTTGAGAACCCTGTCAGGGTTCGAACCCTGACAGGGTTGGGTTCACTGCTGCTGAAGAACGCTGACGATGGTTTTCAGCGTGTCATGCGCGCTCATTCGTGTCAAGGTTTTTCTCTTTCCGCTCAATCTTGCTTGACACGCGCCATAACCTCGATTATGGACGGTCTTAACTTGAAAATTTGCGCGTGTCAGACGTCCGAGGTCTTGAAGACCTCGGACGTCTTTTGAAAATCAATCCGAAGGAGGCAATTATGAGACAGGTACGGATCGCGATGGCGCAGATGAACGCCACCGTCGGCGATTTGGAAGGCAACACCGCCAAAATTATCGAAGGCGTCAACCGCGCTAAAGCGGAGAACGCCGATATTGTCACGTTCCCGGAATTGGCGATTACCGGCTACCCGCCGCTGGATTTGCTGCTGAAACCGCAATTCCTCAGCGATAACCGCGCCATGTTGGAGCGCATTCTCGACCATACGCGCGGCATCACGGCGGTCGTCGGCTTTGTGGATCAGCAGGACGACATCTACAATTCCGCCGCGATTCTGCATGACCGCCAGATTCTCGGCGTGTATCACAAAGTCTTTCTGCCGAACTACGGCGTCTTCGACGAAAATCGCTATTTTCAATCCGCCGGGGAAACCCAGAGCATCTACCGCATCGGCGACATCACGTTCGGCGTGAACGTCTGCGAAGACATCTGGTATCCCGAAGGGCCGATGGTGCTGCAAGCGTTGAGCGGCGCGGATTTGATTTTGAATATTTCCGCTTCGCCGTATTACGTCGGCAAGCCGACCTACCGCGAGCAGATGACCTCGGTGCGGGCGGCGGACAGCGTGGTCGTCGTGGCGTATAACAACCTGATCAGCGGCCAGGATCGCCTGATTTTCGACGGCGGCAGCTTGATCGCGAATCAGGCCGGGCAGGTGATTGCGCGGGGCAAGCTGTTCGAAGAAGATTTTATTGTGGCGGACATTGATTTGGACGACGTGTCGGTCGCCAAACTGAGCGATCCACGCCATCGCAAAGCGGTCTTAGCGTTAAAAATGAGCGGGACGCCGTTCTGCGAAAAAATCTGCGTCGAAGCGCCCACGCGAAAAAAACCGCCGCGCCCGGCACAGGCCGTTGCGCCGACTGCCGCCGCGCCGATTTCCGCCACGCGGGAGATTCCGGCGGAGATGCTGCCGATGCGCGAAATTTACGACGCGCTCACATTGGGTTTGCGGGATTACGCGCGCAAAAACGGCTTTAAAAAAGTCGTGCTCGGTCTCAGCGGCGGGATTGATTCCGCGATGGTCGCGATGATTGCCGCCGATGCGCTTGGCCCGGAAAATGTCGTCGGCGTGCTGATGCCCGGTCCGTTTTCGTCGCAAGGCAGCATTGACGACGCCAAACAGCTTGTCGAAAACCTCGGCATTCAGCATCACCTCGTCTCGATTACGCCGATTTACGAAGCATTTGTCGGACAATTGGCGGAAGCGTTCGCAGGCCGCAAGCCGGATGTGGCGGAAGAAAATCTGCAAGCCCGCTGCCGGGGCAACGTGCTGATGGCGCTCTCCAACAAATTCGGCTATCTGACGCTCACCACCGGCAACAAATCCGAAGTCAGCGTCGGCTATGCCACGCTCTACGGCGACATGGCGGGCGGATTGGGCATTATTTCCGACGTGCCGAAAACGACGGTCTATGCGCTCGCCGAATATCGCAACCACATTGCCGGGCGCGACCTGATTCCCCGCGCCACCATAGACAAAGCGCCGTCCGCCGAACTCCGCGCAGACCAGAAAGACAGCGACAGCCTGCCGGAATACCACATTCTGGACGCGATTTTGAAAGCCTATATCGAACACGACAAAAGCGTGGACGACATTGTCGCCCTCGGTTACGATCCGCAAGTGGTGCGAGACATCATCCGCAAAGTGGATCACAGCGAATACAAACGCCAGCAAGCCGCGCCCGCGTTGAAGGTCAGCACGAAAGCCTTCGGCCCCGACCGGCGGCTGCCGATTACGAACAAATATCAACGGTAAAACCACCCCCAACCCCCTCCTTAGTAAGGAGCAGGGCTGTTAAGTTCTGATAAAGACCTGTCATTGCGAGCGCTTTTCAGCGAAGCAATCTCGCCGGAATTACGAGATGGCTTCGTCGCTGACGCTCCTCGCCATGACAGAACTTAACAGCCCTGCTTAGTAAGGAGGGGGTTGGGGGGTGGTTGCTATTTATGACCCGTACAGAAAAAGACTCGATGGGAGAAATCGAAGTTCCGGCAGAACGCTTGTGGGGAGCGCAAACCCAGCGCAGCCTCACCTACTTTGCGATTGGCGCGGAAACGATGCCGCCGGAATTGATTCATGCGTTCGCGCTGCTGAAAAAAGCGGCGGCGCTTGTGAATCATGAACTCGGCAAATTAGACGCCGAAAAAAAAGATGTGATCGTCGCGGTGTGCGAAGAAATTCTGGA
>CAZRSF010000060.1:0-1199 GCA_964602655.1 uncultured Candidatus Moduliflexus sp.
ACGAAAGATCAGAAAAGATACGAGACATTATCCGAGAGTTGAACTCGTTAATAAGGCGTGAGCGAGTACCAAAATAAGAAAAGCATAAAAAACTATTGACAAGAGTTTGGCATCGGATAATAAAGAGAGACGAGAAGGGACACTGTCGTGGAAGTGATGATATTTCCCCTTTCCCTGGGTCAACAGAAAATTTAACGTCCTGTGTTTATTGTCTGCTTCTCGGACTTCTGTTCTCTATATATATTTATTGTTAATTTCCCCTGCCGTGTTCGTGATGCTGTAAAACTCTTGAGCCTACCAACTTAAGCGAGGGAGTTTGAGACTGAAGTAGGACGTACATGCCCTGATGTTTTTGGGGACGTACAGAATCTTCGCGAGGACACCCACCTGGCGTAGCCAGGTTCAAAGAGTTTGCTCCACACGGCACAGTGGTGGGGGATATTTTATACGTTGTTGCCTGAGTGTATGGTGAAGAAGCTATAAAAGATCGTATGCGTTAGGAGAAACATGGCGGATACGCATTCTTCGTCAAAAACAGTCACAGCGTTTTCGGTCGTTCGTCTTCGCTTTACTGCCCAATCTTTCCTCTTCTTTTTCTATTCGAGCACTATTCAGGATATTGGTCGCTGTGCCTCTTGTCGTTACCGAGGTTCAGCCATTGCGTTTTCAATAAGGGAGAAAGATTCATGGCATGGGTTGTCCTATCATTATTGGCTGGTGCGATTATTGGGGCTGGGATTGGCTATGTTCTGCGGAAAAAGTTTGTCGAGCAGAAAATGGCAAAAGCCAGAGTGCTTTCCGCCCAAATTGTCGAAGATGCCAGAGCCGAGGCCGAAACCGAAAAAAAACGCATTATTCTGGAGGCGCGTGATGAATTATTCGACGCTCGAAGCGAATTTGAGACGGAGCTAAAAGAACGACGCGCAGAACTCACCAAAATTGAAAATCGCCTGACACAAAAAGAAGACAATTTAGATCGAAAAGAAGTCCAACTCGGCAAACGTGAAACGGAATTAACGAAGGCAGAACAACATGTTGGCGCACAGCAAGAGGAGTTAACGCGCGCTCAGGAATTGCATGCGTCATTAGTTCATCAGCAGCAAGAAACGCTGGAAAGAATTTCTTCCTTGACCGTTGAAGAAGCTCGGCAGACGCTTATCGATCAGATGACCGAAGACGCCCGCTATGAAGCGTCGAAA
>CAZRSF010000060.1:1209-20485 GCA_964602655.1 uncultured Candidatus Moduliflexus sp.
GGTTATACGAGGAAGCCAAGCAGACGGCAGATAAAAAAGCGAAAGAGATCATTATGACCTCGATCCAACGTTGCGCTGCTGATCATATTGCAGAAACAACGGTGTCGGTCGTTGATTTGCCGAATGACGATATGAAAGGCCGAATTATCGGTCGAGAAGGGCGTAATATTCGCACGTTCGAGACTGTTGCCGGTATAGACCTGATTATTGATGACACGCCGGGCGCAGTGATTTTATCAGGGTTTGACCCAATTAAGCGCGAAGTGGCTCGTATTTCTTTAGAACGCCTGATTGCCGATGGGCGCATTCATCCCACGAGAATTGAAGAAATTGTCGCGAAAGTCCGTGAGGAAATGGACGACATCATTTATGAAGAGGGTGAAAAAGCCACGTTTGACGCTGGGATTCATGGACTGCATCCTGAAGCGATTCGATTGTTAGGCAAATTGAAATTTCGGACGAGTTACACACAAAACGTCCTGCTCCATTCCAAAGAAGTGGCCTATATTGCTGGAATTATGGCGGCGGAATTAGGAGCAAACGTTCAGATTGCCAAGCGCGCCGGTTTGCTCCATGACATCGGCAAGGCCGTCAATCATGAAGTCGAGGGGGCACATGCCATGATTGGGGCGGAGTTGGCGCGAAAATATAATGAAAGCAAACGTGTGATTCATGCCATCGAAGCTCATCATCATGATGTTGAGCCAACTTCGATAGAAGCGGTGATTATTTCCGCCGCTGATGCGTTGTCTGCCGCTCGCCCTGGCGCTCGACGGGAAATCCTTGAGTCGTATGTCAAACGGTTGCAAAAGTTAGAAGAAATCAGCAATTCCTTTCATGGCGTGGATACGTCGTATGCGATTCAGGCGGGACGTGAAATTCGCGTCATTGTCAACTATGAAAAAATTTCAGATGATGAGGCCGTCATGCTGGCGAGCGACATTGCCAAACGGATTGAAAAAGAAGTCGAGTATCCCGGTCAGATTAAAGTCACCGTGATTCGTGAAACGCGGTCGTTCACGTATGCGCGATAACAAAGAGAGTGCTCTTTGAGTTTGACGACGATTATATTTATTGGCGATGTTGTCGGGAAAGCCGGGAGAAGGGCTATCAAAACGCTTGTTCCGGCGCTGAAAAATGAATACCACGCTCATCTTGTCGTGGCAAATGGCGAAAATGCGGCAGGCGGATTCGGCTTGACGGCTGGCATTGCAGATGATTTATTTGCCGCAGGCATTGATGTGTTGACTTCGGGCAATCACATCTGGCAGCAAAAAGACATTCTTGATTACATTGTTCGACAGTCGCGTTTGATTCGCCCATTGAATTGCTCGCCAGACGCGCCGGGGGCTGGGAGTTGTCTGGTGACGGCGTCGAATGGCGTTCGCGTTGCGGTGATTAATTTGTTAGGCCGTGTCTTCTTAGATGGGTATAGCTGTCCATTTCGCGCGGTGATCAGCGAGATTGAACGTTTACAGGAAGAACAGGCGCTGATGTTAGTGGATTTCCATGCGGAAGCGACTGCGGAAAAACGCGCGTTAGGTTGGTTTCTCGATGCAAAGGTGAGCGCCGTCTTAGGAACGCATACACATGTGCAGACCGCGGACGAACAAATTCTTCCGAAAGGGACAGCATACATCACGGATGTTGGCATGACAGGTTCGATGGATTCTGTGATTGGGGTCAAAAAAGAACTGGCGATTCGAAAATTTTTGACGGCGATGCCGGTTCGATTTGAGGCCGCGGAGTCAATGCCGGAACTCAACGGCGTGGTCATGACGTTTGATGTCGAAACGCGTAAGGCGCTGAGCATCGAGCGCATCAGTCGTCCATTACACGCAAACGTGAGCTAAAAAAGGAGGGAGTGCGATATCGAGAGGAAATGTAACCTAACGATGTGACCGATTGAAATGAATTATACATGGTCACAATATTCTGAAAACAAGCAAAAAACAAGGATAGAGACTCAGGTTTATCAATATTGCATCAGTAAATATATGCGAGATTCATGTTATGGGGGGAGACTATTCTAAAGCATAACAGCGTCAAGTGAATCTCTTCATCTATAAAAGCGTTCAGGCAATTGACCTGAATCCCTGAGTATTCTATGAACAAGAGCCGCATTCTTTGAATCAATATCAGTGGCTCGGTCGTATCAGTCAAACACAACTATTACTGAAACATAAACAAATAAAAGTAACCAAGCCGTTCAGCAGTTCGAACGTTGTGATATTAAGGAGGGACTGTTTCGATGTTTAATGTTGGAGATAAAGTCGTATACCCGTCTCATGGAGTGGGGCGTATTGAAGCGATTGAAGAAAAAGAAGTTGCCGGACAAAAAATAAAATGCTACGTGTTGAGCATTATCGGCAAAGAACTGAAAATTATCGTCCCGATGTTTAACTCGCAAAAAGTCGGTTTGCGGCAGATTATCCAGGAAGACGAAGTGGATAAAGTGTTTGACATCCTGCGCGACGAAATCAATAACATGCCGCCGAAATGGAACAAACGCTACACCTTCAACCTTGATAAAATCAGAACCGGTTCGATTTACGAAATCGCGGAAGTCTTCAAAAATCTGACGCGCCTCGGTCAGCGAAAAGAACTGTCTTTTGGCGAGCGTAAAATGTTGGATAGCACCAAAGAACTGATTGTGATCGAAATTGCGCATTCCAAAAAAATCGGAACGTCTCAGGCTGAAAATTTGATTAATGCCTGTTGCGTTGCCGCGTAAATTGTGCGATATGCATCCCTTTCAGCGGATGTTGCTGGTCGTCTAAGATGAGTGGACGTGTTTGGACATGTATCCAAACACGTCTTATTTTATGCGACCTGATTGCAGGAAAACGATACGTATGTATTTCCTCTCCTGTTGGCGTCATGCAGGACGAATCCCGTATAATTCATGAACTGTTACTTCTGGTAAAAGCGCCGTGACCTCAAAAATTATTCTTCGAGTAAGTATTCTTGTGTTGTTTGGCCTGATCGGATATTCCATTGGCATGTTCGGATTTCATACGTCAGAAGCCACGGTGTTTGGGGCGATTTGGGGGCTGACAATCGGTTTGTTGACCATTCTGTCGGAATTGATTCTGCTCAGACTTCCTTCTTTAGCCATCTTAGGCGGATTGATCGGGGGAATGCTTGGCCTGATTTTAGCGAATCTGTTGACAGGTTCTTCCTTATTTCTCCATCTTCCGATTGCCCCTTTTACATCATATATCCGTACTTCGTTGACGATTCTTTTTTTTCTTGTCGGGCTGATGGTCGGTGTTCAACGGATTCAATCGTTGACGCTGCAATCGCTCCGTCGCCTGTTTACAGAGCAGACGTCAGATAAAGACTATAAAATTCTGGATACCAGCGTGATTATTGATGGACGAATTGCCGATATTTCAGAAACCGGATTTTTGCAAGGCGTGTTAGTCATTCCGCAGTTCATCCTCCAGGAATTGCAGCATATTGCCGATTCTCCCGATCCGATCAAGCGTAATCGCGGGCGACGCGGGCTGGAAATTCTACATAAAATTCAAAAGCGCGTGGATATTCAGGTGGAAATCCACGAACGCGATTTCCCGAAAATCAAAGAAATTGACGCCAAACTTGTAGAATTGGGCAAATACCTGCAAGCCAAACTGATTACGAATGATTTTAATTTGAATAAAGTTGCTGAATTGCAAGGCGTGCCGGTTTTAAACGTCAATCAGCTTGCGAACGCGCTAAAACCAGTGGTTCTGCCTGGCGAAGTAATGGAAGTGCTTGTGCTGAAAGAGGGCAAAGAATACGGACAGGGGATTGCGTATCTTGATGACGGCACCATGATCGTGATTGACAATGCGAAAAAACTCATCGGCAAGACGGTCGGCGTCGCTGTGACCAGCGTATTGCAAACCACCGCCGGACGCATGATTTTCGGTCAACTTGCCGCCAAAGACGCCATGCGTTGAAATGTACGCCGAAACTGCGTTTCGGCGTACATTATTTTCGAGGCGCTCTTTACGACTCGTCGAAGATGCGCTGAATTTCTGCCATAAGCGCCTGTTCTTGTTCTGCCATGCCATCCGAAGTCAACAAATCGTTCAACACGATGAGCGCCCCTTGCTTTCCATGAACATTGCCAAATCGTTCCGTAATGCTTTGCAGTAACGCGTTGCGTTTTTCTGCGCTTTCTTCAGCGCTTCTGACGCGGTGAATCGCGGCAGAAAGATAGGCGCCGGGAGACGTCGGCGAATCCCAGACCAATTCCTCGACTTCATCGTCAAGAAACTGATTCTCCGCGAGCGACAGCGTATGATCCGCGTACATGCCAAGCAGCAGCAAATCAATCAATGCCTCGCGCTGTGGTTGTGTAAAAGGCTGTTCCTGAACAACGTCTTGACTGAAGATACGCTTTAACAAATCAATCATCATGTTCTCCTTGTTATCGAATCCACTCGGTGCGATAGATCGCCCACTCCTCGGAAGTCTTTGCGTTACTGTGGCTGGAGTATTTTCTGACATTGCGCCCGACGAAAATGGATACACTGTTCATACACGCTGTTGCAGACGCCTTCGTCATAATGCGGGCAAAACATGTTTAAGGTCGCCGGGCAGGTGTTCGCCGCCGATTCGACCTCGTTGACATTTTGTGCCGCCATTGCCACAGCTTGCGTGGATTTCTTCTTGAATTGGGGCAGATGAAAGAAACGTCTGGGCGGCTGAACGGCAGAGATGGATTTCTGAAAATGAATGACGCCGCTCCCTTGCGCCATGCGGTTTTCGCCAAGATCGACACATCCCCGCACCAGAGCCTCTTTGATCGCGGCTGGTGTTGGTTTGCCGAAACGCTTGACATGCCGGAATGTTTGGATCAAGAGCGCGACCATACCGGTCACATGCGGCGCGGCCATGCTGGTGCCGCTCATCTCGCCGTATTCGTCATGCGGCTGCGGCGCGCGAATCTGATGCCCCGGCGCGACGACTTCGGGCTTATTCGGCTGGCGCGACGATCCGCGGCTGCTGAACGAAATCACTTTGAACGGGGCAGTTTTCGTACACGCGCCGACTGTAATGACATCTTTCGCGTTGCCGGGGCAGGAAATCGAGCCTAACGCCGGGCCTTCGTTGCCTGCCGACGTTACGACGACGATCCCTTTTGCAACGGCTTTATTCGCCATCGCGCACATCACACACGTTCCATCCGTACACCAGCGAGCGCCGAGACTCATATTCATCACGTGAACGTTCTGCTTCATTGCCCACTGCATACCGTCAAGCACGGACTTTCGCGTCCCGCGTCCGTCCTCTCCCAAGACTTTCACATCATACAACAAGGCTTTCGGCGCGACGCCCGTATTGCGATAGCCCGACATTTTCCCGGAACCAGCAATAATTCCGGCGACATGCGTTCCATGCTCGATTCCTTTCGATTTTCTGTCGCCGCTGAAATTTTTGCGCGTTTTGACGCGCCAGCCGAAATCGGGATGAAGCCAATCGATCCCGCTATCAATGACCGCCACTTTGACGCGGTTTCCTGCGATCTTTTTGCCGCGAATGTTGAACGGGATTTCGACGCGTTCCGCCCCCATAACGACCGGCACGCTTTCGTACAGCGTCGTTTTGACTTCGGCATTCGCGTCATACACATGCAGCGCGCACGACGCGGCGGCCATCGCTTCGACTTTATCTACGGGCAATTCGGCGTAAATCGTGTTGATTTCGGGATAGAGTTTGAGCTTTTTGCCGCCGTGCTTTTTGATCGCTTTTTTCAACTCTTTGAGAGTTTGCCCGTTGGTCGCTTCGATGAGTGTTTCGACATGTTTTTTCCGTGCGCGCAGGAAGCCGAAGAGCGCCGGTTTACCATCTACGGTAGCCGTCTCGATTTTTGCCAGTAACGACGCCTCAATATCTGCCATATCATACCAGGTTTCAGCCCTGTCAGGGTTTAAAACCCTGACAGGGCTATTATTTACACGAACAGCCGCAATGCCCCGCGCACCAAAAAGCCGAGCGCGTCGCCGAAATCGCCATAGACTAACACGCCGAGCACGACGCCCAAAAAGATGATGTTGCCGAGCAAAATAAACGCGGTGGAAAAATATTCGCCATGCTTCTGAATATCGGCCTGATGAAAGCCGAATTCAAGCATTGTCGTCAACAGGTGATACATCGTCGTCACGCCGATCAGGAAGAAAAACGCCGGGCGCATTCGCTCGTCAATCAGAGGGAACAGCGCAAACGCAAACACGGTCAACGTGGGGATAAAATACGGCGCAAGGCTGAAAAAGACGCTGATCACGTTCGTCAACGCGCCGCGCCCTTCCACGCCGACCACGACCTGCCCTTCGACATGTTTGCGCGGCGACACCTGAAAACGCAGCGTTTTCAGGAAAAATATCTTTGCCATCAATATGTGGGTTAACTCGTGTTCGAAGACGGCAAAACGATACAAAAATCGTTTTCTGAACAGCAGCCAGATCGCGAAAAATGCCAGTCCGCCATAGCAGAAGAGTTTCATCGAGGCCGGAAACGCGGCAATATCCGGCGAGAGTTCGAGAATTTCCCGCATATAGCCGATGGAAAGTGCGACCAACAAGACAAACACCAATAATTTGAGCAGTTTCATCATTCGTTCACTTATATCGAGGTTTCCGTTCGTGGTGAGCTTGTCGAACCACGAACACCGTTCCCCTTCGACAGGCTCAGGGCGAACGGGAATAGCCCTGCCCCCGCTTGTCATCCCATGTAAATCATGACCGCCGCAACGCAGATGAGCGCAAACAGCAGTCCGGCAACGACCTGCCCTTTCCGCCGATTCCAGACAATCGCCGCCGGGTCAATGTGCATGTCAATGCCCGTATCCCGCAAAATATCATTGATATGCGCAATCAACGCCAAATTTTGCGAGGTCGGGTTTTTCAGCAGTTTTTCCCGTTCGGTTTGCAGGAGCGTTTCCGACGTTTTCAAAGAATTTAATAATACGCATTCACGATACTTGACATCGCAGACCGCGCTTGCATAGTGCGGACAGAAGCACTGATTGCCGGGACACTGTTTTGCGTCAAGCGCGAGTTCCGTTCCCGGCATCGAGGAAAAATCCGACGGATGAAATTCATACTGTTCGTCCATAATATTGTGCCCTTCTTTCCCTGCGCGGGAAACTATCGTATGACATCATAAAAATCAGATAACTCGTATGTAACGTAAAAATCAGAACTTGTCAAGAAGAAAATCATCACGGATTTGTCATGGAGAACGCTCGAATATGAAAGTTGCGATTATGTATTCGCCGAAACATCAAAAGTTAGACCAATTCGCCAAAACGTTAGGACGCGCGTTAGAACAACAGGGACATCGCGTGGAACATCTGCCATTCGGGCAGAACGACCGAACGCGCAGTCTGAGGAATTTCGATTTTCTGTATGTCGGCAGTGTAACGGAAGGTCTGTTGGGGTCGAAAATTCCTGCGGACGTGACCGAGTCCCTGAAGCAATGCCGGGGCATCGAAGGGATGCATTCCGGCGCGTTTCTCATGAAAAGCGCGTTCGGATTCGGCAACGCCAAAGGCTTGCGCCGCTTGATGGGGATTTTAGAAAGTCTGGGGTCCATCGTCATGGATTTTCAATTGATTCGCGGCCAATCCGATTGCGACGCCCTGGCCAAACGCCTGAAACGCTGAACGTTCGCTGTCAGTAGCAGAGTGCGCTGCTGCCTCACGCAACGCATACTACGTGTTCGACGCGCCTACATCGCCTTTCGCGCCTCGGTGGTGAACCCGCCGAGGCGTTTTTTGCGCTCCGCTTGCCCCGCCACATTTTGCTTGAGAAGACGCCCGCCATAAATTCGCGTTTCGCCCTTGACTTTTCTCGTCACGCGCCAAATAATGAAAAGAAAAGGGAATTATTTCGGAGTGCCAACGCTGGCTTTGGCAAGGCGGCGAAGCCGAGCCAGAGACTCTGCTGTTTTGTCGCGCGGCCAAAGCAAGCTTTGGCACTCCTATAATCAGGAGCGATTATGAGTCAAAAAAAGATTCTTTTCTACGATGCCAAACCGTATGATCAGGCGTCATTCGAAGTCGCGAACGCGGCGTATCGTTTCGAGTTCAAATTTTTGCGCAGTCATTTGACCGAAGACACCGCCGTCATCGCCAAAGGCTATGACGCGATTTGTTTGTTTGTGAATGACCATTTGACCGACCGCATCGCCGATATTCTGGTAGAACACAAGATCGGCATCGCCGCGCTGCGCTGCGCCGGGTATAACAACATAGATTTGAACGCGGCGTATCAACGCCTGCATGTCGTCCGTGTGCCGTCGTATTCGCCGTATGCCGTCGCGGAACATGCGGTAGCGCTGATGTTGGCGTTGAATCGCAAAACCCATAAAGCGTATTATCGCACCCGCGACAATAACTTCACGATTAATGGCTTAATGGGCTTCGACATGCGCGGCAAAACCGCTGGAGTCATCGGCACGGGGCAGATCGGCAAGGTGTTGATGCAGATTTTGCATGGGTTCGGCATGACGATTCTCGCGTATGATAAATTTCCGGATCACGCCTTTGCGGAAAAATATGGCGTACGTTATGTCGAATTAGACGAACTGTACGCCGAATCCGACATTATTTCATTGCATTGCCCGTTGACGAAAGAGACCTATCATCTGATCAACGAACAGACGATCAACAAGATGAAGCCGACCGTCATGCTGATCAACACCGGGCGCGGCCAGTTGATTGATTCGAAGGCGTTAGTGGATGCGCTGCGGGATAAGCGCGTCGGCGCGGCGGGGTTGGACGTGTACGAAGAAGAAAGCGAATATTTCTTCGAAGATTTTTCGACGGAGATTATGGATGACGATGTGCTGGCTCGGTTGATTTCGTTTCCGAATGTCTTGCTGACCTCGCATCAGGCGTATTTCACGCAAGAAGCGCTCTCGCAGATCGCCACGACTACGCTTCGAAATCTGCAAGATTATTTCGACGGCAAACCGCTGCCGAATGAAATTTGCTATCATTGCAGCGACACTTGCCGGAAAAAAACCGAAGGCCGCTGCTTTTAAAGCGAACAATCACCCCTGCCAGGGTTTTGAATCCTGGCAGGGGTATTCTAATGAAAGGAACACTCCAATGAAATTCGAATTATTGCACCCCGCCGACCAACTCGTCATGATTATGGAGCGGATTTACGGCTACGGCATGACGACAACGTCGGGCGGGAATCTTTCGATTCTCGATGACAACGGCGATGTCTGGATTACGCCGGGCGGCATTGACAAGGGGAGTTTGACCAGAAACGACATCATGCGCGTCAGGCCGAACGGCGAGATCATCGGCAAACATAAACCCTCGGTGGAACTGCCGTTTCATCAATCGGTGTATGAGCATCGCCCGGATGTCAAGGCCGTGCTGCACGCCCATCCGCCAGCATTGGTCGCCTTCAGCATCGCCCGCAAGATTCCCGATACGTCGCTGATTCCGAACGCGCATCTCGTCTGCGGGCGCGTCGGCATGGCGAAATACGCGATTCCCGGCAGTCAGGAACTCGGCGAGAACATTTCCGCCGTCCTGAAACAGGGGATTGATACCGTCATTTTAGAAAATCATGGCATCGTGACAGTTGCCTCTGATTTGTTTCAAGCGTTTATGCAATTCGAGACGCTCGATTTCTGCGCCAGATTGGAAATCACGTCGCGCCGCATCGGGACGCCGATGTCATTGACCACAGAGCAATTGGCGTTGGTCAAAAAGAAACAGCATGTTCCGATGAATGAATTCATTCCGCAGAGTTTCAGCAGCGACGAACGCGACGCCCGCCGCCAGATGTGCGAATTGATTCACCGCGCCTACGATCAACGCCTGTTTACGAGTACGCAAGGGACGTTTTCACAACGGCTGACGTCGGAGTCGTTTTTGATCACGCCATATTTCGTGGATCGTAAATACATCGAACCGTCGGAAATTGTGCGAATTGATCGCGGCTGGCGCGAGGCTGAAAAAATGCCGAGCCGTTCCGTGCTCCTGCACCAGCAGATTTACGCCCAACATCCTGAAATCAATTCTGTGATTTTGGCGCATCCGCCCAATATCATGGCGTTCGGCATCACGCGCAACCCCTTTGATTCGCGCACGATCCCGGAAAGCTACATCATGCTCCGCAACATTCCGTTGCTGCCGTTCGGCACGAACTTTTTGCAGCCGGAATTGATTACGAAGACGCTTTCGACATCCACGCCGCTTGTGATGATTGAAAACGATTGCCTGATTGTGACCGGCGCATCGCTGCTGCAAAGTTTCGACCGGCTGGAAGTCGCCGAATTCAGCGCCAAAGCTCTCGTCTCTGCGTATGACATCGGCGAGCTTGTGCCGATTGGCGCGCAGGAAATTCACGATTTGGAACAGGCGTTTCATTTGACGTAATCTTTTGTCGCGCTATTCGGTTTTGATTGAACAGAAAAGGAGTGCAACTGCGCTGTTATACTCCTTTTCACCGGAGTGTAACCCAGCGCTGCCAACGGAGGAGAGTATGTCACGGATTATTTCGATTCAGACGCAATTTCGGGATATTGATGTGCTGAAAACGTGCCTGGAATTTTTAGATTGTCAGGTGTTGCACGAGCCGACAGGAATCGCCATGCGAGGCATGTCAACTCCGGTGGAACTCTTAGTTCATACGCCATTCGGCGTCTTCGGACTCCGACAGCAGCAGGACGGACAGTATGAGATCGTCGGAGATGACTTTGTCCTCGGCCGCCAGCAGAAATTCATCGCCCGATTGATTCAACAATATGCGTATCGAAAAATTTTGAAGGATGCGACTGCGGCAGGGTACCATCTCACGCATGAAGAACGACGAGACGATCATTCTATTAAATTAGTGATTAAAAAGTGGTAAGCACAAGGAGACACGCATGACAGCATCTCAGGAGATCGAATTTATTATCAGTCCTGACGGACAGGTGGAATTTACGATCACAGGCGCAAAAGGAGGCGAATGCCTGCCGATTGCGGAATTGTTTCGATTGTTAGGAGAAACAACGTCCGATCAGCCTACCGCGGAATTTTATGAGCAGAAAGAAACACGGACTGTCACGATAACACAGCAACGACGATAAACAACGAACATCCCCCTTGCCTTTTCCAGGATGTGTCGGAAGAATGTTTCTCGCGCTCGCCGTTCTCAGGTTTCAAGCTCGATATTCCAGTAAAGATAATCTTTCCAGCTTGCCGGAGCGTGTTTTACTCCGACCGTAATGCGCAGAAAGTGCGTCCATTGTGGCTTGCGAGGCGTCGTCAAGAGCTTCATATTCGCCTGCTTCGGAGTGCGATTCGCCTTTTTGCTGTTACATTCCAGACAGCAGGTCACGACATTATCCCATGAGGTCTGACCGCCATGAGATTTCGGCACGATATGATCATACGTAATCTCTTTCGGCTGTAACGGCGTACCGCAGTATTGGCATTGCCCTTTATCGCGCGCGTAGAGATTTCGCCGCGAGAATTTGACCTCCTGCCGCTGGCGCTTCACAAGATACAGCAGACGCACGACAGATGGAAGTTGAATAGAGAAAGAAATGCTGCGCACTTCCCGATCATAATGTTCGATCACCTCGACCTTCCCCAATGTTAATAATGTCACCGCTTTTTGCCAGCTTATCAGGCGAAGCGGTTCATACGTCGCATTCAATAGTAACGTCTGCTCCATACATCGGATTCCTCCTGCTATGCTGTGTTCTAACTGCTTAAAGATGCGATTTGTTCGCAAACGATAAAAAGACGATACGTTTTCGAAACCTGTGAGAGCTTTGCCTTACAGCACGCCTTGCTGATGCGCGACAAATTCTTCTACCTGCTCTCTGTTCGGCAGCGCCGGAATCGCGCCGCGCGTCAACGTCGTGATTGCGCCGACGGCATTCGCAAAGCGGCAAAATGCTTCAAGCTCGTTCTGTTCGGGCACGACAAACGGTTCGCCCGCCTTGACATGGCGTAACAGACAGGATAGCAGACCCGCGACAAAGCCGTCGCCTGCGCCGGTCGTATCCACAGCTTGCACCCGATAACCAGCCGCCATGCCTTCCGCCGCGTCTGAAAAGAAGTAGCTTCCGCCGCTGCCGGACGTGACGACGACGAGCGCCGGGCCGAGATTGCGCAATCGGGCAGCCCCCTCATGAAGTTGCCGCGTCCCGGTTAAAAATTCTAATTCATCGTCATTGATTTTCATGATATTTGCAAAACGCATACCATTCAAAATTTCCTGACGCGCCATCTCGGCGTTCGGCCAGAGATTCAGGCGGAGATTCGGATCATACGAAATCAACACGCCTGCCTGTTTTGCCACATCAAGCGCATGAAATGTCGCGCTGCGGCATGGCTCGGAAATCAGGCTGATCGAGCCGTAATGAAAAATCGCGGCGTTGGCAATCAGCGTGTCAGGAATTTCCTCTGGCGTTAACCGCATATCTGCTGACGGGTGGCGGTAGAACATAAATTCGCGCTCGCCGTCCTCTCTGAGCGACACGAACGCTAACATGGTACGGGCATCGGTATCAGTCGCAATCCCGGAGACATTCACGTGATTTTCTCTCAGGATGCCGATGAGAAATTCGCCGAAACTGTCCTGCCCGACCTTTCCGACAAACCCAACGTCATGGCCTAAACGCGCCAATCCGACGGCAACGTTTGCTGGTGCGCCCCCCGCGGCTTTTTTAAACGCTGGCGCTTCGATCAACGAGACGCCGGATTCTAACGACACAAAGTCAATCAGCACTTCGCCAAGACACACAACCTGTACCATAGTCATCCCTCCATAAAAAACGCGAGCGCATCGCGCTCAAATACTGAATTGACTGACAACCTGTTTTAACGCGTCAGCATGTTGCGACAACATCAAGGCGGCTTCGGTTGAAGCATGTGCGCGCTCAGATGTCATTTCAATCAACTCGCGAATATTATCCATCGCTTCCGACACATGCGCCACCACGCCAGCCTGGTCGGAAGTCGCCTGCTTCACTTGCTGCGACAGCAGCAAGACCTGTTCCGCCTGCGTCATGATATACGACGAACTCAAATCCTGTTCTTTTGTGGCGACTTTGATCTGGTTGACCATCTCGACCACCTGCTCCATAGACTCCATAATGTATTGGCTGGTTTTGGTCTGCTCCTCTGTGGTGCCCGCGATTTTCGACACAACAGCCGATGATTCGTTCGCGCCGCTGATAATTTTATCAAGCGCTTTTCCGGCTAACTCCGCCAATCTCACGCCATCCAGCACTTTTTCGCGCCCAATCGAAGCCACTTCGACGGCATGTGACGACTCTTTCTGCACATCGCGGATAATATGCGCGATTTCTTTGGCAGACGAATTCGATTGGTCCGCCAACTTCCGCACGCGGTCGGCAATGACGTTGAATTCGCGTCCGCGTTCGCCCGATTTTTTGGCAATAATGGACGCATTAATGGACAGCAGCGAGGTTTGATCCGACATATCTTTAATCACCGCTAAAATTTTGGAAATAGATTCGGTGCGCTTATTGACTGACTGAATCGCCTCTGCGGTAATCGTTACCATCTGTTCAATCGCTGTCATGCTGTTGATCATCATTTCCACCGCTTCGCGGCCATCAACGGCATCCTGCCGCACGCCATCCGAGAGCGCGTTGGAATATTGCGCGGTTTCGGCGATTTGCTGCATCGAGGCGGAAATTTCTTGAATAGACGATGACGTATCCTGCGACGCGCTGGCTAACTGTTCGCCATGCGTCACGATCTGCCGGATGGCGCTATTCAACTCTTCGATAGACGACGACGATTCCCCGATAAATGACGACAGCTGCTTCATGCGTTCATTGACATCCTGAATCGTTGCAGCCATTTCATTCATGGAAGACGACGTTTCTTCCACTGACAGCGAAATTTTTTCGACCGACGCGGCTTCTTCCTGCGAACGGCTGTGCGCATCCATCCCTTGCAGCACAAGCTGGTCGGCGCCAGCGCGGATTTTGGCGACCAAATGGCGCAATTTGCTGATCATTTCGGCAAACGCATGCCCTAAAAAATCATGCTCGGATTGTAACTGCACGCCTTCGCTCAGGTTGCCGCTGGACACTTTTCTGGCAACTTGCGCGATCTGTTGGAGATAGCGCGTCATGCGATACACCGCGTTCCCTAACACATCGGCTTCTGATTTCGGGATCACGACTTGATTGAGGTCTCCGCGCGAAATATTGGCGGCTAATTCGGATATCTCTTGCAAGTACGCCGTCATCTTCCGAAAGGCAATTCCCAGCGCATCCAACTCCGAGGCAGGCGTGATGTCGTCCGTAAATTCGCCCTCAGAGATTTTTTGCGCTCCGGCGACGATCTTCTGCAAATATTGCGTCGTTTCGTGGAACGATTCGGCTAACTGGCCGATTTCGTCATGCGAATGCGCGACCGGCAACGCTTGATGGACATTGCCGCGTGAAATATTCTTCGCGACTATTGTCATCTGCTTAATCGGTCTGATAATGGCGGAGGCGATCAAAAAACCTAACGTGCCGCCTAATCCAAGCAAACCAAGTATCACCGGCCATATACGCAGCACTGTTTTGCGACGAATTTCCGCAGCCGCGCCAGTCATCTTCTGCTGCATCTGCGTATCGAATTCGTGAAGACGTTCGGCGTCATCTTGCTCGGTTTGCTCATGCCATGCGCCTTTTGTCGAGGCGATTTGCGCTTGCCATTGTCGGTTGATTGACCGATTCGCTTCGGACGCGGTTGCTTCGAACAGGCGTTCGAGCCGTTGCGCATACGCCGCGGTGTCGAATGCCTGCGTGTTTGCTTGCCGGGTGAATGCTTCGAACATCGCCTGATGATCTCGGATCAGTTGTTCTTTGAGCGTGTCCAACACGTCTTGTTCCAATTGCAAGGACTGCTGCTGCATCTGCATAAAAATAGCGTGGCGTTCCTGCGCATTTTTTCGATTGATGCTCGACACCATATCCGATCCGGATACAGCCAATGGCGTCATCGTTTCCTCAATGAGTTCGCGATTCTGCATAGAGGCATAGACCGAGATCAGCAGGGCGGGCACAACGATGGCGAGAAAAAAAATCACCGCGAACTTCTGGAGAAGATTCAGATGATACCAGCGTTTGACTGGCGGAGATTGGGGTTGTCGGGTCGCTGAAGACCCGTTGACCTGCGCGTGCGCTGTCATACGTCCTCCTATCGGGAAACTTGAACACAAGAAAACATCCGGTACGATTCTTGCCTGATTTCGCGCAGAAAGTCAAGAAAAAGTTATCGGGGCGACAGGAAGATCAGGGCAAACGCATCTCAATAGGTGATTTGAGGGCGTGTTCAGCGAACCCCCCGATTCATCGGGGGGTGTTGGAACGACCGGACGCCAGCAAGCACCGCTTCAGCAGGTTTTTCGTTGGACGGGACACCGCTGAAGCGGTTCGGGGGGAGGCAGGAACGTTTCCAACACCCCGATGAATCGGGGTGTGGGCTCAACCCATGTCTGTCACGCCGTCAAATCAAGCATGTAGATGCGTTTGCCCTGACAGGAAGATTATGCGGATAGAGGCAGCGTTGAAAAAAATGAGGTTGTTCAGCCCTGCCGGGGTTTAAAACCCTGGCAGGGCGTATCACACATCAACGCGGCTCAGACTAAGCCGCGTTTACGCAATTCCTGGTGAGCTTCGTCGAATTTGTCGTCTGCGCTGGTGGTTGCTGACCACTGAATCAGTTCTTTCATCCCCTCTTCGAATTTCATCTTTGGCTCGAAATCGAATGCTTCATGGGCTTTGCTGATGTCGGCGACGCAATGCCGAATATCTCCTTTGCGGAATTTATTAGTGATGTCCGGCTGCATCTCTTTGCCTAAGAGAGAAATGAGCGTCTCCGCAATCGCCTTGATGCTGCGCGGTTTGCCCGTGCCGATGTTAAAACAGCCGGAGAGCGATTCATGTTCCATCGCAGCAATATTGGCGCGGACAATATCGTGAACAGAAACAAAATCACGGGTTTGCATGCCGTCTTCGAAGATGACAGGCGCATGATTGTTTTTGATGCGGCTCATAAAAATCGCCGCGACGCCGGTGTACGGATTCGAAAGCGATTGACGTGGGCCGTACACATTGAAATAACGCAGCGCGACCGCTGGAATGCCATACGCCTCGCCGATATTCAACACCATCTCTTCCTGATCGCGCTTGCCCATCGCATAAATCGAGTTGCATTCCAGGCGTTTGTCTTCGCCAGTGGGAATCGGGCGAATGTCCTCATAGCATTCGGGGCAGTACAACTCCCAATCATGATCTTTCATCTGCTCTTCGGTGCGCAGCGGCGGGCGCACGATGCCGCAATCCTCGCATTCGTATTGCCCTTCGCCGTAGCTGCTCATCGAACCGGCGACCAGAATTTTCGAGACTTTTGTTTTCTGATTGACGATAATATCCAGCAGATTCGCCGTGCCGCCGACATTCACGTCCACGTAGTGTTTGATCTGATATTGTGACTGTCCGACCCCGACCGCCGCCGCTTCGTGGAACACCACATCCACGCCGGTTAACGCTTTTTTGAACGCGTCATAGTCACGCACGTCTCCCTGAATAAATTCCGCGTGTTTGTTCAGATACGCAGGCGTTTTTCCCGTTGTATGCACTTGCGGATCAAGATTATCGAAAATTTTGACGGTATAGCCTCGCTTCACGAGTTCATCTACGATGAAGGAGCCGATAAATCCAGCGCCTCCGGTCACAAGACATGTCTTCATGTTCACCAGCCTTTTCTTTTAGATATATTATACATTGCAAAAGATGGCGCGCAACACGTTCGGAAACGCCTTGTTCGCCAGAAAATAGCTTTTCCTCAGGTGTCAGGCACGTTGAAAGTGTCTGACAACTTTTTTTCAATTCATTTATGCGTCATCGTATAGACACCGTCCCACTGTTCCGGCGGCGGAGTCTGCTGATATGCCTCACAGCGTCGCGCGTACAATTGCGACGGGACATCATCGGGGCAGAATCGGAGCGCCTGTGCGAATTGCTCGGCTGCGGCTTGCCATTCTCGAACGCGGTACGCGGAAAGTCCATGTTCGAAATGTTGCGCGGCGTGCATCTTCTCGTCGTTCACTTCGCCGGGGCGGCCAAGCAATTCATAAATCCTGACCGGTTCGGATTTTCCCTTGACTCGCACAAAATCCAGTTCGCGAGTCAGAAATTCGTCATAAACGCGCTGATACGTAAATTCGCTGATGATGATATTCGTGCCGTACTCTTTGTTCGTTCCTTCCAAGCGCGACCCAAGATTGACGTTATCTCCCATGACCGTATAATCGAACCGTTTTTCCGATCCCATATTTCCAACAGTCATCAGGCCGGAATTGATGCCGATGCCAATATTAATCAGGGGGTTGTTCTCGCGTTGCCATTTCGCTTGAAGTTCTCGCAGGCGAGCCATCATATCTAACGCGCTGGCGCACGCCCGACTCGGATGATCCGGCTGTTCCACCGGCGCTCCGTATATCGCCATAATCGCATCCCCCATATATTTGTCAAGCGTTCCGTGATATTTCAGGATGATTTCCGTCATTTCAGTCAGATACGCATTCAGGAACACGACGAGGTTTTGCGATTCCATGCCCTCTGAAATCGAAGTGAACCCTCTAATATCGGAGAAGAGGACTGTCAAGAATTTTCGTTCTCCGCCAAGATGGAGCTTTTCGGGATGTCGGAGCATTTCCTCGACGACTGTCGTCGAAACATACTGCTCGAATGCGCCTTTGATTTTATTTCGATTGTATAACGCTACCCAGCGCTGAAAGCCAAGTCCGACGATGTAATTCAGTCCGATAGCGGCTTCCAGCGGCGCAAGATCGAGCCAGAGGTTTCGGGCGGAAAAGAGGTATTGCCCGACGCCCCAGACCAGCGCCGCGCAGAGCAGCATGACCGCCGAATTGATCCAAAAATTCCATTCGTGAAAGAGCAGCAATCCAGAAAGCGTTCCGACGCCAAGAATGATGACGATTGCCCACACCGGCAAAATTTTCCTTAACTCCGCGCGTTCGAGAATGGTTTGAAATGCATGCGCATGAATTTCGATCCCGAAGGTGGAGATATTCGTCAAGGTCGCGCCGGTCGCTGTCTCTTGCTGCAATTGTTCGACGAATCGCTGTGATGGAGCGCGAAACGGCGTCAGGAAATAATCGTGAGAGGTCAGCGTCGTATCGCCGATGAAAATGACTTTATCGCGAATGTCATCAGGTCGAACGTCCCCTCGAATAATCTTCCAGAATGGGATCATCGGATAGGCATAACGCCCGCCGATGTAATTGATCTGCAATTTGCCGTCCGGGGCGGTCACGCGCAGCACTTCTTTCGTCTGGCTGCCATCGGTTTTCGAGAGAACCGTCGTGTCGCGATCAGGGAAATCAATCTTATTCACGCCGCCATAATAGAGCGAAGCGGCCTCTAACGCGAGCGTGAGATGATAGCGCGTCTGCGTTCCGTCAAGCGTCTGCGTGACGACCGGCACGCTTCGCGCGATGCCGTCGCTGTCCAGCAGCAGATTGATCATGCCCGTGCCTCCGGCGTTTTCGGAGAATGCCGGGAGCGGGCGTTCCAGCCGTTCGGGGGAAATATATTGCGCTAAGACGACCCTGCCCATGTCTTGCGTGCCGTCATAGGCATCATACAACGCATCCGACAACGCCTCGTCTTCTGCTTTTTCGGTGGGGTGTTGAAAGATCACGTCATACACGATGAGTTTCGGTTGGTACTGCATGAGGTTGCGAATGAGTGTGGCATGAAGCGAACGTTTCCAGGGAAGGCGCTGCTGCAACTGCTGTTCGCTTTGTTCATCAATTGTAACGATCAGAATGTCTTGTAATGGCGGGCGTTCGCCCCTCAGAGCAAAGCGGAGGTCATACGTCGTCAGTTCCAGCAGCGCAAAGCCGCCAAGCCAGAACGCGACAGCAATCATCACCGCAATGACCGCGCCGCCGCCGAATTCGATACAGGTTTTCGCGCGTTCGGAAAATTGCCGGATATTCATGGCGTATAAAACACAACGGCGCAGAAGGCCGGAAAACGCGCGTTCGCTCTTCCGGCCTCCGCGCCTCGGATCCATCGGCGCATTTTCGCGATTTCTCGCTATTCGCGCCCGAAATAGGCGTATAATCCTTCGGGATATTGTCCTTTGACGCCGCCGATTTCGCCGCCGATCAAGATGGTGTATTTTCCGTCTTTATCCAATTGCTGCGTGTCGTTGAGTTGCTTGATTTTTTTGGCGTCTTCCACGCTGACCACGACATTG
>CAZRSF010000060.1:20495-41269 GCA_964602655.1 uncultured Candidatus Moduliflexus sp.
TGACCGGAATCTGTCCGTCGCTTTCGGTCGCATCCACCACGAGATTGTTTCCCTGCCGCCGTTTGCGTTCCTGCGCCTGCGCCAACCAGGAAAATACCGACGCATCATCCGAGTTCGAGGCCACAAGCAGCGGTCTGACAATCAAGGGATGCGCGCCGATCAGCGATGACAGCGTTGCGTCATTTTCCTGAACATAATGAATCATTCCCTGGGTTTCGAAGACGGATTTTTCGACATGCGAGGCGTCATATAAAACATCGCCATCTTCTGACAAGATTTTCGGCAGCAACGCGGGCTGCATCTGCGGCAGGGCGCGAACATCGAGCAGAATGCCCGTAAATGCTTCGGCGGGCTGCGACGGCTGATGTTCTGCTTGACCGTGCGACGGAAGCGGTTCGAGATACAGTTCTTGATCTCCGATCAAAAAGGAGGTCAGGCCGGAAATGCCGTAAAATGGGACAGTAACCATGACCTTCGCATCGTCGGGGCGATTGGGATCGGGAGGAAGCTCTTCGATGACGGCATTTTTAATCAGGACGTTTTGGATGTTCAGGCTAATTTCTTGGCGATGTGAAAAGTAGTCTTCGAATTGCGAGGTTGCGTTGAGGTTGGTGGAGATCAATGTTTTCAGCGCGTTATGTCGCGCGACTAACTCTGCCGCCCGCGTAGAGCCATTTTTCCCGATGCCTTCCGACTTCAAAAACCCGGCCTGCCAGTTGATGCAGCTATATAATGAAAGATCGGCCTGTTGATCAGTCAGCAGAAATTCCTGAACATACGGAGTGACGCCTGTTTCAGTCAGTTCGACATTTTTGAGACAATCACGCCGTTGTAGCTTGGGGCTGACGAGCTTTTGAGGCAGAGGCGCAGACACTGCATCGTTCGACAGAAGATTCAACGCCGCAATTCCCGCAAACAGCAGAAGCCCTTTTGCCAATTGCCGTATGACGCGCGTGTTCATCGCCGTCCCCCTCCTTATCAGATTTCTAACGTCAAACCTTCAACCGCAATACTCGCATTCGGAAACGCTTGCTGCGCCTGTCGTTCCATCTCTCGCAGAAAATCGTCGGAATGTTCGGGATCATGATGAAATAAAATCAATTGCTTGACCTGCGCTGCTTTGGCCAGTCGCGTCCCTTCGAGCCAGGTGCTATGTCCCCAGCCGAAGCGCGGAGCTTTGAATGACAGGGCATTGTTTTCTAATTTTCCAGCATACTCTTCCGGCGTGTACATGGCATCATAAATAAAGACATCGGCCTGTTCGGCGATTTTGAGCACGTTCACATCTAACTCGCCATCGCGATAATGCTCGGTGTCTGTAGCGTACGCCACAATTTTTTTGCCGTTTCCGCTCTCTAAACGGTATGAAAGGACGCCGTTCGGATGGTTCAGATGCTGCGGCACGATCAGGTTTTGTCCGATGCGAAGCGACGTTTCTTGTAACTCATGGAAATGAATCTCGCCGCCCATGCCATCGAGTCCGATCGGGAAATATTGATATTCCATCTGTCCTCGTAGCGTATTTTCTAAGCGCTCGAAGACTTTTTTCGCGCCATACAGATGAAACGTGTTGGTTTTTTCAGGGATGACTCGCTTTTGTTCGTCTTTTGCTCCGACAAACGCGGGCGTAAAAAATGGAAAACCCTGTATATGGTCCCAGTGTGTATGACTGAAAAAGAGGTAGCCCGTTTTTCCGCCCTGCGCGAACCCGTGTTTCATCAGTTCCAGCCCTAACGAGCGAATCCCAGTACCTGCATCGAAAATGATCAACGTTCCGTCATCTGTTTCTACGGAAACGCACGACGTGTTGCCACCAATTTCTGCTGTCAATTTCCCCGGGCTGGGAATAGACCCGCGAACCCCCCAAAACGTCACCTTCATAATGTTGTCGTTGCTCCTTTCAGCGCAGAAAACGTCTCGTGTTCGGCTTAGCGTATGATCGAATTCATAGGCGCATTATACCTGGTAGATAGTACACATGTCAAGAATTTTCCTCTAAATTACAAAGGAGCTATGGTCTTCTGCTACCAATAGCTCCTTTAAAAAACGATATGAATCGGAATGCAACGTGGCTGACAAATATTGTCTTATCCCATTACTTAAAATTTATTTGTAAGTGCAGCCCATAAATTCTATTTTGATAGGGCGACAGGGCAAAGAGTTTCGACCGCGTCAAATTGTCAATGGACGCCCGTTGTCCAAGCAGCAATTTGGCTGTTTTCGCCTCAAAATTCTGATCGATTCGAATCCGCTTACTCAGCCGACGAGATTGATAAAACGCTAACATATCCTGAACTTCTCGCACGGCGATGAATGGTTTCATCACAACCTGCGGGCTGAATGATAAACGGACTTTTTTCGAAAACCGACTCAATGTGTTATTCAGGACAAAGTTTGTTTGGCGTGATAAACGGTCTATCCGCAATGAGAACTCCGGTTCATTCATTGCCGCATACACAGCCGTATCCATCTCCCACGCCGGCAGCATAGATTCTTTATCATAGTGGATCAGCGAAAAATCTTGTGCGTCCGCGCTTGCTTCTGCGCGGCATAACGGATTTATTCCCCAGACAATCAGCCATATCGCCCCCATAAATAGAAGGCGTCCCCATGTCATCACTCTCAGAAATTCTTGCATCGCCGTAGAAATACCTTTCGTGCACATAACGCTGCTCCTCCTCATTTTCTGCGTGTTGTCCACCCTCAACATCGCCTAAAAATGGTGAAGAAGCCGGAGTCCCCCCTCACAAAATTTCTATCTTTGCGGCAACCCGGCTATCTGTTGATAAGACCCGTGGCTTTCCGTCCCCATCTCACGATGAGTTTGGCTTTTTCTGCTTCACACATTATGCAAAATATGCACCATTTTTCTTTCGTATCATTCTCGTCGGAGAAGATATTCCTATTTCTTTTGACTAAACTAAATCTGTTGTGTTGCAATGTCAAGGAGAATAATTGTAATATTTTCTTACCTCCCAACGGAAACCATCTACTCCACAAAGTCTCTAAAAAAGCTGCCTTTAACCATCTGTTTAAGATTTTATTGCAGAGAGATGCCCCCTCTGCGTCAAAAAGCGCTATCGGTTTTATTAAAGAGGGTTGCGTATTACGCAGGTAGCCAGATGTGTGCCGATAAAAAGCATTAATGGGGAACTTCAATATTTTTATCAGAATATAAAAAACGTTGACAGAAAAAATGCTGAAACACCCTGATTTATTAACGTTAATTTGTGCGGGAATCATTTTAGGACGGCAGAAGCCGATGAGAACATATTGCAATCTGAAAGATGTTGTCGCCCAAATAATCAGCTATCATATCCAGCAGACAGAAAATAAAAACGATTATCCATTTCATTTTCATGAGACCTTATTTCCAAATAATGTCTATTACAGAATTCAAAGGAAAATCTTACATAGCAATGAATCCATCAGAATATATATCTATAGAAAAACAAACATCTTGTATTGAAGATGCCGCGGAGCTTTGTAAATATTCTTTTGGAATATGCAAATTTTTGTTGACAAATATTCTGACCTATAGCATATTAAAGACAGTAAAGCAAAAAACGACTTGGAGGGAGAAGGCTCTGAGGGAACCAGGTGAGAGCATCTCACGATTACAATCAACGTACCTCTCCTCTCTTCCTCCATTTTTTATATGCCGATATTTCTTGAAAAAGAAATAGTCGGCTTTTTTTATCTCTATGGCCTCGTTTTCTCAACTCCTGGTTATCGGCGGAAGCGGTTTTCTCGGTTGGCATCTTATCAAAGCCGCCGCCGCCCAATATGACGTTTCCTGGACGCACTGCCAGCATGCGCTGAGTATTGCCGAAAGCCTGGATTCGTATCGCATGGACATTCAGCAGCCCGACGAAATTCGGACTGTGATTGAACAGGTCGAACCTGACGTGATTATCCACACCGCCGCAATGACGAATGCCGACCTCTGCGAAACGCATCGCTCATTAGCCTACAGCATGAATGTGACCGGAACGCGCAATGTCGCGGAATGCGCCGAAGAAGTCGGCGCAACATTGATCTACATTTCCACCGATTTAGTCTTCGATGGTGTGCATGGAAACTATCGCGAGAAATCGGCAACAAAACCGGTGAATTACTATGGCGAAACCAAGCTCGCCGGAGAGCGCGTCGTGAAAGAGGTGATGTCGAAGTATCTGATTGCGCGAGTCGCCCTGATGTATGGCAACGGCAACGGCGTACATGGCTGTTTTACCGATTGGATGCGCAACGGCTTGCAGCAGGGGCGCGAGGTCACGCTATTTACCGATCAATATCGCACGCCGCTTTATGTCAATGACGCCGCGCAGGCGATTTTAGAATTGGCTGAACACGCTCCTGCGAACGAAACGTATCATCTCGGCGGCAGCGAACGCCTGAACCGCTATGAATTCGGCCAGAAGTTCTGTCAGATATTCGGCTACGATCCGAAATTTCTCCGCGCCGTCACGATGAACGACATGCCGTCGCTTGTGCCGCGCGGCGCGGATTGTTCGCTGAATATCACGAAAGCGCAAAAATTATTGAGTTTCGAACTTTCTGACGTGGCGACTGGGCTGGAAAAAATGAAGCACGAGCGGTAAAAAGAAATCAGACACCTTGACGGTGTCTGATTTCTCACCTATTACTTGACGACAGGCAGCCCTTTCTGCGCCCATGCGCCGATTCCGCCAGTCATGTTGTACGCTTCCGTGAAATTCTGATCTTTCATGATGCCAAACGCTTTTCCGCTGCGACTGCCGGAGCGGCAATACATCATATAGGTTTTGCTTTTATCCAAATTATTCAGGCTTTCTTTGAAATTCGGCGCATAAAAATCGAGATTGATCGCTCCTTCGATGCGGCCTGCCGCAAATTCCTGCGGCGTCCGTATATCGAGAATCACGAAATTCGGATCAGCCTTTCGCTGCTGAATCAGATCGTTGGCTTCTTGCGCCGAGATGTTTTTCAACGTTTGCGCCGCTCCTTTATCTGACGCCATTTCTGCTCCTTTGTTCGAATCCTTGCCCTGACAGCCATAAAGCCCAACCAGGCCGAGTATCACGATGATTCCGATCACGAGCCATGTCATAGAATGTTTTCCCGTGTTTTTCATCTTATCTTCGAGTAAAACCCTGCCAGGGTTCTCAACCCTGGCAGGGTTAAGGTTAATAAATGCTACCTCCGTTTTGCTGGTGGAAGATACCGTTTCAACATCAGCGACAGCGACACCACCGTCACCGAACTCATCGCCATCGCAAAGCCCGCCAATTCCGGCTTGAACGTGATGCCGAACAGCGGGCGCAAGATGCCAGCGGCGACCGGAATCAGCGCAAAATTATAGGCAAACGCCCAGAACAAATTCTGTTTGATGCGCTGCATGACTTTTCGGCTGAGTTGCAGCGCGGCGACCGCATCCAGCAGATCATCTTTCATCAGCACGATTTCGCCGCTTTCAATCGCCACGTCCGTGCCGCTGCCGAGCGCGATTCCGACATCCGCCTGCGCCAACGCGGGGGCGTCGTTGATGCCATCGCCGACAAACGCCACACGTTTGCCCTGATCCTGAAGCTGCTTCACTTCCCGCGCTTTGTCCTGCGGCAAGACTTCCGCGATGACATGCTCGATGCCGACTTGCCGCGCAATTGCCTGCGCCGTGCGCGAATTATCGCCGGTAATCATCACCACGCCAAGCCCTTCGCGTTTAAACGCATCAATCGCTTGAATTGTCGTCGGCTTCAGCGCGTCGGCAATCGCAAACAGTCCGGCCAATTCCGCGTCAATCGCGATCAAAATCACGGTTTTTCCAGCCTGTTCAAGGCTGGAAACCTGCTCTTCGACGCTGTCGGCGTAGCTGATTCCGCGTTCTTTCAATAACGCGCGGTTGCCAATCAAGACTTGCCGGCCTTCCACATTCGCCGTCACCCCTTTGCCGCCGAACGTATCGAAATTCTGACTTTCCGGCACGGTTAATCCCGCTTCGGTCGTGTATTTGACAATCGCGTTTCCTAACGGATGCTGCGAATTTTTTTCCACGCTGGCGGTATAGCGCAGCAGCAGGTCAGGCTCAACCGAAATCGCTTCGATGTCAGTCACTTCCGGCTTCCCTTTCGTCAACGTGCCGGTTTTATCGAACACGATGGTCGTCAATTTTTCGGAAATTTCCAGCGCCTCGCCGTTTTTGATCAAAATGCCTAACTCTGCGCCGCGTCCGATACCCACCGTCACCGCTGTCGGTGTCGCGAGGCCGAGGGCGCACGGGCAGGCGATCACGAGAATCGAAATCAGCGTCGAAAACGCGAAGAGCAACGGCGCGTCAAACACGAAATACCAGAGGACAAACGCGAGAATCGCAATCGCCAAAATGACCGGGATAAAGTAGGCGACAATCACGTCGGCGAGGCGCTGAATCGGCGGACGCGACGCCTGCGCCTGCTGCACCAACCGGATAATCTGCGACAACACCGTATCTTTGCCGATTTTCATCGCGCGAAACCGGATGACACTGTTCGTGTTTAACGTTGCGCCCACGACCGTATCGCCGGACTTTTTCAGATTCGGCACCGGTTCGCCGGTAATCATGGATTCGTCCACGTAGCTTTCGCCGCTGATGACTTCGCCGTCCACCGGGAATTTTTCGCCCGGTTTGACGAGAATTTCATCGCCGACCTGCACAACTTCAATCGGCAATTCTCGCTCCACGCCGTCGCGAATGACGGTGGCGGTTTTCGGCTGCAAGCCCATCAGCGTTTTGATCGCTTCGGAGGTTTTCCCTTTGGCGCGAGCTTCGAGATAGCGGCCAATCGTCAAGAACGCGGCGAGAAACACGGCGGCTTCGTAAAAGATGAAATCATGCGGCAGCAGGCCGACCGTGCTGAACAGGCTCGCGCCGAACGCTACGCCGATCCCCATCGCGTACATCACATCCATGTTCAGCGTTTTATGCTTCAACGAGCGATACGCGGCGGTGAAAATCGGATGGCTGACATACGCAAACGCCGGAGCGGCCACGAGAAACATAAACCATTCCATCGGAATAGGCAGCCGAACGTGCCAGTACATCAGCACCATCAGAATCGAACCGGAAATCGTGCCGACAATCGAACGACGGAGTTTCAGGCGCAAATCGCGTTCTCGCGCTTCTTGTTCGCGCTCTTCCGATACTTCGCCCGCCACGCCGAGAAATTGATAGCCATTTTCTTCGACCACGCGCTGCATGTCGGTGAGCGTCGCGTTGTTTGGATCGTACGTCACCAACGCCGTTTCCGCGCTGAGATCGACCGTCACTTGCGTCACGCCATTCAAATCTTTCAGGCCATTTTCAATCGCCTTTACGCACATGACACACGTCATGCCGCCGATTTTCAATGATGTTTGAGCCATATTTTTTGCCATAAGGAGTGCAAAAGCTTGCTTTTGCCGTCCGATAACGACAGCGAATGTAAAAAATGAGCAATTCGGTGGCTTCACCGCCTTGCCAAAGCAAGCTTTGGCACTCCTGAATATTCGCGGCTAATCTTGCGGCGGATAGCCGATTTTTTCAAGCGTTCCCATGATGTCGCTCCAATTCGTTGTTGCGCCATCCCAATCTATTTTGACGGACTTGGTCGGAACATCTGCCGTCGCTTTCACGCCATTCATGGCATTCAACGCTTTTTCAACGCGCATTTTACAATGCCCGCAGCTAATATTCGGAATTGTGACCGTTTTGGTTTCCACATTTTGAAACGACAAGGATGCGTGTAGGAAAGGATAAAAATCTATCCCTTCTTACACGCATCCTTGTCGTTTAATGACTTATTCGAATAACCCCTGCACCGACAAATAACGCTCGCCGGTATCGTAGCAGAAGGTGAGAACTCGGCTTCCATCAGGCATCTCCGGCAATTGTTTATTGATTGCCGCCAATGATGCGCCAGAGGAAATGCCGATAAAAATCCCTTCTTCTTTCACACAGCGCACCGCAAATTGATACGCTTCTTCCGCAGGCACTTGAATCACGCCGTCCAGGATGTCGCGATTCAACACTTTCGGCACAAAACCCGCGCCGATGCCCTGAATCGGGTGCGCTCCGGGATTACCGCCGCTCAACACAGGCGACGCTTGCGGCTCGACGGCGAAAACTTTGAGATTCGGGAATTTCGCTTTCAGCACTTCAGCGCAGCCGGTCAGATGTCCACCCGTGCCGACGCCGGTAATCAGGTAATCGAGACCGTCCGGGAAATCTTTCAGAATTTCCTGCGCCGTCGTCTTGCGATGAATCTCCGGATTGGCGCCATTCTCGAACTGATTCGGAATCCAGGAATTCGGCGTAGCTTCATGCAGTTCGTTCGCCTTCTCAATCGCGCCGCGCATCCCTTTTTCGCGCGGCGTTAATTCTAACTGCGCCCCAAGCGCGTTCAAATAACGGCGGCGTTCGAGCGACATGGATTCCGGCATGGTCAGCACGAGGCGATACCCTTTTGCGGCGGCCACCATCGCGAGGCCGATGCCCGTATTTCCCGATGTCGGTTCGATAATCAACGTATCTTTTTTCAGAATGCCGCGCTGCTCGGCGTCTTCAATCATCGCGAGAGCAATTCGATCTTTGATGCTTCCGCCGGGGTTGGCGCGTTCCAATTTGATCCAGACTTCCACGCGGGAATCGAATAAGCGATTCACGCGAACATGCGGCGTATTGCCGATGGTTTCAAGAATATTTTGCGCTTTCATGCGAGTTCCTCCGATTATTTGTTCATCTCTATTTTTTCGTCTCGGCGTCATCTGTTTTCTGCGTTGCCGAAGAAACGGCATCTGCCTGCCCCTGAGAACTGTCGGCTTCTTGCGTTTCGCCGCCGGACGATTCATTTTCAGCGTCAGTCAGCAACTTCGTCAGCAGCGCCGTCATGTCATCGCTATCCCAGGAACGCGGCCCGACAGCAAATCCGCGCGCCTTGCCTTGCTTATCAATGAAATAGGTCAATGGGATCGCGCGTACCGCATATTGAGCGCTGACCTCGTTTTTGGGATCGTGAAGGTTCGGGAACATCAGCTTTTTCTCTTCGACAAACGCTTTGACCGGATCGATACTGCCGCTATCTATCGAGATACTGACCACTGTCAATCCCTTGTCTTTATACGAATCATATACGGCCTGAAGGGATTCCCGCTCCGCGCGACAATACATACACCATGTCGCCCAGAAATTCAGCAGAACCACCTGCCCTTTAAAATCGGTGAGCTTCTTTTCGCTGCCATCCACAGATGTTAACGAGAAATCAGGAACGTCTGCCGGCTCATCGAATTTGAGAATTTGCAGCGTGTCATACAAATCTTCCTCGGCATACGTCTTTGCGGGAGCCATTCCCATCAACAGCATCAAAAAGATGAAGAGTCCCCCACAGACGCGAATCCATTGTTGTTTCAACATAAATCATTCTCCTCCCGGATAATCAATTGCGTTATTGTTTGAGACCGAGTGTTCAATTTTGTATATATGTAACGTCTGATGAGATGTCAAGGCAAAGAGTCGAAGATTTTTTGTAACGGTGTACGTAAAGAATGACGATTCATTATAAAATCGTTACGGATAGCGAAATAAAATTTGCGGAGTTACCCGGCATCGCAAAAAATCCTGCCAGAACGCGAACTTTCATTTGACAACCTTTCCGCTGTTCTGTATTGTTAAAAAATACGTCAGTCATAATGAATCGAAGCGCGATCGCGTAGATGAGAACATATAGGGAACGTATGGCAAGAATGACAACAGAACTCCCCTCCAAAGACGGCAGTTTCAATGAGCTATTTCTGGCAATGAATCTTGTCGGACTGGAACGGTTGAATGAACGCTCCTTCTCGTTTCTTGGCATTCCGCCGGAATGGTTTTCGGCGTTATACCCGGAAATTGATCGGACGCAAACGTTTTTTCCGGCCAGTCGGTTTCCGGTATTACAGGATTTTCTGCTGGATGTCAATGATTGGTGGGCGCAGCCGACATCTGCCGCGCCGCGCCCTGTAGAATGGGAAGAAACGGATGCCGCAGGCGGAACACATCGGATCAACGTGTCGGCGATTGCCGTGAGGCGGCGTCAATTCTTGCTCTTGGAGCATCGCGATCTTCGGCATGAATCAAGGTCGTCCTCCCCAATATCGGGTCAACCCTCCTCTTCCACGGAGCCGCCGCGTCAGGATATTGCGGCAACGCTCAAAGAAACTCAGCAGGCATTGGAGCAGGAGCGTTCCGCAAGAAAAGACCTCTCGAAAAAATTTCGCGTGCTCGAAAAAGCGATAGAAACCATGCCATTGGGCGTCACGATTACCGACACGACGCGGAAAATTTTTTATACCAACCCGGCAGACGCGAACATTCATGGCTATCAGGTCGAAGAATTGTTGGAACAAAACGTGGCGATCTTTGCGCCGCCTGACATGAGAAGGCAGATGACGCTCGAAGACATCTCCACGATGAAAGGGTGGATTCGGGAAAGCGTCAATGTGCGCAAAGATGGCCGCAAATTTCCTGCCCAACTCATGTCGGAATTGGTCAAAGACGATGACGGAACGCCGCTGGCCATTATTACGACCTGCGAGGATATTACCGAGCGCAAACGCGCTGAAAAAGCGCTCTCCGACGAGCGGAATCTGCTGCGCGCGCTGATTGATAACATCCCGGATTTGATTTACGTCAAAGATCGCAACGGACGATTCCTGCTGAATAATCAGGCGTATGCCGCCTTTGTCGGCCTGACCAATCCTCAAACGCTTTGCGAGAAAACTGTTCGCGATGTCTTTCCTGAAGAACTCGCGCGTACTGATGAGCAGTATGATCGCCAGGTCATCCAGTCAGGGCTTGCGATGATCGAACATGAAGAAACGCTCCCGGCACAAGATGCCACCGAGCGCATCTTCCTGATGACGAGAGTCCCGCTTTATAATGAAGGCGGCGCGGTGACTGCACTGGTCGGCATTTGCCATGACATCACCGGACGGCGACAACGTGAAAAGCAGATTGACCATCTCAATGCCGTATTGAACGCGATCCGCATCGTCAATCAGTTAATCGTTCGGGAGCGGGATCGCAAGCGCCTCATTCAGGCGGCATGCAATCATTTAGTCAAGGCGCGAGGGTATGCAAACGCCTGGATTGCGCTCGTCAACGACGCCGATCACGTCAGTTTTGTCGCTCAATCCGGATTAAAAGATAAATTTCCCCATCTCATCAAACTCCTGAAGCAGGGGAAAATGCCTCCTTGCGTTCGAAAAGTGTTCACAAGCGGCTCCGAGCGCCCGTTGATGCAATACACCTTCAAGCAAGAAGGCATCTGCTGTTTAGAGGATTGGTGCCTTGAAACACCCAGAATCGCGATAAAGCTGATGTACGGCGACAAGACGTACGGAGCCTTATTTGTCGGTCTTCCCCCGGAAATTTCTGCCAATGAGGAAGAGTTGACTCTGTTAGAAGAGATTGCCGGAGACATGGGGTTTGCGTTGTATAACATCGAGGTCGAGGAACAACGGCTGGCGGCTGAAAAAGCGGTGCAAAAAAATGAACAATGGTTGGTGGCGACGCTCCGCAACCTCAGCGAAGCGGTTGTCACCACAAATGAACAAGGCGCAGTCACGTTTTTTAATCCGGTGGCGGAAATGTTGACGGGATGGAAACAAGAGGAATTACTCGGCAAAGATATGACATTTCGCGTCACCGCCGATGATAGCGAAACCTCCGATGAGTACGAAGCAGACGCGCAAAGGGAAACGCAGCCGGAAATCACGATTCTATTAGGAGAGTACGCCGTTCTGATCGCGAAAGACGGCACCAAAATCCCCGTTGAATACAGCGGCAGCCCGATCATGAACGAGCAGGGGCAATTTACCGGGTTTGTCATGATCTTCAAGGATATTACCGAACGTAGGCAGGCCGAAGACGCCTTGGAAAAATCGCTGTCATTATTGCGATCCACCCTGGAATCAACCGCAGACGGGATTTTAGCGCTGAATACAGAAGACAATGCCATCCCGATTTTCAATCAAAAATTTGCCGATATGTGGCAGATTCCAGAAACCCTACTGAATCAGGCCAAGACTGACCAGATTCTTGAACTCGCGCGCCAACGCCTGAAGGAACCGGAACGCTTTCCTGACATTATCCAGGTGCTTCGAATGCCAAATGAACTGCTGAGAGAGGAAACGTTCGAACTGCTGGATGGCCTGATCGTCGAAATGTTCTCGCAACCACGATGGATTGGGGGGAAATGCGTTGGAACCGTGTTAAGTTTTCATGATATTACGGAACAGAAACGCGCGGAACAGGCGTTGCGCTATCGTATGACGTTCGGCAATTTGATCAACACGATTTCCACGTATTTTATCAATCTGACCCTGAATGATATTGATCGCGGCATTCAACGCGCCCTGCAAACGATTGGCGAATTTACCGGCGTTGATCACGGCTACGTCGCGTTAACACCCGAATACAGCCGGACGGCCAACGTCACAATCACGCATGAATGGTGGGCGTCCGAGAGCCTCAACCAGACGCTGACAGTTCATACGCTGGATACGCGCTTTTTTACCTGGGCCAAAGAACATATCGAACACGACGGCATTTTGAATATTCCTTCGGTCGAAGAGTTGGTCGGGGAGTTTCAACGTAACGAAAACAACGCCTTTCTTCGGCATTCACAGTCATTGATTATGATTCCGCTGGTGTTTGCCGGGAAACTGATCGGCGTGTTGAGTTTCGAATCGCTGCATTCGCCGCGCACGTGGCCGGAAGATATTATCGCGCTGCTCAGGATATTGGCGGAAATGTTCACTGGCGCGTTCGAACGGAAACGCGCGGGCGAGGCGTTGGAACAAGAGCGAAAACGACTGTTCGCCGTCTTGGAAAATCTGCCGGTCTATATTTTCTTGCGCGACCCGCGCGGGGCAATTCGGTTCGCCAATCATTCGTTCCGCAAACGCTTCGGCGATCCCGACGCCCCGCAAACGCAGACGCTGCTCGATCAGCGCGAAGGGCTTTGGGAAGATTCGCAAGCGTATCAGGTCTTTGCGACCAAAACCCCGCAAGGCTGGGAATGGTATCACGCCGCCAATAACACTTATTATCAGGCGTATGATTATCCCTTTACCGATATTGACGGATCAGCCCTCGTAATGGAATTCGGCATCGAAATTACCGACCGCAAACTCATGGAAATGGCCTTGGAAGTCGAACGCGCCTCATTAGCCGAAAAAGTCGAAACACGCACCATCGAACTGTCGAACATGAATGCGCTGCTGCATCAGGAAGTCTTGGAACGCAAGCAGACACAAATCGAACTGGAGCAGGCCAAAGAAACAGCAGAATCCGCCAGCCGAGCCAAAAGCGAATTTCTCGCCAACATGAGCCACGAACTGCGCACCCCATTGAATGCGATTCTCGGCTACGCGCAGATTCTCAAAAATGCGCCGAACCTCGGCGAACGGCAGATGGATGGGCTGGAGATTATCAAAAACAGCGGCACGCACTTATTGAATCTGATTAACGAAATTCTTGATTTGTCCAAAATCGAAGCCGGCTTCATGGAACTCGTGCTCTCGGACGTGCATCTGCCGGAATTTTTGAAACAGATTGCGGAAATGATTGCGATTCGCGCGAAACAAAAGGGCATCGAATTCATCTATGAGTGCGATCCTCATCTCGCACCAGGGGTGCGGACGGACGAAAAACGCTTGCGGCAGATTTTGATTAATTTGCTCGGCAATGCCGTCAAATTTACGGAACGCGGCAGCGTGTCCCTGCGCGTCCGCGTCTGCGACGCGCCTGAGCGCCTGAAGGAAGAAGATCGCGGAACGCTGTCGCAGACGATTCGGTTTGAGATTGCCGACACAGGCATCGGTATTGCGCAGGAAGACCTGGATGAAATCTTTCTGCCGTTCCAGCAAGTCGGGGAAAAACGCCATGCCATCGAAGGCACGGGATTGGGATTGACCATCAGCCAAAAGTTCGCGCGTTTGATGGGGAGTCGGCTGATCGTCAAAAGTACGATAGGCGAAGGCACGACCTTCTCGTTCGACCTGAAATTGGATGTGCTGCCTGATTTTCTCCCCAGCATCAAACCCGCCTATCGCAAAGTCTTCGGGTATCGCGGCAGACGCCGAACGCTGCTGGTGGTGGATGATCGCAAAGAAAATCGGATGCTGCTGGCCGACATGCTGATGCCGCTTGGTTTTCATATCCTTGAAGCGGAAGACGGGTTGCAATGCCTCGAACAACTGCGCGCTCATCGCCCGGACGCCACATTATTGGACTTGCGCATGCCCGTCATGAACGGCGTAGAGGCGATGGAACATATTCGCAATGATGAGGCGCTCAAGGAACATGTCATTTTTGCGGTGTCGGCCAGCGTCTATGAAGATGATCGCAGCCGCAGCCTGCAAGCCGGATGCCAGGCGTTTCTGATGAAACCGATTCATTTGGACGATTTATTAGAGCAATTGCGTATTCATTTGAAATTAGAATGGGTGTACGGCGAGGCCAGCAAAGAGACGGAACGCGCGAAGGAACAGAACGTGCCGATGGCTGCCGAAGCGCGTCAATTCCCCCTTCAAGAACGTGAGATACTGCTCAAATTGGCGACCACCGGACGGGTGCGTCCGCTGTTACAGCATTTGGATACGATTGATCCGGCGTATCACGCCGTCGTAGAAGAACTGCGGCAATATGCCAAGACATTTCAATTACAAGCGATAATCGAAAAATTGCAGGCAATGGAGACTCACTATGAACATTGACGAGTCAATCATCCTCGTTGTGGACGATAACCCCGCGAATTTGAACGTGCTGTTCGACATTTTCGGGGATATGCGATATGACGTGCTCTTCGCCTCGGATGGCGAATCGTGCTTACGATTGGTGGAAACCGAATGCCCGGATTTGATCTTGTTGGATGTCATGATGCCCGGAATTGACGGATTCGAGACCTGTCGGCGGCTGAAAGCCCATGATAAAACCAAAGAGATTCCCGTCATGTTCATGACAGCCCTGTCCGAGACGGTAGATAAGGTGCGAGGATTGGAAGCCGGGGCAGTGGATTACGTGACCAAACCGATTCAGCCGGAAGAAGTGCTGGCGCGCGTCAAGACGCACCTGACGCTGCGCAAAATGTATCGGATGCTGCAAGACCGCGAAGTTCATCTGTCCGCATTAGTCGAAGAAAAAACCCGCATGGTGACCAATATTACGATGACGCTGGTGAATGCGTTGGAAAGCGCGAATCGCCTGAATGACACGGATACCGGGAACCACATCAAGCGCGTTGGCGAATATGCCGCCTATTTGGCGGAGCAATACGGCTGCGAGCGAGAGTTTATCAAACGGATTCGTCTCTATGCGCCGCTGCATGACGTGGGCAAAGTCGGCCTGCCGGATCGCATTCTCCGCAAACCCGGTCAGTTTACGAAAGAAGAATTCGTCGAAATGCAGCAGCATGTCGTGTTTGGCGCAAGCTTATTAGCAGGAGATGGCCTTGACAGCATGGCGCGGAATATCGCGCTGTATCATCACGAACGCTGGGACGGCAGCGGCTATGTGCATCAACTGGTCGGAGAACAGATTCCGCTGGAAGCCCGCATTGTCGCAGTGGCAGATGTCTATGACGCCTTAGTCACCGAACGGGTGTACAAACCCGCGTTTCCCGACGAAAAAGCCATGCAGATTATTGCCATAGACGCCGGAAAACACTTTGATCCGACGATTGTCAACCTCTTCCTCACGCATGCGGACGACATTTTCGAGATCAAAGCGTCGTTGCAATAGCCACACCTCGCATCAATAGGTGAACGCAAAAGAATTATGGCTGGCGAACGTATCTTACTTGTTGAAGATGATAGCATCAACGCGGAATACCTGCGTAACGCGCTCGAACAATTGGCGTATGAATTGACCGGCGTGGCGTTTTCCGGGGAAGACGCCATCCGACTCGCCTCGGAACAGCGCCCGCATCTGGTCTTGATGGATATTGAGTTAGCCGGAAAAATGGACGGCATCGAGGCCGCCGCGCAGATTCAGGCTCAGTGGGATATTCCTGTCGTGTATCTGACGGCGTATGCCGATCATGAGACGCTGGCGCGCGCGAAAATCAGCGACCCCTTTGGCTTTCTCGTGAAACCGATCCAACACAACCGCGAATTACGCGCAGCTATCGAAATCGCGCTCTATAAACATGCCGTCGAAAAAAAACTGAAAGAGAGCGAAGAACACTTTCGGCTCATGTTCGAACGGCATCATGCCATCATGCTGATCGTCGAGCCGGAAAGCGGCCTCATTCTTGATGCCAATCGCGCCGCCGCCAATTTCTATGGATATTCGCTGGACGATTTACGCAGCATGTCCATTCAACAGATTAACGCGCTGCCGCCGGAAGAGCACGCCGCAGAGCGAAAACGAGCCGTCGCGGAGGAACGAAACTATTTCATCTTCCCGCACCGGCTCGCAAATGGCGAGATCAGAACGGTGGAAGTCCATTCCTCACCAATGATCACGCAAGGGAAGACGCTGCTGTTTTCGATCATTCACGACATCACCGCCCGTAAGAAGACGGAAGAAACGCTCGAAATCGCGGCGCGACGCTTTCAAACCGTGTTGGAAACCATCGAAGACGGGATCACCCTGGGCGACGCCGCCGGTCGTTTCGAAATTTTCAATTCTAAAATGGAAGAATTGACGGGCTATTCGAAAGCCGACGCCAACGCCTCCAACGATTTTTTGCACTTGCTCTATCCCAATCAGCCGGACTATTATCGCGCCTTATTTCATCTTCAAAAATTACAGCAGATCAGCGGCGTCCACGATATCGAAACCGAAATCTGCGCCAAAGACGGCAGTCGGAAAACGTTACTGGTTTCAACCTCTCTGATTCACGATCAAAATCAGACGTGGTTTTTAAGCGCGTATCGCGATATTACCCGGCGCAAATTGGTTGAGACCGAAGTGCTGCTCCTGCGCAATGCGATTTTGACGGCGCAAATCGGCGTGACCATTACCACGACCGACCACCGCATCCTGTTTGTGAATCCGGCGGAAGCCGCGATGCATGGCTACACGGTCGCCGAACTGATCGATCAGGATGCCCGGATGTTTTCCCCGACGGATTCCTGGCGCGACCTCCCCTTCAATTATTTGGAAACGGGCTGGGAACGGGAAACGCGCAATGTCAGAAAAGACGGAACGATCTTTCCGGTACATTCGATCTCCTCGCCGGTACGGGATAACACAGGCATTCCGGTCGGAATTATTACGGTGTCCGAAGATATTACGGAACGCAAACGCGTCGAGGAAGAACTGCAATACGCGAAAGAAGCGGCAGAAACCGCCAACCGCGCCAAAAGCGAATTTCTCGCCAATATGAGCCACGAACTCCGCACGCCGTTGAATGCGATCATCGGCTTTTCGGAATTGCTCAGTCATCATGCGACGTTTGCCCCTGAACACCAGGAATACCTGCGGATTATCAATCGCAACGGCGAACATCTGCTCTCGCTGATCAATCAGGTGCTCGATCTGTCTAAAATCGAGGCCGGGCGCATGTCGCTGGACGAGCAAAACATAGACCTGATTCGCTTGTTGGATGAGGTGGAAGACCTCTTTCGGATGCGCGCGAAAGAGAAACGCTTAGAGTTGCGGTTCAATTGGGAGAATATTCCGCGCCATGTCCGCGTGGACGCCGTCAAACTCCGCCAGGTCTTGCTGAATCTGCTCAGCAATGCGCTGAAGTTCACGCAAATCGGCGGCGTAACTGCGCGAGTGCGCTGCATAAAGGCCGACGCCTGCGAACGCGCGCGTCTGGTGTTCGACATCATTGATACGGGAACTGGAATCGCGGCAGAGGAACTCACGGACATCTTTCACGCCTTTACGCAGACCACCAGCGGCAAACGCGCTCGCGAAGGCACCGGATTAGGATTGACGATCAGCCGTAAATTTGTGGAATTGATGGGCGGCGCGATGACGATCAGCAGCAAACCGGAACAGGGCACCACCGTGACGTTTATGATTGATGTCAGCGTGATTGACGCGGCAGAAAGCGTCAGCCCGTCCACTGCCCGTCGCGTCGTGGCGCTCGCGCCGGAACAGCGCTGCTGCCGGATGTTGATTGTAGATGATAATCAAGAGAATCGCGCGTTATTCACCGATATGTTCGCCCCATTGGGATTCGAACTGCGCGACGCGGAACATGGCGCGAAGGCCATCGAGATATGGCGTGAGTGGCAGCCCCATGTCATCTGGATGGACTTGCGTATGCCGGTGATGGGAGGCTATGAAACCACGCGGCGCATCCGAGAAGTCGAACGCCAGTGGTCACATGCCGAGCCGCTCTCCGAAATTGACGACGCCTCAAGCAGTCGGCGCCCATCTCATACCACCATCATCGCTCTGACAGCCAGTCCCTTGGAACACGAGCGCGCGGAGGCGCTCGCCGCAGGATGCGACGATTTTTTAGCCAAACCGTTCCGTTCGGCAGATGCGTTTAATCTGCTGCAAAAATATTTAGGGATTCGCTACGCGTATGCGGAAGATGCGCCGAACGAAGATGGCGGATCGCGCATTGCGGTTCGCCAGTCGCAGACGGAGTCCAACTCGTTTACGCTAACCGCGTTGGCGTCGTTGCCGTCGGAGACGCTCGCGAATTTAGAGCAAGTTATGCTGCGCGGCGATGTCGAGAAGATTACGCAGGCGATTGACGACCTGCGTTCCCGCGATGCCGCCTGCGCCGAAGGGCTTGCGCGGTTAGCGGAGAATTTTGCCTACGGCGAGATCCTCCGCTTGATTCGAGAGGCCGCCAACACGAATTGACCACGTTCTCAAGGGCAATATCCAGAACATTTTTGTCGTGACTTATGACGAATACTCAACCCAAAGCCTCGATTTTAGTCGTTGATGATACGCCAGCGAATGTACGCCTGCTCATGGGTTTATTAGGCGAGCGCGGGTATCATGTCAGACCGGCGACCGACGGCGCGTATGCGCTATCCACCGCGAGCGCCGAACCGCCGGATGTGATTTTGTTAGACATCGTCATGCCGCAGATGGACGGCTATCAGGTCTGCGAGCGGTTGAAAGCCGATGAACGCACCCGCGAGATTCCGGTCATTTTTATCAGTGCGCGAGACGACACCTTTGATAAGGTCAAGGCGTTTGCGGTCGGCGGCGTGGACTATCTCACCAAACCGATTCAAGCGGCAGAGGCATTAGCGCGGATCGAAACCCATTTGGCGCTGCGCAAGCTGCAAACCCATTTGGCCGACGAAGTCAAAGAACGCACCGCGCATTTGCAGCAGGAAATCGTCGAACGTCAACGCGTCGAACAGAGCTTACGCGCAAGCGAAGCGCAATACCGCGCATTGGCCGAGCAAGCGACCGACGGCATCGGCATTCTTCAACATGAGCGCGTGGTGTTTGTGAATGCGGCGCTGGCAGAGCTGCTTGGCTCCACGCCGCAGCACTTGTTGGAAAAAACGCCGCTCGAACTCTTTCAGGGCGTCTCTCAAACCCAATTCGACATCCCGGCGGAACCGCGCTGGCAGACCATCGAATTGGCGCTGAACCGGGATGGTCAGGAACGCTGGATCGAAGAACGCCACAATTTGATTTGCTGGGAAGGCGAAGACGCCTTCTTAGTCACGATGCACGACATTACCGAACGCAAGCGCCGCGAGCAGGAGATGCAGACCGAGCGCGAGCGGCTGCGGCGGGAGAATGTCCGCCTGCGGTCAACGATCCGCGACCGTTACCGGTTCGGCGATCTGATCGGCAAAAGCGAGGCGATGCAAACCGTGTATGAATTGATTGCCCAAGCGGCGGCGACGGATGCCAACGTGGTGATTTACGGAGAATCCGGCGTCGGCAAAGATGTCGTCGCGCGCGCGATTCACGGCCTGAGTCAACGCCGCAAAAAGCCGTATATCGCGGTCAATTGCGGAAGCATTGTCGAAACGCTCTTCGAAAGCGAATTTTTCGGGTATCGTAAAGGCGCGTTTACCGGGGCGCTGCGCGATAAAGCCGGCTTTTTCGATGCCGCGCATGGCGGGACGCTGTTTTTAGACGAAGTCGGGGAATTGAATCTCCTCATGCAGGCCAAACTGCTGCGGGCTATCGAAACGAAAAGCTACATCCCGGTCGGCGATCAGAACGCGAAGCAGGCCGATGTTCGAATTATTGCCGCCACGCACCGCAACCTGAAAGAGCGGGTGAAAGAAGGATTGATGCGGCAGGATTTTTTCTACCGGATCGCGGTCATTCCGCTGACTGTGCCGCCGTTACGGGAACGGAAAGAGGATATTCCGCTGTTGGTCGAGTATTTCCTTAAAGAATACAGCGCAGGCGGAGCGCCGCCGAGGCTGCCTGGTAACGTCCTGGATAGGTTTTGCGAGCGCGATTGGCCTGGCAATATTCGACAGCTTCAAAATGTCCTGCAACGCTATCTGACGCTGCAACGTTTGGACATTGACGATGACGTGGCCGACACGCATGGAACGCCGGACGGCAATCATGCGCCGGCGCCGGACGCCCTCCCGCTCAAAGACGCGCTGGAAGCCTTCGAACGGCAATACATTCTCACCGTATTGAAACAGCAGCAACGACATAAAGGCAACACCGCCGCCCTGCTCAATATTGACCTGAAGACCCTCTACCGCAAAATAAAAGCCTACCATATTGATTGAGCCGCGGATCGCCGATACCCTGTCGGCGGCGTATGCTGGCGATCTCAGGCGATACGTATCGGGTAGCCGCGCCCGATCTGGGCATCGCTGTGACC
>CAZRSF010000061.1:0-40537 GCA_964602655.1 uncultured Candidatus Moduliflexus sp.
GCAAAGTATAGTTATACGTTATACGAAACCTCACAGGTTTTAAAAACCTGTGAGGTTTGTTCGAGGTCAAAATTTATGGCAATTCAAGCAACAACACAGGACGTAAAAGGATTTGTCGCGATTAAACAGCCGTTTTCGATTTCGAGGTTTTTTCTGCGATGGGAATGGCTGTTGGTGGCCTTAATCATCATCATCGGCGCGATTAACGCCAGCATTTCCGAATATTTTTTGAATACGGTCAACCTGTTCGACATGACCTTCAATTTTATCGAGAAAGGGCTGATGGCGCTGCCGATGACCATGATCATCATCACTGCCGGGATCGACCTGTCAGCGGCCTCCACGTTAGCGATGGCATCCGCGACGATGGCCTTGCTGTTCAAACATGGCGTCCCGATCTGGATTGGCGCGATTGCGGCTATCGGCGTCGGGCTGTTGGGTGGGTGGTTCAATGGCAAATGCATCACGAAAATCAAATTGCCGCCGTTGGCCGTCACGCTCGGCACGTATGCCCTGTATCGCGGCCTGGCGTTTGCCATGCTCGGCGATATTCCGGTCAAAGGCTATCCGGCCTGGTTTACCGCCATCGGACAGAACTACATTCCCGGAACGCCTGTGCCGATTTCTCTTGTGATTTTCTTAGCGTTTGCGCTTGGCTTCGGATTGCTGCTGCATCGCACGACCTTCGGACGCACGATCTTCGCTATCGGCAATAACGAACACGCCTGCCGGTACGCCGGCATTGACGTGGATCGCATCAAAGTGAAGATTTACATGCTTGGCGGTCTTATGGCGGCGCTGTCCGCGCTGATTATGGCGGCTCGCTTCGGCAGCACCCGCACCGATGTGGCGACCGGTTACGAATTGCATGTGATTACTGCCGTCGTGCTTGGCGGCACGGATACCGGCGGCGGCAAAGGCACGATGATCGGCACGTTCCTCTCCATTTTCTTGTTAGGCATTATCGAATGGGGCATGAGCTTGAGAATGGTGCCGGGGCAGGTGCAGCAGATTGTCAGCGGCGGCGTCTTGATTTTTGCGATTCTTGCGCCGAATTTGTTGGGAAAATTTATCAAGCGGTAACTACAAGGATGGGTGTAAGAAGGGATAATCGCGACTTGTGATACCATTGGTATTATTATCCATTCTTTTCACTTCCTAACATTTTTTTGATCACCCACCCCAACCCCTCCCAGGAGGGGAATTTCGTGCAGAGTTGCCTCGAATCGCGATTCCCCTCCTGGGAGGGGCAAGGGGTGGGTTGGAAAATTGTGTTAGGAATTGAAATCCATTCTTACACATATCCTTGTAGTTTAACAGACATATCGCACAATTCGGGAGGTGATGTTTTTCCATACAGAGCAAAGGGAGTTGGCAGGCAAACTGGTCATTGACAGCGTTTCGGATTTTACGATAACAACAAGACAGCATATCAATTTCAACAGGAGTTTCTTATGAGAAAATCATTGATTATTGCCATGAGCGTGATGTTCGTGCTCGCGATGAGCGTCTCTGCATTTGCCGGATACAAAATCGTCAACATGCCGAAAAATTTAGGCAACCCGTATTTCGATGCTTGCAATGAAGGCGCAAAAGAGGCGGCCAAAGAATTAGGGGATGAAGTCATTTATCAAGCGCCGTCCGATGCGGACGCGACCAAACAAATCCAGATGATTAACGCCCTGATCGCCCAGAAAGTCAACGGCATCATGATCTCCGCCAACGATCCTGACGCGCTCGTGCCTGCTGGCAAAAAAGCCATCGAAGCCGGAATCGTTGTGGTCAGCTATGACGCCGCAATCGGCGACGGCGGACGGCAGTTGTTCACATTGCAAGCAGACTCCGAAGGCATTGGCCGCAAACAAGTGCAGGTCATGGCCGACTTGATTGGCGGTGCTGGCGAAATCGCCATCCTGAGCGCAGCCGCTGGAGCCCCGAATCAGGGCGAGTGGATCAAATGGATGAACGAAGAATTGAAAGACCCGAAATACAAAGACATCAAGTTGGTTGACACGGTCTATGGCGACGACGACGATACGAAGAGCTATCAGAAGATGCAAGGCTTGATGAAATCGTATCCGAACCTGAAAGGCGTCATCTCCCCGACCAGCGTAGGCATCGCTGCCGGAGCGCGCGCGATTCGCGATGGCGGCATGGCTGGCAAAATCATGATTACCGGCCTCGGCATTCCGAGCCAGATGCGTGAATATGTGAAAGACGATACCTGCAAAGCGTTTGCGCTGTGGAATCCGGTCGATCTTGGCTACCTCACACTGTACATGACGCATCACATGTTAGCCGGAACGATCAAGGGCGAAATGGGCGAGAAGTTTGCGGCTGGCCGCCTCGGCGAATACACCATCGGCGAAAAGGGCACCGTGCTGTTAGGCGAGCCGTTCGTCTTCACCAAAGAAAATATTGATAATTTCAACTTCTAATTTCCTTTGGTAACGCGGGGCAGCGTCCCCACGTATGCGCAAAGCTGTCAGGCGCGTTCAACGTGCCTGACAGCTTTTTTATTTTCCAGGGGATGCGCGTTATTCGCGGCAAAAAACCTGAGAGAATTCCCTTGACTTTATCATGCCCGCTTCATAGCAATATTTTTCGAATCATCCGAAATACTCTTGTGACTGCATTGTTCAGAAGCATTGAACGTGAAGAAGGCGTTTTGACGCGAAGCGTTGACCGTAAAAGCTGCGCGTTTGCCTTCCTGGATGCTTCAATGCTCGTGAACAATGCTGTAATGCTTACAATATTGCCCAAAAGGAGCCGACGATGAACCTAATCGACGTGTTAAAAAATATCCTGACGAAAGAACCGATGCGGCATGATGATTGGACGCAAGAACAACGGGAAGCGTCTCTCGATTTGCTGCTGTTAGGCATGTATGTGGACGGAAAATTATCTGTTCAAGAAATGGACGCAATAGATCAAAACGTGCAAACGCTGACAACGGAAACAGGCGTGTCCTGGGATGCGTATATCTCCAGCGCACTGCATAAAATCCGCAGTGTTGAGGGCGATGAGAAACAGCGCTATGAATTGCTTCAGAATATTCGCGGACGCTTAGGCGATGCGGCGAAACGCAGCCTTGCGGCGCAGGAATTGACGGGATTGCTGATCGCTGATGGAAAAGAAGTTCAAGAGCAAGCCTTTTTAGATGATGCCAAGGCGTTGTTCAAAATCCGCCCGTTAGTGGGCGAGGAGGAGTAAACAGTTAAACCTCACAGGTCTTAGAGACCTGTGAGGTTTAACTGAAGAAAATACCCATGCCAACGTGTAAAATTACCGTCATCAAACGCACAGCGTATCAGGATTTAGCCGAGGAATACATGCGGGACGCCAGTAAATTCGGCGTCTGCAATCTGTTTCGCGAAGGGCAGGAATTTATCGTGCGCGATCCGTTCCGCCTGCCGGAAGGCTTTTGCGAGTGGGCGTGGGGTGATATTCGCCATCATATTTTGATGGTATCGGGCGGCGCGGATATGGCCTGGATGAAGCCGCGCAACACCCTGATTGCGGGCTGCACCGACTGGTTTCGTCCTGTCATTTTTAAAATCGAGCGGATTGACGACGAGGCCGTAAAAACCCCGCGCAAGCCGTCGAAATCCAATCAAAAGCCGGCACCTGAGAACGCACAGACGGTTTCGTCATCAAATTTCGTGCTTCCGGCGTCATGGCAGGCGCATCTGCGCGACGAAATGGCGCAACCCTATTTTCAGGAGTTAATGGCATTCGTGCAGCAGGAATACGCGACCCGCACGGTCTATCCGCCGTCTGAGCAACTCTTTTCAGCATTTCGGGCTGTGCCGTTCGAGCAGGTGAAGGTAGTCATTTTAGGGCAAGACCCGTATCATGGCAAAGGGCAGGCGAACGGCCTTGCGTTTTCCGTCAGCGACGATGTCAATATCCCTCCGTCGCTCAAAAATATTTTCCAGGAAATCGCGCAAGACCTCGGACAGCCGATCCCGACTTCCGGCAATCTGACGCGCTGGGCGGAGCAGGGCATCTTGCTGCTGAATGCGATATTGACGGTCGTGGAGAAAACGCCGCGCTCACACCAGAATAAAGGCTGGGAGCGCTTCACTGACGCTGTAATTCGGATGTTATCCGAACAACGGGAAAATCTTGTCTTTCTGCTCTGGGGCGCGTATGCGCAGAAAAAAGGCGATCTGATTGACCGTCAGCGCGGGCATCTGATTTTAAACGCCGCGCACCCTTCGCCCTATTCTGCGTCGAACGGCTTTTTCGGCTGCCGCCATTTCAGTCAGGCGAACGCCTTTTTAGCAGCGCATGGACTGACGCCGATTCAATGGTAGGATGCGGCGCAAGTCATGGCGCGACAGCAAGAGATCGAAAAAGAGATTGACAAAATGACGTATGAACTCTACAGGTTGATGAAGGATGAATTTTGTCTGATAGAAGGAAAATAGACGCTGTCAGACACGTTCGAAATGTCTGACAACTTATGAAGAAAGGAAATTATTCATGTCAATGTATGTCCCCTGGGTCATTGAACAAACCGGGCGTGGCGAACGGGAATACGACCTGTTTTCGCGCCTACTGAAAGACCGCATTATTTTTCTCGGTACGCCGATTGACGACACGGTCGCCAATCTGATTATTTCGCAATTGCTCTTTTTAGAAGCCGAAGACCCGGAGAAAGATATTTGCCTCTACATCAACTCACCGGGCGGAGTGATTACGTCCGGGTTGGCAATTTACGACGCCATGCAGTTCATCAAAGTTGACGTGGCGACGATCTGCTTCGGTCAGGCGAGCAGTATGGGCGCTGTACTGCTGGCATGTGGCGCAAAAGGAAAACGCTCGGCGCTGCCGCATTCTCGGATCATGCTGCACCAGCCCTGGGGCGGTGTAGAAGGACAGGCGTCGGACATTCAGATTCACGCCGAAGAAATCCTGCGGATGCGAGATAAATTGAATGAGATTTTGGAACGCCATACAGGACAAACCTTTGATAAAATCCGACAGGATACGGAACGCGATTTCTACATGTCGCCGGAAGAAGCCATCAAATACGGGATTATTGACGAAATGATTTCGAAACGGTAACGACGGGTTATGTCTTCGAGGTGAGAGCCGGAGTGCCAAAGCTCTGCTTTGACCGCGCGAAAGCAGAGCTTTCGTACTCCGTGACATTAGGGGGGAATATGGAAAATTTTCAGAAAGCGGTCGAATTGGCTGACGGCGTGTATTGGCTTGGTATGCGCAGCGACAGCCGGTTGGAAGTCAATGTCTATTTACGGGCATTCAAGGGCAACGGCAAACAAACGAATATGATCATCGATCCGGGGCCACCGATTTTTTTCGATGAAATTGACGCCCGCGTCAAATCGGTCATCGGCGATCCGCGCAGGGTGAACATTGCCTATATCAACCATCAAGACCCGGATGTCGGCACGAACTCGATCTATTTTCAAAAACGTAATCCGAAAATGACCGTCATCTGCACGGAAGACACCTGGCGGTTGACACATTTTTTCGGACTGAAATTGTCGAATTTTCAAGCGGTGGACAAATTCAAAAAATCCCGCGCCAAACTCTCGACCGGCCACGTCATCCGCTTCGTGCCGACGCCGTTCTGCCATTTTCGCGGCGCGTGCATGTTGTACGATGAAACCAGCCGGATTCTCTTTTCCGGCGATCTCTTCGGCGGGCTGTCGTTCGAACCCCGCCTCTTTGCGACGGAAAACGATTGGGACGGGATGCGGATTTTTCACCAGATTTATATGCCGTCGCAGGCTGTGATTCGCATGGCGATTGATAAAATCCGGCGCCTGCACCCCGCGCCGTTGATGATTGCGCCACAACACGGTTCGATCCTTCAGGGAGATATGCTCAAGTTCTTTCTGGACAAAATGTATGATCTGCCGGTCGGGTTAGACCTGTTGCAGCCGACGATTATTGATAAGGAAATCTATCTGCAAGCGATTAACGAAATCCTGAGCGGAATTTCCGAAAAGGCCGGATCGGACATCGTGAAAAACGCGCTGAAAAAATTCGACAGCCTCGACGGGTCGTTTCCGACCTTGTTTAAGGTGCAGAACGAAAAAATTACGGATATCAAAGAGGACAACATCATCGCGTCATTCAAGACGCTGCTTGAACAGATTATGAAAGACCAGCCGATTCAAATCCGCGACTTGATTAAAGATGTCGTGATTCGGTCGAATTGGAACCTGCCGATTTTCGAAGAGAAGGACGAAGAGGAAACCATGACGGCGGAATTCTTGTTCGAGGATGAGGAACAATAGAACGATGGTGATCTTGATTCGAATACGATGATAACAATTTATTTTGATGTTTGTTGCCTTAATCGCCCATTTGATGATCAAACTCAGGATCGCGTTCACTTGGAAGCCGAAGCTGTTTTATTGGTATTGCAGCATATTGAAATCGGTGAATGGGAATGGATCACCAGTGAAATCGTAAATTTTGAGATTCGACAGACACCAGATGCTGAACGACAAACACAAATTCGATTATTAACCCGACATGCCGATCATGTTATCATGCTTGATGAGGCAATTATCAATCGAGCAGATGCGCTGAGGCAACGCGGATTTCACACATACGACGCACTTCATATTGCATGTGCTGAATCAGCGAATTTGACGGTTTTTCTGACAACAGATGATCGCCTTCTCAAATTGGCGAAACGTCATAACTCATATCTGTATATTGCCGTGAAAAATCCGTTAGCGTGGTTACAGGAGGTGACAGCATAGCATGATCAGTACATCCAACACTCCGATAATGACTTTACAACAAGTGCGAATGACAGGGATGCACGCGTTATTTCAGCATCTTGGGGCAGTCGGAATGGTTCGATTTTTACAACAGTTTCAAACAGGATGGGGAGATTATTCTCAAGATCGTCATGCCTGGCTCGATCAAGAGGATGATGTCCGTTCGCTTGCGCAGAAAATCATCGAGCAACGGACGGCAATATCCTGATAAAAAAGAGACGCCCCGTCGGGGCAGGGCTGTGATGCCCCTCGTTCCACGCTCCGCGTGGAACGAGGGGCATCACATTATTCTATTGTCCAATATCCCACAACATGAAACTGGTTCCGTACGAGATCAAACCTAAGGCGCAATCCCCGTTGTCGGCTTTTTGTCTTCACAATTGCCGAATGAGTCACGTTGAGAAAGTCAAAAGTAAAGGCATCATAAGGCCGTATTGAAATATGATAGCCATCAGGCAATTCATCTTTAAGATAGTCCAGAAGATGATCATGCACAAAAACAACGTCTGGATGTGTAAGCGATGTGCCTTTAATCGTTGCTTGACAGAAATAGTGAACGAATCGAGACACTCGCCACGTCAACCATACCTGTCCGCAGAGGAAGGTCGCCAACACAATGAGGATGATTCGTCCTTTCCATGTCCTCATAAGCCAGTATGCAATCTTACGCCACAATGCGTTCCCATCCCTTACGAATGAATAAATCAGCATAGTATAAGGCTTTCTTAGGCCAAACCATTCTTGGTAAAAAATTTAAGCTTAATATAAGCTGTAATGGAAGAAATTGAGACTACGCAGAGACGTAACAATACAGTCATCAAGGCATTTCCGTCAACGAATTTCCTCTGAGTTAAAGCAGTTTGATCTGAGAATCCTTTGGAAATCAAACAACTCATTTGATCCATTGAATGATAAACGCCCGAAGTAAAAAAGAGACGCCCGATAGGGGCGTCTCTACGCATGTTTACGCCTGCCGGTAGGTATCGGTCAGACTATAGAGCCGGAGCGCCTGCTGGAATGCGGCAAGCGTCATCGGCTCGGCAGGTTGAATGCGCGCGGTCATCGGCTTGCCGGGGAACAGATGGAAGAAGCGATTCGAATACGAGGCACGCACCCCTTCTAATTCAGGCCAGACCCATAACGCCGGGCGTTTCGCGTCAATCGCGACCCAAAACGCTCCCGATTCGTCTTCCCGCACCTGCGCCGTCAATTCCGGGTCGTGCAATTCAAGATGTTTCGGACGGGTGAACGTGACCAGATTCCGCGATACGATGTCGCCCTTCACCATCAGTTCAAGCCAGACAAGCAGCTTTCGGCTGCCGTATTCCTTCAGATGATCCTTGAATTGCAGCAAGCAGACCTTCGTATCCGCGCCCGGCGCAAACCGGCTGCAATCCAGCGTGTTCTCGGCCAGGATCTTGCCGTCGGCATCCGACAGCGTCCAGCGCACCTGCCCCGACGTTTCTTCTAACAAATCGCTGGTGACATGCACTTCCACCGTGCCGTGCTGCGGGTCTTCGAGCGCGGAAATCAGCAGCGGCGCAAAAAAGTCCCGCGCCATGTAATGCAACGCTTTCCAGTTGCCGTAGGAATCAATCGAAGACCAGCTTGCGACCGGCCAGCAGTCGTTGAGCTGCCAGTAGAGCGTCCCCATGCCGCGCGGCATGGAACGCCGCCAATGTTCCACCGCGTATTTCATGCCGATCCCCTGGAGCGCTTGCGAGAGCCAGAGCAGCATGTCGAAACTCGTGGGAAGTCGGAACCATGACAGCATGTATTGAATGATCGCGTCGTTGCCGATGCCGCTGCGCTGATGCCATTCCATCATGTAACTGGTGATGTTGCGCTCTTCGGGCAGCGTGTAGGAGTTGACCACGCGCGGTTCGGGGAACGATTGGAAGCCGAATTCGCTGTTGAAACGGTGTTCGCAGGTGCGATACCATTCGAACGGCTGGCGTCCGTGCCAGACTTCCCACAAATGCGCGTCGCCGCAGCGCGGATTGTTCGGGTCTTTACGGTCGCCCACCGGCGAATGCGAACTCGACGGCCAATATGCCCGTTCCGGGTCATGTTTCAGGACGACGGCGGGAATATCCACATCGAACATCTGCTTGTATTCGTCCCAGGTCATGCACCCCTCTTTCGGCTCGTCGCTCAAAAACCAGGTATGAATATGTTCGAGTTCGTTATTGCCGCACCAGAAGGCGATGCAGGGATGATGACGCAGGCGCTTGACGTTGTCGGCCAATTCCTGCCGCACGTTGTCCATAAAGGCGGCATCCGCGCCGGGATAGGCGCTGCATGCGAACATCAAATCCTGCCAGATCGTGATGCCGTAGCGGTCGCATAATTCGTAAAACAGATCGTCTTCATAAATGCCGCCGCCCCAGACGCGCAGCATGTTCATGTTCGCCTGCGCCGCGCTGGAAATCAGGTGTTCATAACACTCCGGCGTGATGCGCGTGACGAACGTGTCTGCCGGAATCCAGTTCGCGCCTTTGGCGAAAAACGGGACGCCGTTGACGACGAATTGAAACGATTCGCCCCATTGGTCGGGGTGGCGATCCAGGACGAGCGTCCGCAAGCCGATGGTTTTTTTCTGGACATCCACGACGGTCTCGCCATCGAGCAGGTCAAGCGTGACATCATACAACGGTTGCGCGCCTAAGCCATTCGGCCACCAGAGTTGCGGGGCGGCAACGGTCAACGCCGCTTCGATGCCGTTATGGCGAACATCGGCGGTCGTTTCGGCGACGACATCTCCGTTGAACGTCGCGGTGATTCTTGCGCGAAGCGCGGCGGATGCGGCGGTTTCGACTGCGGCGGTGAGGCGAAGCTGCACCGCGCCTTGTTGCGAATGATCCTGAGATATCTGCATCTCGGTGATGCGTCCGGTCGAGAAGGCGATAAGCCCAATCGGTCGCCAGATGCCAGCGGTGACGCACATCGGGCCCCAATCCCAGCCGTAGTTGCATTGACTCTTGCGGATGCGGTTGCTGCCGTCGATCCGATGCTGCCCATGCAGCGGGTCAGCGCCGAGGCCGGTCAAATGCAGATACCGTTTTCGCTGTTCGGCCTGAATAAACGGAATCGTTGACGCAAAGCAGATTTCGATGCTGTTTTCGCCAGCGCGAAGGGCGGATTCGACATCGAATTCCCAAATGCGAAATTGATTGTCGGTCGCGCCGATCTTGACGCCATTGATGGTGATCGCGCTCAGAGTATCAAGCCCGTCGCAATGCAAACAGATGCGGGCTTCGTTCAGCAAGTCCGCTGAAACGTCGAATGTCCGCCGATACACCCAATCGGTTTCCCCGATCCACGTCAGTCTGGCTTCATTATCGCGATAGTACGGGTCTTCGATCTTTCCGGCAGCCAGCAGATCGGCGTGAATACAGCCGGGCACGTTTGCCGGGATTGCTGCGGTTTCTTTTGCGTTGCGAACCTCCCAGGTTCCGCATAAATCAAGATATGTCATAATGTCCTCAACGAGATAATGCCGTCGCAGAAGCGCGAACGCGGAGCGTTCGCGCTTCTGCAAAGTTAATAATACCAATTGTGTTCGAAACGTTCATCAATCGTATAACGAAACTGGTGTTTCGTCACGGGCGAAACACCAGTTTCGCCCTACGACGCGAATACGATCTTTTCGAACACAATTGGTATAAGATGAATTGGGAATGAAAGAAGATGTGTGTCAGTAAGAAATGCGCGGATATGCGTCTCTGATGTCAAGAAAATTGCATGATTTAAGTTAATAATTTTAATAAAATTAAGCTTTCAATTCTGACAGGTTTTTAAATCCTTTCAGGTCTTATCACAGATCATGGTAAGACATCATGTCACGCATTAAATTAACTGAGTTAACTAAAATTTCATACGCCTTTACGCGCTCAAATGCTCGTGATTTTTGATGTGTTCCTGGCAGTAGCAGGGCGTTCCGGCGCATTTAGTGCAATAACGAAAGGTGAGGTCGGGGTGTTCTTTATCTGTCGCGCCGCATGTGACGCAACGGTGAATGGCGTCATTTTTCCGGGAAAAATTTTTGGCCTGGCGTTCCATGCGCCAACGGCCTGAACGCATTCGCAGCCAGATGTCTCGATAGAAAAATACGAGGTAATTGCAGACAGACGCCAGAATCAGCAGGCGCGTCAGCCAATCGCCAACGATCATCGTCCAACCGTAGCCGATCCATGTCAACAGCGCCAGCCATTTGATTTTTACGGGCAAAATGAAAAAAATCATCAGCTCGAAATCGGGATTCAGCGTGGCAAACGCTAAGAAGACAGAACCGGCGAGAAACGCTGGCGACGCCACGCTATACGGTTGCAAAAACGATACGGCGACCGTCGCGAGGTAGCCGATCAGCAAAAACAGATTGTAGCGAAATGCGCCCCAGTAATTTTCCAGCGACGTTCCCATCAAATAAAACAGATAAAGGGCAAAAAACAGAAAGAGCGGCTGCAAGGTCGGCGGCGCAAATAAGAACGTCAAGACTCGCCAGACTTCGCCTTGCAGCACGAGCGCAGGCGTTAAGGCGATTCGGTCGAGTATCTGCGGATTGGCTTGCGCCATGATAAACATGATGCCCTGTCCCGCAATCAGATACAGCGTCATATTGGGAAGGCCATACCGGCGAAATCGTTTCTCCAGTGTATCTAAAAATGCCATTGTTTTGTCAAAAAATAGAACGTTGAATCAGTCCGATCAGCGTTCTATCTCTCTACTAAATGTTCTACGAATTGTGGTCGAAACGATCATCAATCGTAGGGCGAAACACCAGTTTCGCCCTACGATTCGCGATGTCGAACATCAAATTGGGAGGCGAAATCCGAGTATCGTCACGTCATCCAGGCGCTCGCGCTGGCCGCGATATGCGTCGAATGCGCTGATAAACGCCTCGCGCTGGACATCGAACGGCTGGCGGCTCTGCGCCGATAACAAGGCTTCGAAACGTCGCGTCCCGAAGCGTGTTCTCGTGGTCTCGCCAATCTGGTCAAGATACCCATCTGTGGCAATATAAAAATTCGTCTCATTCTCAAATGCGATGTGATGATTGGTAAATGCGAACTGCTCTGGCGAACGTTTATAGCCGATGCTCAACCGATCCCCTTTCACGAGCTTGGTCTCGCTGCCATTGACGACAAACAACCCTAATCTTGCGCCTGCAAACACCAGTGTCCGGGAAGAAAAATCTATCGTGCAGATAGCCGCGTCCAGCCCATTATCAGAGAGTTTCGAGGCGTGATTCTGATGCAGCACCTGTTTGATCACCGCATTCAACCGTTGCAACGCCTCTGCCGGATTACAACAGCGCTCGTCGCGCACGATGCGCGACATAGTCGAAGACGCGATCATCGTCATAAATGCGCCGGGGACGCCATGCCCGGTGCAATCCAGCACCGCCAGCACGCATCGCTCTCCAGTGAATTCCGCAAAAAAGATGTCGCCCCCCACCACGTCGCGCGGCTGCCAGAGCAGAAAACTCTGGGGAAACCGCGCCTGAAACTCTTGCCAGTTCGGCAGTAAGGCGTGTTGAATCAATTTCGCGTATTCGATGCTTTCCATGATTTTCTGATTCGCGGTTTCGACATGGCGAAGCGATTCATGCAATTCCTGCGTGCGTTCAGCGACTTTTTGTTCCAACGTGCGGCTATATTCTTCTAACTGTTCATACGACGTTTTCAATTCGCGGCTCATCTCGACGAAACTCGAGGCCAGTACGCCGATTTCATCCTGCGACACCATGCTCGTATTGATGGAGATGGCAAAGTTCCCTTTCGACAGGCTGCGCGCGGCATCTGTCAGATGAATCAATGGGCGGGAAAATCGCGTGGACACGATCACGATGATGATCACCGAAACGCCGATAAATCCTAAGGAGGTCAAGGACGCTTGCAGAATCATGCGCCGGGTTTCCTGGCGGATTTGCTCTTCCGAAGCGCGGATTTCCTGTTCAAGCTGCTGTAATGTAAACACGACGCGCAACACGCCCCAGGGTTCGGTACTGAACCGAATCGGGCTGACGATTTCAATCACGCCGCCATCGTCTTCGTCGTACTCAACGACGGTCGTTTGCGATTGCTGCGATGCGGTCAGGTCGCGCTCCGAGCTTAACACGCTCTGCATCAGTTCCGGTCGGCGGGTATGAACATACGCAATTCTTGCCGTATCCATCAAAATGATATATTTCAGTTCGTCATGAGAGGCGATCATATCTGATACTGTTTGGTGGATTCCGGAATAATTAAACGAGGCGAGTTCGTTTTCGACCTGCTGCGCTAACGTCGCGGTCGTGGCGTTGCCGCGCTCGATCAGGTTCGCCCGCATCAGGGTGATACGCTTGCCTAATTCGTTTTCCAACACCGCTTGCTGCGAAGAAATCTGGACATACGTCAGGATGACCATCAAGCTGATAATCAGGACGGTCATCAAGAGGATCAACTTCCACTTGATGCTCCAGCGGACGTGTAAAGGCGTTCGGAGGGATACGTTCACGAGAATATCCTTGTTAAAACGTGTATCGGACATCGAACATCAGACTTCGACCCGGCATCGGGAAATCTACTGGAAGCCCATCTTTCGGCGTCGGAACGGTATAGTCGTTATCAAAGAGATTATAGACCGACCCGCGAAGCTCTAACCCTTTCAGACGTGGAAGAATGTTCTTCGCGATCAGCGTCATATCCATCACGGTAAACCCTGAATTTTCATCTTGACGCGCGTCGCCTTTCTGCCGTTCGAAACCGTTCTGAAAATAGAGACCCGTATAAAAATTCAAATATTTCGACAGGCGGATATTCGCCATCACATTCCCCTTGTGCGTCGCGACATTGTATGGGCGTTCGTCGGTATCGAGATTCACGGCATCCTGATAGGTATAATTCATCGCAAGGTAACGTCCTTTGCCGAAATCCACTTTTCCTTCGGCTTCGACGCCTTGTGTGCGGATGTCGCCGCCGTTTTCGAAGACATCCTGCGTTTCGTAGGTCGCGAGATCAAGGCTGTCGCGGATGTTATTATGAAACCCGGTCAGCCGCGTCGTGACGACTTCGGCAATCTCGCCGCCGACCGACAGTTCGAACGTGTCCACCACTTCCGGCTTCAAATCGGGATTCCCGACAAAGGCGGGATTATTGGTGTTATACAATTCATAGAACGACGGAGCGCGAAAGGCGCGTCCATAGAGAATTTTGACATCATACCCTTCGAGAAATTGCCACACTAATCCGGCGCGAGGATTGAAGCTGTCGCCAAAATCGCTGTAGTTATCATATCGAGCGCCGAGCGTCACGCGCAGATTTTCCCGAATATCCCACAGGTCTTCGGCGTAAAATGCGGTAAACGTGCGGTCAACGTCTTTGTTGTAATTTTGCAACGCGGTCACGTCGCTGACAGCGCCGCGCGGAATCACCACATTTTTAATCGGCGTCGCAAGATAATTCGACAACGCGCGGACATCGTATTGATTCATGTATTCGTATGTCAGCCCAATCACTGTTGTATTGACATCGGCAAACGTCAACGTGCCTTGCACTTCTCCGCCAGTGCGAGTATTTTTATTCTCCGGCGCTCCGACCAATCCATCCGGCCAGAGCTGCGGCCCATCCGGGGTGGGAAGCACGACATTATCAGGATAGACCTGATAATAATAATCCATAAACGTATAATTATGATAGACTTTCCCGGAAAGAGCAACATGGTCGCCAATATCGCGCGAATAACTCACATTCAGCGTATAATCGGTAGAAGGGGTTTCGCTGTCAGTATTCAAGATCGGACTGATGCCGATGCTCGGAGTATGGTCGCGATCGCAATATCGCCCCTCAAGACGCAAGCCCCCGTATCCCAATGACAGCATCAGGTCGATCTTTTCCGAACTTTCCATTGTCACGCCAGGAGCTAATGACGCATGTGTGCCGAACAGTTGATCGATCTGTGTTTGCGCGTCCATTGCGATGTCGCCTTCATAGCTCCCATATTCGTTATAATTCGCGTTGCCTGTCACATCGAATTTTCCGAACATTTTACCGAATTGCAGATTTGCGGTTCGCGTATCGAACGTACCGCCGCCCAGCGTCACTTGTACGCCGTCAACCTGTTCCGCGTTTTTGGTAATAATATTGACGACAGCGGCAAACGCATTCGCCCCATACAAGGCAGAACCCGGCCCGCGAATCACTTCGACCTGTTTGATATTGTCCACCGGAACGGGCAGATAGGACGGCGCAATACTGCCCCAATAATTGGTGCTCAACGAGTGGCTGTTCAAGAGGTACAGAATATGCTGGTCACCGTCTTTCAGAATTCCGCGAATATCGAAATCCGTCCCGCCATGCCGTTCACGCTGGTAACTGAATCCCGGCACGATACGCAGAATATCGGTCAAATCGCGCGCGCCCATGCGTCGAATCTCTTTGTCGGTAATCACGGTGATGGAAGCGGCGGATTTTCTGATGTCTTCCAAGATTTTCGAGGCGGTAATCACATACGTTTCGGCCTGAAGCCAGAGCATTTCCTCCTCAACCCGCCCTTGAAGTTCCTGCAACTCTGCAAACGGATTCTCCTGAATCGCCTCCGTATCAGACAATTCGGCGGCTCCGCTTCCCCCTGCTGTCAGCGCAAGCCAGCACAGTCCAATCAGTCCGCTATATCGCCATGCGCGAAAAAACACGTTCATTGAGACGCTCCTATAGCAGGAGTGTCAAAGCTTGCTTTGACGGCCAAAGCAAGCTTTGGCACTCCTGAAAACCGCTAAAATTAATGAACCGATGTATTACTCAAGAATCGTGTTGACCGAACCTAACGCACCTTCATTATAGGGAAGGTGATATTCCATCACTTTTTTCAAATTCAAGGTAATATACGAACCCGCCGGGAATTGCACCCGTTCCGGCAGGTCTTCTTTTGCCAGGATTGACGCGGCAAGCGCCGCCGCCTGTCTGCCGATGGTCGGCGTATCTACGGAAATCGAGAGGACAGCGCCATACTGCGTAAATGCTTCGTTGTAGGAAAAAATCGGTATTTTTCGCGCATCGCAGAGGTTTAAAATCATGCGCAATTCTTTGGAATCGGACATCACCGCCGGGTCGGGAATCAACCAGAACGCATCCGCCTTTTGCTCCAATAATGCCGTCAATGCGGCCTCAAGCGATTCATTGGTTTCAAGCTGATGCCCAAGAATCGCAATGCCGACTTCTTTCGCCTGTTCGCGGGCGGATTGAAACCACTCGGCGGTATATTTCTGGCTGTATAACACGCCAATCGTTTCGATTTCCGGGAAAATATGGCGGAACAGCATCATTTCCATCCCGGCATGAAGCTCATTCGAAACGCCGTAGCGCCGATCTGAAATCGGCAAGCGCAGCCAATTCAGGATGGACGAAAAGACGACGGGCGTTTTGCCGACATATTTCTGCGCCATCAGATACGATCTTGTGCCGATGCAATACACTAAATTCGGGGATTCATCATACAGCAATTCTTCAAGATCATCCACTGTCCATTTTTTTTCCGCCAAATTGACGACAGTGGTGGGCAATTCGATAGATTGCTGAAATTCTTCCTGCGGAATGCGGTATTTTTCGACCGAAGCATCAGAGTTCAACACCAAAATTTTCGGGGATGTTTCGGCATACGCAGCGTTTACGCGCCAACAAAGCGCCTCGATACAACAATAGAGGAGAATTCTATAGAAAACATGTCGTCTTTTCAACATTGCATTACTTCTCCAATTTCAACAGGTCTGAAGCATCAATCGGTTTCCAATTATCGAGGCCAAGCATCAGCATATTTTTTTTGCCGTTCGGCTCGGCTGGCATCGCTTGCATCACTGTCGCAATATCCTGGCCTTGCGCGTCGTAATCCTCGGAGATCGCTAAAATCAGCAGCAACGATTCTTTGCTCTCTGCAAGCACGTTGATGCTTTTATATAACACAGGATTCATCGCTTGCAATTGTTCTAAGGAATGCGCCGTCGTCACAGCGGCCTTCGCCATGCCGAAACCCAATGACATCAAGGCGTCAAGCTCCTTGGGGACGGTCAAAATTTTTGATTGATCTGCCGCCGCCGGATCGGACAGGAGTTCACCAAGCACGCTTTTCGTGTATTCGATGCTGCTGGCGGACGCGATCCGGACATTTTTCACGGTGTCCAGCGTTACGGCAGCCTCTTTCGCGGCGAGTACGCTCTTTTGAGAGCTTTGCTGATTGCGAAGGCCGACCAGCAACGGCTTGAGGTGGTACGTGTCTCGAATCAGCGCAAAATGCCAACTGGAGAGCAAGACGATACAGTTTTTCTGCGTATTCAAATATGTTTCGAAGGTCTCGCGACTATTGAAGGGTTGAAATTTGTAGGGTCCGAATTGGGAGAGGTAGGTATCGAATTCGAGTTTCAGCGATTTGAAGTTATTGATATTCGTTTCCGAACTGTAGAAAGAAATCGTGATTGGCGCAATGTCCTGCGCCCCTGACGGATGCGGAACGCTGCATACGACGCAGCCTATCGCTACCAGGCAGGCGACGACCGCAATTTTCCGCGCGTTTTTGAGCCTCATAAATCGCTTCACAATCAGTCTCCCAAATGCTCTCAAGCGGGTTTCTCGCGCATGGCGACATAAACACGATATTTCGTTGTCTTCGTACACAAGAATAAGCATCAATGTCAATCGAAAAATCATGCGAATTACGAATTCCAAATGACGGGGTGAGCGCTAAAGGAGTCTCAACGCGACGCGTTGACGGCAAAAGCTGCGCGTTTGCACTCCTCTATCGCGTCAATACCAATGAATAATGCTGTACGACTTTTTTTCTTGCCAAAATGACGACCCGCGCCGCATTCGGTATGGCAATCTCGGCAGGTGTACCGAGCGACAACCGTCTGATGACACACAAAAATTCCACGCAGAAGGCGAGATAGATGCGCAACGCAGACACTCCGCGTTTCGGCATGTATGTCGTCCCGCAATAACCGATGAAACGTATGATGCAATGGGGCTGTATGGCGCTGATTGGACTCCTGACGAGCCTCTCATTGGCGGCCTGGGCAGAAGATGACAATGTGCTGAATGTTTATAATTGGGCGAATTACATTGATGAACAGACGATCCCGGAATTCGAAAAACAATTCGGCGTCAAGGTCAATTACGACGTGTACGACGGCAACGAAACGCTGCTCGCCAAGCTGATGGCAGGCGGTTCGGGCTTTGACCTGATTTTCCCCAGCCAGTACATGATCGAAATCATGATCAAACTGAATCTGCTGGCGGAAATTGACCAGACCAAAATTCCGAATGCGGCGAATATCAATCCGAAATTCATGAAACAGGTATTCGATCCGGAAAATACATATTCGCTGCCGTACACGTGGGGCGGCATCTGCCTCGGCTACCGTGCGGATAAAATCACTGAGCCTGTGGACAGTTGGAGCATCTTGTTCGATGAAAAATATGCCGGGCGGATTGTCATGCTGGACGACATGCGCGAAGTGATGGGCATGGCACTGAAATATCAAGGGTTTTCATACAATTCCACCAATCCCGACGAGTTAGCGAAAGCGAAAGAATTGCTGCTGAAACAAAAGCCGCTGATCAAAGCGTACAGCAGCGCCCAACCGGAACAGAAACTGCTGTCCGGCGACGCCTATCTGCTGCACAATTTCACGGGCGACACCTTGCGCGTGCTGCGCGAAGACCCGGAGCACATCAAGATCGTCATTCCGAAGGAAGGGGCTTCGATGTTTGTGGATAGTTTTGCGATCCCCGCGAACGCGCCGCATAAAGAGCTTGCGCATGAATTCATCAACTTCATGCTCGATGCGCAGCGCGACGCCCGGATTCATAATCAGATCAGCTATCCGACAACCAATGCGGCGGCAGAGCCGTATCTTGATGAGTTGATCCGACAATTTGCCAACGGCATTTCGCCGGAAACCGCCACAAAAATGGAATATATTCAGGATTTAGGCGCGGCCACGCGGGACTGGGATAAAATCTGGACGGAGATTAAAGCGCAGTAGCCGAATAAGCCCTGCCAGGGTTCGAAACCCTGGCAGGGCTGGTGTTACACGAAATATGTCTTCAATGGCGGGAAACCGTTGAACTCGACCGAACTGTAGCTGGTAGTGTACGCGCCGGTAGAGAGCCAGTAAATCTTGTCGCCGATATCCAACTCCAACGGCAGTTGATATTTGAAATCCTCATACATAATATCCTGACTGTCGCAGGTCGGCCCGGCCAGAATGACATCGCCGGTTTCGCCGGTTTTCTCGGTATAGACCGGATACTTGATGGATTCTTCCATCGTCTCGATCAGCCCGTTGAATTTGCCGACATCGGTATAGACCCAGCGTTTCAAATCGGTTTTGGATTTTTTGGAGATCAGGACGACCTCGCTGACCAACACGCCCGCTTCGCCAACCATACCGCGCCCGGGTTCAAGATAAATTTCCGGCGCGTCGTCGCCGAAATGCAGGCCGATATAGCGCGTGATTTCCTCGGCATACATGGAAAGCGGGTTGGTTTTGCTGAGATAGTCCGCCGGGAATCCGCCGCCCATATTCATCGCTTTCAAATGGATATGCTCTTCTTCCATCCATTCGAACAGGTAATTCGCTTTGGCAATCGCCGCATCCCAGGCGGAAATTTCGCGCTGCTGCGAGCCGACATGAAACGAGATGCCGAACGGTTCGAGTCCGGCGTCAGCGGCCTGCGAGACCAATTCCGTCACCATGCGCGGCTGGCAGCCGAATTTCCGCGACAACGGCCAATCCGCCGTCATCGCCTCCATCAAGACGCGAAAAAAGATTTTCGATCCTGGCGCTTCTTTCGCGAGGATTTTCACGTCAGCCTCGCTATCGGTCACAAACAGCCGCACACCCTTTTCATACGCTTCGCGCACATGTTTCGCTTTTTTGATCGTATTGCCATAACTGACGCGGTCGGGAGACACGCCTAACGCTAACACTTTATCCAATTCGTACACCGAAGCGATATCGAAATTCGAACCGAGATCGCGCAGCAGCGCCAGCACTTCAGCGCCCGGATTCGCTTTGACGGCATAGTAAATTTTCGCATACGGAAAGCTGCTGCGAAATTCCTCGAATTTATATTTGATCATGTCCAACTGCATCACTAAAAACGGCGTCTCTTCCGTCTCGACGAATCGTTGAATGTTATTCCATTCCTTATCGGAATAATAGTCTCTATACATGAATCTTCTCCCTTAAAAAACGTCATTATTTCCCACGAAATGCGCGAAAAAACAGCGCGAATTCACGCCGTTTTCATATCGTTCGTCTGTTTCGTGGCGTCAAAAAAACGCTACTGCACTTGAAACGTGGTGAATTGCCAGATATCGTCTTCGTCGGTGTTCGGGCTGAACTGCCTGTATTTCGCAAACAGTTCGAGATCGTTCCGATTTTTGAGCGGATTCCACTCCACAGGCGTCGAAATATACGGACCAAGATATGGTTTGGCGTAGGCGAGGATGTGTTCATGCGGCAGATCGTCGGGAACGCAGACGCCTTCTCGCGGGTGTTCTATCATCCAGACCATCGCGGAGAGGACGGACGCGGCGACTTGCAGGGTCGTCGCGTTCTGATGCGGCGCAAGCTGACGCGCTTCTTCGATAGAGAGCAGGCTGCCGACCCACCACGATTGGAAATCATGCCCCATCAGCAGCACGCCCAATTCATCGCGTCCGCTGATGATTTCATCTTCAAGAATCCGCTGCTTCTCTTGCAGCGCAAGTTGGCGCATCTCTAATTCGTGCAACGACGCAATCGCAGAATCGCACGGACAATAGGCGTAATGCACCGTCGGGCGATACACCGGCGTGTCGCCGTCCCAGACCGTCAGATGGTCGGAAATGGTAAACGCTTCTCCGTGCCGGATGACCATGCCGATGATTTCGCCGCACGGCACCCACGACCGCACTTTGGTTTTCATCCCCATCTGCGCGAGGCAAATTTGATTGTTTGGTCCGTAGGCGTGCGTATGCGCTCCGACAGGCAGGCAGCGCTCATGCGTCCCCCAGCCCATTTCCGCAGGCGCAATCCCTTCTTCGTAGAATCCTTCGATGCACCAGGTATTGACGAATTCGTCAACCTGTTTCGGTTGATCGGTAATCTGCGTGTCGCGTTCGCTGATATGAATCACTTTGACGCCGGTCAGTTGCGCAAGCTTCGCGAACGTCTGGGACGCGATGTATTGTTGCAACTCAGGAACGCGGGGATCGTCAGGTTTTTCCGCGATGATTTTCTTCGAGATTTCCAACAGCGCTTCTTTGGTAAAATGCGAGACCAAACCAGGATTTGCGCCATGATCCAGGACCGCCGTCGCCCCTTTATCGTTCCACTGTTTCAGGAGGTTGCGAAGTTTCATCTGGCGCGCGTAGAGCGTCCGTTCCGTCGGCGGCGTGTTCGGCGCATCTTTATACGGTTCCCACTGTTCGACCGATGTATTGACATACAAGACCTCATGCTCGCGACACCAGGTCAATATCTCGGCGCAATCTATATTGTACGCCAAATCAACAATAATGTCGCCTTTGCCGACATATTCGGCCAATTTCGACGTGAGATTTTCAGGCGTGATTCGATTGATGACATACGTGACCCCGGCGCGCAATACGTCGGCAATCCGCGCGCGATTATCCACGAAATCCATGACAGTAATGCGTTCCGGCGGCATGGAAACGTGCCGGAGAAGTAACGGCAAAAAACATTGGGAGACAGACCCGCATCCGATGACCAGGATGTTGTTTCGAAACGTGACATTCATCGCTGAAGCCCTCCATAAACACTCATAAATGAGCGGGTGAATGTGTTGTCTTTTCAGACGCGATCTACTGCTTTGTCAACCTATGCTTGACGATGAACGTCAACATTATACCTGAACCGGTTCGTCAAGCGTTTTCTTATTCTTCTTTTTTCTTATGCGGCCTCTTGAGATCGAGAAAAGAGCAAACTCGCGCATAACGGGGAAAATCGCAGGCATTTTCTCGAAAAAAAATCTCTGCGTTCCCACTGACGCAGAGATGGGGATAGCATGACAGCGCAAGGTTTGCAAATGATGAGAATTCAGTCAAAATTCGGCGAGGAATTTCCGTCAATTTCGAAATATGGGGTTTCGCAAGGGCGTTCGATTGAACGCCCGAAAATTATTCCCGATCATGTCTGCGGCAGGTGCGAGGGAATCATTTCTCCTGCCACCAGACGTTATCAGCTTTTTCTTTTACGCGCTGCCGCTTCCCGTCGGGCAGTTTGTCGAAAAAATCCAGCCCAGTCTCGTCTTCTACCGAGTTGACGGACATGGCATAGTTCCATATCTCAGTTTCCGTGACCGGCTTATTCGGCATGACAAAGCCGATGGCCTTCTCGGCATCATAAGCATAGATGACTTTATACAGCTTCGACGGCACCGGAACGCCGTTCACCTCTTTGGGATTTTTCGCATAGATCGGGCCGGTGATGATATACAATTTGCCTTTCGACGCAGCCCATTTCCGCTCCAATCCTTCCAATCCGCCCCAACCCTGCCGATTCATTTTCGGGTCTTGCGGCACGACATTCGACATCGCAAACGTCTCTTTGTTCGCCTCCGGGCTGAAATCAATCGAGCCGGACGGCGCGAGATGCCCTTTGTCATAACCGGAGTTCGTCAAGTCTCCGGCCTTGACGCGATACTGTTCGGGAATATCCGTATCTGCGTAAAAGTTGCCGGATCGTTCGACATTGACGCCGGCAGAGTCGGAGGACAGGATATACGACACCCACAACGCGGATTTCGTGTCGTAATTATACCCCAAACTGTAACCGAGCCGGTCAAGCACCTGATCGGCCTTGCCCGGCTCGCCGAGTTCGCGATGGTTGCGATTGGAGAATTGCTCGGTTTGGTACGATTTCCATTTCGGCAAGAGTTCGTTCACAAAAAAGTCATGGCTCATGAATCCGGCGATAAACGCCAGAATCGCCACACTGAGATACCCTTTTTTCTTGAACGCCATGCCAAACAGCGCACCAAGAATAACCGGCAGTAATGATTTCGACGATGTTTTTCGTTGTGCCACAGCAACCTCCTTGATTGATCGCGTTCTGCGAAAAAACAACCCTGCCAGGGTTCGAACCCCTGGCAGGGTTCGGTTGAAATCCGTTAACTACATGCCCAGGCAAAGGTCACTTCGGTCTTGTGCTCAGGGCATTGCGTCACATGACCGCAGCCCATATCGCCGAACATATACGGAAGATGATCGTTCGAATCAATTTGAAAAATCAACCGCATCGGGGCGTCACAGATGCGGCAGCGCGGATATTCGATCCCTTGAATCCAATGCGGCCAGCCGGACAGTTTATCGCCGGAACGCGGGAAATCTGCCTCGATCAACTGTTCCCATTCGAGATCGGTGTACGTCGCGCCGTGTTCGAGAGCTTCCTGACTATCGGGGTAATCGTCAGCTTCTTCCCAACCAATGACGCGCTGTTCTGGAAAATGTGTCATATTTTCAGGGATCGCAGGAGGCAGCGTATCGGAAGCAGGAACGAGCATACGGACGAATTTGCCTTCTGTGAAGGCAAAATACGTATCGCATTCCGATTCGCAGGACGCATCATCATTGGTGCAATAAAACAATTGAAGCAGCCCCTCGCCGAATTCGCCGCGTATCGCATCGGGCAGTTCTGCGAGATTCAGTTGCAAAAACAGCGGCATCGGCTGGCCGCAATGCTGGCACGTCGGCCAGGATTCTCCCGGCAGCAGATACGGGATGCCGCCGAATTTCGATGCCGTCAGTATCCCGGGTTTCGCTTCAACGAGAGGACACCAGGTGGAACGCCGCAACGAACGAATATGTAAAGGAAACGTCTCCATTGTGTAAAAAATGCCTCCGATCACATCACCTGCGCAAACTCTGCCGGCACGATCAAGACAATAGAATCACGATTAATATCCAAAAATGGCGTTTTCATGAGCAGACACCCCTGCTTATCGTGAATGTCCGCATCGATCACGGCAAGAAACGTTTTGGCTTCCACCATATAATCCGTCAGCCGCGCCCCCGGAACCAACGAGATTTTGCCGCGAACGCGATAATCGTGCGTGTAAATAATCACCTCGGTTTTATCAACAATATCCGATCCTTCATACCCTTCCATGACGGATTCGTAGTCAGATTCACTCGACCCGAGTTCTGACGGCACGAATTGAAATTTACCGGTCTCGATTTTGAATTCTGGCATAGGGGCTTCCTCCTTGTATCGGCAATGCGCGGGTTAATGTTTACTTGTTTACCTGAACGGGCATTCTGGTAAACATGATGTCATCCGATAGGGGTTTGATGTCAATAGAATTATGAAGAGCAAAACAGATTTGATATCGGGCGCGGACGACCCCTGTCAGGGATTCGACCCCTGACAGGGGCTTGGGCGGTTACTTCATAAAATACCCGCTCAGAAACACGAACGGCGCATTATAGTCAATCGCGTATTCGTTCGAGGCATACGATTTGACATTATCCACGTAGCCTTTGGCTTGCAGTCCGCCCGGATACGCGCCATCTTCGGCGTTATTGTTCGGGCCGCCCACCAACAAACCCGGCACGACGACGCCAGAGCCTTCAAAAATGCGGTGATGCGGATAGCGCACGCGATCCGCGCCGAGGCCGGTCAGGAACGACTTGCTGAGCGGATTCACGCCGAGAATGTAATCAAGCTGCGCCCGCGCCGCTTGCTCGTATTCCGGCGTCTTTTCGACATAATTCGAGGTCAACACCAACTGCATCCCTTTGGCGCAGGCGGTCTTGTTCGACGCCCACGCGAATTCGCCGATCACGAGGCTCATCCGGTAGCCGCTTTTCTGAATCGTTGCGACCGTCGCGTCAGCATCCGCAAGCAGCATACCGCGTATGCGATCTTTTGCGTCGGCGGGCGTTTTTTCCGCTAAATACAGCGCATACAGGCCGAATGTCGTCGTATTTTCCCAGCCGAACACCGGGCGTTTTTCCGTAAAGATCGGCACAAGTTTTTCGAACAGCGGCAGCGCGGCGTCAAGATACGGCTGTTCGCCCGTCAATCGCCATAATTCGGCATACGCCCAGAACAGTTCATCATCCGCGTTTTCGCTTTTATATGCGCCGGTGTTGTCGTTCGACGGCCAGAGCAGCTCTTTCTGCGCCAAGAGGAACGCGCCAGCGTTGATCGCCGCCTGTTTCAGCGTCTCGGCATACGCCGCGTCAACTCCGGCAAACACCCGCGCCGCGACTGCCACGCCGCCGACGAAAATGGCGGTATCGGTCGTTCCTTTTTCATAAATGAAGCGCGTCAGCGTATCCGCCTCCGGCATGATGCCGCCGGGGAAATTCTGCGTGTTGACCTTGTGAAACACGCCGCCGTCGCTGTCCTGCATTTTCAGCATCCAGTCCAATTCGAATTTGACCTCGTTCAGCACATCCGGCAGCGCGTCGCCTGATTCAGGAAGGTCAAGCGCGAACGCCGCGAATTTTTGCGGATTCAATTCATACAGCGCGAGCAATTGCGCCACCGTCACGCCTGCTGTCGGCATGTATTTGCCGTAATCGCCTGCATCGTGCCAGCCGCCGGTCACGTCGCGCTTCGTCGCCTCATCTTGTCGCAAAACGCCGTCATTCAGATGGCAGGCCGGATGCGCGACTTTGCTGCTGGAATCCTTGATTTCGACGCCGCAGCGTTGCAGAAAATAGGAGCGCATCGTCGTATAAAACAGGCCATTGTGCGCATCGTCGGCAATCGTGAACGGATACGATTTTTCGAAACCCTCCACGCTGATTTTATATTTGCCTGGCGCGGTCAACGTCGAAAAATCGCCGATATACAGCGTATCTCCTGTCACGTCGTCAAGCGTCGGCCCTTCTAATTTCCCGTCAAACACAGATTTTCCGCCCTGCATCGCCACCACGCTGAACGCGGTCGAAGCGAGCGGCACATTCGGCTCAACCGTCAACACGACGCGCTTCTGTTCTTCCGGCAGATAGCCCCATTGATTGACTTTGAGGGGATGGACAGGGAGTTGAATGATTTTCTCGCGTTTTTTGCTTTCCACGTTGATATTCACCGCGACGACATTCCCGCCGATTTCTGCGGAAATCGCCTGCTGCCCTTTCTGTTCTGGAATATAGTCGAATTTGCCCTGTTCATCGGTTGTCATCGCTTTGTCGCCGACCGTGACATTCCCCTGCCAGGGCTTATTGTCAAACCAGGCATACACATAATGATTCTGAGTGGTGAAAAATTGATTCGGCGCGAAAATATACGCCGCTTTGAACGGCTGCTCATCGCTTGTCAAGCGCCCTTTGCGCCAGACGGCGGGGGATTGCCAGCCCGTGCCGTCGCCATTCCAGACTAATTGCGTGGCGCGATCCGCGCCGCCGTCATTATTATTCGCCGCAAAATCGAACCAGAGCGGATCGCCGGATTTCAACGCGGTTGGCGTGAATTGAGCCAGCGGAATGCGGGCTTCCAGCGCGTACCCGCCATCTTTCGGCGCAATCTTCATCTCTTCCTGTCCGGCCAATTTCTGCCCTTTCGTCCAAATCCATGTTTCAACGCCCTTGCCGCTTAAGCCAAGCCCGAATTGCACGTCTTCCGCACCGAATGCCGTCGCCTCGTCTTCGCGGTGAAAGCCGAAATAGACTTCCAGCGCGTCGCCTTTATAAATATCGTTTCCGGCAAATGGATTGTTCAATGGCGTAACATCCGCAAAATCGGCAAAAAGATAGGCGTTGTTCGCGTCAAAAAAGAGGCGGATGCTGACCGCGAAATCCTGCGGATTTTTGCGCCCGCCGGAGCGAATCTGCGAATCGCTTGCGAGAAAGCAGGGAAGCGCGACCGGCCAATCGTCGGCGCTGCCGTCAATTGCGATGTTCGCCTGTTCGGTGAAAAAAAGAGGAAAATCAGGTTGTTCCGCGTCGGCAATGCCCGGCGCGACAAGCAAAAGAGGCAACAACACATACAAGAAGAAACGCTTCAACATAGGAAACCTCCTGAAAAAGTATCAGATTGCTTCGCCGTGACAGGGTTCGAACCCCTGTCACGGCGTTGATTACGACTCGGCTTCGCTATGCGGATAATTGACGGTTTTGTCAAGGGCAAAATCGCGGCATTTTGGCGCGATTTATTGCATGAAATTGTCTTGACACGCTATTTGTCGCGTCTGATAATGTTTTGTAAGATAAACACATTCGAACAAGAGGAGAACAGCGATGACAACAGATCGCATGATCGTATGGGAAGATGCGAACCTTCTCGTCCAAGAAGGAATGTATCGCGACCGCGACACCCTTTTTGACGATGCGATGCGAGCGTTAATGCGAAGCAAGCCAGAACTGCGGACGACGTTAGCGATTGCGTTGTATAAACGGAAAACGGTCTCATTGGCTCGCGCCGCCGAAATTGCCGGGCTTGATCACGAGAACTTCAAAGAATGCCTGCGCGAACATGGAATGCGCCATCAGATCGAATCCGTCGGAGACGCTTTGCGCGATGAAGTGGCGCAATTGCTCCAGCTACGGAAAGAGGCTGTGTGATGGTTATTCTCGACACGGATATTTTAAGCATGTTTGCCAAAGCGGAGGCGCTTGAGACGCTTCTGGCGTTTTTTGGCAGCGCTCGATGCGGCATGACGCCTGCCATTGCCGATGAAATCGCCGTTCCGCTGCTTTATGGATATGATTTTCCTACGCAGATTCTTTCACATGTTCAAGTGATGCCGATCAATCAGGACATTGCCGCCAAAACCGTGCAATTCAGCCTCATCAACGCGAAACTTGGGAGAGGGGAACGCGAGGCCATCGCATTTTGCGAAGTCGAACACGCCAGTTTTATCACCAATGACGGCGTCGCTCGAAAATTTGCTCAGGCGCAAGGCGTGACCGTTTTTTCCTTGCAAGCGATGTTGCGAGCATTTTGGGAAAGCGGATTCATGCCTCGCTCCGAAGTCCGAACATTGCTTGAACGCATCAAACGCGCAGATGCGTTAGATGTCTCGGAACAGGTAGAGCAAGAGATTTTTAGGGATGAAGAGATTTTTAGGGATGAGCGGTCAGAATAATTCGGTCTGCCTCCATTCAGGAAACGCCATGCAGCGCCGCGCCAAGCGCTCCGACGATTTGCGGGTCGTCCGGCGTGAGAAGCGTTGTCTGCAAGGCCGTTTGAACAAGGCCGCGCATCGCCGGGTTCAGCGCAACGCCGCCGACGAAGGCCACTTCGCCCTGCGCCGCAATTTTTTGCAGCATCGCCACCGACCGCGACGCGACCGCCTGATGAATGCCGAGCGCGACCTGTTCGCGTTTCGCGCCGCGTGAAATCATGGAAATGACTTCAGATTCAGCAAAGACCGTACACATGCTGTTAATTTTTTCGCTCTGTTCGCCCGATAACGCCGCCGCCCCGAATTCCGGCAACGAATAGCCGAGCGCGAGCGCCATGATTTCCAAAAATCGCCCGGTTCCGGCAGCGCATTTGTCGTTCATCTCGAATTTACGGACGCGCCCCTGTTCATCGAGCGCAATCGCTTTCGTATCCTGCCCGCCGATATCCAACACGGCGCGACATGTCGGGAATAAATGGCGCGTTCCTTTCGCAAATGCGGCGATCTCGCTGATCGTCCGACCATCAAAATGCTGTGTAAATAGATGGCGGCCATAGCCGGTCGCCGTAATCGCGTCATACGCCGCGCCGTCGAGCAAATTTCTGATCACGGCGAGCGAGTCGAACGAATTTTCCTGCTTCCGCGAACAGATGATACGTTCATCCTCGACAATGACGAGCTTGACCGTGCGCGACCCCACATCAATCCCTGCGCTTTTCATGTCCGTTTTGCTACAAATATCAGCCCTGCCAGGGTTCTAAACCCTGGCAGGGCGATGTAGTTTCCTATTGAATCCGCTCAATAAAAGCCTCAACGCGGGTGCGAATCTGTCCGGCGTCTTCCTGGCTGTAATCGGTATCAATCACCAATGTCGGAATCCCCGCGTCTTCAAGCTGCCGCTCGATGCTGCCGCTTTCGATTTGGTACGGCTGGCAGAATTGCAGATTGTAATGAATGACACCCTGCGCATTATGCGTTGCGAACATCTCGCGAATATGCTGCAATCGGTCGTGATTCGGCGTGAAGATGGCGCAATCAACCTTGAAATAGCGTTCGACAATATTGTCCATCAACAGGTCAAGACTCTTCTCGCTGCCATCCTGCGTCAAATTGCGCGATCCGCGCTCGCCGACGCACGATTCTTCGCCGACGATGACGGCGTTGCTGGTCTCCACGATCCAGGGGAGTTTCCAGTTCGGTACAGCCATCGGACAGCCGGACACTAAAATGCGTGGCGTCTGCTGCGGGCGAACGCCCTGCGCGGTTTTGACGCGGGTTTCCAATTCGTCGCACAAGGCGTTGACGGAATTCGTGAAACGCAGCGGATCATCGTAGAACGAGATTTGATTGACAAGCAGCGCGTCAAGACCGGAAATCGGCGCGGGTGAGGCGTTTCGCAACGCGGCGAGCCGGTGCAGCGCCTTGCGTTTGTTATTCACGATGTCAATCCCTTTGCGCAGGCGTTCGGCAGTGATCGCTTGCCCCGATATTTCGACTAATTTCGCGGCGAATTTCAGGTATTCCGCTTTTAACAAGGCTTTTCCGGCGTCGCTTTTCATCTGGGGCAAATCAATGATATAGAGATTTTCGATCAGATCGCTGAGCGTTTCATACGCCTTTTTCTTGCCGTCGCAGGTGTTTTCGCCGACGACGAGATCGCAAGCTTCGAGATACGGACAGACTTTGCCGAGCTTGAAGCCGAACGCCGATTTGATCAGGGCGCAGGTATTGCGCGGTAGCAGTTTTTCCGCTTCCGCAAACGCGAATTCCGCGCCCGCGCACAGGCCGACCGACACGCCGTCAACCGCCAGAATCAGTTCTTCCGGCACAAAAACGCAATATGAGCCGATGATTTTGCGGCCTTCGGCTTTCGCATCGAGCAATTCTTTGATACGCAAACCATGCACTTCGCTCATAACGAAATCGAAGTATTTCATCCCTTCGGGGCGATCGGTTTGCGTGAGAAAAATGTCCTGATACGCTTTGCCAAGCACGGATAATAAGGCATCGTGCGCGTCGAGATCAAGACCTAATTGCGACCACATCGGACGATAATCAACTGACATGAGAGTTTCTCCTTTGTTTGCGCCGCCGCCATTCCTGCGGGCAACGTCAGGCGAAACCGACATTACGGCAGGCAGGCTGCGGGCGGGGTGTTCTGCTGGAATCCGCCGGATTCCTCAGCAGGTCTTCATTGATACATGTGAATAAAGTATGTCATGTTTTTCTCCGGTAGCGCGGGGTTGCGTCCCCGCGACATTTATGCCGGCAGGATGCCGGCGATCCCATCATAGACCGACAATCACACCGCTGCCTTCGACCACGTCGCCAATTTCGGCGCACAACGCCCCGGCAGCCGCAAACGCCGAACGCAATTCTGCCGCGTTTTCCGGCGCGACCGCCAGCATCAGCCCGCCTGATGTTTCCGGCGTAAACAGAAGCAATTGCATTTCTTCTGATAATTCCGCCGCAAAATTTATCTGCGATTCGTAACATTTCTGATTTTTGCACGAACCGCCGGGGAAGAGCCAATCTTCGGCGTATTGTGTCGCGCCTGCGACAAACGGCAATTTCTCGAACGACAACCGCAGGCAGACGCCGCTTTTTTCCGCCATTTCGAAGCCATGCCCCAACAGCGAAAAGCCGGTAATATCGGTGCAGGCGTGAACGCCGACCTGCTGCGCCAATTGCGCGGCCTGCCGATTCAGGCGCTTCATGCTCTCCACTGCTGGCGAAATATGGGATGGATCGGCGACATCCGCTTTCAGCGCGGTCGTAATCATGCCGACGCCGAGCGGCTTGGTCAGAAAAAGAATGTCGCCCGGTTTCGCACCGCCTTTGGTTAACACCTTATCGGGGTGAATCAGCCCCATCACCGACAGGCCATATTTCGGCTCTTTGTCGTCCACCGTATGTCCGCCGACGAGCGCGCCGCCGGATTCGGCGACCTTTTCCGCGCCGCCGCGCAAAATTTCGGAAATGATGTCAACCGGCAAATCGGGCGGAAAGCCGCAGATATTCATCGCTAACGCGACTTCGCCGCCCATCGCATACACGTCGCTCATGGCGTTCGCGGCGGCAATCGCGCCGTAATCGTAGGGATCATCCACAATCGGCGTAAAGAAGTCGAGCGTTTGGATGACTGCGACCTCGTCGCTGATTTTATACACCGCCGCGTCATCGCTGACCTGCAACCCGACGAGCAGATTCGGATGCTGCGCGGGCGAAAACATGCCTTGTAACGGACGCAGAACCTGCGCCAGGACCATCGGGTCCATTTTCGCCGCTCACCCGGCGGCGGTCGTCATGGCGGTCAAACGATATTTTTTCGCGGTTTCCATGATATAAAATTTTCCTTCTACCTGTTCGTAAAGAAACCCTGCCGAGGCCGGGCCGTTACGTTTTAGCGATATAAGCAGAATCCCTGTCAGGAGTGAAACCCCTGACAGGGATTCGCGTTCTTCGCCAGTTTATTTTTTCAAGGCTGGCTCGCCCATCACGCCGGTCACCCGATCAAAATTGGGATAAATATTCCATTCCCGCTTTATCTCCGAATTCTCTGCGTAGAATGCATCGAGCGCGTCATTGAATGTCTTCTCCACTGCCGCCAATTCTGCCGCAAGATCGCCGCCATTGGTCAGCAGTTTTGTCAACACATTGCACGGATTCTCTGACGGTTCCTGAAAGCCAGGAATATCCAGAAATAGGGCGGTATAGGACTCGGACAGAGCGTTCGCAAAATCAGCAAAGCCTTTCATCTCCGGTTGTTTTTTCGCGTACTTCAGCACTTCAGGGTCTGCCGGAATTGACTTGCCTTCTTCATAAAATCGCGCCCGATTGCGATAGGTGACAAAAAATTTCACGACTTCCCAGGCTTGTTCTTTATGTTTGCACTGGCCGTTGATGTTGAACAGGCCAGCAAACATGAAGGCGCGAGTTTTGCCGTGAAATTGGCCGTCGAACGTCGGAGTCGGCATGACGCCCCAATCGTTTTTCGCGGGGAATTGCGTATTCAACACGCCGACATCCCAGTTTTCCGCCAGGAACATGCCAATCTTCCCTTCCGCAAATTGCTCGCGCAGCGCGTCATTTGTCAGCGACGCGGCATCTGGGAATAAGGATTGATCTTGCTGCATATCAAGAATCAACTGAAATATTTTTTGAAAGTTTTTGAATTCATACCGGCCTGTTTTCCAATCCCACCAGACTGGCTCGCCATTCGCTTCAGCTAACTGGCTCGGCATCCAGCGCATGAACCAGTTGTCTTTCGCGGGAACGGCAAAGCCGTATTTCCCTTCGATCTGACTGATTTTTTTGGCGGCCTCGCGCACCTCTGCGTACGATTTCGGCAGCGTGGCAATGCCCGCTTGCGTGAACAGGTCTTTGTTATACACGATTCCGGCGTTATACACGGAGAACGGAATGGCATAAACATGTCCCTGCCAACTGGTCACGCCGTCGCGCCAATACCACTCCGGGAACTCTTTTTTCCATTCCGCGAAGCCTGGCATGTTGTCAAAATAGTCTTTCAGGCCGGCTTCATATTCCGCTTCGAATCCCTGTAAACCGGTCGGGATATTGTAAATATCTGGCCCTTGATTATTTTTCTGGGCGGCGAGCAGCACGTTGGTTGCGTCATCCGCATGTACCTGCATTTCCACCTCAATTCCTTTTTCTGTTCCGATGGTTGCATTGAACTCATCAAGCATGGTTTGCAACAGGTCCATCATGTGACGCTGATGCGTCCACAGGCTCAGTTTTACTTTGTCGGCGGCAAATACGTTTGGGCTGCTCAATGTGAGCAATAATCCGAAACACACAGACCATTTCAATAATGTATTACGCATTCTTGATATTCCTCCTGATACGCATAGTTTAATGTAATATCATTGTTGCGACAGACTCCAAATTTTCGATTTGGCTAACGGGGAACCATCCCTCTTTCGGTTTTTGAGCCACCATCCTTTCGAAGGCTATACTATATTCTTCGTTTATTCTTAGGAGTGCAAAAGCAAGCTTTTGCACTCCTATAAACGTTATAAGCTGACGACTTTCCCGGCTCGCAGAATCGTTTCGGCGATGGTGTACATATTCGAAATCTCGCCGACTTTTACCGATTCCTTGAGATTGTAATAGCCAAGACACGTTCCGCAGGCGAGAATCTCAATTCCGGCGTCGCGCAGCGCAATCAAATCATCCACAACCGCTGAGCCTTCGGCGACGAGCTTGACGCCACTGTTAAAAAAGATGATCGTGTCAGGCATCGGCGACACTTCGCTCAAGGTATGGAAAAAGGCGCGAATCAAAATATCGCCGAGTTCCGGCTCGCCGCGCCCCATGCGTTCGTCAGGAATCATCAGGACAAGCGGGCCGGTAGAGGATTCGGCGGTCGGCGCTGCCTGATGTTGATGCTCCGCTGCCTGCGTCTGTTCAGATTTCGCGAGATGCAAATAGATGCCATCCTGCTTCAGTTCGATATTAACTGAACAACCAAGCTTTTCTGCCATTTTGGATACATTATGCTGCGACGTTTCGTTATCAACAATCGTCAGCACCTCATCATGCTCTTTGAGCGCATTGCGTGTGCGAATCACTGGCTGCGGGCAGGCTGCTCCGCGAGCGTCAACAATATGTGCCATAGTAACCTCCGTAAGCAGTATTTAACCTCACAGGTTTTAAAAACCTGTGAGGTTTCAATTAAATGTCATGAATGCCGATAATCGGCAGGTTGGCGGCTTCGAACGCCTGGCGGGCGCGTTCCTGATCGTCTCGCTGAATCCGCAGACAGACGCCACATTCAGAACTTAATACGCGAGGCACTGGAATTAACTTGGACGCAATTCCCGCCTGTTTCAAAATTTTTTCGCCGCGCAGCGCATGACTCGTTGATTGCAGCAAAATGACGGCGAATTTCTCCGAACTCATCGTTTGCTCCTTGCCAGCAGGCGAACAGCGGCAAGAGCGGCATTGATTTCGTCCGGCGTGTTGAACGCGCCAAGCCCGAAACGGATCGTTCCGCGTGGAAACGTGCCGATAGTTTTATGCGCCGCCGGGGAACAATGCAAGCCGACGCGGCAGCAGATGCCGAATTCTTCGTCAAGCCAGAACGCCGCGCTTGATGGCTCAACCTGTTCAATATTAAACGAAACGGTTGCCGTTTGCCGGGTTGCGTCCTGCGTTCCGTACACTGTGACGCCGGGGATGTCACGCAGACCGTTCAAAAGCAGCCGCGTCAAGGCGATCTCATCTTCACGAATCTGTTCAAGTCCACGTTCCTTGATCCAGCGCAGCGCGGCTGACAGGCCGGCGATGCCGACGGCGTTCAGCGTGCCGCTTTCGAATCTGTCCGGCAGAAAGCCCGGCTGGATTTCCAATTCCGACGCGCTGCCCGTGCCACCGCGTTTTAACGGCGTAAATTCCGAAAGTTTGACCCGCTCGCCGATAATCAGCCCGCCTGTGCCGGTTGGCCCAAGCAGCGCTTTATGGCCGGTAAACGCTAACAAATCAATCTGCTCGGTTTGCATGTCAATCGGACAGAATCCGGCGCTTTGCGCGGCATCCAGCAGAAATAAGAGGTTGTGTTCCCTCGCGATAACGCCGATCTCGCGAATCGGCTGAATTGTGCCGACGACATTCGAAGCATGATTCAGCGCGATCATCACGGTATTAGGGCGAATGGCGGCGCGAATCTCTTCGGCATTCAGCAGACCTTGCGGCGAGCAGGGAATGACGGAGAGTTCCACACCCTGTTCTTCGAGGGCGCGCAGCGGGCGCATCATGGAGTTATGCTCCATGCTGCTGGCGATGACATGCTGACCGGGGCGCAGGATGCCACAAAGCGCCAAATTCAGCGCTTCAGTGACATTGTGGGTGAAAATAACCCGCAGCGCGTCCGAGGCGTGGAAGAGTTCGGCGATGGCTTCTCGTGTTTCATACACAAGCCGCCCGGCTTCGACAGAAAGACGATGACCGCCGCGACCGGGGCTTGCGCCGATGTCGGAGAGAAAGCGCGTCATCGCTTCGGCGACATAAGGCGGCTTCGGCCAGGATGTTGCGGCATTATCGAAGTAGATCATACGGTCAATTTCTCTGGCAGGCGCCAGTCATGACCGCAAAAGGCGGCATTTCACGCTGAAATGCCGTGAGGCTGGAAACGGTCACAAACAGACCTGCACAGATGAGCGAAAGAACGCCGCCCGGCGTTCCTGAAAATTATTCAGATACGATACAGATACATTTTCATAAAAATGACGCCTGACCGAATCGAGAAAGTTTGACAAGTATTTTTTGTCGAAAAAAGGAATTCGAGTGAATGGAGAGGTGATTATGAAGAGTCCTGGTGAATGGATCGAGACGCCCCGGCGGGGCGTCTCTACGGTAAACATTATTTTGTTCCCATCAGCAAATTGGGGACGAACATAATCAGGTCGGGGGCATACGTCACCAGCATCAGCACGGCAATCATGGTAAAGAAAAATGGAAGCAGCGCTTTGGTCATCTGCTCCATCGAAATCTTTCCAATTGCACAGCCGACGAATAAGGCGGAACCGACCGGCGGCGTACATAAACCGATAGCTAAATTCAGAATCAGGATGATGCCGAAATGCACCGGATGAACTCCTAACTTCATCATCACCGGCATAAGAATCGGCGTACAGATCACGATCAGCGGCGCCATGTCCATGATGCAGCCTAACCCCAACAGCAGCACATTAATCAACAGCAGGATGACGTTTTTATTGTCGCTTATTGACAACAAGGCGTTGGTGGCATACGTCGGAATCTTGAGATAGGCGAGCAGATAGCCGAACGCATTCGCGGTGGCGATCAGCGTCATGACCATTGCCAGCGTTTTCAAGGACGAATACAAAATTTTCGGCATACGCGAAAGCGGAATTTCGCGATAGACGAAAAACGTGACGCAAAAGGCATACACGCAAGCAATCGCCGAGGATTCGGTGGCGGTAAAGATGCCGCCGAGCACGCCGCCGACGATAATCACGGCTGTAAATAAGCCCCAGGCCGCCTCGCGGGTGCATTTCAGCGCATCTTTGAAAGTAATCTTTTCGCCTTTGGGATAATTACGCCGCACGGCGATGATATAACTGGAAATCATCAGGCCAACACCGAGCAGGATGCCTGGCACGAATCCGGCCAGAAACAATGCGCCGACCGACACGCCGCCCGCGGCGACCGAGTAAATAATCATGTTGTGGCTCGGTGGAATCAAGACTCCCTGACATGCGCCGGTAATGGTGACGCCCACCGAATAATCGGTATCGTATCCTTTTTTCTTCATCATCGGAATCATGATTGACCCGATTGACGACGCATCAGCGACCGCAGAACCGGAAATGCCGCCAAAAAACATGCTGGCGAGCACATTGACTAATGCCAATCCGCCGCGTAGGCGACCGACAAAGATGTTAGAAAATTCAATTAAACGTTTAGAGATTCCGCCTTCCCCCATCAACTCGCCCGAAATGATAAAAAAAGGAATCGCTAACAACGCAAACGAGTTGACGCCGCGCACCATTTGTTGTGAAATAATCAGCAACGGAATTTTCAAATAGGCCGCTGTAACAATCGAAGAAACCGCCAACGTAAACGCGATGGGGACGCGCAAAACCAACAAAACCCCAAACACGCTGAATAACAGGATAATCGCAATATTTTGATCAGGCATGGGCGTCACCTTCCTTTTGTAAACGTTTCTCTAATAAATCTTCTTCTTTTTCCAGACCGAACAAATCCATGAAGGCGTCATAGACAATCAAGACCCCGGTGATCGGCACGAAGATATAACCTGCCGCCGCCGGCAATCCGGTCGCGGGCAGCGTTGACATCATGCCGTTCTGCACGAGCAGAATGCCATGATAAACCAGGACAAACCCGATCAAAAGAATGGAGACATCTGCGATTTTGGTAATGATCCCGTTCTGAATGCGTTTCGGCAGCCACATGACGAACAATTCGATAGAAATGTGCAATTTGTTTTTGACGCCGATTGCCATCGCAATAAAGCTGAACCAGACCATCAGCAGCAAACAGACCTCTTCCACCCAGGATATGCTGAAATTCAGCGCATAGCGGCAAAACACCTGGACGCTGATCAAAATGACCATCAGGAATAACTGGAAAATCGCTAAGTAGCCCATGAACAGATGCACCATATTCATGACCTTCTTGATACCGTTCATACCGAACCCCCCGCTGAGGCGAAAGGAGTGCGAACCATGCCGTCTCGCACTCCTGAATTCATGCTCTATCGGACTTACTTCGTCTCCTGAATCTGTTTGATCAAGTCGGCGTATTCCGCGCCATACTTTTCATACAGCGGCTGCATGGCTTTCTGGAATTCTTCTACTGTGGCAGGCTCAAGATAGGTAATCGTACATCCGGCGGCTTTGGCTTTTTCTTCGTCGGCTTTCTCGCGCGCAGCCCATTTTTCAATCTGGAATGGGGTCGCATCTTTTGCGGCCTGTTTGATCAATTCCTGATCTTCCGGCGAAAGTTTGGCCATCGTCACCTGGCTGGCGACCGTAATTTCAGGCACCATCGTGTGGCGGTCAACAGTGTAGAATTTCGCGACTTCGAAATGGCTGGCGGAAATATAGCTCGGCCAGTTGTTCTCCGCGCCGTCAATCACGCCGGTCTGCAAGGCGCTGTACACATCGCCCATCGGCATCGGGCTGGGGGACGCGCCGAACGTTTCAATCATTTCCATCATGAGTTTGCTCTGTTGCACGCGGATTTTCATCCCTTTCAAATCAGCGATGCTTTTGATTTCTTTTTTGGAATTGTAGAAGCTGCGGGCACCGGCATCATACCAGTTCAAGCCGATCAATTTGGCTTTTTCCACTGATTTCAACATGCTTTCGCCAATCGGGCCGTTCAACACTTTCCACATGTGTTCGGTATCGCGATACAGATATGGCATTTGCAGCGCATTCAAATCTTTGGCAAATTCCGATACTGGCGATACGCTGATACGCGCAAAGTCAATCGCGCCGAACTGCACTTGCTCGACGACCGTTTTCTCATCGCCTAACTGAGCGCCGAAATAAACTTCGACTTTGATGCGGCCTTGCGAGCGTTCTTCCACTAATCGCGCAAATTCCAGGTTGCCTAACGTGGTGGGGTAATCTGCCGGATGAATTTCCGCTAAACGCAGCACGATCTGATCGGCGGCAAACGCGGTAAAGGAGAGTGACAGCGTGAATACAACAACCAGCGCCATTAAAAAGAATCGTTTCATAATATGTTCTCCTGTGATGATGTTTACGTTATTCATTGATGTTCGAATGTGGGGAACTACTCGTTACACTATCTGTTGCTTTCGTGGTCGCGCACAGCCTCACCTCCCGCACAGGATAGGTTATGGAAGACATTTTTTGTAAACATGGTAAGCGTTTACCATAAGAAGAAATTCTGTCAAGAAAATTTCACAAAAGAGAACAGAAAATTTTCTGCGACAAACCTCACAGGTCTCCAAGACCTGTGAGGTTTGTGTTGATCAGCGCGACACGCGCCCGGAGGCGTCCCCTTTCATCAACTGTTCGACTTCCGCCACGCTGACAAGATTCACGTCGCCGAAAATCGAATGTTTCAGGCAGGACGCCGCGACTGCGAAATTCAACGCTTTCTGCGGATCGTTCTGATAGGTCAACAACCCGTAAATCAAGCCTGCGCCAAAGGAATCGCCGCCGCCGACGCGATCCACGATATGCGTGATCTGGTAGATCGGCGCGAGATAGACGTTTTTCAGGTCATACAGCAAACCTGACCAGGTGTTATGGCTGGCGCTGAGGGAGCCGCGCAGCGTAATCGCCACTTTTTTCAGGTTTGGAAATTTCGCGACCAGCCCTTCGGCGACGGCGCGATACATCTCGCCATCTACTTTGCCGGAGGTAATATCCGCGCCCGGCGCGTGAATGCCGAACACCTTTTCGGCGTCTTCTTCGTTGCCGATGGAGACATCGGAGTAACTCACGAGTTCCGGCATGACTTCTTGCGCGGTTTTGCCCCATTTCCAGAGTTTGGCGCGATAATTCAAATCGCAGGAGACGGTCAGCCCTTTGGCTTTCGCGACTTTCACGGCTTCGAGGCAGACATCTGCTAATCCCTTTGAAATCGCGGGCGTGATGCCAGTCCAGTGAAACCAGGTCGCGCCTTCAAACACTTTATTCCAATCAATCATGCCCGGCTCGATGGTGGAAATCGAAGAACCGGCACGATCGTAAATCACTTTGCTGCTGCGCTGCATCGTGCCCATTTCCAAAAAATAGATGCCCATACGGTCGCCGCCCCGCGCGATCTGCGATGTGCCGACGCCGAATTGACGCAGCGACATGATGCAGGCGTCACCGATTTCATTTTTCGGCAGGCGCGTGACATATTCCACCGGAACGCCGTAATTCGCCAATGAAACAGCGACGTTCGCCTCACCGCCCCCATAAATAACGTCAAACGAACGCGCCTGCGTAAAGCGCTGATATCCAACCGGCGACAGGCGCAACATGACTTCACCAAAACAGACGACTTTTTGACTCATGATATTATTTCCGCGCTGCGTAGGGGCGTTCGAATGAACGCCCCTACGCAGCGCGGAAGATGTATATGTTTATGCTTTTTGTAGGGCGAAACTATTGTTTCGCCCTTGCCGAAACAGAGTTTCGGCATACAGATTTATTTCTGAAGCAAATGCACGGCAAAGCCGGAAATTTCGATATCTAAATAAACAGACTGGGGTTTGCCGTTTTTCTCTTTCGCCGTTTCAGGACGAGTCGCGACCCCTTTCCGCTTTAAATAGGCAGCGGCGCGGGGAATGCTGTTGGTCGAAATGGCAAGATGGCCGTGTGTTCCAAGAAACGGCGATTTCATCAATTCGAAGCGCGTCCCGGCAAACACGGAACTTGCGCCGTCTTTGGTCGCGAACGCAAACAGATTCTCGAACATATTCGCCGACGCTGTCGCGGCGTCTGCGGACGTTTCGTTGATGCCGACATGTGCGAGATCGAAACCGAGCGTCGTGATGACGGCTTCTGCTGTCAGGCGGGTAATTTCGGCAAAATTGCCGGACGAAATCAGATCGGATTTCACCATCCAACTCCCACCGCAGGCGACGACTTTATTGAAGGCCAAATAGGTATTGATATTGGTTTGATCAATGCCGCCGGTCGGAATAAACGAGACGCTGCCATACGGCGCAGCAATCGCTTTGAGCATCGCCAATCCGCCGGACGCTTCCGCCGGGAAAAATTTCACCACATTCAACCCCATTTCTAAGGCCATTTCGACTTGCGTCGGCGCATTGATGCCCGGCGTGATCATAATATTATTTTCGACGCAGTATTGCACGACTTTCGGATTAAATCCCGGCGACACGAGAAACTTCGCGCCTGCCGCCACCGCGCGCTGCGCCTGTTCCACCGTCAAAACCGTCCCCGCGCCGACCAGCATGTCGGGGAGTTCGCTGCTCAAAATTCTGATGGATTCTTCGGCGGCGGCTGTCCGAAAGGTAATTTCCGCAATCGGCAAACCGCCCGACATTAACGCTTTGCCGAGCGCAAGCGCGTCTTTGGCATTTTCAATCGCCACCACCGGCACAATGCCGACTTCTCGAATCATCTGTAAAATATCGCTCATATT
>CAZRSF010000062.1:0-40191 GCA_964602655.1 uncultured Candidatus Moduliflexus sp.
TGAAATTGCGGGCGGCGAGGGAACCGAGAAAGTGCCGGTGATTCTCAAAGAATATCAGCTTGATCCCGTAAAACGGTCATTAGTACACGCCGATTTTTTCGAAGTGACCATGGATCATAAAATGGAAATCCAGGTGCCCATTGAACTGAAAGGCACTGCGCCTGGCGTAAAAGCTGGCGGCGTGGTCGAGTTTACAACCCGAGAACTGACAATCGAATGTCTCCCTGCCGATATTCTTGATACGGTGGAAGTAGATATTTCGACTCTGGAAATCGGACACTCCATCACCGTCAAAGAGATTACGCTCAGTGAAAAGTACCAAGTTCTGACTGACTCGGACGTGGTGGTGGTCACTATTGCCGCGCCGATGACCGAAGCAGTCCTTGAAACCGTTCAGGAAGGACCGGCAGAGCCAGAAGTGATCCAGAAAGGTAAAAAACTGGAAGAAGAATAATCCGGTCAGGAAAGATTCATGTGGCTTATCGTTGGGTTGGGGAATCCGGGATGTCAATATGTTGAAACGCGACATAATGTCGGTTTCATGGTCACAGATATGTTGGCCGAACACTTCCCGGTTTCCTCCCGGCGTGCTGACGCGGAGTATTCTCTTCGAGCCATTTCTCTTCAGCGCCAGGATGCGCTCCTCATTCAGCCCCACACCTATATGAACCTTAGCGGGGTGGCGGTTGAAGCCGTGTTACGCCAGTACGATGAGTCTCCAGCACATTTGATCGTTATTTATGACGATCTCGATCTCGCTCCAGGACGGTTGCGGATACGGACGCGGGGCGGTCATGGAGGGCATAACGGCGTCAAATCTATTATCGAACATCTCTCCACGCAAGAATTTCTGCGGATACGTATCGGAATCGGACGCCCTCAGAATGACATGTCAGACTCAACATCCGAATCGCGAGACACGGTAGTAGATCATGTCTTGCAGCCATTTTCACAAGAAGAACGCTCCATTATCGGGGAGGTAATGCAGCAAGCGGTTCATGCCATCGAATTGATCGTCACCGGTCAAACAGCGATGTCCATGAATCTTTATAACCGTAGCTGACGTTCGGAATCGTCCGAAGACGCAGCGTTGTGATCAACAACTAACATGAGGAGGAGATTGTTATGCAAAGTTTTATTGTCGCAGCGCCATTTTTAGGCTTGCTGGGCTTAGTGTTCGCCGGATATTTGTATATGTTCGCGAAAAAACAACCGGCTGGAACGCCGAAAATGGAAGAGATTGCGAAACTCATCCATGAAGGGGCGATGGTGTTTCTTGCCAGAGAGTATAAAATCTTGGCCGTGTTTATTGCCGCCGTATTTGCGTTATTGGCCTGGAAAATTAACCCCGAAACTGCGGTGGCGTTTTTAAGTGGCGCAATTTGCTCGATGGCCGCTGGCTTTTTCGGGATGCATGCCGCGACGATTGCCAACGTCCGAACCGCAGCAGCCGCAAAAGACGAGGGACAGGGCAAAGCGTTGTTGGTCGCCTTTTCCGGCGGCGGCGTCATGGGCATGTGCGTGGCGAGCCTCGGCGTGTTAGGCGTCGGCGTGTTTTATCTTCTCTATGCTGACACTGACCCGTCTATTATCAGCGGATTTGCAATGGGCGCAAGCTCGATTGCCTTGTTCGCGCGCGTGGGCGGCGGTATTTATACCAAAAGCGCAGATGTCGGCGCTGACCTCGTCGGCAAAGTCGAAGCCGGCATTCCTGAAGACGACCCGCGCAACCCTGCTGTTATCGCTGATAACGTCGGCGACAACGTCGGTGACATCGCTGGAATGGGCGCCGACTTGTTCGAATCCTACGTTGGTTCGATTATTGCCGCGATTGCGCTGGGCGCGACGCTGTTAAGCCAGGGCGACCTGAGACTTGGGTTTATGGCCTTCCCGTTATTGATCGTGATGGGTGGTCTGGTGGCTTCCGGTTTGGGGATCGGCTCGATGTATTATTTGAAAAATACCAGTAATCCGGCGGCTGCGCTCAGAAACTCGACGTTTGTCGCAGCATTCTTATTCTTAGCGGTTTCCTGGATTGTGCAATTCGCGTTGAAATTGCCGTTTGCCGTTTTTCTGGCCGTGTTCTCCGGCACGATTGCAGGCATTATCATCGGCTTAATCACCGAATATTACACTTCCAAAGGCCCGGTCATCCGAATTGCCGAGGCATCCAAAACCGGCGCCGCGACCACCATTATTACCGGACTTGCTGTTGGCATGGAAAGTTTAGTGCTGCCGGTCTTGATGATCTGCCTTGCAATTTACACCGCCTATCAGGGCGGCGTAGCGGCTGGCATCGGCTTGTACTGCATCGCGATCTCCGCTGTCGGCATGTTGGGCACGGTCGGCATTACGATGTCGGTTGACGCCTACGGCCCGATTGCTGATAACGCTGGCGGAATTTCGGAAATGGCGGAATTAGGCCCGGAAACAAGAAAGATTACGGACGGCCTGGATGCGATTGGCAATACCACCGCTGCAATGGGCAAAGGGTTTGCGATTGCGTCGGCAGCCTTAACGGCGTTGGCGCTCTTCTCAGCCTACAGCGAAACGATTAACACCGCTCGAATGGCTGCGACGTACACCGGAGACTTTCCCGGACAAAAAGTGCTGATCAGCCTCGTTGAGTCGAACGTCGTGATCGGCGCGTTTATCGGCGGCATGATTCCGTTCTTGATCGGAGCCTTAACGATGAGCGCGGTCGGCAAAGCGGCTTCCAAAATGGTGGAAGAAGTGCGTCGTCAGTTCCGCGACATCAAAGGGTTGATGGAAGGCAAGGCCAAAGCGGATACCGGCCATTGCGTTGACATCGCCACGACAGCAGCCCTCAAAGAGATGATCATTCCTGGCTTGACGGCCGTCATTGCGCCTGTCATCGTCGGTTACGTCTTCGGTGCGGATGCGTTAGGCGGCATGTTAGCTGGCGCGACGCTCTCCGGCGTGTTCTTAGCCTTGATGATGGCGAATAGCGGCGGCGCATGGGATAATGCGAAAAAGTACATCGAAGCCGGCAATCTCGGCGGAAAAGGCTCGCCTGCTCATAAAGCGGCAGTTGTTGGCGATACCGTCGGCGACCCGTTCAAAGATACATCTGGTCCGGCGATGAACATTTTGATTAAATTAATGTCCATTGTCGCCTTAGTGCTTGCGCCGTTGTTTGCGTAAAAGCATGTTGCGCAAAAAAGCCGTCGCCACAAGCGACGGCTTTTTTGTTTGACGAGTCGAATAATTTCTTCGTAGGGGCGTTCAATTGAACGCCCCTACGATCCGCTAAAGAGAATGATCACGCCTTCTTCAGAAACTTTTCCTGCTCATATCGCGCAAATAATTGTCCCCACGTCGTTTCCTTCCGCCATTTCAAGAATTTATGTCTATCAATCAGCGGCCAGTGAATATAATCATGGTTGACTTCCGATACGAGAATCGGAACGTTCACCAGCGGCGTGCGGAAAATGAATTTTTGCAGCGCTTTTGTCGGGCCATACCACGAGAGCCAGCCTAAAAATTTCTGGAACGATTTTCCCACTGAAAAATGCCAGTTCACGCCGCTGATGTCTGCGCCAACGACTTCGATGTCGCGCACATCGCCGACGCCTAATTTTTGCTCATGCGCCATCCGAATATACCCAATTGACAGCGGATCCATTCCCATCAGTTTGGCGGCGACCGCATCAATCGCCACTTGATCCGCGCTCGCCAAAATCACATTTTTCACCTGCGGGTCCATCGTGCGCGGTCCCGGCCCGTTGCCCGCTGTCGTCCCATCCATCACGGCAAAAATGCCGGGATGAATTTCCTGTTGAATCGTCAATAAATCCACAAGCGTTTCATGAATCCAGGTGTGCGTATAATGACGGTAGGTATTCAGCAAGCCGCCGAACGCATTTTTCATCGCCCCGGTCGTCGTGGTGTAAATATGACATTTGACGGTGGGCAGATGCACGATATTTTTGCCGATAAAATAATCCGGGATGCGAATGACGCCATCAGGAAATATTTGATCCAACACGAGCATTTTGCCTTTTGGCTTAAATTCGCTCCAGGTCATGTCCTCCGGCTTGAAATTATACAGCACCGGAATGTCATACTGCTTGAAAATCGGCATGTAGAGGTTCAAATCTTCGCCTTTGAAGGTGTTGATGACCACCGTTTTATTCTGGACGCACGAGACATCCTGAAAGCCGGCATTTCTCAGCGCGACAATCGTGCCTTCCAATTGCCAGGGCGTCGTATTCGCGCCCGGAAACGGATAATGCCAGGAGATATTATCCTTCAAAATCGTCGTGGCTTTCGGATCAAGCGTCTGTTTGACGCCAGCCATTTCCATCAGCCGCTCATAGTCGGTTAGGACGGTTTCCGGCGTGGTATATAACACAGCGACTTTTGCTTTTTTCATGCTTCGTACAACTCCTTTGTCATCTCTCGCTCAAGAGCAGCGTAGCCAATGAGCGGGAAAGGTGAACGTATTCGGATGATTGTGAGAAATAATAAGGTTAGCAGGTCTGTCGAGCGGAAAATTTGTCAAGCGGGATAATCATTAATTGTATGCAGCCCAAAAACGTTTGCTCGAATATGTCAGGCATGTTCAACTTTCCGCGCGAATCGTCATGACGGAACAGTGTAGTGAACGCAGCACTTTTTCCGCCACGCTGCCCAGCAGAAAATGCTCGAATCCTGTCCGACCATTCGTCCCCATAATCACTAAATCCACCTCTTTTTTTTCTACGACAGATTCGATTTTGGAAAACGGATCGCCGGGGAGCAGCATTCGTTTGATACGAAGGCGCGAGGTATCATAGCCGCTTTCATTGATTAATCGAGGAAAAGCTTCCCAGAGTTTGATTTTTTCTCCGCGCAGCGTGACGACCGTATGTTCTTCATGAGCATGGCTGAATTCTTTCGTTTTTTTCTCGAATACGGTCAGCGTATAAATCGTCGAGTTATAACGAGATGCGAGAGAAATCGCCTGATAAAACGCTTGTTTTGAGGCGGGAGAGAAATCTAAGGGCACTAAAATCTTATCAACCTGAAATGTGCCGGAAATATCGCGGATTTGCGGCATGACATAACTGTCGGAATTGACCGCTTTCGGCTTTTTGATGATCAACACCGGACAATGCGCCTGCCGCAGAACCTTTTCAGACACGCTTCCCTGCATCAAATGGCGCAGTCCTGATGCGCCGCGCGATCCCATGATAATCGCATCCGCGCCGATCTTTCGGGCTGCCGAGAGAATCACGGTCGCCGGAGTGCCCTGCGCGACTAATTTTTTCACAGGCACAGGCATTTCATAGCCGATTTTATGGGAAAGAAATTTACTTAAGCGCTGCGCAGATCGTTCGGCGTCATCGCCGACATGTAAAAAATAGACTGTCCCTTTATAGATGGCGGCCAGAGAAAGCCCTTGTTTTGCTGCTAATTCAGAATGTTCGGAGAAATCAATCGGAATAAGAAGTTTTTTATAATCTGTCATGCCATTACCAGTTGAGAAACATCACACGCCTCATGTATGAATACGAACCGCAAACGATACAACGCCCGCGCCTTGCCGACAATATATTTGAAAAAGTTTACAGAAAACATCGAATGTGTCAATAAAATTATTCGAGAAAATTGCCAATCTGCCGCTTTGCTCTTGACAAATCTTTTGCGCGTTCGTAAAAGCATTTCGTTGTATTTCTTCCAACGCGCTTACAACCTCTCGTTTTTGTGAAATGAAACATATCATCATCGGCACAGCAGGACACATTGATCACGGTAAAACCGCGCTGGTTAAAGCCTTGACCGGAACGGATACCGACCGCTTGAAAGAAGAACAGCAGCGCGGCATCACCATTGATATCGGTTTTGCGTCGCTTTCCCTCGCGAATGAGACTGAAGCCGGAATTATTGACGTGCCGGGGCATGAAAAATTCGTCAAAAATATGCTGGCCGGGGTCAGCGGCATTGACATCGCGATCCTGGTGATTGCGGCGGATGAAGGAATCATGCCGCAAACTGAGGAACATCTTGCCATCTGCGATTTGCTTCAGATTCCGCGCGGCGTTGTGGCGTTAACCAAAACAGACCTCGTAGATGGCGAATGGCTGGAGATGGTGACGGAAGAAGTGCGTGAAGGGCTGAAAGGCACGTTTTTACAAGATGCGCCGATTGTGCCGGTCTCCTCAAAAACCGGCGCAGGGCTTGACGCATTGCGACAGGCGCTCTCCGACGTGGCTTCTCAGGTTCAGGAACGCGGAGCGGATGGCGTGTTGCGCCTTCCGATAGATCGAGTGTTTACGATCAAAGGATTCGGCACGGTGGTTACGGGAACGCTGATTTCCGGGGTTGTTACGAACGAGCAGCCCGTAGAAATTCTGCCGGAACGCATCATGACGCGCGTCCGCAATATTCAAGTGCACGATGCGCCCGTCGAACGTGCGTATGCCGGTCAGCGCACGGCCATCAATCTCCATGGCGTCGAGAAGCGCACGATCGAACGCGGTAATATTTTGAGCGTACCCAACCTGCTCACGCCGACGTATATGCTGGATGCCTACCTGAAACTCACCCCCAAAGCCGCGCGTCCGCTCAAGTATCGCAGCCGCGTCCGCTTGCATCATGGTACGAGCGAAATCCTGGCGCGAGTCATACTCTTCGACCGCGAAGAACTGCTTCCCGGCGAAAGCGCGTATGTGCAATTCCGCTGCGAAACGCCGCTCATCGCTTTAGCGCGAGATCGATATATCATCAGAAGTTATTCCCCGGTCATCACCATCGGCGGCGGCGAGATTCTCTATCTGCATCCCGGCAAACATAAACGGTCGTCAGCGTTAGTATCGAGAATGGCAACGCTGCATCACGGGGAATTGGAGGACGTCCTCGCGCGTTATGTCGAAGACGCCGAATTCACGCCGATTTCTGCCGGGCGAATTGCTGGCATGATTGCCGCGCCGCCTGCGCGTATCCGGGAAGGGATGGAACGCTTGCGGCAGCAGGGCGTCGCCATCGCCGTTCCCGGTCAGGCAGACGAGATGATTCATGCGACTCACTATCAACAGGCTCGCCAGCGCTTATTGCAGTACGTCGAAGAGTTTCATGCGCAATTTCCCCTGAAATCTGGCATGACCAAAGAAGAACTGCGGAAAAAACTACCTGCCGCGCTTCCGCAAATCTTGTTTCAACGTTTGCTTGAGGAACTTGGCGCAGAAGGCGCGCTTGACGTCGAACAGAATCTTATTCGGCGGCAGGCGCATCGCATCAGCTTGACTCCGAAGCAGCAACACATCAAAGAGACGCTTGAACGCATCTATCTGGACGCTCGTTTTCAGCCGCCGAATAAGAAAGACGCCCTGCAAAAAATCGGAGCGCCGGAAAAAGAAGGCGACGCGATGTTCAGCGTACTGTTAACGGAAAAAATCCTGCTTCGAGTCGAAAACGACCTCTATTACCATCACAAGGTCTTCGCCGAAATGACAGCCCGAATTGTCGAACATCTCAAACAGCATCAGGAAATTTCCATCGGCGACGTGAAAAATTTATTTGACATCTCCCGAAAATATTCTGTTCCGGTTATGGCATATTTGGATGCCGAAAACATTACCCTCAGAAAGGGTGATATTCGTATCTTGCGCGCGAACGCTTGATATATGATGCAGGCTGTTGTGACGATACGACCGAAGACGGCGCGTCGCCATAGTAAGATGAATCATCCCGCGTTAAGGCTGCGAATCGTTCATCAAAAGGATTTTCCAGTTCTTAACATCGTCAATTAAGGAAGAGAGAATTATGCATATTGCTGTCATAGGAACCGGATATGTCGGTCTGGTTACAGGAACATGTTTTGCGGAATTCGGCGTCACCGTGACGTGTGTAGATAATGATGCCACGAAAATCGAGCGACTCAATAATGGTATTATTCCGATTTACGAACCTGGCTTGGATTCCATGGTCACTCGGAATGTCAAAGCGGGTCGATTAAGTTTTACCACAGATATTGAGGCCGCAGTGAAGACGGCGTTAGTCATTTTTATCGCCGTCGGCACGCCGCCGAAAGAAGATGGCAGCGCGAACCTGCAATATGTGGAACAGGTCGCCAAAGAGATCGCGCGCACGATGGACGGCTATAAAGTGATTGTGACCAAAAGCACGGTGCCGATTGGCACGGGGGCATGGATCAGTCGTATTGTCACAGAAAATCAGGCCGAGCCGATTGCGTTCGACGTGGTGTCCAATCCTGAATTTTTGCGAGAAGGCGCAGCCATCGAAGATTTTATGCGTCCGAACCGCGTCGTGCTTGGAGCCAACACCAGTCAGGCGATTGCCGTCATGAAAGACCTCTACAGTCCGCTCTATTTGATTGAAACGCCGTTCGTTATTACGAACGTCGAAAGCGCAGAAATGATCAAATACGCCTCGAATGCGTTCTTAGCCACCAAGATTTCGTTTATCAACGAAATCGCTCATCTGTGCGAATTAGTCGGCGCAGACGTACATCATGTCGCGAAAGGCATGGGCTTGGATCGTCGTATCGGATCGAAATTCCTCCATCCTGGGCCGGGTTACGGCGGATCATGCTTCCCCAAAGATACACAGGCGCTCGCCGAGATCGCCAAAGTGCACGGAACGCAATTTCAGATTGTCGAAACGGTCGTCAAAGTGAATAAAGAGCAGCGCGAACGATGCTTACAAAAAATCCTGACGATTTTGGATCACAATGTTGCCGGAAAAACCATCGCTATCCTCGGCGTCTCGTTCAAACCGGAAACCGACGACATTCGCGATGCTCCCGCTGTGGACATCGTCAAGCGTTTGCTCGAACTCGGCGGACAGATTCGCGTGTTCGATCCTGTGGCATCGGAAAATTTCCAAAAAATCTATCCGCAGGCGACGTATTGCGCCGACCCGTATCAGGCTGCCGAAGGAAGCGACGCGCTGGTGTTCATGACTGAGTGGAACCAGTTCCGCAAACTTGATTTGGAGCGGCTGAAAAACGTGCTTCGACAGGCGAATGTCGTTGATTTACGCAACATTTACGAGCCAGGACAGATGAGAAGCATGGGTTTCGAATATGTCAGCGTAGGCCGATAGCAGAAAAAGGAGCGAGGAACCTGATGTTCTTTCGCTCCTTCACACATGCGAATAGCAGAAACTCGATTACGTTGTAAGAATTATTATTTCCGAAACTCTCATCTGGGGCAGTCTGGCATTCTTCTCATTTCCCCCTCTACTGGCTTCGAATGCGTCGCTCGAAGCATCTTGCATTGATTTTGCAAGATTATATTGTCGAATCTCATTTTTATTATTATCCTAATATTCAGACAAACGTCTAAACAAAAACGATGAAGCAGATTGGGGAGGTCAACATGAAAAACGTCGTATTGACAATGGTGATGAGTGTTCTGTGCGTATTTATGTCTTCCGGGCAGGTTTGGGCGCAGTCTGAGGCTGGCAATAACGAACAAGCGACTCAGATGGAGAGCAAATTGACCCCGGAAATCGCGCCAGAGCTTTCAACCCCGGAACGTTCTGTCGTCGTCCCATTCGGCGTAGGCGAACGACTCGACTATTCCATCAAATGGGGAAAGTTCACCGCGGGAAATGCGACCGTTTCTATTGACGACCTGCTTGATTATCAAGGACATGATGTGTTCAGGATTTTAGTCAAAGGCATGTCCAGTCCATCCGTTTCGCTGTTTTATTTCGCGAAACAAGAAATGGAAAGTTTTATTGATGCGAAAGGTCTCTTTACCCGGCGTTATTTCAGCAAAATCAAAGAAAATAAAAAGCAGCGCGAGCGCCTGTATGAATTCGACCAGGAAAATAATCGAGTCGCGTATAAAGACAAAACATATGATATTCCTTATGGCATTCATGATGAAGTCTCTGCTGTTTTCTATATGAGAACGTTAGATTTGGAAGTCGGACAGCCGATCAATTTGAACATTTTTGCGAAACGCAACACGTCAGTCGTCACCTGTAACGTCATCAGACGCGAAACCATCAAAGTGCCAGCGGGCAAATTCAAGACGATTTTAGTCGAGCCGATCCTCGATTTCGATGGGGTGATGAAAAAAGGCAAGATGCAAGTCTGGTTTACCGATGATGAACGCCGCATCCCGGTGCAGGTGAAAAGTAAGATGACGATTGGTTCGGTTGTCGTGCGATTGGAAAAATATGCGTTAAGCAATGACACGACCTATATTGCCGAGCGTTAAACCGAAGAGGCGAACATCAATCGCCTCTCTTAATTCATGCCATCTACTCGCTGATGTTCACGAATTTTTCATGCTGAATTCATACGAAATTCATAGATGCCGTTTAGATAATGACAAGAATTATAGAAGCAAGAATGTTTTTGATAATATGCGGCCATAACGGAGACGAATATGAAGACAATGACTTTTAAAGCCTATATCGAAAAAGATAGCACCTATTTTCAACAACCGGTCATTCAGAAAAATGAAATTGCGCAATTAAGCACATTAGCGAGACAATCGGAACAATTGCGCCTGAATGCGCTTTCAACTCATGCGATCCGTCAGTTAATCAGGCTTGACCCTGAACATGAGGAACAATACGCAGAACGCCTCTCCAGAAATATTCATACAAGCGGCTGTTGCGAGACTGCCTGGCTGAACTAATCGCCCAACGGCACGCCATCTGATTCTTGACCCGCCACACCTCATTGAGACGTGTGACGGGTTTTTTTTCTCTCAGAGAATCTGCTTGACAAAATGTCTGCCTGCCGAATGATATTCATTCGATATTGTGATTCCGCCAACGTTTCTTTTCCTGATTCTCTTGGCCTTTTTCATCATAATTCCGTTGCATACCTGCGCAACGACAGCGAAGATTCGTGGCGTTGCGCGCAGTGTTTGCAGATATGCGTATTTTCAGAAATTCCTTCTGTTTTTTATTCCTGATAGCCCTGTTTTTTGGCGTGTTTGCTATGCCAGCGCAGGCCGGTACGTATGACGGACAGCGGATTGCTGACGTGCAAATCACGTGCGTGACGGCTCAGGAACTACAGCGGCATATTTTACGGGAAATCACCATCAAACCCGGCGATTCGTTTTCGGAAACGGCGATTCGCGCCAGCATTCGCAAGATTTACGCGCTCGATTGGTTTTCGCAGGTCACGGTCGAGGCAGAGTTGACGGACAACGGCGTTCGGCTCTCTTTTTGTCCCATCCGATTCCAATCGGTGTCGAAAGTTCGCATTCACGGAAGTTCTCGGTCGTACAAAGCTGCGCTCGAAGCCGCGCTCGGCTTTACTTCCGGGACAATGATCTCCGAAGGGAAAATGGCTGAGATCAACGAGAATATCATCCGATTCTATCGGCAACAAGGCTATCATAACCCCATCGTATCGCTTCGAACGGAAGAAGAAACAGGGACAGACAAAGTCATTCTGCGAATTGATATTCAAGAGGGACTGGGTAGCGCAATCGGACATATTGCCTTTCAAGGGCAGACGCTCTTTACCGAACAGGAATTACTCAAAATTTCTCAGTTAAAACGTGGGCAGCGTTTCAAATCCGACTTGGTGGGAAATGCGCAAAAAGCGATTCAAGATCAATACCTTCGCCGAGGGTATCTTGACGTGACAATCAGCGCAACGCTTTCGGAGTATGATGAAAAAACCAATCAGATCGATATCGCTCTGACGATCTCCGAAGGCGGCCAAACAACGATTGAACTTCGAGGCAATAAGAATATTTCCGGCGCGAGGCTGAGAAAACAATTCCAGATTGCTGAATTTGCCAATGCCAATAAAGAAATCTTGGAACAATTGCGACAAAAATTTATCGCCTTGTATCACAGTCAGGGCTTTGCATTTGCTCAAGTAGAATACGAAGACGCGCGGAAAACCGACCGACCGACGATCATTTTTACGTTTCAAGAAGGGGCGCAAGTTCGCGTAGATCAGGTCACATTCGAAGGGAATCACGAGTTTCCCGACAAAACGCTTTCGAAACTGCTGTTCACCAGGCCTGAAGGATTGTTACGCAAAGGGTTTTATCTGGAAGATGTCTTCCAAGAGGATATGCTCGCCATCAGAGCGTTTTACCAGCAGCACGGCTATTTGAGTACAGAAGTCGCCTCATCTAATCGCTATAACGAAGATCGAACGCGAGTTTCCTGCCATCTGACCATCGTTGAAGGCATCCGTACTCTGGTTGAGCGCATTGCGATATTGGGCGAACAGGATGAATCCTTACGGAAAAAACTGGAAAAAACATTACTGCTCAAAGAACATGATCCATTTAATCCAGCCCTTCTTGATAAAATTATTGTCTCGATCAAAGATGTGTACGCTGACGATGGCTATATTCAAGCCAATGTTGGGGTCTTTCCAGAATTTAACGCAGATCGCAGTCTCGTGTCATTAGCGCTGCAAGTCCAACGCGGACAGCAGTTCCGCATCGGGGCGATTACCATCGAAGGCGTGGTACGCACGAACAGGGAATTCGTGACGCGCGAACTCCAGATTCATGAAGGGGACGTATATAGTCGCGAAAAAATCAAAGATACCACTCGGCGGTTGTTGCAATTAGGGTTCTATGAAAGCGCCTCCTTTCGACCGCTTGATCTGAACAGTAAGGACATCGTCCAGCCGATGTTGCTTGAAGTGACCGAAACGTCTGCGAAAGATATCAAATTTGGCTTCGGATACGGGTCAGAAGATGGCTTCAAAGGATTTGCAGAATACGCCGATAAAAATTTATTGAACTACGGCGGACGAGCCATTGCGCGAGTCGAAGCCAGCCTTGAACGCCCGAAAGTGACGCTCAGTTATATTCAGCCCTATTTTGGTTCCGCCTCGAATACATTGATTGCAACGATTTTCGACAATATCCGCAAAGATAATGACAGCTTTGAGGTCGAACAACGCGGCGGGCGTTTGGCGCTGAGTTATGATGTCAAAAAAGCGATCTCCCTGACTGGCGGGTTCTTCTTTGAGCAAAACGAACCGGTGAATGTCGAAGCAGACGCGATGTTGTCCGAGATGGATGCGAAACGCTCGAATACGGCGGGAATCTCGATGCACGCGGCATGGGATACGCGCGATAACCTGATCTTTACGACCAAAGGCGGCTATGTGCAATTCGGCGTGAAATCGGCGTTCGAAACGGGTGTCACGGAAACCGAGTTTTTAGAATTCAACGGCAATATCAGTTGGTTTTTGCCGCTCTTCGGAAAAAGCGTATTGGCAAATTCGATCAGCGGACAGAGCATTGATCCGATTCGACATTCCACCTCGGTTCCGATCTATTATCGCTATTTCCTCGGCGGCGACATTTCCCAGAGCGCTCCGGTGAGAGGGTTCGAGAAGCATCAAATCGGACCGACAGGAACGGCAGAAAATAAAATCGGCGGTGATCGCCTGTTGGTACTGAATACGGAGTTTCGTTTCCCGATCTATGGACCATTCGGGGCGGTGCTGTTTTACGACGCTGGCGCGAATTGGTTGAATACGGACACATATCAGAGCGAAGATTTCCGCGACGCCGCCGGCGCAGGCTTACGCATCGCCACGCCTGTCGGCCCGTTGCGCTTTGACTACGGGTGGAAACTTGATCGACGGGACGGAGAATCGGCGGGAGAATACTATTTGACCATCGGCTCGGCATTTTAACGTCATGGAAACACGCGAGACGCTCAACGAAAAACAGCGACAAGCGGTCACCGCGCCGTTAGAACCGATCTTAGTCCTGGCCGGGCCGGGCACAGGCAAAACCCGCACCTTGATCGCTCGGATTTTGCATCTCGTCAACCACTGCCGGATTGCTCCGCATAAAATTATCGCGGTCACGTTTACCAACAAGGCCAAAGAAGAAATGCGCTCCCGGTTGCGCCGCGAGCTTGGAGACATGGCGAATGACGTGATGATCGGCACGTTTCACCGCTATTGCGTGGACGTGCTGCGACGTTATCATCATGACGCCGGCCTCGCCAAACAATTCACCATCGCCGATGAAACCGCGCAATTCATCGCGCTTTCCCGCGCCAGTCGCATCGCAGACGACAAGAGCTTGCGCACGGTCTTGACTTCGATCAGCAGCTATCGCCTGAACAAGGACAATCTGAATCCCACGTTTCGAAGCGCGGCGGAACGGTGGCTGCCGCTCTATCACGAGGAACTCCGCAAAAACAATCTGATTGACTTCGATCAAATCATCCTGCTGACGCACGCGCTCTTCGCCGCTCACCCTGAAATCGTCGAAATCGAACGCCAGCGCTTCGACGCTATTCTGATTGATGAGTTTCAGGATACCGACCCGGTGCAATACGATATTATTTGCGCGTTAGCGCGGCAGCATCGCAATCTGTTCGCCGTCGCCGACGACGATCAGTCCATTTTCGCCTGGCGCGGCGCGCAGACCGCCAATATCGAGCGCTATCTCGACGATTTTGATTGCCGCGACCGCCTGATTGTCCTCAACGAAAACTACCGGTCGAACCAACGCATTATTGATGCGGCGGCGCAGCTTCTTCAGGGACATCGGTTGCTGGAAAAACATTTGCAGGCGATGTCCGCTGAAAACGCCGCGTTCGAAACGAACATCGAATTCCGTCGCTTCGACAACGACGATGACGAAACGCGTTTCGTGTTGGAGCAAATCGCGACGGCGACCGCTGCGCCCTGTTCCCTGCGCTATGCGGATATCGCGATGCTGTATCCGAATCATGCCATCGGCGAGCAGTTAGAAGCCGCGCTCCTTTCCGCTAAAATCCCGTGCCAGTTGGTCAAACGTCAGGGCGTATTCGACCAACCGGACGTGCGCAAATTGCTGCTCCTCCTGACGCTCGTCCAGAATCCCGAAGACGATGTGGCGTTGGAGCAATACATCGAATCGGAATTGGACAATGACGCGCTGATGCAGGAATTGAAGCGGATGAAACAGAAAGACCGCAGTTTCAAGCAGACGCTCCATGCGGCGATGTGGCGCGAGGATTTGCCCGGCATGTCGAAAGGCCAATTCAGCCGATTTGTCCAGACCTGCGTCGGCACGATTTCCAACCTGATTTCTTACGTGGAACAGAATTCGACGGTCGAGCTTGAAGAATGTTTCAACCATATCTGTAATTTAGCGCAGCCGACGCATTCCGCCAGCCTGCACAGCCGCGCGCATGACCTGTCCGATCCGCTTGCGATTGACGGCGTTTCCGCTGCTGCCGTTCGAATTCAGGACGCGATTCGAAACGGAAAAACGATTTATATCGCCGGAAGCGACGCCGAATTGGCGCGGCTCTGTCATGCCATGTTGCGTCATGCGCCGAATTTATCGTCGCAGCCCGACGCCACATTCCATCTTTTTTCCGAAACGAACCCGCCGGAACTCCATGCCGACGATGTCGTGATGTGCCTCGATCCCTTTGTCTTTCAACCTCTGACGCTGTCGCAAGGTCTGAAGATTGTGTTGCTTGACGAACGCTTACAATTCGGAGGAGCGGACAACGCGTTGACGATTCGCTCGCCGTTTACCCCGGCAATCGCCTGCTTCAAATTGCTTCAGGCGTTGACCACCGCACACGCGCCGAAACCGTTCCGCAATTACGTCGCCTTCGATTTGGAAACCACCAGCGGCGACACGCGCACCGCCGGGATTGTGGAAATCGGCGCAGTCAAGGTGCGCGACGGCGAAATTATCGGCAAATTCGGCAGGCTCGTCAATCCCGAACTACCGATTACGGACGGCGCATTTCGCGTTCACGGCATTTCCGACGCCGAGGTCGAACATGAACCGACCTTCAAGGAATTGCTGCCGGAATTGTTGGAATTTATCGGCGACGACATGCTGGTTGCCCATAACGGTTTCTATTTCGATTTTCCGATCTTGTTCCGACTCTATCGCGAGGCCACCGGCGCAATGCCGCTGAACCGGCGTTTCGATACGCTGCCATTGGCGCGGCGACTGTATCCCGGACAACCGGCGGGAGTGGACGCGCTGATGCAGCGTTTCGAGATTCAGAACATCGGCGGACGGCATCGAGCGCTGGACGACGCCGTCTATCTGACGCCGATTTTCGAGCGTTTGCAGGCAGAAGAACAATCGTTGAATCGCCGCACCGAACATGAAGAGTTGCTGGAAATCGCCGCGCTCGGCAGCGTCATCGCGTCGTGCCGCACGAATAACGCACAAACGCTTGCCGATGAAGAACGACTGTTATTTCAACTTGGAGCGCGAAAACTCCTCTCCCGTTTTTCGGAACTGCCCGCCGAACTTTCCCGGCTGTTCGAGCAATATCGGATCGATCTCGAAGCGCGATTCGAGGCGAGCAGTGGAACGGAATCCGAAGAACATGAACGCGCCGCGACCGTATTCAGCGGCAAAGAGGTGTCGTTAGCGCGAGTGAAAGAATTGGCGCGGGCGTTTCCGACCGGCGATGTGCGCGAGGCGATCCGGCAATTTCTCGATCACGCCATGCTCTATGCCACGCAAGATGACATCCGCGAGGTGAACGCCGTCAACCTGCTGACGATCCATTCCGCCAAAGGGCTGGAATTTCCGCTCGTCTTTGTCTGCGGCGTCGAGAAAGGGAATTTGCCGAGCTTCTACTCTGTGCGGGAAGAAGGGGAATTGCGGGAAAAAAAATTAGACGAACAGCGCCGCCTCTTTTACGTCGCGATGACCCGCGCCAAATACAAGCTGATCGTGACGTATGCCGATAAGCGCGGCGACTTCCCCAAAAAACGCTCGCAATTCCTGCTTGAATTAGGCATCGAACAGGAGGAAACGCCGGGGAGTTAATTCAACATCGCCAGATGGAACAATAGATTCGGATGAGTATGAATCCAATCGTTGAGAAAAATATTGACATAATTATGCGGAAGGCGCTATTATTTGCACGTCTGATCAATTGAAATCAGTCGGTAAAAAGGAGAGCAATATGGCGCATCAGATTACCAGGCATGACAGGATTCCGCCTGTGATTACCGTTCAAGAAGAGAAATGTGTCAATTGTCACGCGTGTATTCAAGTCTGTCCGACGAAAATCTGTAATAACGGCGCGAAAGACATCATTGAATTGAATGCGGAAACCTGCGTGGGGTGCGGCTTGTGTATCCGAGCCTGTTCGCACGAAGCGCGGATCGCTGTTGACGATTTCGACGAGGCGATGAGCGTTCTCAAGTGGCGCGAACCGGTGGTCGCGATTGTCGCGCCATCTATTGCGGCAAATTTCCCAGGGCAGTATTTGCGCGTGAACGGATGGTTGAAACATCTTGGCGTTGAGGCGGTTTTCGATGTCAGTTTCGGCGCGGAATTAACGATCAAATCGTATGTCGAATATATCAAAGCGGCCAATCCGCCGTTGGTGATTGCCTCGCCCTGTCCGACAATCGTCGAGTTCATTCGGATTTACCAGCCCTCCTTGCTGCCCTACCTTGCGCCGATTGATTCGCCGATGGTTCACACGATCAAAATGATTCGCCGCTATTATCCGCGTTATGCGTCTCATCGTATGCTGGTTGTCTCTCCGTGTTTGGAAAAACGCAAAGAATTCAGCGATGTTGGGCTGACACATACCTATAACGTCACGTATCGCAGTCTCGAAGCCTACTTCCACGCTGAAGGCGTCAACTTGAACAATTACGAGGAGGCGGATTTCGAGAATACCGCCGCCGAGCGCGCCGTGCTGTTCTCCAATCCGGGCGGCTTGGCGCGAACGCTTCTGCGCGAGATTCCCGAACTGACCGGGAAAATTCGCAAAATCGAAAGCCCGCTCCATGTGTACCCGTATTTGAAGAGCCTGCAAGGCTTGCTCGCTCGCGGCATGCAGCCGCGCGTGATTGACTGCTTGAATTGCGATCATGGCTGTAACGGCGGCACAGGCACGAACAATCAGTCGAAAAACATCGAAGAGTTGGAATATTACGTCGAACTCCGCAATCGCGATATGCAGGAGCGCTATCGTAAGAAAGGCGTGCTGGCGGATGCGCGGACGCGCAAGCAGATTCATGGAATTCTCAATCAATACTGGGAACCCGACCTGTATTCCAGAAAGTTTTATGATCGCTCCTCCGTGAACTCGATAATGCAGCCGGATTCGAAAGAGCTTCAGCAGATTTATTTCAGAATGAAAAAACGTCGGGAGGAGGATTTTCTACATTGCAACGCCTGCGGCTATCGCACCTGCGAAGGCATGGCCGTCGCCATTTTCAATGGCCTGAACAAACCTGAAAATTGCCACCATTTCATCAGAGCCTCTCTTGAAGAGCAGCACAACGAGTTGGAAGAAAAAACGCAGCGCCTCAAGGCGTTTACGGAAGAGTTGGAGGTCTCGCATGTCGAAATCAGCCAGAGTAACGTCGAGTTACAAACGACCAATCGGACGTTGGAACGAGAGCACCAACTGAAATTGGATTTGAATGCGCGGTTAGCGTCGAGCCTGAAGATGCTGGAAAAAGAGCACGAACAATTGCAGCAGAAAACAACGCAAATCGAGGACTATGTCCGCCAACTTCAAGAATCGAACACGAAAATGGAAGAGGCGCACTCGAAAATGGAGGCCGAGCAGCAGGAGAAGTTGCGCCTGGCGCTCATTGTCTCGCAGCGGCTGCATGAGTTGGAACTGAATAATCGCCATATTTCCGAGATGGCGGTCACGCTCTCGAAAATGTCGGGCGCGCAGGCCGAAGAAATCACCCGGTTGATTTCGGAGATTTCGTCCATTTCGGGCATTATTGAAGGGTTAAACGCCATTGTCGAGGCGATTTCGGACGTGTCCGGCAGCATCGATCTGCTCGCCTTGAATGCCTCGATTGTGGCGGCGCAGGCAGGGGATTCCGGGCGGGCGTTCGCCATTGTGGCGCAAGAGGTCAAACATTTGGCCGAAAATTCCAGGCGAGAAGTCCAAAAAATCGTTCCGTTAGCATCCAGCATCAATGCGACTGTGGTTGATACCAGTAAGAATGCCAATGTCCTGTTCAACCATTTTCGGAACATTGATGTATTGATTGAACAGGTCTCGCTGGCGACGAAACAGATCAGCGCGTCAACCAACGAATTAACGCAGGAAGCGCAGCATCTGGTGGAGAAAGAGAAGTCGTTGAACACGTTTCCTGAGGAACGACCGCCCCGATTCGGCCATCCGAAATGACCCCTGTCGGCGGTGGCATGTTGAAACAGCAAGGATACGTGTCGTTTCAGCGCGGCCAGTTGAACAGATCAACTGAGGGATCGGAGAGAAAATAGACGCACGGCGCGTCGGTTTCGCTATAGATGGCCGTGATAAATTCCATGAGATCGCGTTTCTGGGAAAAATGCTGTCCCACAAGAATATGCGAGATCGTGCCGCCATTCAAATGGAGCGCAAAGCTTCCTTCGATCTGCATCCGTTTCAGCAACGGACATGCGGCGGCGGGATTCATGTAGATACCGTCGCAATACGAAACTGTGCCTGAGGCGAGATCGCCTTTGACGATATGCCCCGATTCGGGCGAATGATAACGCAAATCGAGCCGCGCAAGCCGCGAGGAAACGGCAGGATTCGGCAGTCCGCCGAGCACGAACGAGATGTGGTGGCGCTGCGACAGCCGATTGCAGACCGATTGCATGTGCGTGATAATTTCCTGCCCGAACGCCACCGCCTCGTCGGATTCATGAATCTGCACCCCTTTATGAATCTGGATCAACTCGTTCAAACCGACAAAATCAATCAGGAAGTCCGCCTCTTCAAGCTGAAGGAAACTGCTGCCGTCCGGTTTCATCATCAGAATGCCGAGCGGACCTTCCTTCCCGGACGCCAATAATTTCTCGATAAAGACCCGCTTCTGCATGTGGGCTTCGGCGGCGAGTTCCATCGTTTCCGTCAGCTTGGCAAACAGGTGCATATCGCTGCGCCGCGCGATGTAGCCGTAACGCGGCAGGTTGATGACGACGCTGTTAATCAGCGCATGACGGGTTTTCCAGAATTCCTTGGACGCGGCGGTGGGCTTCTGCGGCTGCTGAAACGCCTGAAAGACGCGGCGATCCTGGCCGCGTTCGAAGACCAGCATGGCCTGGCCTTTTTTGAACAGAAATTCAGCCAACGCACCGAGAAATTCCTGATGTCCCTGGCAGTCGAAAAAGTCTTCGGAGAGATGGATGACCGGCAGCGGCAGCGCAAACAGCGTTCCCTCGTTGTTGATTTCATGCAAGACATCCAGCAACGTCAGCAGCACACGCTGCGCTTCGGGCTGCACGTCCTGGCGCTCTTGCTTTTTCGTCGCCGCTCTGGTTCGGATTTTTTCTTCCGAGGGCGGCGCGGAGATGTCGTTGAATTCCGCCGGAAGATGCCAGTAGAGGTGCAGCAGCGTCGTCACGCGCAGGCTCATGGATTGGCGTGAAAGCTCGAACACCAATTTCTGCGCTAATTGTTTTAAGTCGGCGGCGCTGATGCCTTCGGTGTACGGCGCAAACAGGAGGTTGACGGCGTCCCATTCCACCGAATGAAAGACATGTCCGCGCAGAATCTCGGTGAATCCGACCATCTGCGAGATCAGCGCTTCCGGGTGTTTGGCGGGTTTGGCTTTCAGGCCGCCTTCGAAAAAACTGAGTCCGAACTTTTTGAGGTATTCCAGCGACAGGCCGATGGAATACAGCCGATCAATAAATTCCAAGCCTTCCAAATAAATATCGCCGCGCAAATGGGCGTCGGCGACTTCTTGCGAAAAGACGTTAATCAAGGCGTATTCCCGCTTGATCCGGCTGGCAAGCGCGAGATTGGTCAATTCCGGGCCGGGGAGGAATTCCGCCTGATTTTTGTGTTGATGCAGGATAATCTGTTCCACGTCGTACAACGCCACGCCGAGCCGCGTGTGCATCTTGTGCGCCTTTTCCAGGCCATGCTCGATGAGTTTCGCGCTGACGAGTTCGCGGATGAGCGTACTCGTCATGATACGGACATTAAGGCTGATGATCTGCGTTTCCACCTCATCGCTGATGATTTCGGCGGTGCGGCGGTCGAGATACGTTTCGCGGATCAGCGCGCTGACGATGCGCTCTTTATTCCACTCTTCCAGGTATTCGCTGGAGGTTCTGATGTATAATTGATTCGGCATAGGTTTTTCCAAATATTATCGCGCGATTGCCATGAGAAGTTTCTCCCGAAAGAATGATCTCAGCCAGAATAATTCACTATGAGCCTCTTGTCCACTAAAAATTACTCTATTGATTTATGGCTCGTGAGTCTATTCTATGTGCGATCTCGCCAACAAGCGTCTGATATTCATCAGCAGCCGCGCAAGCGGCGGACACAGCGCGCCTGCGCATTGCAGCAGCGTAAACGGAATTTGCAGCGCGTACATGAAGAACGGTTCTTTGCGATGAAAACTGACGACGAGAGTGGGATAGGCGCGGAACAGGATTTTAGACAGACAGGAAACTTTCATGAAGCGCAGCGTATCGCAAAAGATCGAGAGGGATTCGACCGGCAGCTTGCGGACTTCGATGAGTTGTCGGGCATACAGCAGGTTATGTAAGGTCGAAATGGAGTCTTCTTCTAACAAGATACAAAACCGCGCCGCATCTTCGCCCATAACGTCGCGTAACGTCCGGGCGTCGGTTTGTTCCGCCCCATGAATCGTATGCCCGCCGCACAGAATCAACGTATCAATCTTCTGGGCGCAAGCGTACTCAACGACGCGCCGAACGTAGGCGACCAGCCGTTCATCCGCCACAATGCCATATCCGCAGACAATCCCGATCTTCATGCGTTCATCCTTGCTGTGCCGGGATAAACATGTCAAGAACATTTTGCCGCTCGGAATTTTGTAAATCCGCGCATCTGACGTTTGACACGAATTCCCCCTTCGGCATAGACGGTTTTTCAGCAGTCAGACACCCCCAACGAATCTGACCGCTTATCCACTGAGATCATGTTTTACCCACCCCTTTGCCCCTCCCCGGAGGGGAAATATGGAGAGAGGTATGTCGAAAACAATTGCAGACATCAACGCAAAAATCCGTAAAGGGCAGGCGGTCGTTGTCAATGCGGAAGAGATTATTGATATTGTCGAACAAGACGGCGCGAAAAAAGCGGCGGAACAGGTAGATGTCGTCACCACCGGGACGTTCGGACCGATGTGTTCGTCCGGCGTTTTTTTTAATATTCCCCATACCGCGCCGAAAATCAGGATGCAGAAGGTCTGGATGAATAACGTCCCGGCGTACACCGGTATCGCGGCTGTGGATTTTTATTTAGGAGCAACGGAGTTGCAGGAAAACGATCCGGCGAATCAGGCGTTTCCCGGCGAATTTCGCTACGGCGGCGGGCACGTTATCGAAGACCTCGCGGCGGGCAAGGATGTGTTTCTGCGCGCGATCTCGTATGGGACGGATTGTTATCCACGCAAAGAGTTCGAGACCTGGATCAACCGCAATACGCTGCGTTCCGCTACCTTGATGAATCCGCGGAATGCCTATCAAAATTATAATGTCGCCGTGAACCGCGATGTCAATCGCACGATCTATACGTATCTCGGCGCATTGCAGCCGGAGCTTGGCAACGCCAATTATTGTAGCGCCGGGCAACTCAGCCCGTTGTTGAATGACCCGTATTTCAGAACGATTGGCATCGGAACGCGGATTTTTCTTGGCGGAGGCGAAGGGTTTGTCTGCTGGGAAGGCACGCAACATGATCCGAATCCGCTGCGCAGCGAAAACGGCGTACCTCGGCGCGGTTCCGGGACGCTGGCGGTGATGGGCGATTTGAAGCAGATGTCGGATGAATGGCTGCGCGGGGCGTCTGTTACCGGTTACGGCGTCAGCCTGATGGTCGGCATCGGTGTGCCGATCCCGATTTTAGACGAAGAAATGGTACGTTATACGGCGGTGAAGGATGATGAGATTTTCGCGCCTGTGGTGGATTATTCGTCGGACTATCCCAATGCCCGCGATGAAGTCATTGCGGAGGTGTCATACAAAGAGTTGAAAAGCGGCAAAATTGAGATTCTCGGCAAAGAAATTCCGACCGCCGGGCTGTCCAGCTATAAAAAAGCCAAAGAAATTGCCGATATGTTAAAAGAGTGGATTCGAAAAGGGGAATTCGAACTCACCGAACCTGTGCGTCCGTTACGCCGGGTTGAGAGGTAATAGCTGGAGGGAAACCCTGCCAGGGTTTCGAACCCTGGCAGGGTTGACATGATCTTCTTTATTCTTCCGCGCCGTCCTCTTTTTTCAGAGAAACCCAATCGTTGACGCTTACCATTTCTCCTTGCAACACGCCGCGCCGCAACCCTTCGATGAACAGGTTATAGGCGCTCCGCTGATACGAAGAGATCACATAACTGACGATGTCGCCGTCAATCGGCGTATCATTTTGAGACACTGGCGCTTCGAAATCGTCAAAGACTTCGATTAATTCCGCAAATCCTTCGTTATCCGCGATCTCACCGACGAAAATATCGGATTCCTGGTCAGCATCGTGATGCTTGCGCAGGCAATAAAGTAAGACGCGCTGCGATCCGAAAATGTGCGGCTCGTCTGATTCCGGCAGCCGGATAATCGCCTTGATAATAGATTGCGCAACCATCTGATGCCGCAGTGTCGTGCTGCGAAGACGGTAATTTTGGAACATGTCGTCTGGCAGCAGTAACAAAATTTTGCCGCCTGGCTTGGCGAGCGTTAAACTGCGCCGCAGAAAACGGGTCGGATGATCTTCGCTCATCGGCACATCTCCCATGACGATATCATACACGCCTGAACCGATATGTTTGCTGGCGAGGGCGTTGTCCTGACGGAACAGAATTTCCGGGAAGCCCTGAATCGCGATGTTGAGCGCAGCAGTACGACAGGCAAAACGGTCAATATCTACACCGGTCAACTGCTGCTGCTTGCAGAACCTGATAATCGGCAGCCATCGCGCCACTTCGTCATCTAACGGCAGCGAGAAGTATTTGCGTTCATCCTCGGTCAGGCGAGCGAAATAGAATTGTCCGGTACGAAGTTCATACTGCATGACATTGTCTCGTTCCGACCATTCGGCATCTTGCAGTTGATCGTCAAGCATTTCTAAAATGTGCAGCAAAAAGCCGCCTGTGCCACAGCAGGGGTCAAGAATTTTATCATTCAACGTCGGTTCGGCCAGGTGAACCATGAATTTGCTCACATTGTGTTCGGTCAGAATCCGGCCTTTTCCCTGGCTGACAAAATGCTTGAACACAAATTGATCGAAGAGTTCTTCTTTCTCGTCCGAATCCAGGAATTGATCAATAATGTCTGCATTATACACAACGCCTTCGGTGCGGAACGCATCCTGGAGGAAATCAATCACTTTGCTGCGCAGATTTTCCATGTATTCATCCCGCTGCTCGGTTCCTTCTTCCTCCTCCTCAAACTCTTCTTCCTCTTCTTCCGCCGCCACCGCTGCCGTCTCTTCGATGAGCGGTTCTTCCTCAATGACACGCGCTTCTACGGTTTCTTCAACGAGTGGCGCGTTCATGTCAGACGCTGTCTCTATGTTCTCCGTCTCGCCTGTTTCTGCGGCGATCTCTTCTTGTTCACTCTCGACCGGGGCTTCTTCGGGCTGCGGCTGTGAGGTCGCTAATAAGCGGGCTTCTGCGCGTTCGCGAATATCCCACAATCCATCTTCCAGGGCAAATCGGGGATCAATCGTCAGGCGTTCGACGACATCTGTCAAATTCGCCGGAAGGTTGAGCACTGTTGAGGTCAATTCCTCGATATTCATCGAAGTATTGCCTTTCTTTAATGCCTGATAGAGCCGATCAATCTGGGTCGGGCGTAATTTGGTTTTCTGCGGCTCCATAAATCGTTTCAGCAGCCAGCGTTTCTCTTTTTGAGCGAACCGGTCGTCAATCATCGGAATAAAGATCGCGGCGTCAAGGTTCACATGATATTCTTCCGCGACTCGTTGCAGGAGTTCCTCTTCGGTCAATCCGGCTTTCGCTTTCGACAAAATCGAACGTGCGTAGTCGTTAATGACCGTCCATTCGCTCAGCGTCCAGTATTTGCCGCCGTCAATGTCAGAAAATCGAGGATCATGTTTCAAATCCAGGGTCAACTGTATGTTCCCTGCAATTTGTTCCAATTTGGCGAGACGATTCAGAATCTGTCGTTCGCTCAAGGGAGCGCGGTATTTCTGAAACACGTCATAGACCGCGTCATTCACTTTATTCCCTTCCGCCAACTTCCACACATTCCCCCCCGCCTCGACCTCAAGAAAACTCCGATTGCCTCGCAGCATCGGCTCGACATACTGTTGCTTGAGTTGGGCAAGCGCCACATTTTTCATCATATATTCGTGGACTTCTTCCACCAATTCGTCAATCGGCGAGGTTTCATGCAAATAGAGCGTGCGTTTTAGTAATGCCAGTAAGCTGTATGAAGACCCGGACGTTTGCTCTGTTCGTTTTGCCATACTTTCTTATTCCTCCCCCTCATTGTCCCACTGAATGATTCCGTAGGCGCAGATCTTTCCTCGGCGCGGCGCGAAAGCCGCTGTGGCAATGTCGCCTGGCCGTTCGTGATGTCGGGCGCAAACATGCGCGTCCCAGCATCCCGGATGAATATAGATGCGACATGCCGGGCAATAAAAAATAAACATGCCTTCAGGGAAATTGGTTCCTTGACAGTGCCCGCATTGTTCGATGTTCGGACGCATGACAGACTTCTCCCCTTTACCGCCAGAACGGTGTCTCAACAAGAACGCCGAAATTGGAATTTCGGCGCGGTGAGACGATTTTAAGCTCATTGAGATAATGGTTAACTTCAAATAACGAGCGTAGGGAATTAGTCAAGAAGAGAGTGTGTATTTAAATAATTTGATCGCGATTCGTCAAAAGTAGAAAATGATCTGGCACAATTTTTACATCGTTTGCGTTCTTGTCGTTTTTTTCGGGGCGTCATGATGTAATATTCCCGGTAAACGGTGCATCTCTCGTAAAATCCGGTAAAAATTCCAAATCTTCTTTGCGCCGCTCTTCCGGGAATTGTACGAACAGATGCTCGAAGCCGAGCGCGACGGCATGATCATAGACCTGCTCGAATTCTGTCAGCGTAATGCGGCGGTCGAAACCGGGAACCGGGCACGGCAGCGCCGGATGATATTGCGACATCACACTGATCGGCAGGGTTCTGCCGAATTCGATGAATAGCGCTGTCAAGGCGTCGAGGGAATTCTGCGTCTGCCCCGGCAGGATCAGATGGCGGACTAACACGCCCTGTCGGGCGATGTCGCCGGGCGAGTCTTCTCGAAACACATCCAGAATGCCTTTTTGACGGAGCATTTCGGCGATGGCGTCTAACGCGACAGCGGGATAATCGCGGCAATGCGAAAGCTGTTCGCCTAACGTGTTGTCGGCATATTTGAAATCCGGCAGATAGATATCCGCCACCGTTTCAAGTTGCCGCAGCCAGGCGAGCCGTTCATAGCCTGAGACGTTATACACAATCGGCATGTCAACGTGTTGCGCCCGTAAAGCGCGGACGATCTCAATCGTATGCGGCAAAAAATGATCCGGCGTCACGAAATTGACGTTATGAATGCCGCGCCGATGGTACAAATTGGCGAGTGTCGCGACAACGTCATCAATCGTCATCAGATCGCCGAGATGCTGGATGGAAATTTGATAATTTTGGCAAAACGCGCATTGCAGCGAGCAGCCGCTGAAAAAGACCGTCCCGGAGCCATTCGTGCCGGAAATCGGCGGTTCTTCCCCGAAATGCGCTCCAATCGAGGCGATGCGCAAGTCGGCGAGTTCGCCGCAAAATCCGATCTGCCCGTTATTTCGATTCACCCCGCATCGGCGGGGACATAATTCGCAACAATCGTATTCCTTGAATTTCATCGTCGTTTCCTCTTCTCCGGTTTTAACTCTTGACAAATTTCGCCTATTTCCGAGAACTACGGTAGCCATGTCAAACAAATATCGTAAATAATCAAAGCTGTCAGACATTTTCGAAGTGTCTGACAGCGATATTGCTTTTAGAACGTATTCGACATGTTCAAAAACAAACTTGCCGTTATTGGCGCGTTGATCTTACTTGGGCTGATTCTGACGGCGATTTTCGCGCCGCAGCTTGCGCCGTATGATCCGTTGGAGCAGAAGGTCGTCGAAGGCTTGAGTCCGCCGAGCGCCGCGCACTGGTTCGGGCAGGATAAGCTGGGGCGCGATATATTCAGCCGCATGATGTATGGCTCGCGGATTTCGATCTGGGTCGGCGTTGTGACCGTCAGCATTTCGTTAAGCATCGGGATGGCAGTCGGCGCGATTTCCGGCTATTATGGCGGATTCGTAGATGAATTTTTCATGCGGATTGTGGATATTTTAATGGCCTTTCCTGGCATCTTGCTGGCTATTGCAATGGTGGCGATTCTTGGGCCGGGGTTGAATCATGTCATTCTCGCGCTCTGCCTGATCGGTTGGGTCGGATATGCCCGCTTAGTGCGCGGACAGGTGCTTTTTCTGCGGGAACTCGATTACGTCACGGCAGCGCGGGCGCTTGGCGCGAAACCCGCCCGAATTATTCTGTCCCATTTGATTCCGAACCTGCTCGCGCCAGTGATTGTCGAAGCGACGTTCGGCATGGCAGGCGCGATTTTGGCGGAAGCAAGCCTCAGCTTTTTGGGATTAGGGGCGCAGCCGCCCACGCCGAGTTGGGGCGCGATGCTGAACGAAGGCCGCGATTATCTCCTGTTTGCGCCGCATCACACGACGTTTCCGGGATTAGTGATCATGTTGGTGGTGCTGGGGTTTAATTTTGTCGGCGACGGTCTGCGGGATTATTTCGACGTGAAACGGATGTAATTTTTCAAGGTGTCAGACACGTTCAACGTGTCTGACACCTTGAATCGCTTACTCGCCGACAGCATCCAAATCCACGCCGCCGATAATCCGCAGCACTTCTTCGCTGGTCGTCAGCCCGGCTTTGAACTTTTCCATCGCGCTATCCTGAAGTGTGCGCATTCCCTCTCTGACCGCTGCGCGGCGAATCAGATGCGCGGCCATCTTATCATGCACTAACAGCTTGACGCCATCCGTGATCGGCATAATTTCGAAGATCGCCGTCCGACCTGAATACCCCGTGCCGCGACAATGCTGGCAGCCGCAGCCTTTCCGAATCGGCATCCCGACCAATTCCTCTTCGGTGATGCCCATCGTCTGAAGTTCCGCTTGCGACGGGCGATACGGCTCGCCGCACATGTCGCACACTTTCCGCACAAGGCGCTGTGATATGACGCCAATCAGCGCCGATTCGATCAGCGACGATTGCACGCCCATATCCGTCAAACGAATCACCGCTGACGGCGCGTCGTTCGTATGCAGCGTACTGATGACAAGATGCCCGGTTAACGCCGCTTTAAACGCATTTTCCGCAGTTTCCTGATCGCGGATTTCGCCCACCATAATCACATCTGCCGCTTGCCGGACAATGTGTTTGATCGCCATGCCGAATGTTAACCCTACGCTCGGCTGAACGGCGATCTGATTGAATTTTTCGTGCATCAACTCAATCGGGTCTTCGATGGTCGTAATGTTAATCGCCCGATCTGATAGGGAATTCAGCGTAGAGTATAGCGTCGTCGTTTTTCCGCTGCCAGTCGGACCGGTCACTAAAATCATGCCATTATTATTTGCGAGCAGCGAACGAAAGATTTTGAGTCCTGCTTTGGAAAAGCCTAAATCGTCCACCCGCTGAAGCAACATTGTGTGGTCTAAGGCGCGAATCATGGCTTTTTCGCCGAATGCGACCGGCATAGTCGAAATGCGGAATTCGACCTCATGATCGCGAAATTTCGCCTGAAAACTGCCGTCTAACGGTTTGCGTTTTTCGGCCATCGGCATGCCCGCCAGCGCCTTGAGCCGCAAAATAAAGCTGGTATGCACTTCCAACGGAATTCGGTCGAATTCGTGTAAAAAACCGTCAATCCGCAGCCGAATCGCGCTATAGCCGCGTTTCGGTTCGATGTGAATATCGCTGGCGCGTTGCTCGAACGCGTATTGCAGCAAGGAATTCACCGCGTTGACGATATGTTTTTCTTCGAATTGTCCTGTATCGTTCGGACGCAGAATTCCTTCTTTAAAACTCGCATCCGGCATGTCTTTGACGGCGGCGCGGATAAACGTGCGGAAATCGCTGCGATTTTTTTCGGCAACTTCTTTCGTGCGATTTTCCGCATAACACCGCTCAATCGCCCGTAACACGTCCGCTTTCGTGCTGATGACCGGACGCACTTTTAATTTTGTCGCCTGCTGTACCGTTTGCAACGCTTCGACATCTAACGGATTGATCAGCGCCACTAACAGCATGGTTTTCGACACTAACACCGGCACGATCAGATGTTTTCTGGCGAATGGTTCTGAAATATTCGTCGCCACTTTCGCGGAATTCAATTTGGACAGTTCGATTTTGAGAAACGGCAGTTTCCAGTAGTCCGCGAGGGTTTTCATAATCAGTTCGTCGGTCAACACCTGTTTATTATTGGGCGGCAGGCGCAACCCCATCGAACTGATCACATCTACCGGCGTGATCTGGGTCATGCTGTTTTTCCCGTACTGTTTCTGAAGAATCGCGCGTTGATTATTCTCGCGGCTTTTGATGGTTGTGAGCGTTTCGTCCGCCACCACGCCCGCCTGTTTTAATATGGCGCAGACCGCATCTATCGTAAGGGTATCGCGTAGTTTGGGTTTTTCCTGGACTTTCTGCGGCTTCATGACAGGCATCGGCGCGGGTCTGGACATGTCTCGCGCTGCTGTGACCGTATTCGTTTGCATATCGTTGACGCTCCTTCGCATCGAATCGGAAATAAGAATTGTTAACAAGAATGAGTTGAGCAGTAGACGAGTGCCAACGCAGAAGGTTGAATCCGAATATGCGATTGAGTTCGGGAAAATATGCTTGACATGAAAAGACCTTGCTTGTATAATTATGATATGTTATCGGAAAGAAGCAAACCACTCTGAAATTCCCATCCTGGAAGGGACTGCGGGTGGATAACACCGTATTTCCGATAATGTTTATCGAAGAGTTGGAACATGTGTTCACTGCGGAAACGATCATGTGCGTGTTTGGGATGAGTGAAGGAGGATGGACAGATGAAAGAATTAGTCGAATATATCGTAAAACTCCTGGTAGATCAACCGGAACAGGTTGTCGTGACAGAAATTCACAGCGAAAAAACGATTGTGGTTGAGTTGAAAGTAGCAAAAACCGACATCGGGAAAATTATCGGCAAAGAAGGCAATACGGCTCGCGCCATGCGCACTATCCTGAATGCCGCCGGTCGTAAGTTAGGCAGCCGGTGTATCCTTGAAATCCTCGAATAGCATGTTCCCCGATTCAGCCCATTTTTCTACACGCTTCTCGGCAAGAAGCGTGTAGACACAATTTTGTTGACAGAAATTCCGCGCTTCTTACAGTCGTCATGCTATGTTTATTCTTGGGATCGAGACGTCCACAATGACCGGCAGCGTGGCGATTATCACTGAACAGCAGCTTCTGGTAGAACAGACGCTCAATACGAAAATTACGCACGCCGAACGCCTGATCAGCGCAATTGATGAAACATTGCGCGCCGCCTCGCTGACGATTCGCGAGATTGACGGCATTGCCGTCTCCGTCGGGCCAGGCTCGTTTACCGGCCTGAGAATCGGCGTTACTACCGCGAAAAGCCTGGCATACAGTATCCGCAAGCCGATTGTCGCGGTGTCGTCCTTAGACGCATTAGCATCACAATTTCTCTACTGCAATCGTCTGATTTGCCCGATCCTCGACGCCAGAAAAAAAGAGGTGTACGCCGCGTGTTACCGTAATAGCGGAGCGGACGTTTACCGTGTCTCCGAGTATGCGGTCATCGCTCCGACGAATCTCGTGAAAGGGATTCAAGAGCCGACCCTGTTTCTCGGCGATGGTGTCATGCCGTATCGCCGCCAGATCGAAGACGTGTTAGGCGAAACGGCGATCTTTGCGGATGCCGCGCATCTGCTGCCGCATGGCAGTTTAGTCGCCAAACTCGGCTGCGACCGCCTGCTGACAGGTCAACAGGACGATTGTCTGCCGCTGACGCCGTTTTACCTGCGCCAATCGGACGCGGAAATTCACTGGGAACGCGCGCAACTCGCGTAATCTTCTACAGCACATGGAAACAATTATCTCCAATTCATTGACGATTCGAACGGTGACGGCATCAGAAAAAGTACTCGTCCGCTGGCAAAAACTGGGACTTGTCACGCTTTCAGCCCTCTGTTTTATCCTGGTGTTTCCATCGTTCAATGTCGAAGTGTTAGCCTGGGTGACGTTCGTGCCGTTGTTGCTCGCGATCCGCGACGCCAGTCCGAACGAGGCGTTCTGGCTCGGTTGGCTGTTTGGCATATTGGGAGCGCTCGGCACGGTCTATTGGGTGGTCGTGGCGATGGTCAGCTACGGCAACGTGTCGGTTTGGCTGAGTGTGCTCATATTGCTATTGATGGCGGCCTATCTCGGACTCTATGTCGGCGTGTTTGCCTGGCTTGCACGTTGGATCGAACGGCGAGCGTCGCTGTCGCTGATACTGACGGTTCCGGCAATCTGGGTCGCGTTGGAGTATGTGCGTTCGTTTTTCCTGCTTCCGTTTCCCTGGAGCTACGTCGGTTACAGTCAGTTTTTAACGCCAACGGTGACGCAAATTGCCGATATGACCGGCGTCTATGGCGTGTCGTTTCTTGTGATGCTGGTGAACGCGGGTTTATACACTGCCGCCTTTGCCAGAGTCTCGCAGAAAACGAAACGGAGCGCGTTCATTGCGACAGGATGCGTTGTCGCCGTCTGTGTCGGCTATGGCGCGTTTGTGCTGTCGAACGCGGATCGCGTTAAACAGAAAACCGTGAAAGTGGCTGTCGTGCAAGGAAACATCGATCAGGCGATCAAATGGAATGCCGCGTTCAAGCAGCATATTTCCGACATCTATTCCCGACTATCGCTGGAAGCTGCGAAAGATAAACCGGATTTGATCGTCTGGCCGGAGACTGCTGCGCCGTTTTTCTTTTTATACGAGGTCGAACCGCAGCAGCAGATGATTGATTTGGTCGGAAAACTGAACGCATTTCTGTTGTTTGGCGGCCTTGATTTCACGCCAATCAAAGGAACACAAGCGTACAATTCCTTCAACAGCGCGTTTTTGCTCTCGCCGGAAGGCGGCGTGATGGGGAAATATGATAAAATGCAGCTTGTGCCGTTCGGGGAATACGTGCCATTCAAAAAACTCTTGTTTTTTGTTGACCGCATTACGACTGCCATCGGCGAAGTGCAGGCCGGAACCGTCCCGGAAGTGATGCAGGCGAACGATACATTTTTCAGCGTGGTGATCTGCTTCGAATCCACGTTTCCCAATCTTGTACGGAAATTTGTCAAGAACGGCGCGCGTTTTCTGCTGATTATCACGAACGACGCCTGGTATGGGCGCAGCCCGGCGGCGGCGCAGCATTTTTCGATGGCAACGTTTCGCGCCATTGAAAACCGGACAGCGATTGCCAGAGCCGCGAATACAGGCATTTCCGGGTTTATCGATCCGTATGGCCGTATTCTTCAGCAGAGCGACACCTATGTCGAAGCCATGCTCGTTGACGAGATTCCGCTCCGAACGACGACCACGTTGTACACGCGCTACGGCGATGTCTTTGCGTGGTTTTGCTGCGCGGTTGCATTGGGGGCGGCCGGGCTGGGACGGATGCGGCGAATCGTATGAAAAAATGGGACGTTTCGGATCGATATGGCAATACGATTTACTTGACAGAAGAGCGATGGCAGCATATTTTAGCATCGAGGCCAGAATTAGAGGCATTACTCAATGAATTTTTAGGCACCTTGCGAACGGGACATCGTACTCAAGACACGTTGATTCCGAATGAATACCGATATACAAAACGTTTTGATGCATTATTACCTGAAAATAACCATTTAGTCGCAGTTGTCATTTTTAAAACATTGTTTGACGAAAACGGGAATTCTATCGTGAATAACTTTGTCGTTACAGGATGGGCAAAGTATATTGTTCCCAAACATGGAAAATGAATACATTGCAGTTCTATCAAAAAGAGATTGATTTCAACGGACAGCGTATGCGGCTGGAGTATGACGAAGACGCTGATATGTTAGAAATTTTTTTCGGCGCGAACGTGCCTGCAACCGGGGTCGAACTCACGGATAATATCGTCTTGCGTTTGGAGCAACATACTGGAAGAGCCATCAGTTTAACGCTGTTGCATTTTTCGATTCTGACGGAACGTACGGAATACGGCCCTCGAAGTTATCCGTTGACTTCATTGAAAGAGGTTCCGCAGACATTACGGGAAATGGTCTTATCTGCGATACAAACCGTTCCTGTGAATCAATTTTTGAAAGTCTCGTATTTTCAGGCGTCATCTGCCAAACGCATCCCTTTTACGTATGTCGAACCGCCTCATTTTGCGGCAGCAGCCTGAAGGACGTGAGCTGTACGGCTTGCAGATAACCAGTATGGTGCGGCATAAAATTTAGGACCATTTCAGAAATAACCTCTAATAATCGTACGTCGAAACGGTGTTTCGCCCTACAAAAGGAAACAACATGGAAATTACCTCATTATATCAAGCAAAAGACATCTTGAAAATGCTGTCCGAAAAAATCGAAGCCATGCGGGGGTATCTTTGACATTGATGGCTGCCAGACCCGCTCGGATGAGATTGAAAAACAGATGGCAGAGACGACATTCTGGGAAAATCCCGATACGTCGAAAGAAGTAATTCGCCAGAAAAAGACGTTGCAACGGCAGTTGGAAATGTGGCGCGGACTGACCAAAGAACATGACGATCTGTACGCGCTGGTCGAGATGTGCGAAGAGGAAGAAGACGCCTCGCTCTTCTCGGAAATCGCGTCGGTCGCTGAGTTGTTGGAACAACACATTGACGACGTGGAATTCAAACAGATGCTCAGCGGCGAGCATGATCAGGGGAACGCGATCCTTTCGATCAATGCCGGTGCAGGCGGCACGGAAGCCCAGGATTGGGCGCAAATGCTGTTTCGGATGTACACGCGCTGGTGCGAGCGGCGCGGATTCAAAGCCGAAATCGTTGACCTCTTGAGCGACGATGAGGCCGGGATCAAAAGCGCGATGATTATGGTCAGCGGCGAATATGCGTTCGGGTATTTGAAATCGGAACGCGGCGTGCATCGTTTGGTGCGGATTTCGCCGTTCGACGCCAATAAGCGGCGACATACGTCGTTTGCGTCGGTGATGGTCATCCCGGATATTGACGATGACATCGAGATTGATATTGACGAAGAAGATTTGCGAATAGACACGTTCCGTTCCAGCGGTGCAGGCGGGCAGAAAGTCAATAAAACGTCGTCGGCGATCCGCATCACGCATTTGCCGACCAACATTGTCGTGCAATGCCAGAATGAACGTTCGCAGCATAAAAATAAAGCGCAGGCCATGAAAATCTTGCGGGCGCGGCTCTACGAACTACAAGAGCAGGAAAACCAGGACGAAAAAGAAAAATTACAGGGGGAAAAGCGCGTGATCGCCTGGGGCAGCCAGATTCGCTCGTATGTCATGCACCCCTATCAGATGGTCAAAGATCACCGCACCAGCCAGGAGACCAGCAATGTGACGGCGGTGATGGACGGCGATCTGGACGAATTCATGCGAGCCTACCTGCTGTTTGCGACGAAAGGGGCGTAAAATAATGGAATTGAACGTTTCAATCGAAATTTGGAAAAAAGGGACATATTATCTCGCTAAATGTCCCGAATTGAATTTCATTTCGCAAGGCAGAACGGGCGAAGAAGCCAGGCGCAACCTGTTCGAAGTGATTGATATTCAGTTCGAAGAAATGACCGACATGGGGACATTGAATGAATATTTAGCCGAATGCGGGTATGTGAGGCAACAGGAATTTTTTGTTCCGCAGATCGAAATGATTGGCCTTGAAAAGTATGCGTTGCAGGTGGCATGATGGCAAAAATTCCCCCAGTTGACTGGAAGAAATTGCTCAAAATCTTCGAACGTTATGGATGCGAGTATATGCGCAAAAAAGGTTCGCATCATATTTTGCGGTATCCTGGCGCGAAACGAGCAATTGTTATTCCTGAATACGACGAAATCGACATTGAAATTATTAAGACGAATATGCAGACCGTTGGAATGACGCGAGACGAGTATCTCGCATTATTAGAACAAGTATAATTCGAAAAGCAATCATTGAGTCAAAGGATATATCTATTGCACACAAGGTTATGAACAGAGCTGTCAGACACCTTCAAGGTGTCTGACAGCTTTTCCTGACCATAACGTGTTGTGTCAATACAGAGATAGATTATGCAAGAAACCACAGATCAACGAGAACAACGAATCGCCAAACTCGCCGAACTGGAAGCCCAACATATTCCGGCGTATGTCAACAGCTTTCATGTGACCGCCAACATTACGGAATTGCTCCGCGCGTATGCGGATACAACCAAAGAAGAACTCGAAGCGAACGAAGATCATGTCACAACCACCGCCGGGCGCATCATGTCCATGCGAATTCAGGGCAAAACCTCGTTCGCGCACATTCAAAGCGGCGTTGACCGCGTTCAGATTTACGCCAGAATCAAAGAATTAGGCGAAGAGGGGTTCAAATTTTATAAATCGCTCGACATCGGCGACTTTGTCGGCGTCACCGGGCGCGTCTTTCGCACGAATACGCAAGAATTGACGATTCTGGTGACGGAATTGACGCTGTTGTCCAAATCGCTGCGCCCGCTGCCGGAAAAATGGCATGGCTTGACGAACGTCGAAACCCGTTATCGCCAGCGTTACGTGGATTTGATTGTCAATCCGCATGTCAAAGATATTTTCGTCAAGCGCGCCAAAGCGATTGCCGCAATCCGGCGATTTTTTCTGTCCCGCGATTTTTTAGAAGTCGAAACGCCGATGATGCACCCGATTGCAGGCGGCGCGGCAGCCAGACCGTTCGCCACGCATCACAACGCGCTGAACATGTCGCTTTATTTGCGCATCGCGCCGGAACTCTACTTGAAACGCCTGATTGTCGGCGGCTTCGAGCGCGTCTTCGAAATCAACCGTAACTTCCGCAACGAGGGAATTTCCACGCGCCATAACCCGGAATTTACGATGCTGGAGTTTTACATGGCGTATGCCGATTATAACGATTTGATACCGCTGACCGAGCAACTGTATTCGTCCGTCGCGCAGGAAATCGCCGGGACGATGAAGTTGACGTATCAGGGGCAGGAATTGGACTTGACGCCGCCCTGGACGCGCCTGACAATCAAAGAGGGCATTCTGAAATACGCCGAGGGCGTGACGCCTGCCGATTTGGAATCGGAAGACGCGCTGCGCCGGATCGCGGGATCGATGGGGCTTGATACGAATCTCAGCAAAGGCAAACTGCTGATGGAAATTTTCGAGCATGTCGCCGAGCCGCATCTTGTGCAGCCGACGTTCGTGATGGATTTCCCGACTGAAGTCTCGCCGTTGTCCAAAGCCAAACCCGACGACCCGGAATTCGTCGAACGCTTCGAGTTTTATATCGCCGGGCAGGAGATGGGGAATGCGTTCACCGAGTTGAACGACCCGATTGACCAGAAACAGCGTTTCGAAAAACAGACGGCGGAACACGAAAAAGGGGACGAAGAGGCGCATCAGATGGATGAAGATTACGTGCGAGCGTTGGAATACGGCATGCCGCCGACTGCTGGCGAAGGCATCGGGATTGACCGGCTGATTATGCTGCTGACCGATTCGTCGTCCATTCGCGAAGTCATTCTCTTCCCGCACATGCGCAAAGAGCAGGCGTAACGCGTCATTTCCATTCAGGGGTTGAAACCCCCCGTCTATATTCCGCTGCCGCTTCGCGGCGAAACATCAGCCCTGAAAGGGCTACGGGATAAAGACGAGGGTTTCAACCTCTGGAATATGGAACATGGTGCGCGAACGGTTGAACTATTATGCCGAAACGCCGCAAAATTACCGCCCAAAAACGCGAGGAATTCTGCCGCCGCTTGCTCGCGTGGTATGCGGAATATGGCCGCGATCTTCCCTGGCGCAACACCGATAATCCGTATCATGTCTTAGTTTCCGAAATCATGCTGCAACAGACGCAAGTGGATCGCGTCATCCCGAAATACCACGAGTTTCTTGAGAAATACCCGGATGTCGAACATTTGGCCGACGCGCCGACCGAGGAAGTGAAAGACACTTGGAAGCCGCTCGGCTACAATATCCGACCGGTGCGGTTGCAGATGATTGCGCGAGAAGTCCAGGCCGAGTACGGCGGCACGATCCCTGATACGCCGGAAGAACTGCAAAAATTGAAAGGCATTGGCAGATATACGGCGGGCGCAGTCTCGTGTTTCGGCTATAATAAGGCCGTTCCGTTAGTGGATACGAACGTTGACCGGCTGTTGCAGCGCGTCTTTTTCGGCCAAAACGCCTCCGAAAGCGCGAAAGCAGAAAAACAGGTCTGGGAACTCGCGGCAGAATTAGTGCCGGAAGAACACGCCTACGACTACAATCAGGCGTTGATGGATTTCGGCGCGACGGTCTGCATGGCGCGAAAGCCGCTTTGCCTTGTCTGCCCGATGAAGGATATCTGCGCGGCGTATCCGGTTTATACGTAAAACGGATCGCCATATTTCGCGCCACATCAGAGAATTTTCTTTTTCCTGCAAAAAAAATGTTGTTGTTCTTTCGAAAAAGATGTATTCTTTTAGCAGGATTCGTCATCAAAAAAGAGTAGGTCAATATCATTCATACCGTTTAATGTCTGAGTTATCCTCGGATGATGTTATTCCTGCGCTATGCTTGTAAGACGAGATGAAAAACACCTTGAAAAATGATATTCCGGCAGTTCCTCTGTCGGAAATACGACGTAAAACAATTCATGGAGGATTATTGTATGAGATGGTTTGTGATGAAACATGCGACGATGAAACTACTGATTCCGTTGTTTATTATGATGATTGCCCTGTTCGGCTGCGATGACGGAAGCAGCGACGGCGGAGACGATTCCGGCAATCCGACGGACCCCGGCACAGTGAATGGATTGCCAGCGGATCCGGGCGCAGGAAATCTGGCGGGAAAAGTTGTGGGATCAATTTATGGAAAGGCGCTGGTCGGAGTGACCGTCTCGGTCGGCTCGCATTCGGCGGTCACGAAAACGGACGGCACATTTCGCCTGGACGGAGTCGGCGAAGGGAATCTGTCGGTGATTATTTCCGGCGACAAGGTGTATCGCCGCACCAAAGCGGTCAATACGGCGCAAGGTCGCTCAGTGGGAATTGATGCGATTGAAAATGGCAGTAATTTCAACCTGCGATTTTATCGAGAATTAGCGCGCGGCAATCATCCGCAAGAGGGCGATCTGTTCCAAACGCATCGCTGGACAAGCGCGACCCCGCCGACATTTTACATCAACACAAACGCCGTTTCAACCCTTGATGGCAAGATCGATCAGAAAACGATTGATACGGTGGCGCGCGTATTGAAAGAGATCGTTCCCGTCTATACCGGTGGGGTTTACTCCAAGGTGAACGTCCAAACCGCGAATTTCCCCAATAAAATGAGCTTTTCTGATATTCCGGCAAACGGCTTCGTGATTTCCTTCGATGACACGCTCAGGGAAGAAGGGGCGTATGGATTGACATTTACTGATCCGGACTTTACGTCGCCATTCACGAACTCGATCAGTAAAACCGCGCTATTTATCCTCGATAGCGAAAAATTCTATAAATACGGCAATCCGGCTAATATTTCATTCGAAGAAATTATTGCGCATGAAAGCGGACACGGTTTCGGTTTTCGACATACATCCGAGCCGAATGCAGGCGGCCTGCCTTCAGTTATGGTGAAAACCGGCGAATATGGCGGCACGTTCAGCATCTACGACGAATTGCACATGGCAATCATGTATAGCCGTCCTGCCGGAAATACCGATATTGACAATGATCCGGACAGCGCTGGCGCCAAACAGATTCCCGCGACTCGCGAAGTGTTTGTGGACGACCGCGCCACTGGCAGCGTAGATGCCGAAACGCAGCGTCAATTAGCCGAATTAGAAGGATTTGCGTTGGCGCGGGAAGCGCTGGAATCGCAGAAATAATGACGGCCTGATTCGAAAAATCGTATTTTTTCCGTAGAGACGCCCCGGCGGGGCGTCTCTACCAAATTCACCGTAAAAAAGGAGAGTCGCGTATGAAAGGAACATTTATGTTATTGATACTCAGTCTCAGCGTGCTTGCCAGTAGTTGTTCCGCCCAGAAATCCGAAACCAAGCCGGAAAGCCGGCAGATGCCGTTAAAAGTCGCCTCCCCGCTGCTGAAAGACGGCGTCGAGTTTTTCGCCGTGCAGGAAATGACCATGCCGCTCGGCAAACATCGCGCGCTGCTTGCTAAAGAAAACACCACCGAGATGACTATTCGGACATCCGCCGATTTTTCTCAAGCAGTCAAAGCAATTGCCTCGCCGGAAGATGCGCTGTCATTTGCGCGATTGATTACTTCGGACGAGATTCGCCCATATCTGCAAGACGTGTATTACAGCGAAGTGCATAAACAAGCCGCGCCAACGGTCAAGGAAGTCAACGGCGAGAAAATCACCGTCGAAGACCGCTGGTTTGCCGTCGAAGCAAAACAATACGACGCCTGGAAACTCGCCGAACCAGTCGTAAAAACATTGGAAATCGGCGGATACGCGATTGAACGTTTTGTCGCCAGCTATCCGAAAGTCATGGAGAAAAACGCCACCCCCGCGCAACTGCTGAAAATCCGAGAAACCGTCGGCATGAACGGCGCGTACACGATGGAAATCGTCACAGTCGTCGCCGAAGGCGATGCGATTGAAAAGATGTTATTGTTTACGAAATAATGCTCTATAGTTCCATGCCGCACACAGTTCATATTGACAACATAAAAATTTCTATCAGGGAGAACTCATTATTACTGACTGATATTACTATCAGATGCGAAACAATAACAGGGAAATCCCTTCCTGTGGGCAGGGCTGTTAAGTTCTCAATATCGCCTGGCGCAATCTTCGGTCTCAAAGCGGAAGGACGCTGAAGCGCCCTGCAAGCTGGCTTCAGCCTGCTTACGTTTTGAGACCCGCTGGGTCGGGGGGATTCTTCAATAGAACTTAACAGCCCTGCTTCCTGTGGGGGGGGAACGCGTAAACACCGTTTAACATGAGAATAGAGTTGTTGCTGAATAAGAAAAGTTGACAGAAATAGCCGTGATGTCAAGT
>CAZRSF010000063.1:0-3786 GCA_964602655.1 uncultured Candidatus Moduliflexus sp.
AGAATATTTCCTATACCAAAACAAAGCATGATCAACGGGTTTAGCCCACTACCGTCAACACTTATAAAACGCAGTAAAATTCTTTCAAGTGTTGGTAACAGAGCGGTTTTTATAAAATTCCGTTCATTATTAACTTGAATGAATGTGATTGTGTTATTTAAATATGGGTTATTCGTCAAAAGAATAACCCATATTAATTAGATGGATAATAATATACCATCAGCGCGAGCATGATGGCGCAGAGCCAGAGATTGTGCAGCACGACGGTTTTTCCGCCCGCCATCGCAATCAGTTCCGCGAGCCAGCGCCCTTCTCTGCCGATTGGCGCGTCGCCGAGAATCGAATCAATCGTGGTTCGCAGCACTAAAGGCGCAATCAGGCCGAGCAGCGCGGCGAATCCCATCACCAGTACCGCTGCGGCGTACTGCCGCCGCGTTCCAGCCATGCAGTTCCACAGTAATTTCAGATGCCGTTTTGACGGGGATGTCATGAGAGCCTCCCATATCCCTTCGAACGTCGCGAACGACGCGACGAATGCCGGGAAAATTGTTTGATGGAGACGCGACGTCGAAAATGGCATACACAGCCATCAGTCAGCCCAATCACGGCGACAGAGACGCCGACGCTTCAACGCGCGACCATCAAACTAAAAAACACACACAATTGGAAAATAGAGAATAGTTAAGACTGCCCGCAAGGGGGCAAACTGGCATGAAGTCTGGGAGTTCCGTTTCCGGAATGAAGAGAAGAAAAGCGTTAAGCGATTCGATTCCTGGAAAAAACCCCAGGCTTCAATTGATAACGACTACGCCGCTAATAAGTAACGCGGGCAGCATACGTCGCCATGTCGCAATGATATGTTCGATGTGATAGCGTTCCATTCTGCATCCTTTCGCAAAGAGGTTTCCGAACTATCGGAAGACCTGCGTGAATAAGTTGAAATTTGAGACAGGCGGCATTTTGCAAAATGAACGGACGCCTGTCAAATGAAATTTTGGAAATTTTACAAAATGCCTGTTTTTGATACAGTAATTTTTTTCAGCACAACATACCGCCGACGTCCTCGTCGGCATGATAAACCGACCTGTTTGAAACGCCGACGAGGAACATTGTGGTGCTATTCTGAATTGCCTTCTGTAAAATGAAACACGTCGCTTGCCCATTCCCTCGACCAATCTCCAAATGGGCGTATGAGTTGAACGAGCGCATGACCTCGTTTCGTCAATTGATAACCATGAAGTGTTCGCTCTACGATATCGGCGTTTCGTAAGTCCTTGATTCGGCTGTTTAAAAGAGAAGGCGAGATGGATTCACATTTCTCTTGAAGTTCTCTGAATGTATAAGGACCATTTTGTAATTGCCAGATAACTCCTATTGCCCACGTTCTCCCAAGTAAATCAAACAGCGCCATAATCGGGACTCCTGTTTTAGAACCTCTCACAGGTTTTCCTGGAATTGGGATGTTCATGTTCACTCCTTTCATGACTGCTTAGGGACGTCCTTCCTTATTTTAAAAAGGACATCCGGTATTTTTTACGCATGTGACATGTTTTCAGAGAACGCCTGCCCTAAATCCTGAATGTCTTTGTTGTTTACTTTTTAAAGAAAGAAGACTGGTTCCTTTCGTTCTTTATATAGCGTATGTAGTCGTATTGCAGCGTCTTTGACCGGGCTGGCTTTCATCGTTCTGGCGTGTTGTGGGCAGTTCTTGAGGCAGGCGCAGCACGTGATGCATTTTTCCTGATCAATCACACCGCTATTTTCTGACGAGATCGCGCCAACAGGACACCCTTCCGCGCAAATACCGCATTGCGTACATGCATTACTCGTGGCGATAAAATCAACGCTCCATAGCTCCGTAACTCCTCCATAGGGATGGCTGCCAGGAATATTTATGCCCGAAATGTGATTGATTGATGACACAGATTGTAGTTTTTCATGTATTTTCCGCCCCAATAATTCTGCGTGATGTAAATCGCTTGCATCAGGACGGCCTTCAGCGGTTGGAAGTTCGGAACTGGAAAAGGAGTGCTCTCCGATAAATGCTGCGCCGGCAATCGGCAAGCATCCGCGTTTTGTCAAAAGATCTTTCAGTTCAAGCAGCGCATCGTCATACACACGATTGCCATACACGACAACACATACAGTCGGCGTATGACGAGCGTTAATGGCATGCAGCCATTCGGTTAAAAGCGCAGGCACTCTTCCCATATACACTGGCACGGCAACAACAAGCAATTCATGTTCCGATGTGTGTAATGGTTGTTTCCTCGCATCTGGTTTGGTAATATCTAATAGTTCCACAGCGCCTTGATTCATTCCGCGCGCAATACCTTGAATAATCGTTTTTGTTGTCCCCGTAGGTGAAAAACACGCCAGTTTCACTGATTGTATTTTCATGAATATGCTCCTTTGAATTTGTAGAGTTTCGACAGTTAATAGAATAAATGCTATTATTTTTGCAGCTTGCTACATATAATGTAGCATTTAATATTTAATTGTCAAACCTATTTTAAAAATTTTTCATTAATTGTTCATATCAATTCAATAATCATTTTTCCTCTGACCGAATGTTCGGTCGGATTCCCGGAACTCTGGCGGGAGCATCTTTAGAAATTGCGCATAAATATGACTTCCCCTTGACAAAGCATTCCCTGTTATTGATGACTGGAAACAATAACGTTGTTCTCACGCAGAATTTGCGCTGTACTGATTTTTGAAAGGATATGTATGGAAACGATTTGTAACACAGTTAAGCCTTATCTACCTGTAAAGATATTAGAGGTGTATGATGAATGAAATTTTTCGACAACTGCGCGAAACCGTCGAGCGCGGCGAAGCGGTCGCGTTAGCGACGGTCGTGGCGACGAAAGGCTCGCTGCCGATGAGCAAGCGGGCGAAGATGTTAGTGTTTCAAGATGGCACGATTGCCGGAACGGTCGGCGGCGGAATGTTGGAAGCGCAGGTGATTCGACAGGCGCGGCAGGTCATCGCAACGCGGCAGCCGCAGCTTGTCTCCGTAGATTTGACCGCCGAACAGATCGAGGCGCAGGGCTTGACGTGCGGCGGCACGGTTGACATCTTCGTGCAGCCCTTCGCGCCGGATGCGAATCTTGCGGTCATTCGCGAGATCGAAGCGGTGTACGCCGCATCGAAAACTGCCGTCGCCGCCACGCTGATTGCGGAAGACCGCGCAGCCATCACGCTGCTGCGGGAAGATGGCACGCTGCTTGGCTCGCTCGGCGACGAGATGCTGAACGCGCAATTTGTGGAATTCGCCACGCCGAAACTCGGCCAGCCGTTCCTGAAAATGGTCACATTCGGCGATGTTCGCGTCTTTCTTGAGACGATTCTGCCGACGCCGACCGCGTTTATCTTCGGCGGCGGGCATGTCGCCTATTTTCTCGCGCAGACGCTCCATTTTATCGGCTTTGAGTATGTCGTCATGGATGACCGCGCCGATTTCCTGACTCGCGAGCGTTTTCCTCACGCGAAAGCGTTTGTCTGTCAGAGCTATGACAACATTTGCGAGCAGCTTGATCTGACCTCGCATTCCTCGTATGTGATTATCGTTACCAGAGGTCACGCTTTTGATTTAGCGGTATTGGAACAGGCGATCCGCCGTAACGTCAAGTATATCGGCATGATCGGCAGCAAGCGCAAAATCAGCATTCTGTTCGATCAACTCCGGCAGCAGGGCATTTCAGAGGAAATGCTGCGAACGATTCACGCGCCTGTCGGCATTGAAATCGGCGCAGACACGCCGGAAGAGATCGCCGTCAGTAT
>CAZRSF010000063.1:3796-11051 GCA_964602655.1 uncultured Candidatus Moduliflexus sp.
GCCCCAGCTTTTGTGCCCGATTTACGCGACCAAGTTCGCCGCCGAATTGATCCGCGTTCGGCGGGAGGATGAGTAAAAGATTTCACCGCAAAGGCGCGAAGACGCAAAGAAAAAACGAAAATCCCCTGCTATGTCAGGGGCAAATGGAACGACTGTCAGAGATATTCGACGTGTCCGACATTTCGAATGAACAATGCGTCATTGCTCAGAGGCTTACCCTCGTTTTTTCGGGGAAAATTTTTCGTACAGTTCTAACAGGAGCATCATCTTTTCGGAATCGCCGCCTTTATCGGGGTGATACTGGTGGGCTAATTCGCGGAAACGTTTCTTAATCTCTTCTGCCGTCGCATACGGAGGCAATCCCATGAATGTCAGCAATTCGGACTGGTAGATCAATCCGGTCATGATCACCGCGAACCCTTCTTCCTGCGCATGTTGCAGAAAGACGGCGCACATAAATTCTTCGAATATGCGGCGGCGGGCTTCACGGTCAAGGCCGCACAGATGTGTAAAGGGGTATTTGGTTAGCGCGGGAGTTTCTGAGGGCGGCTTGGTGGAAAAATACGTATTCCAGACGAGCGGCGCATTGGGATGAACGGTCAGATAGCGGCAGCGCATCCGTTGTTCGGCGCGTTTGAGTTCGCGAAGCTTTTGTTTGAGTTCGGCGTCAAACATACATTACAAAAAAGGCATCTCCGCCAATCTTCCCAGCGGTTGAAACCGCCGTCTGTATTCCATCGCCCTTTCAGGGCGGCATCTGCGGCGAAGCGGCAACGGGATACAGGCAGATGTTTCAACATCTGGAGAGAGCGTCGAACGCCGCGACGAGCCGCGCGTTGCTGGCATGATCTTTGATCGCGACACGGATAAACGTGTCGTCCAATCCCTCGAATGTCGAGGCTTTCCGAATCACGATTCCGCGCGTGAGACACCAATCGAATGCGTCTTGTTCTGTCGTTGTCAAGAGCTTGAGCAGCAAAAAATTCGCGTCCGTCGGAAAGACACGCATTCCGGGAAATGCGGACAATTCGGAATACAAAAATTGTCGTTCCTGACGCATGTAGGCTTTGGCGCTCTGAATATAATCCGTGTCGCTGAAAATCGTCTGCCCCGCGATATCCGCCAGCGTGTTGACACTCCAGGGAAGCGCCTGCTGTTCGAACTCGCGGGCAATTTCCGGCGCAGCCCAACCATAGCCCAATCGTATGCCAGGCAATCCGAAAAACTTGGTGGCGGCGCGAATCACGCAGACGTTCGATTTCTCGCGAAACAGGCGGATGCTGTCATACCCGGCGTCGCAGAATTCGAAAAAGGCTTCGTCCAAAACGAGCAGCGCGCTCCGTTCTTCTGCGATCTGCTGCAAACGGATCAGTTCGGAGTGAGGAATCAGGCGTCCGGTCGGATTATTGGGATTGCCGAGCAGCAACACATCGTCGGGCGCAAGAATCGGCGCGAACAATTCGGCGGAGAGGACAAAATCTTCCGGCAGCGGAACGCTGACCACCGGCGTATGATAGAGATGCGCTCGCTCGCTGTATTCGATAAAACAGGGTGCGCAAATCACGATCCGTTTGCCCCGGCGGCAGAAATAATCAAGAATCTCGACCGAACCGTTTCCCACTATGACCTCGTCCGGCGCACAATCGAGATAGTCGCCAATCGCTCGCCGCAGTCCGCGATAATGAATATCAGGATACGCCGTAAGCGTCTGTAATCCATTGCGAAGCGCCTCATCCAGAGCTTTCGGATAGCCGAGCGGATTGATGTTGCTGCTGAAATCGAGGAGTTCGCCGTCGTACAGATGTTGATAGCTGAGCAGGTCGCCGCCGTGTTTCATGACATCGCGGAAGAACTCGGATGCCGCAGCCCGGTCGAGCCGAAGCCGCCTTCGCCGCGAGCGGTGTCGTCCAATTCGGCGACTTCCAGAATCTCGGCGCGAACGACCGGACAGATCACCAATTGCGCGATCTTGCTCTGTTTTTCCACATGATACGGCTGCTGGCCGTGATTGATCAAAATGACGCAGACTTCGCCGCGATAGCCGCTGTCAATCGTGCCGGGTGTATTCGGCAGGGAAATCGCGTGTTTCAACGCCAAGCCGCTTTTGGGGCGCACCTGCGCTTCATAGCCTTCGGGGACGGCGATTTTCAGGCCGGTTCGCACAAGCACCGTTTGTCCCGGCGGAATTGTCAGGTCGTCTATGCTGTACACGTCCATTCCGGCGTCGCCAGGATGGACATAATGAGGGATAATCGCGTCTTCGTGAATTTTGGCAATTCGAACAAGCATGATTTCTTTCTTGCGTCACTGTACGCCGAAACTGCGTTTCGGCAAGGCGAAACGCAGTTTCGCCCTACTTAGTGGTGGCAGCTTCCGCAATTATGCGACGAACACGAACCGCACGACGAGCCGGAGGACGAGACAGGCGCGCTTCCGGTTTTCATGCCGAAGACCGAAAACTTTTTTTTCACATCTTGCGTCTGGCACGTCGGGCATGCAACGGCTTCAGATCGATTCAATACAAGTTTTTCGAATTCTTTTCCACATTGTCCGCATTGATATTCGAATATCGGCATACGTGTCTTTTCTGACAGCAATGCCCGCGTTCGAGCGAAAATCGGTTCGAATGAACGCGGGCATTCTGCACTTATTTGCTGATTTTTGACTGCATCATCAATTGTAAAATGGTTTTATCATCCACATCGTCCGGTAATTTTTTCAACAACGTCACGAACATATCCATATTGATATGTTCGACATCCTGAATCGAAAGCGACGGCGTCCGCATAATCGTCCGCAGAATCAGGCGATTGGCTTTGGCGATCAATTCCAATCGTTTCAAAATTTCCGTCCGCGCCTGTTTGATAAATTCGGTGACAATGTCGGCGTTAATGTCATACAATTTGTCCACGCATAACGTGATCTTCGCTTCGACATCGTTTTGGGATGTGGAGGCTGATGGCGTGAAATCTGCCGGAAATTCTTCCAACTCGAATGCGTCTTCCGTATCGTTTTCGGACGAGGATTGTTCTTCGATGTGTTCTTTCACCGCCGCTGGCGTTGACGGGTTCATCAGCAGCAGCGCCAGCATATCGTCGGACGCCGAAAAGTACTCCGCGAAAAATGCCAGGAGTTCCGGCGGAGTTTTCGGATTCTTCACCGCCGTTTCAACAATATTTTCAGGCAGATGTCCCAAAATAAATCGTTTTGTTTTTCCGTCTGCAATCGGATTATGCAGAATCGTGTATAAGACTTTCTGATTCGTATCGAATAGCTGGCTCAAATAATCTAAAATTTTCGTCGTCGTCGTTGCATCACGCGCGACGATCAGCACATTTTCTTCTGGCAGCGCACTATAGACCTCACGCACAAATTCCTGCGATTGCTCGTCGTCTCGCCCGCGAATCGCCATGAATGCTTCGATTGACACTCCGAGATTCGCTTCAAGGTCGTTCAGCAACTTCGACACCTTCATTTTGATTTTGAATTCTTCCGCTTGAGACGGTGCGTTCGTCATAGGTCCTCCCTGGCCTTTCGGTGAACGAGCTTGCGTTAAAATTTCACGAATATCAGCAGGAGTCGCCGAATTTTGCAGCAATGTCATCAGCATATTTTCCGGCAATTTTTCTAAAATCGCGCGTTTCGTCTGCCGCTGACCTGCCGGATTGTGCAAGATGGTTAAGAGAATTTTGCGATTCCCTTCGAACAGCCGACGGAGATACTCTAAAAATTCGGGATGAATCTCCGGATCGCTGGCAACCATCATGACTTCGGGTTCGGGAAGCATACTTAAAATCCCGCGGACTAATTCCCGAAATTCGCGATCTTCGCCAGTGGCAAGCTGCGTCAGAACTTTCGGCGTGACGCCTAAATTCGCGGCAATATCATTGAGCGGATTTGAGCCTTTCATGCGTCTAAGACGGACTCCCGCCGTCACACGGTCAGAGCCAGTTTATCTGTACGTGTCCTTGAGAGACCAGCACAATCAGCGCGAGTAAGAGAGCAATAATGAAGAACACCACCACCACAAGAAGACGACGCGAAGCCTTTTTTTTCGTCGGGGCTTGCGTTCCTTTTGCCTGGCCGTTTCGCTGTATGGCGTGATTACAATACTCGAAATTTGCAATCACAAGGTCTTCATCCAGATCGACCATGCGGGCATAGGAACGGAGAAACCCTTTTGCAAACGCTTTTGCCGGTAATACGCTGAAGTCGTCATTTTCAATCGCTTCTAAAAAACGCGGATGCACTCGCGTATGCTGCGAAATTTCTTCCAGCGTAATCTGTCGTAATTCCCGTTCTTTTCGCAATGACTCGCCAAATTTCATCTATACATTACCAGTGAATCGAAGAGGCCAGTTTTCCACTCTTGCTGTTTTGCCGCAAGAAGAAACACGTATTTCTTGTTCACCCAAAAATATTTTCTCGTTACCATGCAGGCAATTCCTGCTGGCTTTCACTCATTGCATTATTATAATACGCGTATCGAGATTCCTGTCAATAAAATTTCATCTTTTCCCGTGAGAATGTGAAAATGTCTTGACCGAGTCGTGTGAATAGGAATAATGACCAACGGAATTGAGAGGAATTTGAGGCATTTCAGTAACATCGAATTGGGCAGAAATTCAGGTTTTCGAGGTCTTGAAACCTCGGGAACCTGAGCAAATACGTATGAAACTGACAGAAACAGACGTGCGCCATGTGGCACAGTTAGCGCGGTTGCGCTTGAATGACAGCCAGATTCATGAAATGGCCGACACCATGAGCAGCATCCTGACCTACATGGAAGCGCTGAATCAGGTGGACACCAGTCAGATATCGCCGACCTCGTATGTCATGAATATGGAAACCGCATTTCGCGCCGATGAAGCGCGTCCGTCGCTCCCGATTGACGAGGCGCTCGCCAATGCGCCGGATCGCGCCGGCTCGTTTTATCGCGTCCCGAAAATAATCGAATAGTGTATAAAGGTGTCAGACACCTTTGAGGTGTCTGACACCTATGAAACCCTGAACTATGGAATTGTATAAAGAAACCATTCGAACATTGCACCAGAAACTCCGGGCAGGCGAAACGACATCGCGCCAGATCACCGAAGCCGTGCTATCGCGCATCGAGGCGGTCGAGCCGACGATTCACGCCTACATTCAGGTCATGAAAGACGACGCCCTCGCGCAGGCCGACGCCGTTGACGAACACCTGCGCAAAGGCGACATCGAACCGACGTATTTGACCGGCATTCCGATTGCGATCAAAGACGTGATCTGCACCAAAGGGGTGCGCACGACGTGCGGATCGAAAATTTTGGAAAACTTTGTCCCGCAATACGACGCGACGGTCGTTGAAAAATTGAAACAACAGCATCCCGTCTTAATCGGCAAAGCGAACATGGATGAATTCGCGATGGGATCGTCCACCGAAAATTCGGCCTACGGCGCGACGCGCAATCCCTGGGACATCGAGCGCGTGCCGGGCGGCTCAAGCGGCGGCTCAGCGGCGGCGGTGGCGGCAGGCGAAGCGATTGCCGCGCTCGGCACGGACACCGGCGGCTCGATTCGTCAGCCCGCCGCGTTTTGCAGCATTACCGGCCTCAAGCCGACATATGGCCGCGTCTCGCGTTACGGCGTGGTCGCCTATGCGTCGTCGCTGGATCAAGTCGGGCCATTGACGAAAGACGCCTTCGACGCCGCGATTATGATGGATGCCATCAGCGGACATGATCGGAAAGATTCGACCTCCGCGCCCGTGATGTCTCCGCATTACGCCGCCGCCCTGACCGGCGACATTCAGGGTTTGCACGTCGGCATGCCGAAGGAATATTTCGCCGCCGGACTCGACCCGGAGATCGAACAATTCGTGCGGAACGCCGTCGCGACACTGGAAAAGCTCGGCGCGACCTGCGTCGAAGTCTCGCTGCCGATGACGCAGTACGGCGTGGCGACCTATTACATCATCGCGCCGTCGGAAGCGAGTTCCAACCTCGCCCGTTACGATGGCGTAAAGTACGGCTATCGCGCGAAAGACTACGCCGATTTGATGGAACTGTACACGAAAAGCCGCGCCGAAGGCTTTGGCGCAGAAGTCATTCGCCGCATCATGATCGGTACGTATGCGCTCAGTTCCGGTTATTATGACGCCTACTACCTGAAAGCGCAGAAAGTGCGGACGCTCGTGCGGCAGGATTTCGAGAACGCCTTTCAACAGGTGGATGTCATCGCCGCGCCGATTACGCCGACGCCGCCGCCGAAATTAGGGGAATTGGCGAACGATCCGCTGGCAATGTATCTCAGTGATGTTTATACCGTGCCGATCAATCTCGCGGGCATTACCGCGATGTCCGTGCCGTGCGGCTTCACATCGAGCGGTTTGCCCATCGGCCTGCAACTGATCGGCGGCCATTTTCAGGAAGCGACGCTCTTGCAGACCGCGTTCGCGTTTCAAGAAGCGACCGATTTTCATAAACGAACTCCAGAAATAAGGACAGCATCATGAATCCATCGAGCGTTCGTATCGAACAAAATTGGACGTTTTCGCAATTAGCCAAAATCAGGCAATATCGCCCGGAACTGGTAGATGAAATGGTCGCAGAAGCGTTGAGTCGTCAGGCAGAACTGCGCTGGCTGGTTGTAGTCGGCGCGTATCAGGATGGCGAAATCAATCTCGGAAAAGCCGCCGAACTGTTAGGAATGCACCGCAGCGATCTGCAAGCGCAATTCATGACGCAGGGGATTCCGCTGCGTTCAGGCGCTGAAACATTGGAAGACGCGGTGGCGGAAGTCGCCGCAATTTCTGAATGGAATCGAACCGCAGAACGGGCGTCGAATCATGGTTCTCATTGATAACACAGTTCTTTCCAATTTCGCGTTGATTCGTCAGCCTGAATATATTCAAGCGGCATTTATCGAAAATGTCGTAACGACCGTCGAAGTTTTTCAAGAATTGGAACTCGGCATGCAACTCAACCGATTGCCCCAATGCGATTGGATATGGTTGACGGTGGTTTCCATGACAGAAGCTGAACACGCGAAATGTCGGGAACTCTTGCGTCATTTGGACAAAGGTGAAGCGTCATGCCTTGCTGTTGCAATCCAACGGAAATGGAAACTTGCCACCGATGATAGAGACGCGCGTCAATGGGCGGTTCGTTTATCCGTTTCGCATACCGGAACTCTCGGCATTTTGGCGGCATTAGTGAAGGGAAATCACATCACGCTTTTTCAGGGGAATCTCTGGCTGAAAACCATGCTTGACGCCGGG
>CAZRSF010000063.1:11061-39416 GCA_964602655.1 uncultured Candidatus Moduliflexus sp.
GATTCGAATAACAAAATAGTACGCGGATAGCGCCGATTGAAGCGGATTTTTTTATTCCGTGAATATCCGCGTCATCCGCGTGCTATTCAACTTATGCCAGCGTATGAAACTGTCATCGGGTTAGAAGTGCATACCCAACTCATGACTCAGTCGAAAATTTTTTGTTCGTGCAGCACGAAATTCGGAGCTGCGCCGAACTCGAACACCTGCCCGGTCTGCGAAGGGATGCCGGGCGTGCTGCCTGTGTTGAATCGGAAAGTCGTGGAATTCGCCATTCGCGCAGGGCTTGCGACCGGCTGCAAGATTGCGAACATGAGCATTTTTGCGCGGAAGAACTATTTTTATCCCGATTTGCCGAAAGCGTATCAGATTTCGCAGTACGAGCTTCCCATCGCCGAACATGGATGGATTGACATTAAAATCAGCGACACGCCGAAGCGCATCGGTCTGACGCGCATTCACATGGAAGAAGACGCCGGAAAGCTGCTGCACGAATATCCCGGCGAACCGGCGGGGAAGTTCAGTTACGTGGATTTTAACCGCTGCGGCACTCCGCTCCTGGAAATTGTCAGCGAGCCGGATATGCGCTCGCCGGAAGAAGCGAAAGAATATTTGACGACGCTCAAAAATATCCTCGAATACCTCGAAGTGTCCGATTGTAACATGGAAGAAGGGAGTTTGCGCTGCGACGCCAACGTCTCGCTGCGTCCGGTCGGCGCGGAAAAACTCGGCGTAAAGGTCGAAATCAAAAACCTGAACTCGTTCCGCAACGTGCAGCGCGCCCTCGAATACGAAGTCGAGCGCCAGACCTTGATGCTGGAATCGCGTCAGACCATCGTGCAGGAAACACGGCTCTGGGATGCTGATCGCGGCATGACGTTCTCGATGCGCAGCAAGGAAGAAGCGCATGATTACCGCTATTTTCCCGATCCCGATTTGCTCCCCGTAAACGTCAGCGACGACTGGATCGAGCGCGTCCGGCGCGAATTGCCGGAACTCGCGACCGCCAAACGTCAGCGCTTCGTCAGCGAATACGGCCTGCCGGAATATGACGCCGAAGTCTTGACCGCCTCCAAGCATCTTGCCGCCTATTTCGAACAATGCGTCCGGCTCTTTCCGCAGGCGAAAACCGTGAGCAACTGGGTGATGGGGGACATCATGCGAGAACTGAACGCGCAGAACGCCGACATTCGGAATTGCCCGGTCACGCCCGCGCATCTCGCCGGACTGCTGAAACTGATGGACGCCGGAACGATCAGCGGCAAAATCGCGAAAACCGTGTTCGATGAAATGTACGCGAGCGGCAACATGCCGGACGAGATCGTCAAAGAAAAAGGCTTAGTGCAAATCAGCGACGAATCGGCCTTAGACGGCATTATCGCGCAGGTCATCGCCGCCAATCCGAATTCCGTGCAGGAATACCGTAGCGGCAAAGCCAAAGCGTTCGGCTTCTTCGTCGGGCAAGTCATGAAAGCGACGCAAGGCAAAGCGAACCCGCAAGTCGTCAACACGCTCCTCAAGCAGAAATTGGACGCGGCATAGTACAGCATTATTCAGTTGTATTGACGCGATCTGAGGAGTACAAAAGCGTAGCTTTTGCCAAAGCTTCGCTTTGAGACTCCTTCGCGATGTTCAATGGCAATGAATAGTGCCGTAAATAAGCTGTCAGGCACTTCCAAAGTGCCTGACAGCTTATCCTTCCCTCCTCAAAAATCTTGACAATCGCTTTCCAGCATACCCTCAACATTCCTTTTGCAACGCTTGCAGCAGGTTCAGGGCGTCGAGCGGCGTCATCGCGTTGAGGTCGAGGTCTTTGAGTTTGACGACGACGGGGTGCGGGCGTTCGCCGAACAGGGAAAGCTGCTCCAACGGTGTCGCTGATTTTTTGCGCGACGTTGCCGCTGACGATGCGGTTTTTTTCGTGAAATGATGTTCCGCTTCGCCATGACGGTCTTGCTCCAAATCGGCGAGAATCTCTTTGGCGCGGCGAATCACGTTGGCGGGCAATCCGGCGAGCCGCGCCACCTGAATGCCGTAGCTCTGATCCGCGCCGCCTTCGATGATCTTCCGCAAGAAAATCACCTGATCGTTCCACTCTTTCACCGCCACGTTATAATTTTTCACGCCGGTCAGCAGCGTCGCCAATTCGGTCAATTCATGGTAATGCGTGGCGAAGAGCGCCCGCGCGCCGAGATGATCGCGGTTGTTGATGAATTCCGCTACCGCCCACGCGATGCTCATGCCGTCGAACGTGCTGGTGCCGCGCCCGATTTCGTCGAGAATAATCAGGCTGCGGCGCGTGGCGTTATTCAGAATATTCGCGGTTTCGTTCATTTCCACCATGAACGTGCTTTCGCCGCGACTCAGGTTGTCCGACGCGCCGATGCGCGTGAAAATCCGATCTACCACGCCGATGATCGCCTTTTTCGCGGGGACGAAACTGCCGAGCTGCGCCATCAGCGTGATCAGCGCGACCTGCCGGATATACGTGGATTTTCCGGCCATATTCGGGCCGGTGATGATGAGCAGGCGGCTTTCATCGCAATCGAGCAGCGTGTCGTTCGGGATGAACGGCTCATCCAATCGCATCTGCTCGATGACCGGATGGCGGCCTTCCGCGATTTCGAGGCGGTCGCCGTCGTTCACGTCCGGTTTGACGTACAGATTCCGTTCTGCAACTTCCGCCAGCGCCGCTAACACGTCTAACACGGCAATCGTTTCCGCCGTGCGCAGGACGCGCTCGACTTCATGGCTGACGGTCTGGCGCAATTCCTGAAACAGGCTGTATTCAAGCTCGACGATTCGGTCTTCCGCACCGAGCACTTTGGATTCGTATTCTTTGAGTTCCGGCGTAATGAAGCGCGTGGCGTTCACCAGTGTTTGTTTGATGATGTAATCGTCCAGGACAAGGTGCAGGTTCGGCTTCGTGATTTCGATGAAATAACCGAACACCTTGTTATATTTGACCTTCAGCGAGGAAATGCCTGAACGCTCCTTTTCTTTGCGTTCTAAGTTTGCAATCCAGTGTTTGCCTTCCTTGCTGATGACGCGCAATTCGTCCAATTCGACGTTATAGCCGGGCTTGATGAGTTTGCCTTCGCGCAGTGTCAGCGGCGGCTCATCCATAATCGCCCGTTCGATCAACTGCGCCACGTCCTGCAATTCGTCGCAGTCCGCGATCTGCGCCGCAATCAACGGCGATGTGAGGACGCTCAACAATCGGCGAAATTCCGGCAGGCGCAAGCAGGAATGTTTGAGCGCGACGAGGTCGCGAGCGTTCGCGGCGGAGAGCGTCAGGCGCGTAATCAGGCGTTCGAGGTCATGGACGCCTTTGAGGAGTTCGCGCAGATCGGCGCGTAAAATCACATCCTGTTTGAGTTCTGCCACCGCATCCAAACGCGCCTGAATATCGGCGATTCGCACCAACGGATAACGCAGCCATTTTTGCAGCATCCGCGCCCCCATCGAGGTCATCGTTTTATCGAGCAGGCCGAGCAGCGACCCGGCGCGGGCGTGATCGTTGATCGTGCGATAGAGTTCCAGATTGCGCTGCGTGGCGAAGTCAATCAGCATGAATTCTTCGTGCCGTAGCAGGCTGAGTTTGCGGATATGCGGCAGCGCGGATTTCTGCGTCTCCTGAATGTATTGTAAGAGCGCTCCGGCGGCTGAGAGGCCGGACGAGGCATCTTGCACGCCGAATCCGGCGAGCGAATGCACTTGAAAATGATCGAGCAAGACCTGTTTCGCGGCGCGTAATTGAAAGGCGCGGTCAGGATGCGCGGTCACGCAGGCGGCCTTGTAATAGGCGAGAATGCGTTGTTCTTCGGTCTGTTGGGAATACGCGTGGCTTTCCGGCACGACGACTTCTTTCGGCTCGAACCGCTGTAATTCGTCGAGCAGCCGCTGAAAACGCATCGGCCCGGACAATTCGCCGAGATAAAATTCGCCGGTGGACAGGTCAATCAGCGCGACGCCGACGAGTTGGTCTTTCTGCGACGGCTTTTCGCCGAGCATGGCGGGGGAAAACACGGCGGCGATGTAATTGTTTTCTCTGGCGTCGAGAATCGTGGCATCGAGCGCCGTACCAGGCGTGACAACGCGCACGACTTCACGCTTAACGATTCCTTTGGCGGTTTTCGGGTCTTCCACCTGCTCGCAGATGGCGACGCGGAAGCCCTGCCGGATCATCCGCGCAAGATAATTGTCAAGCGCATGATACGGGACGCCGCAGAGCGGAACGGGCGGCGTGTTCTGGCTGGCATGGCGCGAGGTCAGTGTGATTTGCAGGGCTTTCGAGGCGATTTCGGCATCCTCGAAAAACATTTCGTAGAAATCCCCCATGCGGAAAAACAGGATCGTATCCGGGTATTCAGCCTTAATTCGGCGGTACTGCTGGAGCATCGGGGTGGTTTCTGCGACCATTTCGAACACAAAACCACGAAACACACAAAATACACGAAAACATGTAAACACGATGTTTCGTGTATTTTGTGTGTTTCGTGGTAAAAAAAATCACACTTTCCACTCTTCCCGCTGGCCTTGCGACAGGATTTCCGTCAGTTCCATCGAGCTTTTTTCCATTTTCAGAATCAGGCGGTCGGCGCGGTCGGAAAAGACGCTATGAAACACGACGAGCGGAATGGCAATCGAGAGCCCGGCGGCAGTGGTAATCAGGGCTTCGCCGATGCCGCCCGCCAATTCTTCTGCTTTACCGATGCCGCCTGACGACAGTACGTTAAAGACCTTGATCATGCCGGTGACTGTGCCAAGCAGACCGAGTAACGGCTCAATCGAAGCAATCATGCTGAGCAGGTTGAGGTATTTTTCAAGAAACGCGATTTCGTGCCGTCCGGCGTCTTCAATCGCTTCTTTGATTTCGTCGCGTCCGAAATAATATTTCATGATGCCGGCTTCGATGATTTTCGCAATCGGCTTATTGCTTTTGGAACAGATCGATAACGCCTCGTTGATATGCCCCTCAAGGAGCAGCCCCTTGATTCGGGCAAAAAAATCTTTCGGAATCACTTTCGTTTCCCGTAAATTCCAGAAGCGTTCAATCACAATCGCCAGCGCAATGACAGAGCAGAACATGATCGGATACATCACATATCCGCCCTTCATGAAAAAATCCAACATTGCAGTTATCCTCCTCTATGATGATAATCTACAAGGATAGATTGTCGAGAGGATCAGTCATCTGATTGTATCCTCCCTACAAAAAATCCATGCAGGCGTGTTTTTCGTCAATTCTGGGGTATTCGTATTTTTCGGTCTTTCGTCTTGTCAAGAATTCTCTATAGAAATTGTTATTATGGTCAATAATACCCACCCCTGTTTTTGAGATGAGATTCATTTTGCCCTTTTTCTTGTTGTTTCACCGCAAATAAATATTGACATATCTTCGCTCCGCGCTAAGACGCCAGGCCATTGTGTTTCTCCGATTCTTTGCGTCCTGGCGCGAAAAATAGACAATCAATTTAATCACGTAAGGAGTAAACGTATGCCGATTTTACAGCTTGGAATACCGAAAGGAAGCCTTGAGGAAAGCACGATTGACATGTTTCGCAAAGCCGGATACAAAATCACCGTCAATTCGCGGTCCTATTATCCGGCGATTGACGACGAGGAAATCGAATGCCTGCTGATTCGCGCGCAGGAAATGGCGCGCTATGTCGAGGAAGGCATTATGGATGTCGGCCTGACCGGGCTTGATTGGATCGAAGAAAACGGCGCAGATGTGGTGGAAGTCGTGGAACTCGTGTACGGCAAGATCGGGCGCAATCCGCTGCGCTGGGTGGTCGCCGTGCCGGAAGACTCGCCGATTCAATCGGTTCATGATTTGCAGGGCAAACGGATTGCAACCGAAGCGGTCAACATGACCAAACGCTATCTTGCCAAACATGGCGTGGACGCGCAGATCGAATTCAGTTGGGGCGCGACCGAGGTGAAACCGCCGCGTCTGGCCGATGCGATTGTGGAAATCACGGAAACCGGCTCGTCCTTACGCGCGAATCATCTGCGCATTCTCGATACGGTCTGCGTCACGACCACGCGCATGATCGCCAATAAGATCGCCTGGCAGGACAGTTTCAAACGCGCGAAAATCGAACGAATCGCGCTGCTGCTGCAATCGGTATTGATGGCGGAAAAACGGGTCGGATTGATGATGAACGTCCAGCGACAGAATATAGACGGCGTGGTCAAGATTCTGCCTGCGCTGCAAAATCCCACCGTGTCGCCGCTGCTGGATTCGGACTGGGTCGCGCTGAATACGGTCGTGGAAGAGCGCATCGTGCGGGAAATCATCCCAGAATTGCTGAACGCCGGAGCGCACGGCATTATCGAATATTCATTGAATAAAGTCGTGCAGTAGGGCTACACAAGTTCGGCCAAAAGAACCTGACGCCAATTGCGATTGTCGCATGTTTGCGACGCTCGCAATTGGCGTTCAAGATGTATCCATTACACATTGAACCGCACGTTGATGATGTCGCCGTCCAGCACGATATATTCTTTGCCTTCGAGCCGCAACGCGCCATGTTGGCGGGCGTTCGCGAGCGTTTCGTACTTGATCATGTCGTCGTAGGAGATGACTTCGGCGCGGATAAAGCCGCGTTCAAGGTCGGAATGAATCGTGCCTGCGGCATGAACGGCTTTGGTGTTGATCGGAATCGTCCAGGCGCGGACTTCGTCTTTGCCGACGGTGAAAAACGACATCAAGCCTAACAACTCGTAGGAGATGCGGATCAATTTCGTCAGACCCGGTTCCTGAATGCCCAAATCCGCCATAAACGCTTTGGCGTCCTCTTCGTTTTCCAACTGCCCGACTTCGCTTTCGATTGCTGCGCTCAGGCAGACCGTCGGCATCCCCTGGCGCTGATTCTGTTCGATGATGTCGCGGTATTTGTCCGCGTCCTGAAGTTCATCTTCGCCGATGTTCAAGACCACGAGCATCGGTTTCATCGTCAAGAATTGATAGTTGCGCAACAGCCGCGCTTCGTCCTCGTCGAACTCAAGCTGGCGCAGCGGCGCTTCCTGTTCCAAATGCGCTTTCATGCGCTCCATCACGCGCATTTCGCCTTCTTTGGTTTTGTCACCCTTTTTCTGAATCTCCACAGTCAGGCGTTCGATCCGTTTTTCCACCACAAGCAGATCGGCAAAAATCAATTCCAAATTCAGCGCGGCCAGGTCGCGTTTCGGGTCTATGCCGCCGTCGGGAGCCGACAAACTCTCGCTGGTAAATGTCCGCACCACTTGAATCAGCGCGTCCACATTGCGGATATGCGTCAACATCTGTCCGCCGATGCCGCCGTCCTGCACGCTTCCTTTGCTTAAGCCGGCCACATCCACGTATTCGACCGTTGCATACGTGGTTTTCTTCGGCTCGTACATTTTGCTCAACAAATCAATCCGCGCATCCGGCACTTTCACCACGCCGATATTCGGCTCGCTGCCGCCGCCGTAGCCGCCGGTCTGCACATTTCGTTTCGTCACCACGTTGAACAAAGTGGTTTTGCCGCATTGCGGCAATCCGATAATTCCTGCTCTCATGAAAATATGCTCCTTTTACAGAAAAAAGTTGTCAGACACTTCCAAAGTGTCTGACAACTCATCCATATTCAATACCGCTCAAGCCGCACGTCGGCGAGCAATCTCGTTATATCGTCCACGCGAACGCAGCCGGGCGTCAGCGTCAGCGCATTCGCCGCGCCGCAGGCTGTGCCGAAACCGACCGCGTCCGGAATACTTTTACCGTCACGCATGGCCGCCGCAATTCCGGCCAGCATCGAATCGCCGGAGCCAATCGGATTGACCGGCTGAATCCGGGGCGGAATCACGCGCCACATCTCGCGCTGTCCCGATACGATTGTCTCGTCTTTGCCGTGACTGATCACGACCCATTCCACGCCCTGTTCGTGTAATCGGAGCATCAGGCGGCGCAGCGTTTCTTCGGAATCCACCGGCTGTTGACATGCCGCGCCGAGTTCGTCCCGATTGATTTTGATCAGAAACGGTTTGGCCGCGATGCTGTGATGCAAAAGCTGTTTCTGCGTATCAATCAAGACTGGAATGCCATATTGATGAGCCGAGGTGATAAAATCGGCGTAAATGGTGTCCGGCGTCTGCTGCGGGACGGTGCCCGAAATTATCACGAGTTCGCTTTGGGGCAGGCGGCTGGCATACAAGGCGCGCATTCGGCTGACTTCGTCGGGCGAGACCGGCTTGCCTTCTTCGACGATCTCCGTATGCGTACCTGAGACCGGATCAAGGATGGTGATGCACGTGCGGGTCGGGTTTGCGGTGACGACGAATTCGAACGGAATGCCTTCGTCTGTCAGGCATTGTTGAATATCTTTCCCGGAATCGCCGCCGAGAAAGCCCGTACAGAGCGGTTCTTTGCCGAGGGTATGCAGCACGCGCGCCACGTTAATACCCTTGCCTGCCGCGCTTTCGCCGATCTCCGGTTGTGCGCGAACGACCGTATCGATCGCAAAATTCGGAACAGTTAAGGTTCGTTGATAGGCCGGATTCAAGCCGATACATAATATCATCATTGTTTCGCTCCTTGCGACACCTATCCGCGAGCGCCGTCGTTCCTGTCAAGTTTAAACCGATACGGAGCAGATTCGATTCAATGACCATGTACTTCCCTTTTGGGAGCAGGGCTGTTACGTTCTATTACTTCACCCCCGCCCCCTCTCCGAAGGAGAGGGGAGACTCCCTCCCCTTTCGGGGAAGGTTGGGGTGGGGTTTTGGGGAGAACGTAACAACCCTGCCAGGGTTTCAAACCCTGGCAGGGTTATTTCCCTGAAACCAGCAGAAAAAAGTTGACGTATTTTTCGCGCCGATTTTAAGCGTGTGCTTCAGATACAAACCAAATTGTCAGACACCTTCACGGTGTCTGACAACTCTTGCTTGAACGAATTACCGGGACAGAACACACAGGCGCAACGAATATCAAGTTCTTTGCGCCTGTGCGTAACGCTATTTTTACATGTTAGATATTAAGCTGATTAAGGAAAAACCCGAAGAAGTGCGTCAGGCGTTGCTGAAACGCATGGCTGATGTGGATTTGACGCCGTTATTGCAGTGGGATGAACAGCGCAGAGTGTTGATTCAGGAAGTCGAGGCGCTGAAAGGGCGACGGAATCAGGTGTCGGCGCAAATTCCGGCGCTCAAAAAAGAAGGCAAGCCGGTCGAAGAGTTGACCGCTGAAATGCATGCGGTCGGCTCGAAAATCAAGGAACTCGACGCGCAGGTCAATGAGATTGACGCAAAGATCAAAGATATGCTGGATCGTCTGCCGAATATCCCGGATGACGATGTGGTCGCGGGCGGCAAAGAGTATAACGAAGTCATTCGCGTCTGGGGAAAAAAACCGGAGTTTACATTTCGAACCAAAGATCATGTGGATTTGGTCACGTCGTTAGGCTTGATTGATTATGAACGCGGCGTGAAGCTTGGCGGGCGCGGTTTCTGGCTGTATAAAGGCGACGGCGCGAAATTGGAATGGGGCTTGCTGAATTATTTTGTCGAAGAGCATTTGAAAGACGGCTACGAATTTATTCTGCCGCCGCATCTGCTGTTGAATCAATGCGGCTACACGGCAGGCCAATTCCCGAAATTCGAGGAAGATGTGTTTCATCTCGAAAACGACGAGCCAGGCGCAAAATCCGCGCAATTCCTGCTGCCGACGGCGGAAACCGCGCTGATCAATCTGCATCGCGACGAAACGTTGAAAGAAGAGGAACTGCCGAAAAAATATTTCGCCTTTACGCCCTGCTACCGCAAAGAAGCCGGGAGTTACCGCACGCAGGAGCGCGGCATGATTCGCGGGCATCAGTTCCACAAAATCGAAATGTTCCAGTTCACGCTGCCGGAGTTATCGAGCGCGGCACTGGAAGAATTGGTCGGCAAGGCGGAACGCCTCGTACAGGGACTTGGGCTGCATTATCGCGTCTCGAAATTGGCCGCCGAAGATTGCAGCGCGTCTATGGCGAAAACCTACGACATCGAAATCTGGATTCCCAGCATGAACGAATATAAAGAAGTGAGTTCGGCGTCGAATGGAAAAGATTATCAGACTCGGCGCGGCAACATCCGCTTCAAACGCAAAGACGGCAAAAAGCCGGAATTCATTCACGCCCTGAATGCGTCCGGTTTGGCGACCAGCCGCCTGCTCCCCGCGATTGTCGAACAATTCCAGCAGGAAGACGGCAGCGTCATCGTGCCGGAACCGTTGCGGAAATGGGTCGGAAAAGACATTCTTGCGCCGCAGAAGGCGTAACGCGCTCTTTCTGAGAAAGCCGTCAATCCATCTTCCCAGAGGTTGAAACCTCTGTCTATATCCCATCGCCCTTTCAGGGCGGGCATTTTGCCGCGAAGCGGCAACGGAATATAGACGGAGGTTTCAACCTCTGGGAGATGGAATTTTTTTCTCCTCATTGCCTATCGCTGATCAATCCAACGTCTCTTCTTTTTGTTAAAAATTCGCCAAATCGCATCATAAAATACTTGACATTTCTCCTTTTATTTTTTAATAACCATTATATTAAGTAAATAAAAGGTGAAAATAGTTGAAGATATATCACCGAACATTATCGAATATTCTCTGCGATATTGCGCGAACATACACCCGTCAGAAAGGAGGAAACCAGCATGAACACACTCGCTGCTCAAACTCAAACAACCAATTCCAATCCGTATTATCTGTTTCAGGTCTTTCATTATTCACCGCGTCCGACGCCGAAAAAGGTCACGCCGCCGCCGGAAGTCTCGTTCGAGGTTTCGACGCGCCATCGCGACGCGGCGGTCTGGCGCTTGCTGTGCCAGGAAGAGCGCGTGGATACGACTGATTTGCAGGCGTATTGGGAAGTCATGGACGCCATGATGGACATGTCCGTTGAATCCGCCGTGTTTCTGCTGCATACGCTGTATGAGTATCGCATCAGAGCCTTGACGACAGCGGAAAAAGCCCGACTCTATCCTGGCGTGGCGCATCCGTTGTATCGCTTGGAATATGTGGATGATCGCGGCGGGCAGCGCGACGTGTGCGCCGGAAGCCTTGTTGATGAAGCGATTGACCTGCTGTATGAAGAGGCTGAACGGATGGTACAGCGATAACAGATAACTGATGTTACGCAGCGTCTCCGCGATTCCCCTCCTGGGAGGGGCAAGGGGTGGGTGGCTGAACAAAGCAGTTTCTTCGCATCCGCCACCCACCCCCAACCCCTCCCAGGAGGGGAGCTCACGGTCATCGGCTCGATTCTGCTGCGTAACATGGACAGATAACATTGGTAGGGGCGTTCAATTGAACGCCCCTACGCCTTCGTTCTGATTAACACCCCATCTCTTCCAGAATTTCTGCTGCTGTTCGCACGAATTCCGGGCAAAGCGTCGTAAAGAGTTTTTCTTGTTTGGCCTGTTCATGTTCTTCATGAATGCTGATGTCATAGCCTAACAAATCCCGGCACATCAGCGCCTCATGCCGTGCTTTAAATTTTTCGGTGAATGTCTGGACGCGGGCATACATTTCGGATTTCGCCTCAGGACTGCCCGCCGTAAAGCCATATTTCAATCCAAGCGCCATGATTGCGCCCGTCACCGCGCCGCACATATCCCCCATGCGTCCGATGCCGCCGCCGAATCCGGCAGCGACTTTCAACGCCGTCTCGCGTTCGACTCCGGCGCGTTCCGCAAATGCCGCGCATACGGCTTGCGAACAATTGAATCCATCTTGAAAATTTTTGACTGCTTGTTCTGCTGGTGTCATGAATTTCTCCTTTTTATCAAGTACGTCGAAATTGTCATTTCGACGTACGGAATTATTGTGTCAGCGCGTCATACGGGGCGTCTTCGTCTCCGACAATCCGCGCGACGACTTTATTCGGCAAACAGGCGATGATTTGTCCTGTCAAGCTGATTCTTCCCGTTTTAATACATAATTTATTCGAACAGGGCGACTCGGAAACATGCACATGTCCATCATGAATTTCGACGAGTGTATTTCCTAACGGGCCTGGCACGGCGAACGTTTGATTCATCGAGAGCGCCGCTGTTTTGTACAGTTTTCCGTCCGTTTCAATGCGCACTGTCGTTCCCTGGCGCGTCGTCATGCGCAGCAGCGGAATGCTGGCAAGCGACAGGACGCATAAGACGCCGATCAAAATGATGTCACCGATGGTCAGAATGTCTTTGAGTCGTTTCATCTGAGTGTTCTCTGAATCGTAATCTTGCCAAACGAGGTTTTCCCGTTCGTCCTGGGCGTGTCAAAGGGCGTTTCGTGTTTCGACACTCCTTCGACACGCTCAGGACGAACGATCTTTGACCGTAACGTTACGGCAGAGATTCGTCAGGCTGTTGCGCAGATTGGGATGCAACTCCGCCGGATCACCGTAAATTTCAACATCAACCGATGTTTTAAGATATTTCTGACCGAGCGCGTTGACGACATACGTCACAAAGCGCTCGACAAGATGAAAATTATACTCCTGCATCACGACAACGATCCGGGTCAGCCGCCAGAATGGAACATGCAGATCGGACACATCGGGATTCAGCAGACTCACGCTCGGCAGCATATCGCGCGGCAGCGCGGCGCCGAAGACGACCTGTTCGACCTGATGACAGCGAAAGGCAAATACATTTTGCAACGTCTCGGCAAGCCAGCACGTCTGTTCTTCATCCAACTGTTCGCCGATGGTGACGGTTTCGGGCGTTTCCCCGGCATAATCGAAATGGACGCATGTCGTCGCATGGTTTCCGGCTGGACGCATAACACGCACATTATGAAGATGATCAAGCGTATAACACGAATTCCTGTCTCGCTCAAGAGTAAACGTATGTGGCGTAACGCGCACTACGGTATACTCTGGAGGCTCAAGCTGCCAACTCTCCTCTTTTATCCGATTAGAGACGCTCCATGCTAATTTAAATATAAATCGCCCGAAAAAAATAAAAACACCAATCAGCCAACCAAACAGATAGAATCCCATTAAGCCGACCCAGAAGAAGATGATGATATTTAAATCGTAATCACACCATGGAACGTTAATATATTCTGAAAGTCCGAATAATACCGCCATTACGATTAAAATGCCAGGACTGATAAGCAACCATATTGCGCGATGTTTTTTCACATAGGATATTTTCTTTTGGTGCGGCAATTTAATAATTAATGTGTCGCCTTGCGTCTTCATGATTATCCGATTTGGATATTTTTGAACAATGGTTGCGCTCATATTTTTCTTTATTTATCGAGTGGAGAATATTGCCAATTTTCGACGTGATGCCAGCGATTCGTTGCGACAGAAAAAAATGCAAGCATTCTTCGGGAAATATTTGACACGTTTATACATCTGGCATAGAAGAGGCGAGATACTCCGCAAGAAGACACGACCTGTCGGACATTTCCGAAGCGTCTGACAGGTTTTTCTATGTAAACACCAACGAAATAAGGAGAGGCGTCAGGGCGAAATCTTCCGATTTGCGTCTGGACGCTTAAAATATCATGGAAACACGCTCGCAATTTCACGGCGATAAAAAACTGCCGATGAAGACGCTTTTCAGCGATGTCGAAAAACGCTTTATCGCTTGGCTGACGCCGAAATTTCCGCGCCGGATCGAAGGGTATCATCTGACGCTGATGACGATTCTCTGGTCACTCGGGCTGATCGGTTTCGGCTATCTCGCGCGCGGCAGCCGCCACTGGCTCTGGCTGTCGTCGCTGATGCTCGCGCTGCAATGGTTCACCGACAGTTTCGACGGCGCGCTTGGCCGCTATCGCGATACCGGCATCCCGAAATGGGGCTTTTACATGGATCATCTGCTGGATTACTTTTTTCTCTGTTCCGTGTTTATCGGCTATTCGTTCCTCGTCAGGCCGGAGCATGTCCTCTCCATCTATGTGTTAGTACTGATTTTTACCGGCTTTATGGTCAGTTCGTTCCTCTCGTTCGCGGCAACAAACGAATTCAAGATCACGTATTTAGGCTGCGGCCCGACGGAAATGCGCTTGATCTTTGTCATGCTGAACGTCGCCATCATTTTTTTCGGCATCGGCTTTTTCGACGCCGCATTGATCTATCTGATTCCGATTTCTCTCGTGGTGATGGTGTTCGTCTTTTTCAGAACGCAGAAATATATCTGGAATCTCGATATGCGCGATAAACAGCAGCGGTAGATTGAGAACCTGTCAGACACGTTGCACGTGTCTGACAGGTCGCGTCTTGAATCAGATATTCCAGTAGGACATGTATTCGGACAGACACATCAGCGTCAAGCCCTGACCGTACATAGTGGGGTAGCAGGAGAGTTGGTTATACCCTTCGATGGTGTCTAAAATCGGCGTGCCGCCTGAGACGCCAAGCACTTCGCCTTCCGGCGTGATTTTGCCCATCAAACCGGACACGGTTTTTTCCACGACCGGATAATACGACGGCGCAATCACGCCCATCCGAATCGCTTTCAAGATGCCGCAGGCGATCCCAGCGCTGCCGGATGATTCCTGATAAAACTCCGGGCGATCCATAATCGTATGCCAGAGTCCGTTTTCAGCCTGATACGAGACGAGTCCGGCCACCATACGCTGATAGCGTTCGCGAATTTCAGCGGGGATGTCCACAAGCGTTTGAATTTCGGTGATAATCATCGGCGTGGCGACGGTAATCCAGGCATTGCCGCGTGTCCAGCGTCCGGCGGATTTATGGTGTCGCTCCTGACATTGATACCCATGAAACAGGACGCCGGTTTCTGCATCTTGCAGCAATTGCAGATGCAGCAGCAATTGTTTGGCCGCTTCTTCCGCTAACACGCGATCTCCTAATTGTCGGCTTAATCGCGCCAAAAACAGCACGACCATAAAAATCGTGTCCGCCCAGATTTCTTCTGTCAGACCGGCGCCATGCTGAAACGCCCCGGTCAGCGTGCGCAGTGAATTTTTGACGATCCAATTCGCATAGTCAACGGCGGTATCCAAAAAATAGCGGTCTTCGGTTCTACGGTACATTTCAGGGAAAATCGCGAACGGCGTCATGACGTTGACATGCTGAAACTTCCGCGCTTTCTGCTTGTTGCGCTGTACCCAGTTGACAAGGTATTCCAACACGTCCTGACGTTTGCTGGCGTTATAGTACGCGGAAATGCAGTTGACGCCCACGCCGGGATTCCAGTCCCAATCATCAATCGTTAAGCCCCAATTCGAGGGATTCACATCCACCGCGCTTCGCAGTGCTTCCGATTCGACCGAATGCCCGGCAATCATATAGGCATATACGCGGTCGGCGGCTTGCTGTATCTGTGTTGTCGAGAGATTCATATTGGTTTCCTTCCTCAGTCATACCAATTGAGATCGAAAAGATCATCTTCGATTCCAAGACCTCGGAGTTCTGAGATCGTTTTGGCCGCAATTGGTATCACTATACGGGTCTATTTTTAATAGGATTTCAGGACGGTTGCGCGTTATTCAAGCGTTTGATCCTGACACAACGTAAAAAACATTATCTATCATCACGGAACAGATAAAATTTTGTTCATCATCTATGACATCGGAGTCTTCTGTCAACATTCTTCTTCATTCTCAACAGATTGTACTTGTTGTGGCAATAGTCGTATGTCGCTGGCTCGCACGCGTTCGCGCAATTGATCAGGGCGCTGGCAGCCGACAATCGGAATCGTCTATCTGCGGCCAATCGCTGCGCGCCTTCATGTTGCGTGTCAATGCCATTTATGTTTTTCATAAAAAATCCTTGACTATCAGAATCAGTGTCCGTACTTCTTTTTTATCTTCGTTACTTTTCTTGCAAAAGAGGGGGAAGTATTTATGGTTCCAACACTGAAAATGAATACGAACATCAACTGTTGAACAGCCCGGCCAGGATTTCCCCCTGACCGGGCGGAACGTCACATTATTGACAGTTGTACTCGCATCAATAATAAAATGCTTATGTGGTTGTTTGAAAAGAGAGCGTTGGCTTTCTTTTCTGCGTTCGTCAACCGAATTATGTTCAATGAATAACTAACGGAGGAACCTCACATGTGTAGATATACAGACCTATTTCGTCAGCGGATCGGGTTGATTACGATTCTATCAATTCTGGTTGGTGTCAGTCTGTTAAGCGTTTCGCAGCTCGCATACGGGCAAGAATCCCCACCTGTCACCACAATTACGGTCTGGGGATGGGATGAAAAATCTACCGTGCCGCTCCTACCGGAATTCGAAAAAATCTTTCCTGATATCAAGGTCAACTATGTGACCTTCGCGTCTGACAGCGAATGCATGCAAGCGTTTAAAGCCGCGTATGCCACTGGCGAAGCGCTCCCTGATATTATGTGGCTGGAAATTCAAGCGATTGGCGAGTTTTTGGACATGGATATCTGGGAGCGGCTGGATGCGCCTCCATATCAAGTCGATCCGGCCATGCAATTCGAATCGCTTCATCCCTCGATCATGAATGCAAAAGGCGAGCTTATCGGGCTGCGTTGGGACCTTCCGATTGCTGGTCTGGCGTATCGGCGCGATCTGGCGAATATTTTTTTTGGCACGGACGAGCCGGAAGCATTGGAAACCATGCTGCCGACCTGGGATGTCGTGTTCGCCAAAGCCGCCGAAATACGCAAACAGCATGACGATCTCTTTTTGTTTGCCAGCCTGAAAGATGCATTTCGCATTATTGATGGACAAAATTCGACGCCGATGTTTGACGGCGACACGATGAATTTTCAGGACACGATTGGACGGACGTATGAACGCATTGTCGCCATGCGCGATGCCGGTTTGGTGGATAAACTGCTGCAATGGACGACGGAATGGAATGCCTCGTTTACCCAGAAAAAACATCTGTTCTATCCGTGTCCAACCTGGTTTCCGCATTTTGTGATTGAGTCGAATGACCCGCAAGGTCAGGGGGCATGGGGCATGATGACGCCGCCGGAAGGCGGGTTCTTCTGGGGCGGCACGATTCTGGCGATCCCGAAACAAAACGACCACAAGGATGCCGCCTGGAAATTTTTGCAGTGGTTTTTGTTCAGTCAGGAAGGCGGCAACGCCAACAAACAGACCAACGGCGTCTTTATCGGATTTAAGCCTCTCTATGACAATCCTGAATTTGCGTCATATCATAGCAACTGGTTTGGTTCGCAAGACCTTGGGCAGAAATGGTTTCGCGATATTGCGCCGAATGCCTCTCCTGTTCGGCCTCCGTCGAAATATGACGCGGTCGTATCTGAGATCAATAATTTAATTCTTCAGGCGCTTTCGGAAGATCAGAACATGACCCTTCAGGATGCGCTGACCGGTTTCAAAGAAGAACTCGCTGCGCGATTGCCAGAACTTCACCTCAATTAACCTGACTTCTCATCCTTATCAAAGGACATATTTACGCAACGCCCTTTTATGGGCGTTGCGCGTTTCTCAATGAAGGAGCAGCGTGTATGCTTTCGTTTTTCAGGCGGCTTAATATTCGATGGAAATTAGCGCTATCATTCATGTGTTTCAGTCTGCTTCCGCTATTCGGCCTCGGAGGCATGGCGTATATCAGCTCGCAAGCGACGATTCGACAAAAAGTCGGTTTCTATTCCCAACAGAACCTCGAACAAATCAGCCAAAATCTCCAGGCCACGTTAGAACAGATTGAAAAATTATCGCGTTTGATCGTGTTGAATGGTCAGATGAGCGAACGCTTAGCGACCTTCTCAACGCAGACCACGCTGCAAAAATTGAAACGTGTGCGCGAGATTGAAGCAGAATTATCAGCGTTGGCAATATCGCATCCGGATGTGCGCCAGATTCTGATTGCTCGTCGTGATGAGCCGCTGCTTGCCTCAAAGGAATCGCTGTTGGAAAAAGAACAGAATTATTTCGCGACCGAAGATTTCTGGCAAAGTGATTTGTATCTCGAAATTGCCAGACTTCGCGGTCAGGTTATCTGGAAAAGCGGTATTCGCGGGCAGTATAAGGAATTCTACCTGCTCAGACAGTTGATCGATCCCAAGACCACGCGGGAATTAGGCATCTTGATTTTCGTCATCAAACCTGATGCCCTGAATCGCATCCTCACGAAACAAACCAAAGATGATGGCAGCAATATGTTCATTATTGAACAAAGCGCCAAGATTATTGCGCATTCTCAATCCTCGCTGACAGGAATCACTGTTACGCAATCGTATCTGTCAGAAATCTTCCGCGATCCTCATGCCGGTTATTTTCAGACAGAAACAGCGCTTATTGTTTTCAGCCCGCTTCCCAACCAATGGCATATCGTCTGGGAAATTCCGTTAACGTTTCTTTTTCAGGAGATCAACCGCCTCGGCCTGATGATCATATTGGCTGCGGCAATTTGCGGCGCGCTGGCCGTCGCGCTCGGCATCGTGATTTCAAGCGCCTATTCGCACATCATCCGCCAATTGGTTGACTCGGCCTCTGCCATTGCGAACGGAGAATTAGATCACCCGATCCAGTTGAGCGGCGAAGACGAAATCGGTCTGTTAGCGCAGCGCTTTGCGACGATGCGCGACGCCATTCGTCAGAAAATCGAGGCATTGCAAACACTCAATAGCGAATTGGATTCGCGTGTCGAGCAGCGCACTCGCGAACTGAGTGTCGCCAATGCCGAATTAGCCCGCGAGCAATATGTGTTGAATTGTTTTATGGATAATGTGCCGGACAGCATTTATTTCAAAGATCGAGAGAGCCGCTTTTTCCGATTGAATAATTCGCTGGCCTCTAAATTCGGGATAGCCGATCCCTCTCTTTTGATCGGAAAATGCGACTTCGATTTTTTCCCGGAAGTACACGCTCGCCCCAAATATGAGCAAGAACAAGAAGTGATTCGAACCGGACAACCGCTGTTGGCAATCGAAGAACCGGACATTGATGGGCGCTGGGCACTCACCACGAAAATGCCGCTTCGTGATGAACATGGCGAGATCATCGGCACGTTCGGCATTTCCCGCGATATTACCCCATTAAAAATGGCGCAGCAGCAGATTGAAGAAGCCTATACAGAAATCCAGATGCTGAATGAACAATTGCATCAGGAGAACAGGCGGATGGGGGCGGAACTCGATGTCGCCCGGCGCTTGCAGCAGATGGTGCTGCCGATGCCGCACGAATTGACCGCGATTCCGGGCGTGGAGATTGTGGGCTATATGCAGCCTGCCGAAGAAGTCGGCGGCGATTATTATGATGTCCTGTCAACATTACTGCCCGGAGGCGTCTGTATCGGGATCGGCGATGTGACCGGGCACGGATTGGAAAGCGGCGTCTTGATGCTGATGACGCAGACCGCCATTCGCACCCTTGTGGATCGCGGCGAAACCGATCCGGTCATCTTTTTGAACACGCTCAACCGCGTCTTGTATCAGAATATTCAGCGCATGGGCATTGATCGCAGTTTGACCTTAGCAATGGTGAATTATCAGAACGGGCAACTGCGACTGATCGGCCAGCATGAAGAAGCCTTAGTGGTGCGGAGCGACGGGCGGATCGAACGCATGGACACGATTGATCTCGGCTTTCCCATTGGCATGGTGGATGATATTCGGCAATGGGTGGCCGAAGCGACGATCACGCTGGACTCTGGCGACGGCGTGGTGCTCTATACCGATGGCATCACGGAGGCGCAGAATGCATTAGACGAATTCTATGGCCTGGATCGGCTCTGCTCGGTGATTAGCGCGAACTGGCACGGCGCCACCGCTGAGGCCGTCAAAGACGCGGTTGTCGAAGATGTTCGGCGTTTTATCGGCGACGCAATGGTCTATGACGATGTCACGTTGGTTGTATTGAAACAACACCCCGATGCCGAGTCGTCGTTGGAATAATCATCGGCGTCTTGCGAAACGCGCCTGCCTGCCTTCTATCGCGCTTCGAATGCCTCTGCCATTGCAATTTTGCCTTTTTATAAAGAAAGAAGGCTGATTCTCCTGAATATTTTCTCTTGACTTTCTCGCCAAAGGTCTCAAAAAAATAAAAAACACTTTTTCAGCTTTCGGGAAAAGTGTCCAAAACGGTGATGGTTCTTTAAAAATCAACCGAACGACTTGTGTTGTCAGGTGATATAGAACACTGGCAACGCGAGTCTTCACAGCAAAAAAGGAGCATGGCGATGAAGAGATTCGTAGAAAGATTGCTGAAACATGTTCGATGGAATCTGTGGATTGGTCTGGGAGTGGCGTTGATATTCTGCGTGACGATGATTCCGGTTCATGCTGAGTCTGAGGAGGTCACAACAGTGACATACTGGGATTTGAGCGGTCACGCCAAAGAACTGATGGCCGAATTGGTTGAGCACTTCAATACGACGATTGGCAAAGAAAAGGGAATCATTATTGAGCACACCAATCATGAACGTAAATATGATCAGATTGTCGGCATGGCTATGGATGACGGGAGTTTACCCGATATTTTCTATCAACGTCCGCTGTTGATTCCCAAACTGCTTGAGAAAGATCTGCTGCTTCCTCTTGACACCCTTCCCGGAGGAAAAGAATTTGTGGCAGAATACCAACAGCAAGCTCCATTTTTAATGCCTGGACGCCATATTCTTCATGGCAAAGTCTATTCTGTTCCAGATTCGATTACCACTCTTGGCCTGGCCTGTAATGTCGCATTGTTCATCAAGGCGGGGATTGTTGATGAGGCTGGAAACGCAAAATTCCCTGATACCTGGGCAGAAGTGCGCGACGCTGCGCAAAAGATTTCGCAATTAGAGCCGGGAAAGACATTTGGGATTGTGTTCCCCATGAAAGGAGCTACCGCCAATTACACCTATTTCTGGGATTGGAAAATGGTCAAACCCTTTATTGGCTCTATCGGACATCATTATTTCGACCATGCCGCCGGACGCTATGATTTCAGCTCGTTTGCGCCGGCGATAGAATGGGCGATGCAATTAAAAGCAGATGGAAGCGTCGTTCCAGGAGAAATTGCCATGTCGGATGATGCTGCCCGCATTAAATTCGGGCAAGAAGGCAATATTGGCATGTATGTCTCCGCCTCATGGGATGTCGGGGTATTTAACGATCAATATCCGGCGACGATTGATTGGCAGATTGTTCCCCTTCCTACGCTTGAGTCAACCCAGGCCAATCGCACGGTGGCTCAGGTGACGAATGGGTATGTGATTTCGAAAAATGCGGCGAAGAAAGATTTGGGTAAAGTGATGGAAGTCTATAAATATCTCCACAGCGACTTCTGGGAAACGCGCATGTATGAGGAGTCAAAATTTATCCCAACGCGCCACGGTCTTGTTGAAAAGGCCGCAAAACAGCCCGATAAAAAAGGCTGGAAAGAATTTTCAGAGTTACAGAACGTCATCGCGTTATTTGCGCTGCCTGATGCCGATATTGCTCCGATTGCTGGCGACCCCTGGTATCAGGTCTTTCAAAATATTTACGAAGGCCGCGCCGAACTGACGCCGGCGTTGGCCGACCTTGACCAACGCTATAATGCGGCCTATCAAGAGGCCGTCGCGCAAGGGCGCATTGATGTGACAACCTATCAACTTCCTGAAAATAACCCGAAGAAAGATGAATAGGCTCATTCAATCCATGCATGCATAGATGCCTCTGGGCAATAAAAACCCCATTTCAGAAGAGAGGGAGTAAGCCAATAAGACTCATCGCGGCAAACGGATCATCGTATGATCCGTTTGCCGCGAATGAGTTTCGCATGCGTTTATTCCTTATTTGTTTTTTATGAGAATCAGCATCAAAACCAAAGCGATTATCCTGGTGTTACTGATCGTCTTTGTGACAACGGCAATCACGACTATCGGCGCGACACTGTTGAGCAGCCGCCAGACTCGACGCGGCAACCTTGACCGCCTGCAAAAAGCGCTGGACAGCGTCGAGCGGCAATTACAAGGCACGTTTGACAACTTAAACATGTCGTATACGAATTTTGTCAATGACCGGCAAAACAACTATTTTCTCAAAAGCTCGATTTCAATGGGGTATTTTTTGTGGCAGGATAATTTCAGCCTGTTAGGATTGCCCGAACAACTCCGGCTTGATCGCTTGGCGTTTTATTATGCCTCGCCGACCGCCCCGGAAGAAGGACACCGGCTTCGCATGTTTTACGAACGCGGCGGGACGTTTGCGCAGATCGAACCGTCAGGGCGGCAGCTTGGCGTATCAATCAATAAATTCGGCGCGCCAGAAGCCGTGCCGTTAACGACGCCGTTGCCACTCCCATTTCCAGAACGATATGCGTCGTCGCCCCATCTTGCCTTGCAGACCGCTGAAAATCGTCTCATGATTGTCGCGCATTTCGAACTGACGCAAGCGCTTGAGGAGAATACCCAGGGCGAACCGCTCGGGTATTTCATTTTCGAACAGCCCGTGACATTGGATATTCCGTTAATCAATCGGGAGTTGGGCGTCAATGTCATGCTGTACGATCTTGACGGACTGGCCGGAAATGCCGACATCTCTCTGCCCGATCTTCTCCCGAATGTGCAGCAATTTTCTGACGACCATATTTTGGAATTGCTCGACGAACGCGGGCAACGGTACGATGCGCTTGTGCAACCCGTATATTACAACGGCGTCTGCGTCGGCTATCTTTCGGTCTGCATTTCTCAGGCCGAAACGACTCGCAAAATTCGGGAAACGATGTTGCTGCTTTCGCTGTTAGGTGGTGCCGTATTAGTTCCGCTCGTGGTCGTCGGAGAATTTTTGGTCGCAAAGTTTATTCAGCCGATTTTAACATTGACGACCGTGTCATCGGCGATTGCTCACGGGAATCTGGATCAACCGATTGCCGGGCATACTCGCGACGAACTCGGCATTTTGGCTGGAAGTTTTGCGCACATGCGCGATCAAATCCGACAGAAAATTGCGGAATTGCAGCAGCTTAATGATGATCTGGAACAGCGCGTGGAAGATCGCACGGCGGAAATTACGCGGCAAAAGTATATTCTCGATACCTTTATGGCGAATGTGCCGGATTCGATTTATTTCAAAGATCGAGGCAGCCGATTTATTTTAGCGAATCACGCACTCGTTTCTGGTCTCGGTCTCTTGTCGTCGGCAGATATCATCGGAAAAACAGACTTTGATTTTTTTCAGGAAGAGCTGGCCCGCCCAAAATATGATCAGGAACAAGCGATCATTCAGACCGGACAACCGCTTCTGGCGATGGAAGAACCGGATATCGGCGGGCATTGGTCGCTGACAACGAAAATGCCGTTACGCGATGAATATGGCGAGATCATCGGCACCTTTGGCATTTCCCGCGATATCACGGCCTTGAAAATCGCGCAGCAGCAGGTGGAAGACGCCTACGCCGAAATTCAGAAGCTGAACGAACAATTGAAGCAGGAAAACCTGCGCATGGGGGCGGAACTTGACGTCGCCCGGCGCTTGCAGCAGATGGTGCTGCCGATGCCGCACGAATTGACTGCGATTCCGGGCGTGGAGATTGTGGGCTATATGCAGCCTGCCGAAGAAGTCGGCGGCGATTATTATGATGTCCTGTCAACATTACTGCCCGGAGGCGTCTGTATCGGGATCGGCGATGTGACCGGGCACGGATTGGAAAGCGGCGTCTTGATGCTGATGACGCAGACCGCCATTCGCACCCTTGTGGATCGCGGCGAAACCGATCCGGTCATCTTTTTGAACACGCTCAACCGCGTCTTGTATCAGAATATTCAGCGCATGGGCATTGATCGCAGTTTGACCTTAGCAATGGTGAATTATCAGAACGGGCAACTGCGACTGATCGGCCAGCATGAAGAAGCCTTAGTGGTGCGGAGCGACGGGCGGATCGAACGCATGGACACGATTGATCTCGGCTTTCCCATTGGCATGGTGGATGATATTCGGCAATGGGTGGCCGAAGCGACGATCACGCTGGACTCTGGCGACGGCGTGGTGCTCTATACCGATGGCATCACGGAGGCGCAGAATGCGGCGAATCAGTTCTATGGCCTTGAACGGCTCTGCGCCGTGATTAGCGCACATTGGCGCGGCGCGAGCGCCGAGACGGTGAAAGAGGCCATTATCGCGGATGTTCGCGCGTTTATTGGCAATGCCATCGTATATGATGATATCACGCTGGTCGTCTTAAAACAAACGGCCTAAACATAGATGCATTTCGTGAAATCATAATACCCGCACCGACTCTCGCATCGCCATTCTCGTGTTGAGCGTCACGACTTGCGGAAAATCTTTATGATCGCCGCGCATCCGCTGCAATAGCAAATCAGCGGCGGTTTGCGCCATCCGCTCAATCGGCTGCTCAACTAATGTCAGCGGCGGCTCGATGACATCAATCGGATCAAAGCGGTCAAAGCCGATAACCGACACGTCATTCGGAATTTTGAGGCGCAGTTCGTGGAGCGCCAACACCGTGCCGATGGTGGCGAAATAGTTGGTGGCGTAAATCGCAGTCGGCGGCTGCGGGAGGTCGAACAGGCTCTCGATCATCACATATTCGCCCGGTTCGATGAAACTCCCTTCTTTCACCCAGCCGCTTTCGACCGGCAGGTTGTAGGTGCGCATGGCGTCGTAATAGCCGCGCAGCCGCTCGCGATACACATAGACATCCGACGAGCCGTTCACAATCGCGATGCGGGCATGTTTGTTGAAGACAAGCTGCTCGACAGCGCGAAACGAGGCGTGAGCATTATCCACAATCACGGAATCGGTCTCGAATCCCGGCAGCAGTTGGTCAATAAACACCACCGGAATATCTTCTGCCGCAAATTCTTCTAAAATCGGCAGGCTTTCTGCGTCAGCATAGGAGGGAAAGAGGATCAGGCCGTCAACAAGGCGTTCTTTCGCAAAGCGCAATTTCTGCTGCAAGCGGTGGCGGTCATTTTCGTAATTGCAGAGCAGCAGGCTGTAGTTTTTCTGTTCGAAAATCTGTTCCAAAATCGTGGTGATGGCCATGAAAAAGACAGCGCGATATTGCGGAATAATCACGCCGATCATCATCGAGCGATTCCGGCGCACCGCCTGCGCTAACATGTTTTCCTTGAAGCCTGACGCCTGAATCGCCTGTTCGACTTTGAGCCGATTATCTTCCCGCAATTGATAGCCATTCAAATAGCGAGAGACCGTCCCCAGCGACACATTCGCCAGTTTCGCCACATCACGAACCGTTGCAGCCATTACGTTGCAAACTCCTGAAAAATGTAGGTCGAAACTATAGTTTCGACCTACATGACAGGAAATTTTTGATTTATTGCATTTCCGGCATATCGGATCGTGCATTCGGCGTCCGCTGCTGGTTCGACACCCGCGCCGCACCCTTGCCGGACGAGAATGACATGAAAATCGCGCTGTGTATTCAGACCGTCAAAATTTCCCTGCCGATCTTCGAAGGTCACGCTTTTATTTTGGTCATTCCAGGAAATGCCTGTCCAGGCATACGCGCCGCGCTCGTAATTATAATTGTCGCCTTCGTCTTCGTACAGGTCGAAACGCCCGTCCGCGCCAGGATACACGCGCAATTCATACGCGGCGTCCGGTTGCTCGTCGGCGTACTGGATTTTCGCCCCCATTGGCAGAATCGAACCGGCTTTCACAAAGATAGGCAGAATCTCTAACGGCGCAGTGGCGTCAATCGTCTGCCCGCCCTGATAGCGCTTACCTGTCCAAAAATCGTACCAATCGCATCCGGCAGGGAGATAGACAATGCGCGTTTTGTGCGTTCCTTCCAACTTCGTCGAATTCGGCGCGTAATACATCGGCGTTGTCACCGGGCAGACCATCAGCGCCGGGCCGAACATGAACTGATCGTTGAGGTCGTACACTTTTGGATCGTGGCGGAAATCGAACGCCAACATCCGCATCATCGTGTACGCTTTATGGGTTTCCCAGCCTGCTAACGAATAGATGTAGGGGAGCAGGCGATAGCGCAGCGCGTCGAATCTGACGAGCGTGTCATACGTGGCGTCGCCCGGATTGCCGAAGCGCCAGATTTCCCGCGGCGTGTCCGTGCCATGCGACCGGAACATCGGCAGAAACGCGCCAAGTTGAAACCAGCGCACATACAATTCGCGATAGCCTTCATCGTCGCAGCCTTGCGGGAAATCGCCCTGCCAAAACCAGAGTTCCGGCTTGTGGGCGACGAAAAACGCGCCGATGTCGAACGTCCATTTCGGATTGCCGGTGACGCAGAGATTCAGCCCTGCCGCAAGCTGCTTGCGGAACGTCTCCCAGGTCGCGGTCGTATCGCCTGACCAGACAATCGAGCCATAACGCTGCTGCCCCGGAAAATGGGAGCGCGTCAGATTGACCACGCGCTTGTCGGCGGTGACGCTGCGCTGGCCTTCGTAGATGCCCTGCGAATGCAACAGCGAATAGACGTTGAGATATTCCGGATCAAGATATTTTTTCCCCTCCGACGTATTAATCAAGGCGCGTTTGGACGGCTCTGGCTTAAACGTGCCATTCCAGTCGGCTTCGAACGGCTCGGTGCAATCGCACCACCAGGCGTCGAGGCCGTACTGAAACAGCCCATCATGCGCCTGTTTCCAGTATAACGTCCTCGCGTCAGGGAGAAACGGATTGTAGTTGCTGTCGTTCGCTAACAGAAAACCGCGTGCCTTCATTTCGGCGTAATTCGGCGTGTTGCGGTTCATGTTCGGCCAGATCGATATCATCAAATGCGCGTGTTGGGCGTGCAAATCGTCCATCATCTGTGTTGGATCGGGAAAACGCGCGGTGTCGAAACTTTTCTGCCCCCATTGCCCTTCCGGCCACGATTTCCAGTCCTGCACGATGCAATCGAGCGGAAGCTGCTTTTCGCGGTAGGTCTTGACGATGTCCAGCAATTCGGCTTGCGACGTGTAACGCTCTTTGGATTGCACGTACCCGAACGCCCATTTCGGCAGCAGCGGCGCTTGCCCTGTCAGCGTACGGCATTCGGCGACGATCCGGTCGAATTCCGGGCCATACAGAAAATAGAAATCCATTTCATCGTCAATCTCGGTCCAGAAATACGAGCCATGCGCATCGTCATGAAACGCCGCCCAGGAGTAGGTATCCCAGAGAATGCCGTACCCTTTGGTCGAAACGATCATCGGCGCGACGACTTTCATGTTCTGCTGATACAGGTCTTCGCGCTGACCGCGATAATTCAGAATGCCTTCTTCGTGCTGTCCGAGGCCGTAAATCGCCTCGCCATCGGCGAATTCCAACTCGAATTTCGTGGAATACGCCATCCGATCTACGACTGTTTTCGAGGAATTTGCCGTGATTCTCAGGCCGTCCGCCGTCTGCCGGGTTTTCATGCTGGATGTTTCATCGAACACCGCCCGCTCTACCGGAATTTCATTCAGCCATTTCCCGCCTTGCTGCGGCTCGCGCGCGAGCAGATTTCCGGCGGTGTCCAGCCAGGTGAATGCGCCGGTCGCTTTGCTAACCAGCATTCGAATCTGCGATGTGCTTAATGTGATTGTTGCGGCGTCTTCTTGAAAAGAAAAGGGCGCGTTCGGGCTGTTTTGAGGGAGAATCATCAGGCTCGGCTTGGCGCTGAATTCGTCGCGCTGCGTATAGACGATATGAATGATGCGCTCGTTCACGACCTCAAGCTTGATGCGGCCTGTGGTGGTCAGTAAAAGCAGCCCTTGCGCCTGTTGCTGAACATCAGTGATTCGCATATTTGTTCCTTCACATAAAGACCTCACAGGTTTTAAAAACCGGTGAGGTCTATTTTACCGATACGGTTCTACCATCGTCATCATGCGCTCAACGTCGGCTTCTTGGAGCGGTGCGCCGTCGGCGGTGATGACATTCAGATAGACGCCTTTGCCGCCGATAGCGTCTAGCAAAGGCATGACATCGTTCACGTCAATATTCGCGACCCAGACCGCTTTCTTCGCATTCAGGATTTTGCGGTACATCTCGTACCAGTGCGGATCGCCGCCGGGCGGAACTTGCGGGTCGGGCGTCCATTCAATCGCTTTCAGGTCTTCGATGTCGAGCAGATGATCAACGTGGCCGAGACATTGATGCCCGTCCACATGGAACATCGAGTATTGCAAAAACTGACACGATTGGCGGAGATACGGCACGACGAAACGCTTGAACATGCGCGGCGAAATCATGGCCGCCACGTCGCATTGCAGCAGTCCGGTTTTTCCCGGCCCCCAGAGCATGAAGTAGCCGAATGCCATGCTGCCGTCATCTAATTTGATCAAGTCGTACATCCGGTCGAACGCCAGCATGTAGGCGGTTTCGATTTCCTGAAGTTTTTCATGCACCCATTCCGCGCGATCTACTAAATCGGTCATCAACTGCGCCGCGCCGCGCAATTCTGACAGCACGTCGAGATTCGGAATCATCGCGGGCATTCCGACGAGATAATTCCCCTGACTCTGCGCGACCGTCTCACGGACGAC
>CAZRSF010000064.1:0-38831 GCA_964602655.1 uncultured Candidatus Moduliflexus sp.
TCCGCGTCCCGTTTCGCCGCAGAGCGGCGGGGTGTGGCCGTTCCACGCGGAGCGTGGAACGAGAACTTAACAATCCTATCACGCGACCGGCACGCGGCGAGCAGATGGTTTTTTCTGGCGTTTCGGGACGCGCCGTTCGACAGACTCATGTTCGACAGGCGCGGCGCAATAGCCCCAGCGCTGAAATTGCTCCTGCAATGCGGGATCATCGCGAAACGCAAGGTAATAGAGAAATTCCGGCGCAAAATCCGCGCCATTCGGCCAAACCACCGTTTCAAGCTCCGGGTCTATCGCGACTTGCGCAAACAAGGGCAATTCCCGCAATGGCTCGAACATTTTGCCGTTCAACGCGCAACGCAAGTCAACCACGCCTCGCCGTCCGTTATCGAACACCACATCGATCTGATAATCGTGAAGATAGGTGACTGCTGTGATATGTAAAAACATGGTTTACTCCAAAGCGCTCGTCGTCCCGTAGGGACGCCCGCAAATAGCCCGCCAATTTATTGGCGGAAAACTAATTCCCGAATCCTTGATATTCGTCCCGATATTCTTTGACGAGGCCGGCGTTGACGTATTTTGCGGCCTGTGCGTCAAACGCGGCGTTGGTTTTCTTGAAACTGCCGATGACCATATTCATCAGCAGTTGTTCGAAATATTTTTCATTCGTCAAAAAGGTCTGATTATGCAGCAGTTTCGCGTCGGTCTGCTGCTTGATCTCGAAAAGCGCCGCGTAGATGTCCGTCTCTTTGGTCGAAATCATCCCCTGCTCGAGCAGGCGTTTGTGCATCCGCGCATATTTGGCGTCGTGGGCGTATTTTGCGCTCAGCAGCGCGTTTTTCCGGTTCAGTTCCGACACCTTATCGTAAATCGCTTGCAACGCGGCGATATTCTCCGTCATCTCATCCTGCGAAATTTCGTCAAGGTTCTTCTGGTCGAAAAGCCGTTTCAATTCATCGTAAAGCGACACGAACGCCGGATCATGCTGGTCGAAATTGGCGTTCAGCGCCTCGCGGGCTTTGCGCAGCGTCTCTTTCAGGCGGTCGGCGATGACGAGTTCCGTTTCCGACACTTTGCGGAACAGAAACAGCACGTTTTCGAGCGCGACATTGAGCAAATTCGTCGTGTCGGCGCTCTGTTGCAGGGCGTCTTTCGTATTCAGCAGCGCGAGATGGTTGGCGGTTTCGTTCAGCAGCAGATGCAATTTTTTGAAATCCACCCGTTCCAAAATTTCGAAATGGCCGGAGAGGCGAATCAGATTATACAGATTGCGGGCGTTTTCCAGCGCTTTTTTGACCTGCAAGACGACGGCGCGGTCTTGAATCTGGCTGATTTGCTGCGAAAAAATTTCCGCGTTTTCGATGTCGTAATGAAAAAGCGTTTCGTACACCTCGTTGATTTCCGCTTCGATCTCTTCGCTGGATTCGAACAGATTGGAATAGGTCTGCATTTCGTCGCCGAGTTCCGCCTGTAATTCGTCGAAATACGCCTTGTTCGTGGCGTCGAATTCCTTGCGGATGTCGGCGAAATCCACCACAAACCCGTTGCGAAACTGTTTATACGGGCGATTCACCCGCGTCAGCGTTTGCAGCAGGTTGTGATCCTTGATAATCCGCGCAAGATAGAGCTTTTTCAGGCGGTGCGCGTCGAAACCGGTCAGCAGCATGTTATAAACGAACAGCAGATCGATCTTGCCATCTTTGAAATCTTCGACGGCATTTTTCCGGTCTTGCTTCTCTCCGGCGTCGTACAGAATCAACGCGGCGGTCAGCGGCTTGTGCTGTTTCGCCTGATACGTGCGATATTCGGCGGACGCCTCGGCAATCGCCAAATACGGCTGCACCGGCTCGATAGTTTTTTGCGCCGGGTTGTATTTGTTGATAAAAATCTCGAACAGTTTCCGCGCCTGCTCCGCGCTGTCACAGACCACCATGCCGCCAATGCTGTGGTCGCCGAACAGATTTCTGGTCTGCGTGAAATCTTTGACGATATAATCCAGCATCGGCTCGACGAACCGCCCGTGCGCGTACAGTTTGCGCTTATCGAGCGAACCGTGCAAGATTTCGACATCTTTGAGCGCCTGCTCCAATTGCATCCGGTATTTTGTTTCGATGCCCTCGCGCATCAATTTCAGGGTGTAGCCGTCGGCAATCGAGCGGTTGTAATAGTATTTGTGGATATAGTCGCCGAAAACGTCCCGCGAACGCCGGTCATCGCCAATCAGCGGCGTGCCGGTCAGACCGATCAGAATGGCGTTGCGGTCGGAATTGAACAGGTTCGCCAAAAAGCTGCCGGTCGGGTTGTAGCTGCGGTGCACTTCGTCTAAAAAATAGACGCGCTGCGTGTTGATGTCATAATCGTTCGTTTTCAACACGTCGGTGTCATCCTTGAATTTCTGAATATTGACGACCGTGATTTCGCGGATGCCCGCCGCGTTATGAATGGACTGTTTCGTTCTGAAATGCGCGACAAGCGCCTCTTTGGAGTTGACGAGATTCACATGCAAGCCGCGCTTGCCGAATTCGCCTTTGGCCTGCTCCATCAAATCGAGGCGGTCAACGATGAAATAGAATTTCGGCACGACGCTCTTGCGCTGAAAATAGTCGGTCAAATAACGCACGTTAAAAAAGGCGAGCGCGGTTTTGCCGCTCCCCTGCGTATGCCAGATAATCCCCTTTTTCAGGCCGCGATCCAGCGTCCGTTCGATGGCGTTGGTGGCGAACAACTGCGGATAACGCATGATATGCTTTTCGCGCCCGCGCTGCCCTTCAACGTAGGCTAAACCGTATTTCAGCAGCATCGCGAAACGATCTTTGCTGAAAAGCGCTGTCAAGAGGCGATGCGTCGGAGTTGTCGGCTGTTTATTCGTGGTGAATTCCTTCGCATGTTTGATGGCGGCGAGGTTGTTATCTTGCAAGACGAAATTTTCGATCTCCTCATCTTCCGGCGCGAGCAGCGTGGCAAGATCGAGTTTTTCTTCTTCGCGGAAATAGTGGAAATTGGCCTCAGCATAGGACGTTGACGAATAGAACGCGCCCTGAATCGGTTCGATGGATTCGGCGTCATACTCCATGTTATTCGAGAATACCAGGATTTGAAACAGGTTGATGAAACGTCGGAACTTTTTGTTTTCGAAGCGTTTATTCATCCGCTCGCGTTCGTCAAGCACGCCGTCGCGATTATTCGGCTTTTTGACTTCGATGAAGGCGAGCGGCATGCCGTTGACTAAAAGCGTGATGTCCGGGCGGAATTCCTCGTCGCCATTTTTGCAGGGCAATTCGGTGACGACATGCAGCGCGTTATTCTGAAAATCGTCGAAATCAATCAGCTTAACGCCCGACGACGCCGTCAACCGCTTGAAAAAGGCTTCCCCCAAATCCTCGAATTCCAATTCCAGCAGAATCGTTTCGAACGTCCGTTTGATGTCGCCATCCTCGATGCCGGGATTGAGGCGGCGCAGGCTCGCCGCGAAAATGTCGGTAAAAATATTGGCGCGTTCGTCTATCTCGGCTGTATTCAGCGAGAGATAGGCATACCCCAATTTGCATAAATGCAAGATCGCCGGAATTTTAACGCGGCTGTTTTCGTTAAAACTCATATAATTTATCCCCTTGAAATGTCCTGAATGCTTCAAGCCTTTGTTCGCCAATCACGGTCTATGCGAAAATCGCAAGAGCGTCAAGTATTTTATCCCGCGATTGTACAGCAAGCCCAGCCCAGCCATAAATGGCCGGGCTGAAAGCCAAAGGACGCTAAAGCGCCCTGCCAGCGGGCTTAAGCCTGCTTCAACTTTGAGCCCGGCCATTTATGGCTGGGCTGCGCTGATTCTTCATGCCGCGAACGCGCTGTTCGAGCCGATAGGCGAGGCATGAGGCGAGCAGAACTCCTACCACGTCCGCCGCAAAATCAATGAGGCTCGACGCGCGGCGCGGCGAAAAGCGCTGCGCGACTTCTTCGATACCGGCGACGGCCAGAATCAGCAGCGGCGCGAGCCGTAATGCAGACAATTTGCCGGGAAACAGCGGACGAAACTTCAGCGTTCCATCCAGAAAAAACGCGAGCAAGCCGATTAAAACGGCGTGACCGATGACATCGGCATACGGAATGACTTTGTAGGTCGTGGGCAGAATGCCGAGATAGGCCAGAACGGCGACCAGCACGACGAAACAGGCGTGAAGCGTAAACCCGATTTTCCAGAAATTTTGCGACATAGAATCCTTAGGCAATGCAGAAGTTAATGCTCCGGCTGATATGCGTTCTGATTGATACATGCTTCCAGAACACGCTGAATGCGTCCAAATTGAAAGTCTTTCGCCAGCGCGAGAATTTTTTCGGCAAATGGATTCAAATTGGGGTCTTCAGCCCGAAATATTTCGATATATTCTTCGAATGTGTGAACATCAGCGATCTGCGTAAGCCGGATCAAATTCTCTAATACGTCCACTGGCGGAAACGCGCGCGATTCCGCGAATTGACGACCATCCCCCAATGATCCTTGTGAAAAGTCATTTTCTATTTCCAAATCGAGATGCTGCTGGAACGCGGCCAGTACCGCCTGCGGTTCGAGTGGAATGGCGAGAATATCGTCACAGAACGCGGCGATCTGCTTTCGATGTTCTGAGGTGGGCAGCGTATCTGTCACCGCCAGGATTTTTATCGGGGGAATCAGCGCTAATTGACGAATCTGCTGGCTCAATTCGAAATCCTCGATTTCCAGCATCTGGAGATCAATCAGAATCAAGGCAGGGTGGTAATCAAAGACCATGTTCAAGCCTTCGTCGCTATCAGCGGCTTCAAGTACCTGAAAGCCGGCCGGAGTGAGCAATTGCTTCAGTTCCGCGCGATTCTCCTGATTGGCGTCAATCACCAGAATGGGCAATGATTCGTTCTCTGGAAGATTCGACGCGCCAGACGCTTTCCGCAGCCGGTATCTGGTCGCGCCTTGTTCCGGCATTTCGTCCTCTTTCCGGGCAAGATTCGACGCGGCAAACCATGCGCGCGAGGGCTGCTGTTGCAGGCCGGGGCGTTCCGTCGCGCAATTCAGCACCAAACTGACGGCAGTGCCTTTGCCGACCTGGCTATCAATGGACAAGAGGCCGCCTTCCAATTGCGTGAGCAGGTGCGCAATGACGATTCCCAATCCGACGCCCTGTTGTTCGTACTCGCGCCGTTCGAATTGCATGTACGCGCCAATATGTTGGATTTGCTCCTGGGTCATTCCGCGTCCCTGATCGCGGATCGTCAGTATGCATAGATGACCATTGATCGAGGTGCTGATAATCACGGGCGTTCCCGGCGCAGAAAATTTAAACGCATTTGACAGAAGTTCCATCAGAATTTTTTTTAAGTTATTCGGGGCGATGCAGAGATAGGTTTCCACGAGTTCTAAGCGCAGGTCGTGTTCCCGGCACACGGTTTGCGCGTATCGCTGAGCCACCGCCTGAATAAACCGCTGCGTGCTGACGCCTGAGTTGATCGGCCAGTTCCTCTCCTCATGAGACGTATATTTCAAGAGTTTCAAATGGGCGTACAAGAGGGTATTTTCCATCAATCGTTGTAACTGGAGCGAACTGGCATGAATATATTGGGCATAGTCCATCACTTTGGCAGGAGTCGCGGCAAAGGCAGGAGTTTTAAGCAGTTGCGCAAAGCCAGAAATGGCATTCAACGGCGTCCGCAGTTCATGCGGCAGCGCCAAACTCAAGTTTAACCGTAATTCATCGAACATTTTGCGCTCGCGCTCCAGGAGGCCTTGCAGCGTGGCATTGTTCGTTTGCAGGTCTTGCTGCAATTTCTGAATAGTCAAGTGGGTCTTGACGCGCGCCAGCACTTCTTCGAATTGAAACGGTTTGGTGATGTAATCCACCGCGCCGACCGCAAAGCCTTTGACTTTATCTATGGTATCAGTCAGCGCGCTCATAAAAATGACCGGGATCGCTTTCGTCGCGTCATCAGCTTTCAAACGCTGGCAGGTTTCGAACCCATCCATGCCGGGCATGACAATATCCAGCAGAATCAAATCCGGCCGCCGTCTTTGCGCTAACGCGATGGCTTTCGCGCCATCGTTTTTGAGGAGCACCGTACAGCCGTACTGAGTTAAAAAATCAAACAAGGCTTCTAAATTCGTGGGGTTATCATCAACCGCCAGAATGGTGGTGTTTTCTAAGTCCATGCTTCTCCTCCCGGATACCGTTGCAAAAATTCACACAGTCCATCTTCATCAAACGTTTTAAGCAATTCCTGCACCTGCTCGACAAACGGGCGGTAGCGCTGATCCCGGCGCGCGATTGCCTCTAAGTGGGCGCGCACCTGCTGCACGTCGCCATCTACCACGCCTGTATAGAGGGCGTGGATGTCCGCTGGCGGCGGGACGAGCAAGCCCTGCGCGTCGGCCATGATGTCGCTTTCATTCGGCGGCGTGACATGTTTGGCGTCTTGCTGTCCTTCATACATCCAGACCAATCCTAAATGCACGGCCGTTTTCTCCAACACCTCTTGCATGTGAATCGGCTTGAGGATATAATCGTCACAGCCGTATTCCGACGTAATTTTGTCGGATGCGATCACCGTACTGGCGGATACCGCAATAATTTTCGTGGCGGCCAGCGCCGGGGTTTGGCGAATTTGGCGCGTGGCTTCGAATCCATCCATCACCGGCATAATCAAATCCATAAAAATCAGATCGGGATGAAATTCTGTGGCGTTCTGAAGCCCTTCTCGTCCGTTTTCGGCTTCCTGCACATCGAATCCCAACGGCAGCAATAAGCTGACCAAGAGCACCCGATTCTCCCATTTATCATCTACCACCAAAATTCTCCGCCGTTCGCCCTGATAGCCGAGAATGCGCTGGGTTTCAACTATCGGGGACTGCGGCTCGGCAGATGCTTCAGGAAGAGGCAGCGCAAACCAGAACAGGCTGCCTTGCCCGACGACGCTTTGCGCGTGCAACGTACCCCCCATCATCTCGACGAGTTTGCGGCTGATGGCTAATCCCAGCCCCGTGCCTTCCCGCATCCGCGTATGTTCGCCGACTTGTTTGAACGCTAAAAAAATATCTTCCAGATCATCCTGCGGAATGCCGATCCCGGTGTCTTCGACCTGAAAGCGAAACATTCTGCGCATTCTTGAATTGTTGAACTCACTCATGTTACGGAGTGTGACCGTCAATTCCCCTCCTGGGAGGGGCAAGGGGTGGGTCGTCATGTTTGCGGCGTCTTCCCGTTTGCAACCCACCCCCAACCCCTCCCAGGAGGGGAGTTCGCCGTCATCGGATCGAACCTGCTGCGTAATATGAGTGAACTCATTCGACTCACGGAACTCGGACACGCTGAAACTCACTGAACCCTGGTCGGTAAATTTCAGGGCATTGCCGAGCAAATTGAGCAGAATTTGTTCGAGCCGGTGTTTATCGGCGCAGACCGCCTGCGGCAAATCTGGCGCAAGTTCGCAATGAAAGGTCAAGCCCTTTTGTTCAGCCTGAATCCGGATCATTGCCGCGATTTCCTGCAAAAACGCCGGAAGCTGAAAATTCACCGCCACTAACTCCATTTTGCGGGCTTCAATCTTCGATACGTCTAACACATCATTAATTAACCGCAGCAGATGGTTGCCGCTGCGTTCGATAATATCAATTCCTTTGCTCTGAAATTCATTCAGGTCTTTTTCCCGCCGGAGCAGTTGCGCGTATCCGAGAATGCCGTTCAGCGGGGTGCGCAGTTCGTGGCTCATATTGGCGAGAAACTCGCTTTTGGCATGATTCGCGGTTTCCGCCGCGGTTTTCGCTTGCAGGGTCAGTTCTTGAGCGCGACGGAGTTCTTGCTCGATCTGTTTTCGCGTCTCGATCTCCTGGGATAAGTGCGCATTCGCGCCGGTCAGTTCGGCAGTGCGTTGCGCGACGATCTGTTCGAGATTCTGGCGATGCGCTTCTAATTGGTGATCAGTCTCAAACAGTTGCGCGCCCATCGTATTGAAGGCTTCGCCCAAACGTTCGATTTCATCATTGGTCCGAATGGCAACCGGGAGAAAGGCTTGATGTTGGCGGAGCGCCGAAGTGAGCCGCGTAATGCCCTGAATCAGCGCATTGATCGGGGTGATAATCCGCTGCGCGACGGCGTAGGCCAGGATTGCGCCGATACAGAGCGTCAGGACGATGATCGCCATCATGGTATTCACTAAATGGCGGGTTTCCTGGGTGATGATTCGGGCGGGCACAACGGCGCAGATTTTCCATTTCAAGAAGGGCGACGTAAAAAAGAAGGCGTAGTTCATCTGCCCGTTGTCAACGAACGTGATGTGTCCGCGCGTCTGCGCCATCACCTGCTCGAATTCGTCCAATCCCGCCGCGCGATACGATTGAAAGCGCCGCGTCGGCTCCGGGTTGGAAAGAATCAATCCTTCCTCATCCAGCAGAAAGATGTATTGATCTTGTCCGATCTCGGTTTGCGCCACCACGCTTGTCAGACCTTGCAAGGTCATATCAACGCCCACCACCCCGAATACAGTCTGCCGCTCATCCACGAGCGCTTTGACAATCCCAAGGTTAATATCGTCTGTCGTGACCGAGCGATACGGCGCGGTGCGCATCACCCGATCCGGCTGGCTCGCGGCCAACTGATACCAGGGGCGCGTCCGGGGATCATATCGGGTCGGGGCGGCGCGGTTGTGCGAGCGGACAAACGCGCCGTTCGCGCGTCCCATATAGACGGAATTGGCATACGAGTGGTGTTCCTGATACCTGAGAAACGTCTCGATAATCGCTTGCTCGACCGCGCCGATTCGATAGGCAAAAGTCGCGGCGTCGGCCTGCAAAAAATTGGTAAACTCGTGATCGTCTCTGGTTCGAATAATCGGATCGGCTGCGAATGTGGCGACATCAGATTCGACTTCGCGCAAAAAATTCGACAGGGTAATATCAATCTGCGCCAATTGCGTCAAATACGATTCGGAGATGGCGCGAAACTTCTCTGCGCGCAACCGCGTATTGGTATAGATTCCGATGGTCAGCAGCGGAAAGAGGCCGATGATCAAATAACTGATGAGGAGTTTGTATTGAAGTTTCATAATGCCAATACCTGATGAAATCATCTTTACATAACTGATGTTACGCAACGTCTCCGCGATTCCCCTCCGGGGAGGGGCAAGGGGTGGGTAGCTGAAGATGGGTAATCTCTCAATGCCAACAACCCACCCCAAACCCCTCCCAGGAGGGGAGTTCGCGGTCATCGGATCGATTCTGCTGCGTAACATGAGTCACATAATAGGGATGCTGGAAATTGATGTTTGGAATCTTGTCAGCATGGGGATTTTTTGTCAAGCAAGAATGCGTGGTTTATCGGAGCGAAGCCCAGCCATAAATGGCCGGGATCAAAGTTCAAGCAGGCTGAAGCCCGCTGATAGGGCGCTTTAGCGTCCTTTGCCTTTTAGCCCGGCCATTTATGGCCGGGCTGTTTCGCCAATTATCGCATGATACTCGTCGCGAGCTTATTCCTCGTCCTCTCCCGTCATGACACGTTTGACCGCTTTTTTCCATCCCGTATAAAGTTTTTTCCGCGTCTCCGGCGGCATGGTCGGGGTGAATTTTTGATCCATCTGCCAGTGCGCTGCGATGGTCTGACGATCCGGCCAGAAGCCGACGGCCAATCCGGCTAAATAGGCGGCCCCTAATGCAGTGGTTTCGATAATTTGCGGACGTTCGACCGGCACGCCGAGGATATCGGCTTGAAACTGCATCAGAAAATCGTTGGCCGACGCGCCGCCATCCACCCGCAATGCCTGCAATTCGATGCCGGACTCGGCATGCATGACTTCCAGGACGTCCCGGCTTTGATACGCCAGCGATTCCAATGTGGCTCTGATGATGTGATTCCGGCTCACGCCGCGAGTCAAGCCGATGATCGCTCCGCGGGCGTACATATCCCAATGAGGCGCGCCAAGCCCGACAAACGCCGGCACCACATACGCGCCGTTCGAATCGGGGACCTGACGGGCAAAATATTCGCTGTCTTTGGCATGATGAATGAGTTTCAGTTCATCGCGCAGCCATTGAATCGCCGCGCCCGCGATAAAAATGCTCCCTTCCAGCGCATATTCCACTTTGCCATCCACGCCCCAGGCGATGGTGGTAAGTAATCCATTTTTCGACGGGACGATCTTTTCTCCCGTCATGAGCAGCATAAAACAGCCGGTACCATACGTATTTTTGGCCATGCCCGGCGCAAATAACGCTTGCCCGAACGAGGCGGCCTGCTGGTCGCCGGCGACGCCTGAAATGGGAATTTCCGCGCCGCCTAACATTTTCGGGTCCGTGTGCCCATAGACCATGCTGGATGGCTTGACTTCTGGCAGCATAGAACGCGGAATATCCAGTTCGTTGAGAATTTTATCATCCCAGGTCAGGGTGTTGATGTTAAACAACATGGTACGCGAGGCATTACTATAATCGGTGACATGCACCTTGCCGCGCGTCAGATTCCAAAGGAGCCAGGTATCAATCGTCCCGAACAGCAAATCGCCTTGTTCGGCTTTCGTTCTGGCTCCTTCGACATTGTCCAGCATCCATTTCACTTTGGTGCCTGAGAAATAGGCATCCACGACCAATCCCGTACTGGTTCGAATGTAGTCAGCCAGTCCTTTTTCTTTGAGTTGATCGCAGATATTCGCGGTGCGGCGACATTGCCAGACAATGGCGTTGTAGATCGGTTTTCCGGTCTCTTTGTCCCACACCACAGTGGTTTCGCGCTGATTGGTAATGCCGATGGCGGCCACTTCTTCCGGACGCACGCCCGCGCTTTCCAGCACTTCTCGCAACACCCCGCTCTGGGAACCCCAAATTTCCATGGCGTTATGCTCTACCCACCCGGCCTTCGGATAAATTTGGGTAAATTCCCGTTGGGTCGCATGCACGATGCGTCCGTCATGATCGAAAAGAATGGCGCGTGAACTTGTTGTGCCCTGATCTAATGCTAAAACATAGCGTTTTTCCACGGCAGGTCTCCTTTCTCATCGTTGTTTGATAAACATGCCAAATCATACGGCAATATGACGAATAGGCGGGCGTTTCGTCAAGCTTTCTCTCTGATAAAATACTTGACGAAACGCCCGGCCATATTTTAAACACCTTCACAGTTCGAGAGATCAAAAGCCTGCAACAAACATAGAATCATGCACGTAAAATGCGACGTGACCAATGCTGATGTTTTCCGCAAGATACTTGTAATCGCTTATAAACACAGAGGAGGAATTTGACCCATGAAAACAGTCAATCTGACCCTTGATAATCTCAATGAAATCTTTGCCGCACAGCTCAATCAGGAGCAGACGGCCAAAGCCAAAACCCTGTTTCTGAAACATCTGTCGGAGCACGCCCACCGTTTTTATGGCGGTAAGATGCAAACCGTGCCGAAAGCCGGCGTATTCGGCTTTAACTGGTTCAATGTCTGGTACACGCCGGGCGTGTCAAAAGTCTCGACCATGATTCGGGACAACAACGATACGTCGTACGACCTTTCGAATCGAGGAAATCATGTCGCGGTCGTCAGTGATTCCACCAGAGTGTTAGGCGACGGAGATTGTTCTCCTGCTGGCGGATTAGGCGTCATGGAGGGCAAAGCGTTTCTCATGAAATATCTTGGCGGGATTGACGCGACAGCATTGTGCGTGGATAGCCGGAACGCCAAAGGGGAAAACGATCCCGATAAAATCATCGAGTTCGTCAAAATGGTACAGCCCAGTTTCGGCGCGGTGAATTTAGAAGACATCTCCCAGCCGAATTGCTATAAAGTGCTGGATACGCTGCGGGAAGAATGCGAGATTCCGGTCTGGCATGACGACGCGCAGGGAACCGCTTGCGTCACTCTGGCAGGCTTGATCAATGCAGTGAAGATTGCCGGTAAGGAGATGAGCAAGGTCAAAATCGTGATGTTAGGCGCCGGAGCATCGAATGCGACAATTGCCAGAATTATCATAGCAGCAGGCGGAAACCCGGAGAATATGATTTTATTCGATTCCAGAAGTTCGCTGCATAAAGACCGGGACGACATCAAAGCGGATTTGCGTTTTTATCGGAAATGGGAATTGTGCGAACAGACGAACCCTAAAAAAATCAAAGATATTGCCGAGGCGATGAAAGGCGCGGATGTGTTAATCGCGTTATCAAAGCCCGGCCCGGATACGGTCAAACCGGAATGGATCAGAACGATGGCGGACAAAGCGATTGTCTTCGCCTGCGCCAATCCTGTGCCTGAGATTTACCCGTATGCCGCGAAAGAAGCCGGCGCGTATATTGTGGCGACCGGACGCGGCGATTTTCCGAATCAGGTCAATAACTCCGTCGGTTTTCCGGGGATTTTAAAGGGCGCATTATTAGTGCGCGCGCGCAAAGTGTCCGATGCAATGGCGATTGTCGCGGCGAAATCGCTGGCCGGTTTTGCCGAAAAACGCGGGATTACCCCTGACAACATTATTGCGACGATGGATGAAACCGGCGTGTTCCCGCACGAAGCCGCAGATGTCGCGATGCAGGCGATTCGAGAAGGGCTTGCCAGAGTAAAGATGACGCGCGAAGAAGCCTTTGCCAAAGCTGATGCTGATATCAAACATGCTCGCGCGACGGTCAACGCATTAATGGATAAAGGATTCATCGAACAACCGCCTCAGCAAATGCTGCAAGAAGCGCTGGAATGGGCGCTTAAACAAGTTTCATAGGCGAGGAGCAAAACATGATGGCCTATCAAGATGCGTATAAAGATTGTGCCTGGATGGATTTTGAGACATTGGAAGGTTTCATGAAGGACGCTCTGGTCTGTTTTGGCGTGCCTGAAGCTGATGCCGATATTGTGGCAGATGTCTTGATCGAATCGGACAAACGCGGCATAGATTCGCATGGGATCGGGCGCTTGAAACCGATTTACCTTGACCGGATTGACGCAGGAATTCAGAACCCGACCACCAAAATTGATGTTATTAAGGAAACCGAAACAACGGCGGTTCTGGATGGCAACAATGGCATGGGGCATGTGGTGTCGAAACAAGCGATGCACATGGCGATTGACAAGGCCAAGCAGCATGGTTTGGGCATGGCTGTGGTTCGGAATTCCACGCACTACGGCATCGCCGGGTATTATGCCAGTATGGCGATTCGCGCAGGCATGATCGGGATCACCGGCACCAACGCTCGCCCGTCAATCGCGCCAACGTTCGGCGTGGAAAATATGCTGGGCACAAACCCCTTGACTATCGGCTTCCCGACCGACGAAGAATTTCCGTTTATCCTGGATTGCGCCACCTCTGTGACACAACGCGGAAAAATAGAATCCTATGACCGCGCCGGCAAAGAACTGCCGCCAGGCTGGGTGATTGATGCGCAGGGGAAGACCCGCACCGATACGAAACAAGTATTGATTGACTTGACCAAAGGCAAAGCCGCGTTGACGCCATTAGGCGGATTGGGCGAAGACATGGCCGGGTATAAAGGTTATGGCTATGCCACAGTCGTAGAAGTGCTGTCGGCGGCCTTGCAAGATGGTTCGTTCCTGAAAGCGTTGAACGGCTTTGACGCGGAAGGCAACGCGATACCTTATCCGTTAGGGCATTTCTTTATCGCGATCAATACGGAATATTTTATGGGTTTGGACGTGTTTAAGCGAATCGCCGGCGCGATTATGCGAGACTTAAGACATTCCCAGAAAGCTCCGGGCGAGGAACGCATTTACACCGCCGGCGAAAAAGAATGGGTGGCGTGGCAATACCGCAAAGAGCATGGCTGCCCGGTTCCGGTCGTCTTGCAGAAACAAATGAACGACATCCGCACACGCTTTACGCTGAATTATGTCTTTCCCTGGGATACGCGCATTGATTAACGTGAGTTTTGGATAAGAAGATGACCGAGAAGTCCCGTAGGGACGGGATATGTGTAGTCACCGAGCTTCAGAACCCAGCGTCAGCCCCGGAGGGGCGGCATGTCATCCCTACGGGATTCCGAAGATATTCGTGCTGGGTGTCATGCTACACGCATCTCACCCCTATCGGGGTTAACATCTTATCCAAAACTCACGTTGATTAAGAACCTGGACATCATTCATTGCATATTTCAGGTTCGACTCCTGCTTCGACTTCGCTCAGCATGACGTGGCTCACCATGACGGTCGCACTGAGCGGAGTCGAAGAGTGAACATCATTCTGTCCGGGTACTTATGGATGCGAGGATTGATCTTTAATAACCCCTGACAGGGGATGTTTACGGCGCACATTCTCAGAACCGCTCGAATTCATCATCCAGAGGATCGCCTGGAAAATCTTTTTGATCATCGGGTTTTTCTGACGCCTCGCTTTTTCCATTTGCCATCTCATGCGGGCGTTGGAATTTCCGACGGTCTTTCAGATGAGCGATTTCCGCGTTTTTTCGAGGCGACCGCCCTTGTTTTGTCGGTTGTTGATCCATCTCTTCGATTTTGAAGTAGGCAATCGTATGTTGAAGTTGCTCCGCCTGTCCCGCCAATTCCTCGGAGGTCGCCGCGATTTCTTCCGAAATCGAAGAATTCTGCTGAATCACTGAGTCCAATTGCTGCATCGCCCGGTTAATCTGTTCCGTTCCTGAGGACTGTTCACGACTGGCCGCGCTGATTTCCTGCACCAATTCCGCCGTCTTTTGAATGTCCGGAACAAGCGTGTTCAGCATGTCCCCCGCGCGTTCCGCAATCTCGATGCTCTGGCTCGCCATCTGATTGATTTCCGATGACGCATCCTGCGACCGCGACGCGAGGGCGCGGACTTCCGCCGCAACGACCGCAAATCCTTTGCCGTATTCCTGCGCTTTCGCCGCTTCAATCGTGGCATTTAACGAGAGCGTGTGCGTTTGGCGGGCAATCTCTTCGATAATTGTCACTTTGCGCACGATTTCCCGCATCGCCGTGACGGTTTGCGCGACGGCTTCACCGCTCTTGCTGGCATCGGCGGCGGCTTTCGTCGCAATTTTTTCAGTTTGGATCGCGTTGTCCGCATTCTGGTGAATATTGGCCGCCATCTCTTCCATCGAAGAAGAGGCTTCTTCCGAAGCGGCGGCCTGTTCCGTTGCGCCTTGCGACATTTCCGTTGCGCCGCTGCTCAGCGATTCGCTTCCGGTCGCGACATTTTCCGCCGCATATTTGACGTCTGACACCACCTGTCGGAATTTCGAAAGCATCTCTTGCAAGGCTTTCGCTAATGTGCCGATTTCATCTCGTTGATTGACGAGTAACTGGGCTGTTAAATCGCCGCCAGCAATTATTTTTGCAAAATCTACGCTCTGGATGATTGGGGCGACGATCTGTTTTGCAATGATCGAGATGAATGCGAATGTGACAATAATAATGCCGCCAGCAATCCACGCCTGCCGAATCAAATCCTGGCGAGCGCGGGCATGCATTCCCTGTATTAATTCATCAACTGCGGCCATCGCCACCTGTTGAGGCAGGCTCATCATGACGCTCCATGGCGTTTGCGCTTTGCCAATGTATAGCGGAACGCTCACGGTAATCAAATCGGCGTTAAAATCCGAGGCGACTTTGCCGCTTTGAACATTCGCTAAAATCTGTTGCCACTGTTCCGGCTGCCAGGTCTGAATTGGCTTGCCTACCATTTCTGGCCGCCCGCTTAATCCGGCGATAACGCCACGATGGCTGATGACCGCAATCGTTCCCGCGCCTTGATAAAACGCAGCGCTTGCCTGTTCGACTAAGGTTTGGATAAATTCAATCGAGAGGTCAACTCCGGCGATCCCATAGAATGTCTGTTCGACGACAATCGGAGTAATGGTCGAAACCATCCAGGTTGTGCTGTCTTGCACTGAGTAGGCATACGGATCGATAATGCTTTCTTGTTTCGTTTCCCGAGGACGCAAATAAAATTCTCCAGTCCGAAGACCGTTCGCGTCCAGGGTGGCATCTTCATACCCCTGAACAACATCCTGCCGAATCTCTCCGGCGGCGTTGCGGCTCCAATACGTGAGCAAGCGACCGGTCGCATCATAGCCGGGGGTGTTGGCATATCGCGCGTCTTGTCCATCAACATTTGGTTCCCAGAGGGTATAAGTTCCAAGAAACGATGGGTTGCGCTGCAAGGCGCTGTGCAACATCTGATTGATCTGTTCACGCTCTATTGTTAGCTGAATTTGCGGGGTTTTGATCCCTGCGAGAATATCAGCGAACGTCCGCCCGGCGTCCATCGCGACTTCTAATTCGGCGTCAATGTTCATGGCTAAAGACTCCGCTTCCTTTCGCAATAAATCTTCCGTCACCGTTCTCAATAAGGCGCTGCTCGATTCAGTGACCATACGTTCCGTGCGTTGGGCAGCAAAGAGATTATAGATCACTAATGCAATGGCTAATACCAAAAAACAACTGCCAAATATCACCACTAATTTTGTGCGTAAGGATCGAAATTGCATAGAACTGTTCTCCTTTATGCTATCCGAGGTTAGTAGCGTTCGAATTCCTCATCTAAGCGATCTCCCGTAGGAAGGTTTTCTGAATGCTCTATTCCTTTTGCGATTGGCTCTTTGACGTGAACGCTTCCCCGTGGTTTTTTTCGGTGCGCCTGTCGTTGTTTAGTCTGTTGCTGTTCAGCCTCTCCAGTGTGAAAAAACGCGATCATTTCTTGAAGTTGCTCGGCCTGTCCTGCCAATTCTTCGGAGGTCGCCGCCATTTCTTCAGAGATTGAAGAGTTTTGCTGGATGACCGTATCCAATTGCTGAATAGCGCGGCTAATCTGTTCCACTCCCGATGATTGTTCGCGGCTGGCGGCGCCGATTTCCTGCACTAAATCCGCCGTCTTTTGAATATCTGGCACAAGCGTGCTCAGCATGTCGCCCGCCCGTTCCGCAGTATCAATGCTCTGGCTGGCCATTTGATTGATTTCCGAGGAGGCATCCTGCGATCTCGACGCTAACGCGCGGACTTCCGCCGCGACGACCGCAAATCCTTTGCCGTATTCCTGCGCTTTTGCGGCTTCAATCGTGGCATTTAACGAGAGCGTGTGCGTTTGGCGGGCAATCTCTTCGATAATTGTCACTTTGCGCACGATTTCCCGCATCGCCGTGACGGTTTGCGCGACGGCTTCACCGCTCTTGCTGGCATCGGCGGCGGCTTTCGTCGCAATTTTTTCAGTTTGGATCGCGTTGTCCGCATTCTGGTGAATATTGGCCGCCATCTCTTCCATCGAAGAAGAGGCTTCTTCCGAAGCGGCGGCCTGTTCCGTTGCGCCTTGCGACATTTCCGTTGCGCCGCTGCTCAGCGATTCGCTTCCGGTCGCGACATTTTCCGCCGCATATTTGACGTCTGACACCACCTGTCGGAATTTCGAAAGCATCTCTTGCAAGGCTTTCGCTAATGTGCCGATTTCATCTCGTTGATTGACGAGTAACTGGGCTGTTAAATCGCCGCCAGCAATTATTTTTGCAAAATCTACGCTCTGGATGATTGGGGCGACGATCTGTTTTGCAATGATCGAGATGAATGCGAATGTGACAATAATAATGCCGCCAGCAATCCACGCCTGCCGAATCAAATCCTGGCGAGCGCGGGCATGCATTCCCTGTATTAATTCATCAACTGCGGCCATCGCCACCTGTTGAGGCAGGCTCATCATGACGCTCCATGGCGTTTGCGCTTTGCCAATGTATAGCGGAACGCTCACGGTAATCAAATCGGCGTTAAAATCCGAGGCGACTTTGCCGCTTTGAACATTCGCTAAAATCTGTTGCCACTGTTCCGGCTGCCAGGTCTGAATTGGCTTGCCTACCATTTCTGGCCGCCCGCTTAATCCGGCGATAACGCCACGATGGCTGATGACCGCAATCGTTCCCGCGCCTTGATAAAACGCAGCGCTTGCCTGTTCGACTAAGGTTTGGATAAATTCAATCGAGAGGTCAACTCCGGCGATCCCATAGAATGTCTGTTCGACGACAATCGGAGTAATGGTCGAAACCATCCAGGTTGTGCTGTCTTGCACTGAGTAGGCATACGGATCGATAATGCTTTCTTGTTTCGTTTCCCGAGGACGCAAATAAAATTCTCCAGTCCGAAGACCGTTCGCGTCCAGGGTGGCATCTTCATACCCCTGAACAACATCCTGCCGAATCTCTCCGGCGGCGTTGCGGCTCCAATACGTGAGCAAGCGACCGGTCGCATCATAGCCGGGGGTGTTGGCATATCGCGCGTCTTGTCCATCAACATTTGGTTCCCAGAGGGTATAAGTTCCAAGAAACGATGGGTTGCGCTGCAAGGCGCTGTGCAACATCTGATTGATCTGTTCACGCTCTATTGTTAGCTGAATTTGCGGGGTTTTGATCCCTGCGAGAATATCAGCGAACGTCCGCCCGGCGTCCATCGCGACTTCTAATTCGGCGTCAATGTTCATGGCTAAAGACTCCGCTTCCTTTCGCAATAAATCTTCCGTCACCGTTCTCAATAAGGCGCTGCTCGATTCAGTGACCATACGTTCCGTGCGTTGGGCAGCAAAGAGATTATAGATCACTAATGCAATGGCTAATACCAAAAAACAACTGCCAAATATCACCACTAATTTTGTGCGTAAGGATCGAAATTGCATAGAACTGTTCTCCTTTATGCTATCCGAGGTTAGTAGCGTTCGAATTCCTCATCTAAGCGATCTCCCGTAGGAAGGTTTTCTGAATGCTCTATTCCTTTTGCGATTGGCTCTTTGACGTGAACGCTTCCCCGTGGTTTTTTTCGGTGCGCCTGTCGTTGTTTAGTCTGTTGCTGTTCAGCCTCTCCAGTGTGAAAAAACGCGATCATTTCTTGAAGTTGCTCGGCCTGTCCTGCCAATTCTTCGGAGGTCGCCGCCATTTCTTCAGAGATTGAAGAGTTTTGCTGGATGACCGTATCCAATTGCTGAATAGCGCGGCTAATCTGTTCCACTCCCGATGATTGTTCGCGGCTGGCGGCGCCGATTTCCTGCACTAAATCCGCCGTCTTTTGAATATCTGGCACAAGCGTGCTCAGCATGTCGCCCGCCCGTTCCGCAGTATCAATGCTCTGGCTGGCCATTTGATTGATTTCCGAGGAGGCATCCTGCGATCTCGAAGCCAATGCGCGGACTTCCGCCGCGACGACCGCAAATCCTTTGCCGTATTCTTGCGCTTTCGCGGCTTCAATCGTGGCGTTCAGCGACAGAGTGTGTGTTTGGCGAGCAATCTCTTCAATAATCGTAATTTTCCGTACAATTTCCCGCATTGCGGTGACAGTCTGGGCGACCGCTTCGCCGCTTTTCTGCGCATCGTTGGCGGCTTTGATCGCAATTTTTTCCGTCTGTGTCGCATTTTCCGCATTTTGCCGGATATTGGCGGACATTTCTTCCATTGAGGAGGAGGCTTCTTCTCCGGCGGCAGCCTGCTCAGTCGCGCCATTCGACATCTCTGACGCCCCGGAGCTGATCGCCTGACTCCCGTCGGCGACATTCTCCGCCGCGTTTTTTACATTCGACACGACCTGCCGGAGTTTTATAATCATCTGGCTCATCGCTTGTAATAACTCGCCTAATTCATCCTGACGCGTGACCGCGAACGTTTCAGAAATATCGCCGGCAGAGACCTTTTTTACATATTCGACGGTCTCGCGAATCGGTTTCACCAAATTTTTGACCATCAGTCTCCAAATCTCCAGAGACACCACGCTTACGCTAACCAGGCTTAAGAGAATTGCCAGGTTCCGAGTCTTTTCGATGGTCTCAAACAGTTCATTTTTTTCAATCGTTGCTACCACGACCCATCCATTACGCGCACATGTCTGAAACTGCATTATTTTTTCAACGCCCTGCCAAAGATAGGTTCTCTGCCCTTGCTTTTTGGCAAAAATTTCGTCTTCCTGGCCACCCTTTGTCAAAATAATGCTTTTGTTCGGGTGCGCTAAAAATCTGCCCATTTGATCGATCATCGTGAAATAACCGTTTTTCCCGATTTTTTGCTGGCTGATGCGCATGTCTGAAAAATGCGTTAAGTCAAGAGAGGTGCCAAGAATTCCAACCACATTACCATTCACCATCATTGGCGCCGTGATTAATACAACAGGGTTGCCGCTATCAGGCGACAGACCCGCCGCGCTCATCCAGACCTTTCCTTGTTGCGCTTGCGTGATATTTTCAGCATATTCCGGAGTCTTGCTGAGATCAAGTCCGATTTGCTGCCGCGTCGAATTCATGAAGACAGCGCCCTGGGGATTGGTTAAAAAAATCGCTTCATAGGCCGGGGAATGTTGATGATAGCTGGTTAAACGCTGCTGCGCTTCGGCGCTCCCCTGTTCCAAGCAGGCATTGAGCAAGAGCGATTCCTGGCTGATCAACGTAATCTCTCGTTCCCGCTCTTCCAGCCAGAGGGTCAACTCATCAACCGTGCGTTGAACAATTTTTGCTAAATATTCGGTGTTCTGAGACAAAATTACCTTTGATGACTGCCAATACGAGATGAACATCAAGATGGCGATGGTGATAATCATCAGCGGAATAATCGTCACAAGCAGTTTGTTTTTGAGACTGATCTGTCGCATGTTGTCCTCCGTGTTATTGGTTTCGAAATAGAGAATAGTTTCGGTTCTTATGGGTGTAAAATCGCCTCAAGATCGAGAATGAGCAGTAAGTTGTCATGTTCCTGGCATACTGATTGAAGATAACGGGCCAGCGCGCCCTGCATGGTCTCCGGCGGCGGCTGTAATTGGTCTGCCGCGACTTCGACAATCGTGGCCATGCGATCGACAAACAGGCAAATCGCCTCGTCTTTTGCCTGCGCCACGACATTCATGCCGGTGGTTTCGTCTTCTAATGCAGGCAAACCGAATAACCGCCGCAAGGCGATGACAGTGACAATATTGCCGCGCAGATTCATTAAGCCTCGGATATATTCCGGGACTAACGCCACCGGCGTGATCGTTCGATAATGGAGAATCTCCTGGACATCAACGACCTTGACGCCGCATAAATTCGTGTCAACCCAAAACGTCATCAATTGCGCCATTTCAGAATTCATCCGTTCTCTCCTCGTTTTCTCGTGCGTAAGATGAGTTGTTCCAGCGTTTGCAACACCTCGTCACGGTCCAATTTGATGCGGTATTCATCAATGCCAGCGGTCATGCCTTTTTGCCGATCTTCTTCGCCGGAAAGTGCCGTCACAGCCATCACCGGAAGATGCTGCCAGGCGGCATTGGATTTGATCGCCTTCGTCAATTCATAGCCGTTACAATGGGGCATCTCAATATCGGTGATGACGACGTCCACCATCTGTTGCTTCAAGATGTCTAACGCTTCATTTCCGTGTGCGGCGGTGATGACTTGATAACCGGCAGAATTCAGGTAGGATTCCTCGATATTCAAGAAGAATTTCGAATCTTCGACTAATAGCACTCGAATTTGACGGCGTTCCGCTTCCGACAGCTTGCTCGCTAATAGTTGTTGATACCACGCTGGATACGCTAATTCGATTAAGCCGTGCACATCAAGAATCAATACGGCCTTGCCGTCTATCATCGTTGAACCTAACACGCCTTTTTGCCTGAAGCGTTTGGTATCGATTTGCGTGTTGATTTCGACCGTATTAATGACTGTTTGGGCGATTAAGCCAATCTCTTTTTCCACCGTAAACACTAACAGAGAAAGCATCGGTTTTTCTGGCGGCTGCGCAAGATGCAAGAGCGGTTCTAACCGCATCAGCGGCAACGCTTCATTGCGATATTGCAAGATATCATAGCCCCCGGACGTTTGAATACGGCTCGTCTCAAATGTTTCGATCCGTTCGACAAACGCTAATGGAACGCCATAATATTCATTCGCGCCCGCCGTAAACAGGACAATGGTTTGGTGTTGCTCTGTGCCTGACGGTGTCTGCGGCGATGGCGTCGCGTGCGCTTCCAGATGTTCCGCGCGCTGAAACTCGTCGAGTTTGAAACGCGCTGCGGCAAATAACGCCCGAACATTCAGAATGAGCGCCACATTGCCATTGCCTAAAATTGTCGCGCCGTCATAGCAGGCTTGCTGCTTGATATGCCGCCCCAACGGTTTGACGACAATTTCTTCGGTATCGCTCACATCGTCAACCAACAGGCCGAAGCGATGGTCGTCAGTCGAAAGCACGATAATATGGGGATTTTCGTTATCGGTCGTGTCCAGTTCAGGGAGTTGCAGTATGCGAGTCAAACGGATGAGCGGCAGGAGTTCGCCGCGCAAACGATACACCTCGGCTCCGCCAATTTGCTGGATGCCGCGCGTCGAGGCATTCACGAGTTCCAGGCGCGTCAATTCGTCCAAATTTTGCTGCGGAATCACGAAATGCCGGTCGTGTGCCGAAACCAACAGCCCGGAAATAATAGCTAATGTCATCGGAATGCGAAGATGAAACGTGGTGCCCCGATCCTGCGTGGTAAGAATTTCAATGACGCCGCCCATCTGATTGAGATTCCGCTTGACGACATCCATTCCGACTCCGCGCCCGGAGATGCTGGTGACGGTTTTCGCCGTAGAAAAACCCGGCTGGAAAATCATATCCATCAAGGCAGGGGCGCTTATGCCGGCGGCCTGTTGCGGCGTGAGAAGCTTCAACGCGACGGCCTGCTTTTTGACCTGGTCGATATCGATGCCTGCGCCATCGTCAGCGACTTCGATATGCGCCTGCCCGTTTTCATGATAGGCGCGAATCGTAATCGTACCGGTCGGCGGTTTGCCGTGTTGACGGCGGATTGTCGGAGATTCGATCCCATGATCGATGGCATTGCGGATCAGATGTACCAGCGGTTCTTTGAGACCTTCGATCAAGGTGCGATCCAGTTCCGTCTTCTGCCCTTCCATGCGCAATTGCACGTCTTTGCCGTATTGCTGCGAGAGGTCGCGCACCAATCGGGGAAACATGCCGAATACCTGCCGAATTTCCTGCATGCGGGCTTTTAACATCGTTTCTTGCAGGTCGGAGATGACATGATGCAATTGCTGCGCAATCGCCTGCCACCCCGGATCGCGAGCGTCATTGGCTTTTCGTACGACCTGATTGCGCGCAAGCACTAATTCCCCGGTCAGATTCATCAGATGATCCAATACCGTCACATTCACATGGATGCGCGTATCCTCGATTGATTCGCTCAGTGGTTCATCGGCGGGGAGTGGCGCAGCCGGTTCCGTCGAATTCGGCGGCAGCGGCGCCTTTGCGTCAAGGGCGAGCGCGTCGGATCGTTCGGGAGATCGTTCGACAGGGGGCGCGCCCCTGACCGCCGGGCAGAGCTCGCTGTTCTCTGCGGCAGGCGTTTGCCCCGCAGAGATGAGTTGCAAATGCCGAATGACGTCATGGAAGTCATGTTCCCCCTCCTGACCGTTGCGTTCCAGCGAGAGAAGAATCGCGCGGATGCTGTCTATCGCGTGAAGCACGCACGTCGTCTGTCGCGCAGTCAGCCGAAGCTCGCCTCGCCGCACCTTATCCAACATCTCTTCGGTCGAATGCGCGAGTTTTTCCAAAGAAGGCAGGTTGAGAAATCCGGCGCTGCCTTTGATCGTATGAATCATCCGAAACAGATCGGCAACCAATTCCTGATTATCGGGGTGCTGTTCCAAAGAGATCAACTGCTGATCGATCCGTTGTAAATTCTCCTGCGACTCCATCAAAAAATCACGAAGGACGGCATCCATTTTAAATGGCATGATATTACGATGGCGAAAGGAATGCTGCGTATCCGGCTTCGACAAGAGCCGATACACAACATTCCTTGTACATGGTCTCCTGATATAAAGACGATTTCTTCGCGTTTCAGTACGTTCTTTCTTGTAAATACAGGCTGTTACATGTTGTGTCAAGTTTTTTTCAAGTAATCCCTACAGAGCGTGCAGGCTTTCAACATCTATGGCAAACGATAAAATATTCGACGTTCTATCGGAGCGCATTGACCTGGCTCAACTGCTCGCTGGCGGCTCTGGGCCAGAAATGATCATCTGTTGCGAATCTTATGGCGACTGGTACCCGCAATATGCCTGGATAGCCGCTCATCCAGCCGCCGAATACTGCCACTATTCGTAAACGCGGCGGTGTTGCCGCATGTCGCGCAATGGCGCTGAATCGTGTTTGTCGTTTCTTCCTGATAAGCACTCCACGCTCAAACGAACCCAAGATTTCACAGAGACGTTTACGCTCCCATCGCCACATCTCTCAAGCGCGGGCATTTGTTGAATTGCGTTGTCTCAAGGTGGCGCAGCAACCCATGTATTGCCGGACTCCAGGGCTTGATCGTTCGCCTGACGGTCTTGCCAATCTTCACGACTTGCGAAAGGTTTCCTCCGCCAAGTTCTACTTCTTGAATCATGTATGATACTCCTCAAAAGTTTCATGCAAGGCGAGAAGATCATCTTGCGTTTTCTGTTATTAACTGATGTTATGCAGCAGATTCGAACCTATGACCGCGAACTTCCCTCATAGGAGACGAAAGGAGCCCAGCCCAGCCATAAATGGCCGGTCTCAAAATCGAAGCAGGCTAAAGCCCGCTGAAAATCGGGACAGGGCGCTTCAGCGTCCTTGAGCCTTGAGCCATTTATGGCTGGGCTCCTTTCGTCTCCGCTATTTCAAAGACTCTCCAATAGTTTTCAACAACGGCCAGACGCCGTTCGCCGTATTCGAGATAAGTGTAACAATCCGTTCTTGCGACCGCAGGAATTGCGAATAAAACGAGACGCCGGGATCGCTCCCGACCAGAAACGGCCTCGCTTCCTGCCCGGGCGCATGATTGATCCAAAAGCCGTGCCCGTAATAGACATGCTCGCCTTCCGATTCTGCCTGGCAATAGGGCGCAAGAAATACCTTCAGCAGTTCGTCTCGCAAGACCTTGCCGCTCGATAGCGCTCGCCAGAATTTTTGCATATCGCCGACGGTCGTATATGCGCCGCCGTCTGACGCTCCGATAATCGGCAGATTGAACATATTGCTCTTCCAACCGCGTTCGGTTTCGATATAGCCCAGCGCCGTCCGTTCCGGCAGCGCATTCATCGCAAAGAACCCGGAATCCATCATGCCGCATGGCGCAAAAATTTGCTCCTCGACATACTGTTGATACGGAAGGCCGCTGACATCCTCAATAATGACTCCCAGCACAATAAAGCCGCTGTTATTATAAGCAAAACGCTCGCCCGGCAAACTCTTCATTGGCTCAGTAAAGAGCGGCAGATAGTCTTTCGGCCCTTTGAGCGCATACCAGGGAATCTTTACAAAGAACTCTTCAGCCTCTTCATCGTAATAATCATCAATGCCAGAGGTATGCGTGAGTAACTGCTTGACCGTCACTTCTTCCGACACATTTGGAAGAAGGCAGGAGACGCACTCAACGGCCTTACTCTCGAACGAGAGGCGGCCTTCTTGAATCAAGTTCCCGATTGCCAGCGCCGTAAAACCTTTCGTACCACTGGCAATGCCGAAACGAGTGTGAATCTGGTTTTTGATCAGATCGCTGCGATTGGCGTAGCCGGATGCCTGTTCGAAAATCGTCTCGCCATGCTCAGAAATCGAGATGACGCCGGAAAATTCCGTATCGAGAATCACCGTTTCAAGTTGTCGAATCAATTGTTCCTTACAGTTCATAGGTAGTTCCTTATCTCCTCATGTGCGGATGATTTTTTAGAACGGCGTCAGTTCAATACCGCCCGAACCGCTTCTATCGAACTCTGTTGTACACTACCCAGACAAAAAAATTGTCAATAGCTTTTGCCGCAATTTTATGCATCGAATCCCTTGACTTTATTTCGCCTCTCCTCAATAGCATCAGAGAATATCCATGATTGCCGGGTGTTATTATTGATGCGAAAGTCAACACGAAAAAGGGGTGTTTTATGGCAACAACAGACGATAAAGATGAGGATAAATTAGCGCCGCTGCGCAAACAGACGTTGCAAGAGCGATTTGATGAACACAAAATGGCAGGATACGGCGCGATGGCTGGCGCAGTCGCCGGAGCGGTCGTGTTAGGGCCGATCGGCGCGGCGCTTGGCGGGGCTGTCGGCGGCGGGGTCGGCAGTTTGATCGATCATAAATTCCGCCACAAAAACGGTAAGACCGAGGAATAGCAATGCCTTGACGTCATTCGGCGCTATCGTCTTGATAAATCTCGGCGTCGGGGGATCGGGCGGTGTTGCGGCAATGCCTGTTTGTGTCGCCGCCTCTGCTGGATATGGCAGCACAATGCGAGCGCGAACATGCTGACCGTTATGAGCGCTATATAACGCCAATAGGCATCATTCCACGACCAGGCGCGAGCCACCAGTCCGGCATGGAGATCGTACAGACAGCGCAACGGATTGTAGGCTGCTCCAGCAAAGATCGTCGCAAAGAACAGCAGCGCAATGCTGGCTCGCGAGAGAAAATAGGCGAACATACTGCCGCGTCCGAACAGCAGCAAGATTAACAATCCGATCATTCGAGCGCAGAATGCAAGAGTAAAGACGATGCCGATTCCTGCCCAACATGCGGTGAATGGCAGCCCGGAAATGACAGTGGCAAGCAGGAAAATCGGCAATGCCGGAAGCAGCAGACACAACGTATGCGCGGCAAACATCGGCAGGACATACGCCCAAACGCTGCGTTCTTCTTCAGTCGAAACAATCGGGGGCGCTGTTTCGTTATATGTTTCGACGTAGGCGTCGGTAAGGATGAATTCCCCTTTGCCGCATCGCACGTTCAGATAGCTGTAAATCACTGCCGCGCAGGCAAATACCGGAAAAAACACAAACGGCCCGTTACTCTGGCGCATGTACGACGCCACATTGGTCTTCCAGGGATAGGCGGCAAAAAACACGATGACAAGCAGCAGCAGGCTATAAAATGTGACGTTCAGCAACTCCTTATGCCAGAACGGGGTCAACGATTTGTCGGAATTTTGGGTCAAATCGGCAATCTTCATAACGATACTCCTAATGACCGCTCAGATGAGCAGTACGCGTTACCCGTCAATCAAATTTAAACAAACAGTCGTTACGCCACACAAAGAGTTCAAGTTGACAATAAATTTTCTGGCAGGCGCGGATCGCTGCGTGGCGGCGTTCCCTCGTTTGAAACATTCTATGCGATCCGAGATTATCGCGCAGAGAATTCAGACGCTTTTCTGAAAAATCATTCGTTCCAATTCCTGTTCGATGCGCGGATAGACAATCTCTTGATGAAATGACGCGCACACTTTTTCATAGCCGTTGCAGATGAGTTCTCGCCGCCACTGAGGTTGTTCGATCAGCCTTCGCAGCGCCCGTTCTAATTCCGCGACATCCTGATGGTTGATTAACACGCCTTCGCTGTCCGACGAAATAATCTCTCGCGTGCCGGGGAGATCAGAGGCAATGACGGCGCAAGACATTGCCATGTATTCCACCACGACATTGGGAAATCCTTCCTGCGTCGAAAACAGTATCCCCACATCTTTATCCTGTAAAAATTGAGACGGATTCACCTTGCCGAGATGCGGCTGCGCCTCTGATGACGGCTCGAACGCGAAAAACACGCGATTTTTCAGGCCGAGCGCGCTGGCCTGTTCATGCAGCGCGGCTAACTCCGGCCCGTCGCCGCCGATATGCAATTCCCATGGCAATTCCTGAAGGCGGCTGAAGGCAAGCAGTATCTTGTCCACTTGCTTCCGTTTGCTTAAATGCGCAACCACCGCAAATTTCACGCAGGGATTCACTGAAATGTTCAACGGCGGCGGCGCGACGGCATTCGGAAAAGAGCAGACTTTGCCCTGTAAAAAATCGAACTGCGAGAAATGATCTTGCAAGCCCTGCGATGGGACAAAGACCCGATCAACCAGCCAATTGTAAAGCAAGCGATTTTTCGTCGTCGGTTTCACATCGCCGTAGTTGCCCAGCCGGTTGACATGCGCGATGCCTCTGAATTTGGCGGCAATTCCGGCAGTGCGAATCTCTTTGGAAATATTCGTGATAATCAGATCGGTTCGCGCCTGCCCGAAAAACCGGAAAAACCAGGCAATCGTCTGCGGCGAAAAATCCATGCCGAAATGAATCGGATAACAGCGCACGCCGCGCGGCTCGCATTCCTGAATCAGCAGGTCGCCATCGCGGCAGACGAGCCGAATGTCATGCCCTCTTTGCGCAAGAAACGCGGCGACTTCCCGCATCCATGTTTTGATGCCAGCCCACCCGGAACAGGCGTTGATAAAGACGATATTCATCTTCGATAGTTGTGATAGGACGTGGTTGAAAATCAGACTGATTGCGTTCGAAACAACCCTCTTCTGAATTGTATGTCGAAACGACGTTTCGTCATGCAATGAATTTGTCAAGTTTTCCGTTGATGCGCCGAATAGCAGAAGACTTTGCGATCTCGCATGAAAATATTTTCATATTTTTTTATTAGTAATTGACGGTTTTCGTCACTTTTAATTGAAGCATATTGCATTTTTTCGGGACGAGAACATTCGAGAATCTTCTCGTCAATTGTCAACATGACTACATGATAACTCTGCAAAAACACTATAGAAAATTTTGAAATCTGATAAATATAAACGTTTGTAATAACGCCAATATTTGTTGAATATTCGTTAGAACGGATTTGCCTGGCATCGTTACTGCATTCTCGGCATCAACGACGCGGTTCAGGTAACTATCGAATTTTGCGTTGTTTGTTGCTTGTGGCGTACACGTGAGTCCATCTATAAACGCAGATAAACATTCTGCCACGCCAACGGACTCTCAGACGAAAGTCAGAGAGAATGGACGACAGGATGTTTTTATATCAAGAGGTTGATCTATGAAACGTACAACAGGTTATCAGAAATTACAGCGGTTCCTTTTCGCATTCCTCATTCTGGCGTTCTCCGGTGTTTCTGGATACGCACAAGCCCAATCGGCGTGTACGCGCACGCCTCTGCCTGCACCGACAGGCCGCACCATCACCGTCGGCACCCTGGCAGAACTGGAAGCCGCAATTCAACAAGCCAATACCCAGGGCGGGAATCTCACCATTCTTATGAAAGACGGAATATATCAATTACGCGGAATGCTGCAAATTACCGCCGATCATGTGACCGTGCGCGGCCTTTCCGGCAATCGTGACGCTGTGGTCTTACGCGGCAATGGAATGCAAGGCGATATTCCTCATGTGTTTCGCGTGGCGGGAAAATATTTTACAGCGGCGGATTTGACGGTGACGTTGGTGCGCAATCATGGGATTCAGATTGCGGGGGAACAAGATGCGGATTCTCCATTGATTCATAATGTTCATTTTGTGAATATCGGCGAGCAAATGTTGAAAATTTCCTTTCGGCCAGGAAGCGCCATTGGCTCGGATAACGGTATTGTCGAATGGTCATTGTTCGAATATACCGCTGGAGTCGGCCCGCAATATTATATCGGAGGAATTGATGGACATCAGACCAATCGCTGGATCATTCGCAATAACACCTTCAGGAACATTCGCAGCCCTGAATCGCGATTAGCCGAACATGCGATCCATTTCTGGTCGAACGCCAAAGATACGATTGTCGAGGAAAATGTGATTACCAACAGTGATCGCGGGATTGGTTTCGGCATGGGAGAGTACGGCGAAGATGGCTTGATTATTCGAAATAACATGGTGCATACGACCAGAGACGTCGGCATCTCGTTGGAAAGCGCCAGAAATGTCATGGTGTATAATAACTCCGTTTATACCCAGAATTACGCCAATTCGATTGAGTATCGGTTCACGTCGAGCGTAAATAATCGCATTGCCAATAATCTGACGAACGGCAGAATTTATCGGCGGGATGGCGCGTCGGCGATTGTCGAGCGCAACGTGGAAAATGCGCAGCCGTCCTGGTTCGTGAATCCGACGTCTGGAGATTTACATTTGAGAAATACGCCGGAATCTGTGGTAGATCAAGCGCTCAGTTTTTCTGAAGTGCCGAATGATATTGACTGCGATGCCCGTCCGCAAGGCAATGCGCCGGAAATTGGCGCAGATGAAATTCGGACAATAACGCCGACTGCGACGCCAACAACTGTTCCTACGGCAACGCCGACAACCCAACCGACCGTAATGCCAACAGCGACGCCAACCACCGTTCCTACAGCAACGCCGACAACCCAACCGACGGTAATGCCAACAGCGACGCCAACAACCATTCCTACGGCAACGCCGACGACTCAACCGACGGTAATGCCAACGGCGACGCCAACAACCATTCCTACGGCAACGCCGACTGCTGTTCCGACCGATATCCCAACAGTTGAACCGACGGTTACGCCAACTCCAGTGCCAGAGCCATCAACAATGCTTCTGCTGGGAGGCGGTCTCATCCTCGTCGCATTCCGTATCAGAAGACAGAAAAACAAATAACCTCTCGATAAAACATACCTGACGATACAGACCAGAGGCTCAACAAGAAAGGAGTGATTTTCTTGTTGAGCCTCTTCCTTTTCTCCAAAATACCCGCCTATCATTCCTGGCATATTGCAGTCATTCTACAAAAGTCACAACTTTTTATTGACAAAATCGTCGCCTGTCACAATACATTTCAATTGTGTATACTTCGGAGGGGAAGGTAATACCGGTTATTAACTTATCAGTAAGGAGGAGTTTATGTTGAAACTGCGGTTAGGTATGGTGATGATTATTGCAGCAATCGTGTGCGTATCGGCAGGAAGCGTCATTGCTCAAGAGGCAGGACAAGCGCCCCAATCGGTTATTGAGGAGATTCTCAAACGCGGCGAATTATTGGTTGGCTTCGAAGCCGGATATTTACCCTTTGAAATGGCCGATAAAAAAGGCGATTTCATCGGGTTTGACGTTGATATTGCCAAAGAAATGGCGAAAGCGATGGGCGTAAAGTTCACGCCAGTCAATACCGCGTGGGATGGCATTATCCCGGCGTTATTAACGAAAAAATTCGACATTATCATCAGCGGCATGACAGTCACGCAAGAACGTAACTTGAAAGTCAATTTTGCCGATCCGTATATTGTCGTCGGTCAGACGATCCTCTTAAATAAAAAACATGAAGGCACAGTCACCTCGTACAAAGACCTGAATGATCCGAAATATACTGTGGCCTCCAAACTTGGCACGACAGGCGAACAATCAATCAAACGCCTGCTGCCGAAAGCGACGTATAAATCGTTCGAAAGCGAATCGGAAGCCGCCCTGGAAGTATTGAATGGCAATGCCGACGCGACGATCTATGATTTGCCCTTCTGCGCAACCTTTATGGCGCAACAAGGGAAAGGCAATCTGGTCTTCTTGGATCAACCGTTTACCTACGAACCGCTTGCCTGGGCTGTGCGGAAAGGCGATGCCGATTTCCTGAACTGGTTGAATAATTTCCTGCGCCAGCTTAAAAATGATGGCCGGTATGATCGAATTTACGACAAATGGATCAAAAGTACTGATTGGGTACAGGAGATTCAACAATAGCGCAATCGAAAGCGTGGGAAAACAGACAAACAAACCGGCGTTCCTTTTGCAGGAATGCCGGTTTGTTGTTTCTGCACAATGCGGATGAAAGTTTCAACCAATCTGCAACGGTTTCATAATCGAACCACTTATTATCTTTCCATCCTCGGATATTTTTTCATTCTTGCGGCCGTATTCGGTTCGTTATATTATGCCACGCGCCAAATAGATTATACCTGGCGCTGGTATCAAGTCCCGCAATATTTTGCCTACAAGGACACCGTCGAAATTCATGCGGAGACCGATGGCGATGTTGACGAGATCAGAACCGACGGCGGAAAAACCGTCATTCAGGTAAAAGACTTAGACGGCAAGCTCACCACATACGACATCCCGTCAAAGGCTGACGTTCGCGTCTCCGACGGTGATATGCTCTCCACAGGCGACGCGCTTGCCTCATACACACGCTGGAAACCCGGTTTGCTGCTGCAAGGGTTATGGCTGACATTGAAAGCCAGTGTGTACTCGATCTTTTTTGGCATTATTATCGGTGTCTGCGGCGGTATTGCGCGAATTTCGCCGAATCCGATCTTCAAATGGACATCTATCACCTACGTTGAATTCGTGCGCGGTTCGCCGTTGATGGTGCAGATGCTCCTGTGGTATTTCGTGTTAGGCACGGTCATTAATACCATGCTTGCAAAACAGGGACTTAATCAACTTCCGCCGCTCTGGTTCGGCATCGCGTCCCTCTCGTTTTTCGCGGGCGCGTATATCACGGAAACCGTCCGAGCCGGAATTCAATCCATTCATCGCGGACAAATCGAGGCTTCTCGCTCGCTCGGCATGAGCTATATTCAATCCATGCGTCATGTCATTCTGCCGCAAGCGTTGCGCCGCATTCTGCCGCCGCTGGCGGGGGAATTTATCGGCCTGATCAAAGATTCCTCGCTGTTAGGGATTATTGCTGTCAGGGATTTGACGAAAGCGGCGCGCGAAGCGACGACAACGAGCTTGATGCCGTTCGAATTCTATTTTGTCTGCGCGTTGTTGTATTTGAGTTTGACCTTCACGCTTTCGATGTTCGTGCATTATTTAGAAAGGAGGATGGCCTCGTGATTGATGTGCAGCATATTTTCAAAACGTATCATTTCCCGCATAACGTCAAGGCGCTGGTGGATGTCTCCACGCAAATTAAGCAGGGTGAAGTGGTCGTCGTCATCGGCCCGTCCGGTTCGGGCAAAAGCACGTTCATTCGCTGCCTGAACCGCCTTGAAATCGCGGATGAAGGCCATATCCTGGTGGATGGAGTGGATGTGCTCGATCCGAAGACCAACATCAATAAACTCAGGACAGAGGTGGGGATGGTGTTTCAATCGTTCAATCTCTTCCCGCATAAAACCGTCCAGGAAAACATTACTCTTTCGCAGCGCGTCGTGCGGAAACGGTCGCAGAAAGAGGCCGATGAACGCGCGATGGCGCTGCTGAAAAAGGTTGGCATTCCAGACAAAGCGCAGGTCTATCCGGATCATCTTTCCGGCGGGCAGCAGCAGCGCGTGGCGATTGCCCGCGCCCTCGCGATGGACCCGAAAGTCATGTTATTTGATGAACCAACCTCCGCGCTCGACCCGGAAATGATCGGCGAGGTGTTGGATGTCATGAAAACGCTCGCCAAAGAAGGAATGACGATGGTCGTCGTCACGCATGAAATGGGATTTGCGCGGGAGGTGGCGGATCGCGTGATTTTTATGGACGAAGGGAAAATTTTGGAAACAGGCACACCGGAACATTTTTTCAGCAATCCGACAAATGAACGCACGAAGCTCTTTTTAAGCCAAATTTTGTAAAAATGCGGTAATTATTTAGGAGTGCCAAAGCAAGCTTTGGCACCTAAATAGTTACAAAATGCGGAGAGATGTTTATTGTCAAGCCCTGTCATGGTTTCGCACCCTGACAGGGCGAAGAAAAGGAGACGTATGAAACGAGAAATCTTGTTTGGCATCATCCTTTCCCTTCTTGTGTTCCAGCCACAGAACGCCGCCGCGAAAAACCCCAAAGTCACCATCTGCCACAAAGGCCATACCATCACGATTGCCGAATCTGCCGTCAACGCCCATCTCGCCCATGGCGATTCCGAGGGGGAATGCACGGAAGAGCAGCAAGCAGAAAGGGAGCAGGGCGAATATCACTACCTCTATTTTCTTTCCAGCCAGGTCTATTACGATGAAAGCCGCGCCTTATATTTCTTTCAAGTGGATGGCGAATGGCAGGAAGCGGCGGAATTGCCCGCGACCATTACGGTAAATCAACAGGAAATGGTCAGCGTTTCGCTCGATGTTGATCTCCCGTATATCGAACATGAAAGCATTCTGAAACGTTATCCTGTGCCGCAAGCAACAACAGCAGAATACCAGTATCAATATTATCCCTCCGCGCAGGTCTATTATGACCAGACGCGCACCCTCTATTTTTACCAGCTTGACGGTCAATGGCAGGAGGGCGAGCGTTTGCCCGAGTCCCTCACGATAGTTGCCGCAGAAGCCGTCAGTCTGGCGTTAACGGCTGCGACCCCGTATCTTCAACATGAAAAGATTCTCCTCCAATACCCTGTTCCCACCGCAACGCCGTTAGAATCAGAAGATACCGAGAAAGAGAAACCGCAGAAAAAAGTCACCATCTGTCATAAAGGCAAAAATACGCTCTTGATTGCCGAATCTGCCCTGCAAGCCCATCTCGATCACGGAGATACGATAGGCGCGTGTCAGAATCAGCAGAAGAAACAAGAGAATTCCAAACAGAAGGGGAACAGCGGAAAAGAAAAGCCAAAGAAATCTGAAAAACAAGAAAAGGGAAAGAAAAAATGATGTTCGCATCATTGTGGACGATGGGCGGAGAAACTCCGCCCCTACGAATGCCGCTGCCCTGACGCCAACATCAGATTCGCCCAGGCACGAAGTCCACTTCCCGCACAGTGAGGTTAATCCGATTGGTATGCTGCCCGGATTTGTGCATCGTCAATTGAATTTCATGCTCAACGGTCAGCACTTCGGCATACATGACCACGTTGTTAAAATGTTGGATGCGTAAAATCTCTTTTTCATTCGGGATGTAACGAGAATTAACGACGGCAATCAAATTCACCGGGTCCATGTGCAAATGATAAATATATAAATCGGCCATGTATCCTTCCTTTCCCCAAGATATTTCTTGACCTGATACGATGGATGTTTTATGTGAATGTCTGACATCCTTATGCAAGAACAGATCGTTATCATGGAAATTGTCAAGGAAAACCTTTGAGGAAGTGGTTGACGCAAGCGATAAACGCGACTTGCCGCCAATCGAGAATATTTTCATGTCAAAAATCGCTTATTTCGAATGTTTTTCCGGCGCCAGCGGGAATATGATTCTCGGAGCGCTGATAGATGCGGGCGTTGCCGTCGAGACGCTTCGGAACGAATTACAGAAGCTGAATGTTTCAGGATTCGAATTGGTCTGCACCCGCGTCATGCGCAACGGCATCTCTGCCACGCATGTTGAGGTTAAGACCGAAGAAACCCACGCGCATCGCCATCTACATCATATTACGAAAATTATCGAACAAAGCTCGCTTGCCCCAATCATAAAAGAGAATGCGATCCGAGTCTTCACGCGCTTAGCCGAAGCCGAAGCCAGCGTCCACAATACCACGCCCGAACGCATCCATTTTCATGAAGTCGGCGCATTAGACGCTATCGTGGATATTGTCGGCGCGGCCATTGGCTTGCATCTCCTCGGCGCGGATGCGATCTATGTCTCGCCGTTTTCGCTCGGCACAGGCTTTACCACCTGTGCGCATGGCACGATTCCCGTGCCTGCTCCGGCAACCGTCGAATTGCTGAAAGGCAAACCTGTCCGGCAGAGCGACATAGAGGCGGAATTAGTCACGCCGACCGGCGCGGCGATTCTCAGCACGCTCGGCACGCATTTCGGTACGCCGCCACTCTGTCAGTTTGACGCGGTCGGATATGGCGCGGGAACGCGAGAATTATCAATTCCAAACGTGCTGAGGTTAAATATTGGCGAACTCGCGACACACACGCCATACGATTCCGATACCGTCACCGTGCTGGAAACAAATATTGACGACATGAATCCGCAGTGGTTTGATTACGTCTTCGAACGCGTCTATGCTGCGGGCGCGCTGGAAGTTTTTCTCACGCCTGCGCTGATGAAAAAGAATCGTCCAGGGAATCTTTTGACCGTGATTATGCCTGCCGCTGTTCGCGACGCAGTCATTGAAATTGTGTTGCGCGAAACGACCAGCATCGGCGTACGCTGGCATGAAACGCAGCGAGCGAAAGCGCAGCGGGATTTTCGCGCGGTCGAAACATCATTTGGGACAATTTCACTCAAAATTTCGCGACTTGGCGAGCAAATTGTCAATGTGACACCAGAATACGATGATTGCCGCCGCGCCGCTGAACAGTCTGGCGTCCCGTTAAAACAGGTCTATCAGGCTGCGCTTGAAGCTGCCAGAGGAAATTGACACAACCATCTCACAGGTCTCGGAGACCTGTGAGATGTCATATTTGTGTATGAATATAGACGTATTTGCCGGTCACACTCCAACTCAACGCGTTCTCCTCATCGGTTTGCTGATCCTGATTCTTGTCGCGCCATTCGATGAAGGCGGCAACAACTACATCGGCCAGGGAATCACGCAACTTCTGCTGCTCGGCGGCTGGATGTTCTGGGCGATTCAGACGCTGCGGCGCGGAAAAATCACGCTGATTTTCGACCGCATAGATGGCTGGACATTTGCCGCAATCCTCTGGTGTTTCATCTCGCTGTCCCAAACCGACTATAAATACGCCACTGTGCTTGAATTGATCAAAATTTTTTCCTACGTGGCCGTATTTTATCTCGGACGCGCCTTGTTTCCGTTTCGTCAGGCGAACATGCTGATTTTACTGACGATTCTTGCCAGCAGCACGTTGCAGGCCATCATTGGCTGGGGGTTATTCCTCACGCATCAAACCCGTCTTTTACAGGCGGATATGGTGAACGCCAATATCTATTCGTGTTTTCTGCTGTTCGGGGCGAACATCGCCTTAAGCGTGCTGCTATTCGGCTCTCAGCATCTTTCCGGGGCATCGCGTCGAACAACATTCGTTTTTATTGGCCTGAGCAGTCTGTTTCTTTGTTTCTTAGTGTTGACGCTGTTTGCCCAAAACGAGTCTCGCAGCGCCTTTATCAGTCTGCTCGCCACCGGATTTTTTCTGACCGCATTTCGCAGCAAACGCCTCATGATCGGATTTCTCGTCATCGGCGCGATCTTGATCGTATTGCCGTTTTCAGGCGGCAGCATGTTGCAACGCCTGCAAAAACGCGACGATCCGTATGCGTATGAACGGATCGGCATTTGGACCAGCAGCCTGAAGATGGTGCGGGATCATCCGGCGTTCGGCGTCGGTTTCGGCATGTTCAACGACTGGGCGAAATCGTATAATTTTCCGGTGGAACACACCGTCGCGCGCTATGGGAAAAATATCAATGAAGCGCATAGCGATTTGTTGCAAATCGCCTCAGAAACCGGCATCCCCGGACTGTGTATTTTTTTAGGCGGCATCGGACTTCTGCTGTGGCGCAGTTGGCAGCAATTACGCTTCGGGTTGCGCGATTGGCAGACAATGGCGGCGATCAGCGCGATGCTCGGCGTCTTGATTCAAGGACTCTTCGCCAATCTTCTGCTCTATCCGGCCATTCCCATCATTTTGACCATTCTGGCGACGCTGCTCACGGAACATGCGAACCTGTACCGGCAAAAAACGTTGACATTTCGAACCTCCTGGCGCTGGTATCTCCTATTAGGGCTGATCGGCGGTTATATCCTGATCTGGATCATCGGGTATCCGCTGTTCGGACATGTGCATTATTTACGATACGCAGAAGCATTGGGTCGTCAGGATCGGGCGACAGCCTTGAAAGAGCTTGACACGGCATTGGGATATATCCCGATTCATGCGAATTATCATTATGACCAGGCGATTCTGTATTTGGAGTTCTTTCGTAGAGGACACGATCCGGCGATTTTTGTTCAGGCCGAACAAGCGTTTTTGAGAGCTATTCAGGCGAATTCTGTCGAGTATATCTATTATGAAAGCCTGGCGTTGCTTTATCAGGAACAGTTCTATTTTCTCAAACCCCGTCCGAAAAGCATGGCGTTGAAAGCGCTTGACGCCTTTCAACACGCAAGCCGGCGCAATCCGTTCAACGCGTTCATCCATTTCTCGACCGCGCTGCTCTATGGCGACATGAATGAGTATGAGCGTGCGGCGAGCTTGCTTCGACAAGCGGTCGCATTAGAACCGAACTTTATCGCCGCCCATCAACTGCTCGGAAAATGTTACGATATTCTTGGGCGGCCTGTCGAATCCGAAGCTGCGACGCGACGCGCCAACGAACTTCGTGAACAATATAAAACATATCAGCCGCAATCCCACTACGAATATACCTTGCTGCGTCCGTTAGGGTGAGAAAACGGACGAATGTTTGACGCCTGCCCTCTTCGGAAATCAAACCACCGAAAAATTTATGGTTCGCGTATCAAAATATTTTATGCTGAATCTCCCTTTATAGCAAGGGAAGCGCTAAAAACTTCAATCTATTTGATCATTTTAGATAATTTTTTTAGCATTTAACTCTTGATTTTTTGGGCAGGGGATATATTTTGTCTTATGTTAGCACTCGCAAAGAGTGAGTGCTAATCAAAGATATATGTCATCGTTCATCACACCGCAATGGCATGTATGGTTGACGGAGTAAATTTCGACGAGAAATCGTCGCAGCGTTCGGAACTTTTTGACGAGGAGGTCAATGTTTATGAAAATTCGTCCATTGCAAGATCGTATTTTAGTGAAACGCCTTGAATCGGCTGACAAAAAAACCGCTGGCGGGATTATTATTCCCGATACAGTCAAAGAAAAACCCCAGGAAGGCGAAGTCATCGCTGTAGGCGCTGGCAAACCGGGCAAAGATGGGAATGTATTGCCGATGACCGTGAAAATCGGCGATAAAGTCTTGTTCGGCAAATATTCCGGCAATGAAGTCAAAATTGATGATGTCGAATATATCATCATGCGAGAAGAAGATATTCTGGGCATTTTAGAATAAAGATCGTTTCGAAGATAACATGTACGACGAAACTGTGTTTCGTCGCGGCGAAAAGCAGTTTCGCCGTACATTTCTGACACGTTATATCTGAAACGATTTTCAGTGAATGTTATTTACGCTACAGCGTATTTCAGAACAACAAAGGAGACTTGACGTATGGCAAAACAATTGAAGTTCGGAGATGATGCGCGCGCTGCCGCGCTCAAAGGGTTGAATGTATTAGCCGATGCGGTGAAAATCACCCTCGGACCGAAAGGCCGCAATGTCGTGATCGACAAAAAATTCGGCTCCCCGACCAGCACCA
>CAZRSF010000065.1:0-38200 GCA_964602655.1 uncultured Candidatus Moduliflexus sp.
GATTTGTTGTCGGGATGGCACCGTTATCACGAGATGACGGTGCCATTTTTGTTTGACCCCACTGTAAAAAGGTCTGTAATTGATCTTTGATGTCTGGAAGAAAATGAAGGTTGGAATTTTTAATTACTCAGGATACTTCGCGGTTATTTCTTCTAACGCCTGCATGTCTATCAGTAAATCGTCAATCATTTCCGCAATTTTGTTTTGAATCGCCGCTTTTTCATTTGCATACTTTAATGCTAATATCTGAGAATTCATCTCGTGAAAAAAACGAATGATGTGTTGGGTATCTTTAATATACAGACTTTTCGCCTGTTCAATCGTCTTAATGTTGAGTTGATAGCGTTGTGTCGTTGTGCGAGGTAATGAGAGGGGGCTGGATGTGAACTGCTGTTTTTCTGCTTGATGAAGGTCTTTTTCAATAGCAAGAATTTTATAGATGCGTCTTCGGGCTTCATAACGTAGCTGGCGCATCTTCGGAAAATGTGCTCGAATTGCTTTTTTTAGCGATGGTTCTAACCCCCTGGTAGATCGTATAATTTCTTTGTGTAATTGTATAAGTTCCTTAAGCGTTTCATTATACGACCCCATTCGTTTTTTTTGGTAAAACTTCCAACTTATTCCTCCTATTCCAATAAGCATCATTCCTATCGCAGACCACATCACCCAATATCCTGTAATCGGGTACTTGATAAAAAGAAAGATTAAACTGCCTGTTATCACGATAACAACAATAATCATTAATGTAAGAAGAACATCAATAAAATTTTCCATGAGAATTTATTGATCCTGTTGTTTGTTCACGAATATTCCATTTTTCGAATAGTTTTGAAAAATATGCATCCTTCAGCATTTGATGTCAAGTTCGAAATTCGGAGTGTTCATTATTTTTCATTTTAGTGAACGACTGTACGTCGACTTGATTTTCGATAATATGCGAGATTTTTCTTGCATCAAAAGTATGCAGGTGCTATAGTTACTGACTAACATTGAAGTAGAAGGACAGTGGAACAAAAGCATTAACCCATAACATGCAAGGAGATGAAACCATGACACGCGACGAAGAAATTATTGGACGGTTCGAGACGAAAGCCGGAGCCCTATTAGAACGCGCACAGCAATTTTTGATAACAACGCTTCCTGGAGGTCCCGGCATTTTTACGTATGTAGTGATGTCGAATTTAGTGTCGAAACTGTTTGGAAACATGAGAGAATATGTTGATAAAGCGGTCAGTAAACCGCTGACGTTGCCTGATTTCGTCTATGTTGAACCGTTAGAAGAAGAACTTCAAGAGTTTTTCGAGGATAAACGGTTCAAAACATTACGTGCAGAGTTTCCTGAACGATATGACACATTTGGCGGCGATGACTGGATTAAAATGCGTCGGTATTATCGCCCCTTATATTACACGTTTTATTATAAAGACCCGTTTATGGTTGAGATGTTTTCGTTCGAAATACAGAGTCAAAATTATAAACGGATTATCCTTGATTATGATGCTCTGCCTGCATATAAGCAAGTGTTGAACAGCACGCCATCCGCAAAACGGCAGAGCGCCCTCTGGAATGCGGTGAATGTGGTACTGAAGGACACAGTGAATGACGTGTGGCAGAAATCTTACGGCAAAGAGCTTTTTCAAGATGCCAAAAAGCTTCCTGAAGTTGCGAATCTTGTAAATGCCATCAAAACAAAAATTCGAGAACGAGTGGATATTGAAGAATTGCTTTCATTGTACAATGACATCAAATATCTGAGCGGACGTTCTTTGCCAATTGAAAAATCTACCGAACTCGAACCTCCGAAGAAAATGATTGAATTTGTCACATCTGTCCTTCCTGATGGACATCTTGTTGTTCCTTCAGAAGTGATTAAACGCTTTCAATTGAAAACAGTATCCAAAATGCGGGTGCTTGTCGTGCAGGATGAGGACTAAACATATCTGTTCTGGCTATTTGGCCGGATTTTTTTCCAAATAGCCAGACGGAATATGCCAAGGTGTCTATAAAAATAGCACCGTGAAAAAGGAGAACACTATGATGCAAAAACGAAAATATGTACTGTTCTTGTTGTTGTTTACGATGATAGCCTTGTTGAGTGGTTGTGTCGCTTCGAATTTAGATATGGCGAAACAACAATATGAAATGGCAATGCGAGCAGAATATCCATTGCCCTACTATAAAGCCGCGTTAGAAGAATTAGATTCGGTTTTGGCGCGCGATCCCGGCAATTATCAAGCCTATGCGATCAAAGGATTGATTTATCGGTATCTTGACGATTATGACCAAGCCACGTCAAATCTGGAGATTGCCAAACAAGGGACATTTGGGGCACGCGAATTATGGGTGCCAACTGTCGTGAATTTGACATACGGAGATATTTTTCATGCCCGCGCAAGTGACGCTATTCGGTCTGGTGATTGGGCGCAGGCGAAAAGTTATCAGGATACGTCTATTGAATTCTTCAATAATGTGATTAACACGTCATTTCAGAACTTAGAGATCGCAGCAACAGGCGATGAATTCGGCGTCACGATGCGAAGTTTGTACGTCAGTGCCCATACGCGTTGGGCGGCAGCCAAATACCAGATGGCGACCATTGCCGGGAAATTGGAAAGCAAACAGCGGCAGGAAGAATTGCTGCGAGAAGTATCAACGCGTTTAGTGCCTGTATTGGAGTCTTTTCCCGATGCGACTCCGTTGCGTTATTATCTGGCGGAGGGGTATCGTAAGCAAGCGCTGACAATCCGCCAAACCGATCCAACAGAAAGCGAACGATTGCAGGAACTCGCCATGTCCCAATTACGAGCCTGTGCAGAATTAGGCCTTCCGCGTGATTTGAGAAATACTGCGGCGCAATTGTTTAATGTGCTCTCAAAAGGCGCTGAGCCTGATACAGAACAAAAGATTTTGGGATCGGCAGACACGCCGCAATGACATGCGTCTCGTTGGGGATTATTCGACATGATATGCTGAAGGAACGATGAGATTTTCAGCGAAAAATTGTTGACAGAATTTCCCCGTTCGAAACGTAGTACATACGAATTGTCTTGTGTGAAAGAAATTCGGCGGTAGCTGCCTGAAAATAGCGTTAGAAACATCGTAAAATCGGCTGACAGACGTGGCAATCGAATTGCCATCAATGTACGGCCTGAAAATTTCAATGATGTATATTGTTTTTTTCTTCGCGTTGCTGATACTGTTGGCATTGTTCATGATTGGTGGATTCGTTGTGGACAATATTGAGATGTTTCAGACGCCGTTTGATATTGTGCTTGGCATTCCGTTCAGTCCCTGGAAGCATACGTGGGAAGATGTGCCGTTCATGTATTTGGTCGGCGGAAGCTTTTTGCTCGGCATGACGATTATCGTGGTGAGCGTGGTGTTCTTCGACGTCAAGCTGAAACTGAAAATTCGTGCATTGCGTAAGGAAGTCAAAACTCTTGAAAAATCGGTTGCTGACGGGAAATTGATGATTCCGAAAGTTGAAATGCCCGTACAACAGAACACATTGACAGAGATGCTGGAAGAGCAGGCTGATATTACTCCTGAAGATGTGACAAAATCGTTTGAAGATACTGTCAAAACAGGTGATTTTTACAAAGAATCGGATACGCAGGACTCAGGAGAATCTCAACAAGAGTATAAAGAAGAGTTGCCTTCTGAAAAGGAACCCGAAAAAAAGGCGACTCAAGATACATTAAGTGAAGCCGAAGTGCTTGAAACTGAATCTGAACAGCGTCATATCTCTGAAAATACGAATTCGTAACGTATATGATCTTTCGGAAACGCCGACGAATTGCTCCACAAGTGAATATCACGTCACTCATTGATGTGGTGTTGAACTTGCTGATTTTTTTTATGTTGTCTACGAGCTTTGCGACGCAGCCTGGGATTTCTGTTAATTTGCCCAAAGCGTCATCAAAGGCAAAAAGTGTTGCGCAAAAAAACAACACGATTGTTATTACAGCAGACAATGCGATATTTATCAACGATCAGAAACTCCGAAATGTTCAAGAATTACGCGATATTCTCACGATGTTGCGGCAGGAACAGCAAGGAGACCTGATTGTGGTGAAGGCTGACGAAAGCGTGGCGCATGGCGTGGTTGTCACCGTCATGGACATTGCGAAAACGTCAGGGTTTAGTAAAATAGCAATAGCAACAAGGTAATATTTACACACTGCTCCTTGCCCTGAACACATGCTTCTGGGCTATTAGAGCCATAAGGAGGTTTATTTAACGTGAAGACTTATGAAACGCTTCTCGTGATTCATCCCGATCTGGATGAGAACGAACAGAATAAAACGGTTGACACTATTCAGGAATTAATTACGGCGAATGGTGGAAAAATTATAAAAGTTGACAAATGGGGAAAGCGGCAGCTTGCGTACATGATTCAGAAAAAACGCGATGGCTACTATGCCTTGATATATTTCGAGGCGCCTGCCGCAGCCATTGCCGAATTGAATCGTCGTTACAAACTGATGCCAGATGTCATTCTTCGCTCGATCGTTTTGCAACTTGACGCTGTGCAAGTGGCTGACATTTTTAATGAAGGCGCAGCGGAAAAGAAAACGCCTCGCGCGAGATTTAACGCAGCATTTGACGACGACGACGACGATATCCCAATGGGGCGTGTTAATGAATTAGTGGCATCTACGGAGGAATAAGGAATTATGTTTATTAAAAGACGCAAACGTTTTCGCCGCAAAAAAGTCTGTGCATTTTGTGTAGATAATATCAAATATGTTGATTATAAAGATGCTAAAACACTACGCGGATTTATGACAGAACGAGGTAAAATCATTCCCAGAAGAATCTCTGGCAACTGCGCTCATCATCAACGCCAATTAACGCTTGCTATTAAACGAGCAAGAAACATGGCGTTATTACCATTTACCGCGGAATGATTTGGTGTCGCAAGCATAACGCCAGAGTTCAGGCGATGCCGCCTTATTTCCCTGAGCAGCATTACTGTTCAGGGAAATCTCTTTACCGACTGGCTCGGTGACAGTATGTCATCTATACGCAAGGTAGAACGCGACAATATGTATTTTTCTGTTGTTGCCGCGGTTGGAATACTGGTTGTCTGTATGTATCTCATACGACAGTTTCCTATGGCAGCCGTGCTTCAATGTATTCTTCCCTTTCCGATTGTCATCTTGTCGCTACGATGTTCATCGGCAATTCCAGGAATTGTGACGGTCGTTTTCGCGACGATCATTATGATGATAGGCATAGGATATTGGGCAGGTACAGTGTTTTTACTCGGAACAGGAGTCGCTGCAATCATTCTGACGTTCGGTTTTCTCCGAAAATGGTCGGCAACGGCAACAATGTGTGTGGTGTGTCTCTATTTCCTGACATTGTTAGGATTGATCGTTTCAGGAAGTCAGGGATATTCAATTGATGCGCATACACAGAAATTAACGGAGGCTGTTAAAACACAATTTTTCAGTGTGTATGAACAGCAACACCTTGCGTGGCAGCAAGTAGAAAAACAAGTTGAAGTCATTGCAACGGTTGTGACGACGATTTTCCCGCTCATAACAGCCATTGGCGTGTCAAGCATTCTCTATGTCGTAACCAGAAGCCTACTGAAGACGCAGCGAGTGGAGTTAAGACCGCGTGGACGATTTTATGAATGGGAGGTCTCTGAGCATTTTCTCTGGCTGGTGATGCTCGCCGGGGGATTGTATCATTTTCAGACAACACGAGCGTTTGGAATCAATCTTCTGATCGGACTGGTGTTGTTATATTATCTACAAGGAAGCGCGCTCGTGATCTTTTTCCTGAAGCAGCGACAGGCCGCGAGGGGAATGCAAGGGATTGCGTATGGTTTGCTTTTTTTACAAATCCCATATATTTTTGGAATTGTCGGATTATTGCTGGTGGGCTATCGTCAGGAAGGTTTGGTATTATCGCTGCCTGCAATTTTTATTGTGACAGGAATGGGATTAGCAAATGTGTGGTATGGTTTTCGCGGACGAATAAAAGGGGGACTCTCGAGTTGAAAAAGACACAGAGTCTCGTTGACTCAAACGTTTGAAGGAGAGAAAGTCATGGAGATTATTTTAAAAGAACAGGTTGAAAATCTTGGAAAGCCGGGAGATCGTCTGAGTGTATCAAATGGATATGCTCGGAATTTTTTGCTGCCAAAAGGCTTAGCGATTCAGGCAAACAAATCGAATCTTGCTCAGTTGGAACATGAACTGCGCCTGATCGAACAACGGAAGCAGAAAGAAGTCAAAGATGCCGAAAAGATCGGAAACAAAATTCGGAGCTTATCATGCGTACTAAAACGGAAGTCAGGCGAACAAGATAAATTATTCGGTTCTGTCACATCTATTGATATCGCGAATGTTCTGAAAGAACATGGCATTGAGATTGATCGGAAAATGATTCAGTTAGAAGAACCGATCAAAGCTCTTGGAACGCATAAGGTGCCGATTGAAATTCATCCTCAGGTCGTTGTCGAATTAAAAGTCAAAGTCCAGAAGGAGAACGAATAGGCAGTTAGCTCCATTAAAGGAGGAGTGCTCCATGGCTATTACAATTGAAGAAAAAGTGCATGTGTTGGTCGTTGACGATTATGCTGAAAATGTGGAATTACTGAAGGAACTGCTCACCGCCAGCGGTTATGAAGTGACCACAGCGTATGATGGCGACGAAGCGCTGAAGAAAGTTGATAAGCGAAAACCAGACTTGATTCTCCTCGACATCATGATGCCGAAAATGGACGGATATCAGGTGTGCGAAGCGTTGCGAGGCAAAGAAGACACCAAAGAAATACCGATTATCTTTGTCACAGCCAAAACGGAGGTTAAGGACTGGACGCATGCAATTTTTAATGTCGGCGTCAATAGTTACATCACGAAACCGATCAATCCTAAAAAGCTGCTGGACAAAGTGAAAAGTGTGTTGAAAATGAAACACTCCAGAGACGAACTCCGAAAAACGCGAGAAAAACTCTCGAAAACCATCGGGGATGCTGAATAGGAACGTCTTCTATTGCTGATAGTCTATGAGCAAAGGTTTGGACGAGAACATGCCCTGAGGAAACAATATTGTTTCTAAAGGGTTGTTCTCGTTTTTTGTTTTGAAAGTAGCCTGAAACGGTGTTTCGCCATACGAATCAAACATCTCTGAAATCTCACAGATCTTTTCCTAAAAACATTCCTGTAGTTCAACCGTCGCGTTTTTCTTGATAAGTTCCGCTGAGCTGACCGCAGGCCGCTGAAATATCCGCGCCCTTGCTGGCGCGGATAAACGCCGAATAGCCGCGATGCGCGAGAATCTCCTGAAATGTCAGTAATGTCTGTTCGTCCGGGGGGGCATAAGGCGATTCAGGATTGGCATTCAGCGGAATCAAATTGATTTTGCAGCGAATCCCCTGAAGAATCTCCGCGACTTGTCGGGCATGTTCCGGTGCATCATTCACCTGGTTGACCAGAATGTATTCGAACGTAATCCGTCGCCGTTCTGACAACGGATAATGACGGCAGGCATCTAACAGCGCTTCCAGCGGGTACGTCTTGTTGATGGGCATGAGCTGAGACCGCAGCGTATTGTTCGGCGCATTCAGCGACACGGCAAGGTTAATCGTAAAATCTTCTCGCCCCAATTTTTCCATTGCTGGCACGATTCCGGCGGTGGAAAGCGTAATCTTCCGATTGGAAAAATTCAACCCTTCTTCCGCCAGCATCAGCCGGATCGCTTTCGTGACGTTGTCATAATTCAGCAACGGCTCGCCCATCCCCATCAACACGATATTGGAAATACGCAAAGTCGTCGCCGCATCGCGCTGCGCGGCGAGAATTTGGCCGAGAATTTCGCCGGGCTGCAAATTTCTGAAAAATCCCTGCTTTCCGGTCAAACAAAAGGCACATTCCAGCGGACAACCCACTTGCGTCGAAATGCAGAGCGTGAAATGCTCTTTCATCGGGATGCAGACGCTTTCGATATAGCGCCCATCATGGAGTTCGAACAGATACTTTCTGGTCTGATCTGCGGAAACCTGGACGGACGAGGATCGAAACGGATTCAGCGTCGCTGAGCGTTCCAACTCGTCGCGCCAGCTTTTGGGCAAATTGGTGAGTTCTGCGAAGGACGCCGCTCGTTTCTGATGCAACCATTCCATCAATTGCCGCGCCCGATAAACCGGTTGCCCCGCTGCTTTCGCGAACTCTTGCAATTCTGCAAGCGTATGATTCAATAAAAGGTCTTTCATGAGGGATAAAGACCGCGCTGGTTTTAACACCTGTGAGGTCTGCCGTTGTTATTATCAATAGTCTGAAATTTGCCGCAACACGATGCTCCTCTGTCGTGCCGCCTGCTGATTGTGGCAAGAAAAAAGAGAACAAAGCAAAAAAAGAGTTGCATCGGAAAGATGTTTGGCGTACAAGCGCTCCGAGAGCAGATGTATCGTGATTGTTTTCGAATAACCTTGCGAACAGCGTAAAAGAGAAATGATGACGCCGACATTTCCTGCCTGTCCCGACAATCTTCCGAAATATTTGAATCCGCTGCGCCCGTCCCATTACGCGCTGTTAGCGTATTGGGTCTATTTTCGTCCGACCGCATTGAAATGCTATCTGTATCAAACAATTCCGGGCTTGTTCGATCAGAAACAGCCCATCGGATTCTTCCGCAAATGGCGGACTCCCGCATTTCGCAATCTCTTTATCATGATGCCGGTAATTTGCCTTGTTATCAGCACAATTCTTGGCGGGATCATGACGGTGGCAGTGGCCTGGATGCTTCATCTCCCCGTGAGCCTGCGACGATGGCCGGATGGCGAGATGTTGGGGATCGCGCTCGGCATGACATTGGGGATGGCGTTCGGCATGGTGGGTCGCGTCATGGGCGGCGTCGCGTTAAGCACATTGGTCGGCGTGACGTATGGCGTGACGGTTGGCGTACTCGGTGGCGCGACGTTTATGGTGGCGTTCGGCGTGGTGTTTGCCGATGTCATGGACGGCATTCTGACCATCGGTGCGATTGCCGCGATGTTAGGCGGCATGGCGTTCACGATTGATTTGGAAATCGGTATCGCGCTCAGTCTTGCGTTCAGCGTGATTGCCGCGCTGTCGTTCGGTACGGAGACGTTCGTGCAGATGTTGTCGGGCATTCGGCTCGGTGCGTTGATTGTCAGAGGCATGATGTCAATTGCCTTTGTGCTCGGCGCGTTTCGCGTCTTCCTCTATCCGTTCGAATATCTCTTGGCGTTGGCGAGCGTATTCGAACACGCCATTCATCCGATTTGCTGGGACGAATTGACGATTCTGCCGCTGCCCTTGACGCGGCGGGTGCTGTTGCGCAGATTGCGTGAAAATGAACAAGACGGCTTGCGTCTGCTAAAAGCGACCGCCCGCAATTTCTTTCGGCGGGCATCGCTGAAAGCCGTGCTATACAAATATCTCCATCGGCATTCGCATCCGCTGCAATTTCTGTATGAATTGCTGCAAAATCCGGCGCTGGACGAATATTTGCTGATCCCGATTACGAGTCAGGATCGAGAGGAATTTCTCAGCGTCAGGCAGGTTTTTCTTGGAGAATTGGCGCTGCGTTCGGTAGATGCGACAAAACATCCGCGTTTCAGTCGTTCGGTCTGGTGGTTGAATCTTCGCAAGCGCCAGTCCACGCCGCTGACCGAATTTGCCGGAATGCTCTATGATTTATCGGTCGCGCAGCATATCGGTCAGGAGGCGATTGATTTGACGGCATACATGGCGATCTATTCCGGCGTCAAATCTCTGCCGGACGGCAAAGAAATCGCACGCTCGTATGATGCCATCGCGCAATTTTTGATGTATCGGCAGCTTTCCGATCTGTTTGCGGCGGAACAGATCGGTCGCGAATTGGCGGGCAGCGTCTTTTTTGTCGATGCCATCAGACCATCGGTCTTGCAAGCCTTAGCGCGTTTAGGAAATGTCGGCGGATCGCTGCGCCGCGTTCCTGAGATGCAAGGCAATGTTCAGGAGCAACTGACGATTCTTGCTGGGGCAATTAGCATACTGAATGAGATTGACGAATTGGTCGCAACCGAAGCGATTCCGCTGGAATTAGCGCTGTTGCAACGCATTGTGGCGCAATGGCAGCATGTCATTTTAGAGGAAATCGGCAAACTTGGCAAGGCAGACGCCGCGCTTACTGTGATGGAAGAAAATCGGAGAATCTATGAAAGCTCTTGTGTATGAAGCATTCGGAAAGACAGCTATGCTTGCGCATGTTCCCGACCCGACACCTGCGCCGCAGGGCGTGGTGATTCAGGTCAACGCGACCGGACTCTGCCGGAGCGATTGGCATGGCTGGATGGGGCATGACCCGGATATTCGCCTGCCGCATGTTCCCGGCCATGAATTCGCCGGAGTCATTACTGCAGTTGGAAAAGACGTTCGCCGCTGGAAAACCGGCGATAGGGTGACGCTGCCGTTCGTCTGCGGATGCGGTGCATGTCCGCAATGCGTGTCCGGGAATCATCAGGTCTGCGATCATCAGTTCCAGCCGGGTTTTACCCATTGGGGATCGTTCGCCGAATATGTCGCGATTGATTACGCCGATCTGAATGTCGTCCACCTGCCGGATGATCTCGATTTTGTGACTGCCGCGAGTTTGGGCTGCCGCTTCGTGACCTCGTTTCGGGCGATTGTGGAACAGGGGAAAACGTCTGCCGGGCAATGGGTGGTGGTGCATGGCTGCGGCGGCGTGGGGCTGTCGGCGATTATGATCGCGAATGCTGTCGGCGCGAATGTCGTGGCGATTGATATTTCAGAGGAAAAACTCGCCTTTGCGCGATCAATCGGCGCGGTGGCGACGGTCAACGCTTGCGGCAGCGTGTCGGTGGTCGCGCAGGTGCGAGAGCTGACTGGCGGCGGGGCGCATGTGTCCATTGACGCACTCGGCAGCCCACAAACCTGTTTTAACTCGATTGCCAGCCTGCGCAAGCGCGGCAAGCATGTGCAGGTCGGTTTGATGCTGGCGGAGCATCGTCATCCGGCAATCCCGATGGATATGGTCATTGCCAATGAACTCGAAATCTTGGGGAGTCACGGCATTCAGGCATATAAATATCCGCTGCTATTCGAGATGATCCGAACCGGCAAAGTGCGCCCGGAACGCTTGATTGGCAAACGCATACGCTTAGAAGACGCCGCCGAAGAACTGGCGAGGATGAATGCCTTTTCAGGGACGGGCGTCACAGTCATTGATGAATTGTGAGCAAGAGAGAAATTATTTATGGCAAATAACGCGAGCCGTCGCAGAAAAATGTTTTTTATCGCCGTGATCTGTTGTTTCATACTGCTGATTTCGTTCGGATATTATCACGCCATTTTCAAAGACAATCCTCCGGGCATGAGTTACAGGAGCGAGGTCTATCGCATTGACGCGGCGGACATTCGCTTTCTGTATGACCTGACCTATCTGAACGCTGCTGGCGACATCGTTGCCGAACAGCAGATTTTCGACGCAATATTCGCGCAGATTGCGGCGGCGCGGCGGTATGTTCTGCTGGATATGTTTCTCTTTAATTCATCGGGGCATGTGCCGGGTAAGAATTTCCGCGATCTCGCAGGCGAACTCACGACGCGGCTTGTCCAGAAAACACGGCAATTCCCTGACATCGCCATAGATTTTATCACCGATCCCATCAATTCTGTCTATGGCGGAGCGGTTTCGCCGGAAATTCAGACGTTGCAAAAAGCTGGCATCAACGTCATCTATACCGATTTGACGCAGCTTCGCGACAGCAACCTGCTGTATTCGCCGGTGTGGCGACTTTTCTTTCAATGGTTCGGCAACTCGCCTCAACATGGCATGTTGCCCCATCCGTTTTCTGGCGGCGAAATCGGAGTGACGTTGAGATCGTATTTGATGCTGTTGAACTTCAAAGCCAATCATCGGAAAGTCTTCACGGCGGATGATGGCGAACGCATGACGAGCATAATCACCTCGGCCAATCCTCATAACGGAAGTTCCGCGCATTCCAATGTCGCGCTTCGTATTGACGGCGCATTCTGGCAGGCGATTCATACTGCGGAATCGGCGGTCGCGGCGTTTTCTGGCGAGACGCTTCGAACGCCGCCTGTAAGCAATCTCGCTGCCCCGATAGAACCGCAACATTCTGTCAATGTGCAGTTGCTGACCGAAAATGAGATTGAAGACGACGCGCTCTCGCTCTTCGAAAGCGCAATGCAAGGGGATCGGCTTTCGCTTGGGGCGTTTTATCTGTCGGATCAAAAAATTATCGCCGCCCTTGTCCGCGCTTCGCAGCGCGGCGTCGAAATCCGCATTATTCTCGATCCAAGCAACGATGCGTTTGGTCGAAACAAAAACGGCATTCCGAATCAACCGGCAGCGCAAGAATTGATCGCCGAATCGAACCGCCAGATTCGGATTCGGTGGTATGCCACGCATGGCGAGCAGTATCACGCCAAGTTCACGCTGCTCGAAACGCAGAGCGGAACCGCGCATTTGTTATTAGGATCGGCCAATCTCACGCGTAGAAATCTGGATAATTACAATCTTGAGATGAATGTTCACCTGACTGCGCCCGTTTCCACGCAGGTTATTCGCGATGTTCGGCAGTATTACGAGCGGCTCTGGACGAATGAAGGCGGGGGCATCTACACGCTGGATTACGCTCAACATCACGATGCATCGCTTACCAAAAAAATGCTGTACAAGGTCGGTGAGTTCAGCGGAGCCTCAACATTTTAATATACTCAGAAAGCAGATCATTTGATATTGGCTTGCGCGAGCAATGGGCCTCGTGTTTTTCTCATCAGAATTTCATCCATTCCTGCCAACAAATAATCATGCAGGATGCCGACAGTGGCATATCCCCGTTTCTGGTAGAGTTTTTGGGCGCGTTGATTGAACGATGAAACGCATAAAAACACATTGCGCGCATCACGGAAAATACGCTCTTCGGCGTATTGCAAAAGTTGATTCCCAACCCCATGCTCTCGCCAAACAGGGACAACGGCAATATCTTGAATGTAGCCGCGTAATGCTCCTCCCATTTGCAGAGTCACGAAGCCAATCATCATCTCTTGATGCAAGGCGATATAGCGCTCTTTCTCAGTCCCTCCAATAATTGCGATGGCCTGCTCATAAGTGATGCCAAAGGTCTTCCAGGGGAAGGATTCTATCATCAGCCTGGCGCAATCTTCAAGATATTCACGTTCTTCGGCATGATGAATAAGATATTCTTTTGTGTTCAACATTGTTGACCTCTTTTAATCCTTGACAATCCCGTTCTTGAGAGGCAGAACCCCTCTGAATAAATTTCCCGTCACGATACAACTATCAGGTTCTATCTCTCAAGAAAGGGGCAACAGAAATGCTATGGAATTCAGCACGAAGGGCAAAATCCACTATCCTCTTTTTGAAATGCCGCTGTATTACCATCAGAATGAAACGTTTTTAGAGGAAGCCAATCATCCGCCTCGTTATAAGCTTGTCGTCATTCACGCTGGTTCTGGCATTCTTTCGTTGAATGGAAAGCAATATGCCGTGATTGCCCCGGCATTAGGTTGCTTGAACGAAACAACAACGGTCGAGCGTGAAGGAACGTCGCAATTTAGCGCTGAAGCGATTTATTTTCATCCTTCCGTGATTAACAGCCGGTTGACGTTTGCAAACATCAACATCGGCTGTTCTGAATTTCTTCAGACTGATTACACCGACGCCAATTCGCTGCTGCCGTTCCGTCACGACGAGCATTGCGGCTGGCTGCGCAATATCGGGCAGGTAACAAAACAGCGTGTCCAAGAATTGATGAAGACGCTGAAAGAACAACTGGAAGTGCAAAATACTTTCTGGCCATGCCGCGCCAGATCATATTTGATGGAGTTTATTTTTTTAGTCTATGAGCTTTATATCGCTGAGTTTGGAACGACTGAATCGGGCGACAAAAAGCATCCGTTCGTCGAACCGGAATTCCCGATTCCCGCATGTTCTGAAGAGATGTTCCCAATTCTGGTGTATCTCTTGAATCATTATCATCAAAAAATTACGCTCGCAGATTTAACCAGGATGTTTCATACCAATCGAAGTACATTGAATCAGAAATTCAAATCAGCGACGGGTTGCTCGGTGATTGATTATTTGATTCAACTGCGAGTGCGAATGGCCTGTCAATTGTTAAAAGATACGGAGTTAGCGGTTTCTGAAATTTCTGATCGTGTTGGTTATATCGATCTGACGCATTTCGGCAGGATCTTTCGGAAATATACTCACCTCAGTCCACGCGCCTATCGCGAAAAGTTTCAGCATGAGGTGTATCCCGCCGCCTATCCTGAGAATTAGGCCGTTAGAAGAAGTCGTCTTACGGCGCGCGTGATGCTCAAAGATTAACATGCTTTTCTTTTCTTGATCAATGTTATGACGTTTTTGAGCTCTGTTGGACTGACTGGGAAGTATCATAGGCAAGCTCGTAATATTGATTGCCGTTGAATTCAAACTCATTGATGACCTCAAGCCCAAGTTTTTTCGTATGCGCCGCAAAGGAACGAGTATTGATTTTGTTGATAAACGTGATCAGTATCGGGTAACGCTCCGCCATTTTGACGCGCGCAAAATCAAAAATCTTTTCCAATATTCCGCTACCACGCACGAGCTTATCAACGCATACCGGGCCGTATTGGTACGAATTTTTCGCGCTTAGCTGCTGTCCGCGAAATTGTAATGCAGGAAGTCCTTCGATCATCTGCGAAAACATTGGCCATTGTGACCAGAATTTCCATGAGGCCGCCATTACGTATGCGACAACTACGCCGTCTTGACGAGCAATGAAAAGCCCATGTTCGTCTGTGACTAACGTTGTGAACTGATCTTTGGTAAATGGGGTCGTGACAAAACCGCTGGCTTTATCCTCTTCTTTGATAGAGGCGATATGATATTTGTAGTGAAGTTCTAAGACATCATCAATATCTGATACGCGTGCAACACGGATTTCCATGCCAGATTCTCCTCTTGGATACTCGTCTCGATTGGCTGCCAAAAATTACTGAGAACACAAGAGTCAGGCCTTTAGAAATATCTGGCTCCTGCGTTCTCTCTGTAAAAGGCGGTTATTTATTTGCCTGTTTGTTGTTTTATCATTCCTGAATAGACTAATTCGGTAAATTGATCTGGTGTCAACCAGACTTTGCCCCATTTCTCATCAAATGCCTGTGTTGGTTTCGCGGCCTGGACTTCAGCAAGTGTGTTGCCTGCATCCACTAACGGTCTAACGGCATCGCGGATACCTGTCAGCATCGCCAAATATTCCTCTAAACCGCTTTTATCCGATAATGCGCCATGCCCAGGAATTACCACCGTTTTTTCATCAAGCATCGGCAAGACTTGCGTTACCGCATCAATCATGCCGTCAATCGAGCCATTCGACGGCACGTCAATCCAGGGATAAAGACCGTTAAAATAGATGTCGCCGATATGCAGCACGTTCGCTTTTCGAAAATAGACAATCGCGTCGCCGTCCGTATGCGCATTCCCCAGATGAAAAATTTCAATATCATCGCCATTCAAATGCAACGTCAGGTTTTTTTCGAATGTGATGGCCGGCCAGGCGGTTTGCGACAGTGGCTGCGTTTGCTCTTGAACCGTGCTGACTCGTTCGCGAACCTGCCGATGCGCCAAAATGCTCGCGCCGTCTTTCGCAAACAGTTCGTTGCCATTGACATGATCGCTATGCCAATGCGTATTCAGAATGAAGCGAATTGGTTGTGTATTGATAGTGGCAATCGCGGCTTTTATCAATTCAACATGTTGAGGTTCTTTGCCAGTATCAATTAAGAATATCCCGTCTTTTCCCGAAAAAATTCCAATATTACCGCTGCCGCCGACCCCTGGAATCACGGAAACGTCATTCGTGATCTGCTTCATCTCGATTTTGATCTCCTCAGCATAACAGAGAGACATAGGAGTCATACAACCATAGATTAAACATAAGGCAATGATACGAATTTTTTTTCTGCACAACATAGACATCCTCCATAACGATAACATCAAGTGTTTATTGGCGTATGCTCGCCACGCAATTATTCACGACATGAGACAACATATACGGATGAAATTTTTTATGAAGAGCGAATATGCAAAATTATTCTGCATATCTGCAAAATGTCAATTCATGAACGTTTTCGGTATGTTTGTTAGCCGAAGAATCCATCCGAATGAAAAAAAATTTTGCAACGCAAACGATACATTAAACTTTCGCATTTTTATCTCGTCAGACGAATGACTGAAGAACAAGAGTACTGATAGAACATCATTGTGGTACGCAGAGTGTATTCAACATACGTCTGTTTCTCTGTCGAGGTCTGTGTGATGTCACAGATACGTCGAGAGCTGATTACAACACTGATTTTAGGAGGTTATTATTATGAGAATTCAATTCAAACATCTGACATTAGCGGTCGCGTTATTCGGAATGACGGCCTTTACCGGTTGCAGCGACAGCAAGAAGAGTCCAACCAGTTCAGAAAACGATTTTCCCTCAGTGCAGGGTATTCAGATCAACCCGAATGCGGCGGTCTATGTGGACGATCTAATCACGTTGTCGCCGACGACGATTGACCCGGATAATGATGAAATCCGCTATACATGGTCGAAAGATGCGGGCGAATTCGATCCGGCTGAGGCTGTCGGGTCGAGCATCAAATGGAGAGCGCCTTCGACTGCCGGAACATATCAGGTCATTGTGGTCGGCGATGACGGTAATGGCGGCACATCGCAAAAACATCTGAATATCAAGACGTTGGGTGGTAATCAGAGTGGAACGATTGATGTCGTCGGCGGTCTGCGGGCGAATCCGGTGGGCGGCACGACGGATGTGGGGTATATTGACCAGGGCGATACGATCATGTTAGCCTGGGATAATGTCAGCCCGATTACGACCGATAGCACGCGACCGGACGAAACCAGATACGCCCCGGACGGCAGCCGTCTCGATCCTGCGACGAACGCGGTGGTTTCCACGCCGCAATACGGATATGCCGACGGTCTGCCTACTCGAAACGGCGCGCGGTACGCGCTGATTGGCAGAGTTGAGAACGGCGACTGGTTCGAATTTACGCCTGGCCCTGATGGCGACGGAAACGGCATCCCGGATTCGTTCAGCGCAGTGGCTCCGGCACGTGGCAGGCTGTTTTTGGGAATGAACGAACAGAACGATCTGTTATTGGATAATACAGGCTTCTGGCGCTTCGCCTTCACTTTCATCCATTCGTAATCGCACTCTTCGGCTTCGATGCTCGCGTCGTTCGCGGGCATCGAAGTTCTGTTTGTTTATTTTTTCGATTTTTGTTGAAGCAGCCGTTTGAGGGTCTGAATAGTCAGGTGGGTTTTAATGCGGCTCAACACCTCGGCGTAATGATGGGGTTTGATAATGTAATCGGCGGCGCCGACTTCGAAGCCTTTGATTTTTGCGCCAGCATCAGACAGGGCGGTCATAAAGATAATGGGAACATCTCGTGTCTTCGCATTCTTTTTCAATTGTTGACATGTTTCGAACCCATCAATCCCCGGCAGCATCACATCTAACAAGACCAAATCGGGAACGGTTTCATTGACAAGTTCTAATGCGTTCTCCCCGCTTTCTGCGCCCATCGTGTTAAAACCGAATTTATCAAGATAGCCGATCAACAGGTGCAACGTCATCGCGTTATCTTCAACAATGAGAATCGTGGCTTTTTCATCAGTCAGGGATGGCTGTTCGCCGAATGCGATCAGCGAGTTGCGTGTTTTCAATTTCCGCTGGAGTCTCTGGATGGTCAATCGGCTTTCGATACGCGCGGCGACTTCTTTAAAATCGAAGGGTTTCGTAATATAATCAATGCCTCCGGCCTCGAAACCTTTGACCCGTTCCGATGTATTCGAGAGCGCGGTGATAAACATGACCGGAATCTCCTGCGTATTGATGTTGCTTTTCAGGCGGCGGCAGGTCTCAAACCCATCAATCCCAGGCATCATGACATCTAACAGAATCAAATCTGGTTTGAGCAATTCCACCTGCCGCAACGCTTCTTCTCCGCTTCGCGCCACAGAGGTTTTCAAATTCAGGCGTTCTAAATATTCAATGAGAACGTATAACGTTAATGGATTATCCTCAACAATCAAAATCGTTGATTTCTCGTCGTTTACCACAATCTTCCTCCATATATTCGGTCAGGATGAGATCTTCTTCTTGATATGTTCGAAATAATAGAAGATTGCCCGGAAAAGGTCAAGCATAATCTCCTCCGATTTGTCTGTAAACCTGGAGAATTTGAGGAAGAATACTCTTCCAGGAATAGCGTTGCGCATGGGTATAGCCTGTCACAGCGAACTGCTGTCGAAGTTGCGTATTGTCAAGCAACACCTGCATTCCGTTGGATAGGGCTTGCGCTGAGGCTGGGGGGACCGCAAAACCAGCGTTGCCGAGCAGTTCGGACAGCGAGGACGTATCGGCATACACGACGGGGGTTCCGCAGGCCATCGCCTCTAATGGGGGGAAGCCGAATCCTTCGTATAATGAGGGGTGCACGAGCAGGGTGGCGGCGGAATACAGCAACGGAAGGTCGTCGTCTGGCACGTAATCCAAAAATATGAACGAGTTTTGCAACTGATGTTGCGCAATCAGCGCATGAATCTCTCCGATATAACGGTCATCCGTTTTGCCTGCAATGACGACGTGATACGCTTGCCGCAGCGTTTCCGGCAACAAGGCCGTCGCTTCGACTAAGTAGGCCAAACCTTTGTACGGGTCCTGGCGTCCGACGTACAATAAAAATTTTTGCGGTAGCCGATAATGTAAAAAGAAATCATCCTCTACATGGATTCCCTGTTGAAATCTTGATTCGAGGCCGCACCAGACGACATGAATCTTATCGGCAGGCACGCGCAACAGGCGGATGATGTCGCTTTTTGTATGTGCCGATGCGGTGAGAATCGTATCGGCTGAACGCAAAATCGTCGAGGTCAGCAGCGGAAAACGATAAAATACACGCCAGAGCAGACGGGACTTGGATAGCGCTTTCGGAAACAGAAATGGGATCAGATCGAAGACATTGACGATTTTTTTATAATTGCCGCGAAATGGCGAGGTGAGGTAATGCGGTGTATGAAAAATCTGCGGCGCAACTCGGTTGATGGCGCGTGGCGAAAACGCCATATCTTTCAACGACAGCAAGTCATACGGATGAGCGACAATCCGAGATTGAGCAAGCGTCTGAGGCGAGAGATGGCGTTTCAGCGCCTCTTCCTGCCCGATTAAAAGATATTCATGTTCCGGAGCATCGGCAACAAGGTGCGTGACGAGATTAAGCGCGTAGCGGCTGATGCCGTCAATCTGCTCTCCGCGTACCCAGCGTACATCAAGCGCGATTCGCATACGGAATTATCCTTGAAAAACATCCTGATAGGCGCGATAGGTTTCTTCTGCGGTTCGCGGCCAGGAAAATTGCTGGGCGCGAAGACGCCCGGCTTCTCTCATCTGTTCGCGCCGCGCCGGATGTTGCAGAACCGTTTCGATGCCATCGGCAATGGACGCGGGATCGTTCGGATTGACTAACATCCCGGCATTACCTGCAATTTCAGGCAACGACGATACATTCGACGTGATGACCGGCGCGCCATACGACATGGCCTCAAGCACGGGCAAGCCGAAGCCTTCGTAAATTGATGGAAACACAAATGCTTCTGCCCCGCTGTAGAATAATGGCAGGGCATCATCCGGGATAAAACCGGTCAAGACGACCGACGTTTCAAGATGCAGCGCGGCGACTTTTTGGTAAACCTGCTCGTAAAACCAACCTTTTCCGCCAGCAATCACCAATTGAACAGCATCGTCTATGCGTCGTTCTTGACGCAGCAACGCAAACGCGTCAAGCAACCGTTCCAAATTTTTTTTGGGTTCGATGACGCCGACAAACAGCAAATAGGGCTGACGAATGCCGTACTGTTCAATCAGACGATGACGTTGTTCTTCCGCATTCGGAGGCAGCGGTTTCGCCGTATAGCCAAGGTGAATCACGCGGACTTTTTCTTCCGATACGCTGAGATGGCGGCAAATATCCTGCTTCGAATGCTCGGAATCGGTGATGATGACATCCGCTGTCTGCGCGGCGCGTTTGATAAACAGTTTGAAAAAGAGGAGATGCTTTTTTGGCACAAGCTCAGGGAAAAAGAGCGGAACCAGGTCGTGAATGGTCACAACGTATCGGCACATTTTTCTGACGGGGAGTTCGAAATTGCACACGCCATGATAGACATCAATCCGATGCTGTCGCAATAGGGGCGGAAGCGTCCAATTTGTCCAGACAATACGGCGTTGGCACGGCGCAGTCACAAGCTGAATATGTTCTATTGGTGATAAGGCGCGGTTGGGAGAATCAGTGAAAAATGACGCGAAATCTATCGGTCTGTCGTAAAATAAAACGATCTGCTCGTCTCGATGCGAAGGTCGCTGAAGGTATTCGAAAAAAAGGGATCGGGTATAACGCCCGATCCCTGTGTTGACATGAAATAAACGCGCATCAATGCCGAGTCGCATCATTCGGTCAGATCGGCGTATTTTCTGCGTGCAGATGAAACGATTTCGGATTCTGTAAAAACGGCACTTTATGCGGACGCGCATAACGCACATCAACAATGATCTTCTTTTTGGCCGGGTCAACCGTTACCTTAATATCTTTATCCTTGAACTGCGCGTTCTCCATTTCTGTGAGCAGCGTTTTTACCTTTTGCACGACGGCATCTTTGACTTTTGCGTCATCAGTTACGTTGACAAAAACAATATTCAGCTTTTCATTGTTGAACTCATCTTCGAATGTCCAGTGATCATAGTAAATCGGCACTAATTGGATGCCGACAAAGACCACAATTGCCAATACGATCAGTCCAACGATTGCGCCAGGGCCAGCGCCTCCGCGTTCATTCATTTTTCGAATCTCTCTGTTCATAGTTGTTTCTCCTTGTATCAAATGTGTTAACGAATGTTGCCGAACCTTCGCGAACGATGTTGGTAATCTAAAATCGCCTGATAAAACTGCGGTTTTCGGAAATCAGGCCAGAGTACTGACGTGACATACAGCTCTGCATACGCTAACTGCCAGAGTAAAAAGTTACTGATGCGCATCTCCCCGCTCGTCCGAATCATCAAGTCCAACTCCGGGAGGTGCGCGGTTGATAAATACCGAGCAAAGACATCTGTCGTAAGATTCTCCAGATTCAATTGCTTTTCATGTATATCATACGCAATTTTTTTGACGGCGTCAAGTATTTCGTTCTGTCCGCCATAATTTAACGCAAGATTGAGAACCAGGCCAGTGTTCTGACTGGTCGCCGAGATCGTTTTTTCCAAGGCTTTCTGTGCGCGTTCAGGCAATTCCCAAGTGCGGCCAATTGTAGAAAGCCGAATATTATTGGCATTCATGGTCTTGACTTCTCGTTTCAGAAATTCCACTAAAATCGCCATCAACGCCTGAATCTCCAACGCCGGACGTTTCCAGTTTTCAGAGGAAAATGCATAGAGCGTCAATGCCTGAATCCCAATGTCGGTTGCCGCTTCGACCACTGCTCGAACAGACTCTACGCCGACGCGATGTCCTTCGACGCGAGGCTTGCCTTGCTGTTGCGCCCAGCGTCCATTGCCGTCCATAATCACCGCCACATGTCGCGGCAATTTCCCCGGCTCGATTTGCTCTCGCAACTGCGCCAAAATCTGCTCTTCACTTGAAAGTTGCTCTTGTTGACTCATTTAAATTTTGAGGAGTTCTTCCTCTTTTCTTACCGTTAAATCGTCCACGAGTTTGATGAAGTCATCCGTAATTTTTTGGATTTTATCCTGTCCTTGATGATGTTCATCCTCGGTGATTTTTTTATCTTTTTCAAGTTTTTTCAACCCTTCGTTCGCGTCACGGCGAATCTGGCGGATCACGACTTTTTTATCTTCTGCCCGTTTTTTCACAACTTTTGCCAATTCTTTGCGCCGATCCTCTGTTAACGCAGGAATGGCTAATCGAATAACTTTGCCGTCATTCGATGGCGTAATGCCTAAATCCGACCGTAATATCGCTTTTTCAATCTCTTTGAGAACGCTGACATCCCAGGGCTGAATCACAATAAGTGAACTCTCTGGGACAGATAACGTCGCCACCTGATTCAGCGCAGTTGGCGTACCGTAATATTCAACGGTAATTCCATCCAACAAGCCTACGGATGCGCGACCGGTGCGAATTCCGGAAAACTCATGTTTCAAGATGTCGATTGCTTTCTGCATCTGTCCTTCGGAATCTTTATAAACCTGTTGTAGCATACACATTAGAGATGGAAGCAGAGGGAACATCTTAATGGCAAGGCTGCCCCTATTGCCTTACATCTTCGTTATTTATGCACGACGGTGCCAACGGCTTCTCCAGAAAGAATTCGCTTGATATTTCCTGGTTCTTTCAGGTTGAACACCACAATCGGCATGTCGTGTTCCAGGCAAAAAGAAATCGCAGTCAAATCCATGACCTTGAGTTGGCGCTGTAACACCTCAAAATAAGAAATTCGGTCAAAACGAATCGCAGAAGGATCTTTGACTGGGTCTGCCGAATACATGCCGTCAACTTTTGTCGCTTTGAAAATGGCGTGTGCGTCAATTTCCACTGACCGCAATGCGGCGGCGGTGTCTGTGGTAAAAAAAGGATGTCCGGTTCCAGCAGCAAAAATGACCACCGTGCCTTGCGTCAATGCGTGAATGGCTTCTTTCCGATGGAATGGATGGGCAATCTGCCCCATTGGAATGGCCGTTTGCATCAACGTCGGAAGACCGAGGCCTTCAAGCGTTTCCTGAAGCGCCACGCTGTTGATCACGGTGGCGAGCATCCCCATCAAATCGCCGGAGGCTCTGGGAATGCCGCGTTGCTGCCCCTGAACTCCGCGAAAAATATTGCCCGCGCCAATCACGATGGCGACCTGGACGCCGAGTTCAACTGCGCTTTTGACCTCTCTGGCAACATAATCCAACATCCCGCCATCAATTCCGGTCTCGTTCGTTCCTGCCAGAACTTCTCCGCTCAATTTTAACAGGATGCGCTGATATACTGCTGTCATAACGTGATAGACAGAAGCTTCGAACGCGCTTGTTTACGCTCGAAGCTCTGAAATGCTCAAGTGTTCACGATGCCGATGCCCTTATTTCTTGGCGGCTTCGCGCTGTGCGGCGACTTCGGCGGCCAAATCCGCTTTTTCTTTCTCAATGCCTTCGCCTAACACGAAACGCGCGAAACGTCGAATATTCAGATTCTCTCCTAATTTCGCAATGGCGTCGGTCACAAGCTGGTGTATCGTTTTATCAGGGTCTTTGACAAATGGCTGTTCATACAAGCAGACTTCACTGTAAAACTTATCGAGTTTGCCGTCAATAATTTTTTCAATGACATTCGCAGGCTTTTTCGTGCTTTCGACTTGCGCCCGATAAATTTCACGTTCTTTTTCGACCACATCTGCCGGTACGTTTTCGCGTTTCAGATACTGCGGATTGGCGGCAGCAATGTGCATAGACACATCTTTCACCAATTGTTGGAATTGATCGGTTCTGGCGACAAAATCGGTCTCGCAGTTGACTTCTAACAGAACGCCAAGCTTTCCGCCGCCATGAATATAGGATGTCACCGCGCCTTCGCTGGTGACGCGCCCCGCTTTTTTGGACGCCGCTGCCAACCCTTTTTTACGTAAAATATCTACGGCTTTTTCAAGGTTGCCTTCACTTTCGGCAAGCGCTTTTTTACAATCCATAATTCCCGCGCCCGTGTTGGCGCGCAAGTCCTGCACTAACTTTGCACTGATTTCCATGCTGACTTCTCCTCACGTCTGCGTGATGACCTGAGTCACGCCCATGTTGATGATGATATCTTTATATTTGTCGTCATCTGTGTCAAGATGACGAGAGATGCTGTTCTCACAAAAATGACCCCTCCAGCGATTCAATGATCATCTGGAGGGGTAGTAACAATCAATCGCATCGTGATGACAATACACCTGCGTTGCCCTGAACAGGTCGTCTTTTAGAAAACGGGAAACGCGCACTCGCGTTCACCCCTTATTCGTCGTTCTTGTCATCAGCGACAAACTCGTCAGCGTACTTATTCAGAGATTGAGGTTTTTCCTCTCCATCGCTGTCTTTGCTCTGTCCGACAATGCGTTCCTGCCTCAGGTCTTTTCCTTCCTGAACGGCGTCAGCCATTTTTGAAGCAAATAATTTAATTGCGCGAATCGCATCGTCATTGCCCGGAATCACAAAATCAATTTCTTCAGGATCGCAATTTGTATCAACAATCGCAATCACCGGAATCCCAAGTTTTTTTGCTTCGTGGACGGCGATTTTTTCTTTTTTCGGATCAACGACAAAGATGGCGTTCGGCAGTCTGTCCATGACTTTGATCCCGCCTAAAAAGCGCTCCATTCGTTCGCGTTCGCGTTCCAACTCCAGCATTTCTTTTTTCTTCAGCAGCGCCGCTTCGCCGGTTTCATTCATTTGTTCCAACTGGCGTAAACGTTTCGTGCTTTTCTGGATGGTGCTGAAGTTCGTTAACGTGCCGCCTAACCAGCGTTGGTTCACATACGGCATTCCGCAACGCGCAGCTTCTTCCCGAATGGCGTCTTTGGCCTGTTTTTTGGTGCCAACAAATAAAATCGTGCCATTATTCGCAATCGCATCCACCAAAAACGCATTAGCTTCTTTAAATTTTTGAACGGTCAGTTGCAGATTGATCACATAGATATTGTTCCGCTCGCCGAAGATATACGGCTTCATCTTCGGATTCCACCGTTTCGTCTGGTGTCCGAAATGAACGCCAGCTTCAAGCAATTCTTTCATTTTAATAGTACTCACGAGTTTTTCCTCCTTCGTCGGTTATTCGCGTGTTCCTCTCCTCTTCTTATAGAACCTGCCCTCGTTCGAAGCAGGCACCCCTATAAGAATCAAAGAACATGAGAATTCTTTTTCGAATGAAATTCCAGGGCATCCCCTGAATTTTACCGTTTAGAGAACTGGAAGCGCGCTCTGGCTCCCCGCTGCCCATATTTTTTCCGTTCTTTCATGCGCGAATCGCGTGTCAAAAATCCGGCTTTTTTCAGCACAGAACGATTTTCGGTCTCATTAAACGAAACCAGTGTCCGCGAAATGCCATGTTTGATCGCATCGGCTTGCGCTGATTTACCGCCGCCTTTCACCGTTGCCACCACGTCGAAATCATTCAGATTCTTCGTCAGGCGCATTGGCTGTTTCACGATCATCCGGTGTGTTTCTCGGTTGAAATAGTCATCCAACGTTTTCCCGTTTACCGAAAAACGACCTTTGCCACGGCGCAGCCAGACGCGGGCAATTGCCGTCTTACGCTTTCCGGTGGCATACACCTGATCCGCGACCGAACCTTCTGGCAGTTCATGATCCAACGCCGGATCACGATCGCTATCGTCAACATCGAATAGCGGTAAGGTCGGCACGCCCAGATCTTCTTCTTCTTTCATTTTATCGTAACGATATTCCAGATCTGCCACAGGCATCCTCCTAATTGTTGTAACGTGGTTTAAGGGTTAATACTTCCGGCTGCTGCGCTTCATGCGGATGTTCCGGCGCGGCATAGACTTTCATTTTTTTGTACATGGCGCGACCTAAGCGATTTTTCGGCAGCATTCGTTTCACCGCAAGTTCCAGCATCTGCTCCGGTTTGCGGGCTAACATCTCTTTGGCCGTCATGGATTTGATGCCTCCCGGATAGCCGGTGTGACGATAATAGACCTTATCCGTCAACTTCTTTCCGGTCAGGCGAATCTTGTCCGCATTCACCACCACGATATAATCGCCAGTGTCAACATGCGGCGAAAAATCTGGTTTATGCTTTCCGCGTAAGCGTTTCGCAATTTCCACGGCCAGACGCCCTAATACGACATTTTGAGCGTCAACGACATACCACTTGTGTTGCACATCTTCTGTTCTGACAAATTTCGTTATCATAATCTCTCTCTACTCCTCACATTTCAGGGCAATGCTTGATTGATAGGCTTGTTACAAGCGTAACACGTCTATAGAACGCACAAGTTTTTTGTCAAGCAAAAATTCGCGACAGAAGAACAACATTCAGTCACGCTGAGCGATGTCGAAGCGTCGTGAGGTCACATCTGATATCGTTTTGCTATATCTGATATTCTTTGATCTTTCGTTGAAGTGTGCGTCGGGTGATGCCCAACCGTTTGGCTGCTTTTCCGGTTTGATAGGCTTGTTGATTTAAGGTTTCCTCAATCAATTGTTTCTCGAATTCATGGGTCGCTTCTGAAAGAGTTTTTTCGCCAATTCCGATGCTGCGTGTAATCGTAATATTAGGAGACTTCTGTGGGGAAATCGTAATTAAGGATAAATCATTTGTTGCCAGATAGCGATGCATAATATTTTGCAATTCGCGGACATTTCCTGGCCAGTCATGCGCGTAGAGCGCGTTAAGCAATTCGGGCGGCAGCATATTAGCATTGAGGGGAAAATGGCCTGATTGCGTACCGTGCGCTTGGGCATGTTTGCGCTGATAGCGAAGCAAAATATCCTCCAGCAGGAGCGGCAAATCCTCTTTTCGCATACGCAAGGGAGGAAGCGTTATTTCAATCACGCAGAGGCGGTAAAAAAAGTCCTGTCGCAAACGGCCTTGCTTCAGTTCTAACGAACAGGCTTTATGTGTGGCCGCCAGAATTAATACATCCGCTTTTTTGGGGACATTGCTGCCTAAGGGCATATATTCGCCATCTTGTAAGACACGCAACAGTTTGGCTTGATTGCCGGGACTGAGTTCTGTCACTTCGTCCAAAAATAATGTTCCTTGATGCGCCCGATCAAAAAATCCTGGGCGATTTCGATCTGCGCCTGTAAACGCGCCTTTACAATGCCCAAAAAATTCACGCTCGAATAAACTTTCCTGAATTGACGCGCAATTGACTGGGACAAACGCATGAGCGCTTCGACGGCTCATCTGATGAATGGTGCGTGCGGTTAATTCTTTTCCCGTTCCGGATTCTCCTTCAATCAACACATTCGCATCAGAGGCGGCTGCATTCGCGATTAAGTTGTACACGTGTTGCATGGCCTGGCTTTTTCCAATAAGATGGCCGAATTTATATCGCTCTGACAAGGTTGATTTCAGCGATAGATTCTCCTGCTCTAACCGTTGCTGTTCTTCGATACGTTCGGTAATGTCTCGAATGCAGAGCAGTGAGGCGGGTTTGCCATTCCATTCAATCGGGGTCTGCTTGATTTCTCCCCAGAATGTTCGCTGGGTTCGTGTTAACATTTTTTCTTTCCAGGAGAAATGCGAACGCGTTTTTTCTGTCTGACACAATTGTTCGAATGCGAATTTTTTTCTCTGTTCGCTAAAGAGATCGAGTACATCCGCATTGAATAACTCTTGTGGCGAAGAATCCACCATTGAGGCAAATGCCGCATTTGTAAAAAGGGTCTGTCGCTGACGAACAATGAGAATGCCATCCGCAACAGTGTCGGCTAACATCCGATATTGGAGTTCACTTACTTGTAATGAGGTGGCTGTTTCCTGGTGCTTTATGCTTTCTTCACGCAGCATATCATTGAGTTCGCGTAACTCAATGGTTCGTTCTTGAACGCGTTGCTCGACTTCGGTATAAGCCTGTAATAGCGCCGTTTGCGTCTGTTTTAATTCCGTGATCATTCGGGATATGCTGACGCTGCCGATAATCTTGTCATGCTCATCGCGTAACGGCATCGTGGTGGTCAGCAGCATTTCCGTTGTTCCGTCAGGGAATCGCTCGCGTTCTTCGAATGTTACCGGAACGCCAGTGCGGAGAATTTTTTGTTCTTGCGCATGATTGACTTGAGCATATTCTAATGGGAAAAAATCAAAATCGGTTTTGCCGATAACATCGTGTGAATGGGAAAGGCCAAGCCTTTTGATATAGGCCTCATTCGCTCGAAGCAGACGCCCCTCGCAATCTTTGAACGCAATCAAATCGGGAACGTTCGTCATAAAACTATCCACGATAAATTTTTCGCGACTCAGCTCCGCTGAGCGTTCTTGTACTTGTTGAACAAGCAAGACGCTATGCAGTGCGCAACTGAGGGCATTGTATAGCATACGATTGGTTATTCCGACATTTCGAAAGATGACAAAACCAATCTGTTTGCCGGATGGTTGTAATACAATCGGGATCAACACTAATGAATAGGGCGGGGTTGCGGGACGCATCTGTTTGGGGATCAGCTCGCAAGAAAGAAAACGATACCCTCTTTCAGGGAATGACAGGCGTTGCTGTTCGTCATACGCTAAAAATAAGCGTGACCACTCGCCAGATGTTGAGTCTTCGTACATTGAGAGATAGACTCCAAAAATATTGAATAGTGGCAAGTGCTCCGCGAGTATCGCGATGATATCATGAAAATCAAAATTACTCGTTAACCTATTTTCCAGGTAACGTAAAATTCGAACTTGTTGATCTTGCTGAAGTTGTCGAATTTTTTCAACTCGCCCGAGCATCTCACCAATAATGAAATATGCTTGCGGCCATAAATATTCAGCTCGCGTGCGTTTGGCAGTATCTGTCAGAAGGGGCTGTAGATGAAGTTGGAGCGTCGCAATGATGTATTGCCAATCAGAAATATCGAGTCCTTGCTCAATTTCCGGCTGCAAAATATCTTCAAGCGCCATTAAAAATGTGGATGGTGATGTTTCGGAAAGATCATGAATCAACGCGTTTACTAAACGGGGGATGCGAACAGTTATTTCTTTCACATGTGAAAACGCTGCCGTCAGTTTCTCGGTCAACGTCGCAGAAGTTTTTTCCGGCGTCACCTCATTAGTGTTGTTATAATCGCTCAGTTTCACTGTTGGATATACCGCCTGACAACCACATGAATGGCGGATAACGAGCTGGGTAGGCAAAACGATTCGTTGGGGAAGTTGTTCTCCTTTAAGCTGTCGCAATAACATGCTCAGTGATTGATAACCTAACTCATATATCGGTTGCTTAATAGTGGTCAGCGCAGGAAATGCGATCCGGCTTTCTTCAATATCATCGAATCCTACAACAGCAACATCTGTCGGCACATGGAGGCCTCGTTGTTGCAGCGCTTTGCATGCGCCCAACGCAGCAAAATCATTCGCGGCGATAACGGCATCAATTTGGAGACGCCGCTGTTCAAGCAGTTCGTGGATACCAGCCTCTCCTCCGTCATGATTGAAATTTCCGGAAACGACAAGTTCTGGATCATAGCTGAGACCATGCAATGTCAGCGTTTCGACGTATGCAGCGAAGCGTTCTTCTGCATCTGCATTTCCATCGGGACCCTTAATAAACGCCAAGCGGCGATAGCCATGCACGTAAATCAAATGCTGCATTACGGCGCGGATGCCCGCGTGATTTTCCGTGCTGATACAGGTTTTTCCTTTAATGGATGAACTGATGCAGACCATCGGCAATTGTTGATAATGTTCGAAATTCAACAGCATACGCGGCGCATCACCACTGCTTACAGATGGCCCGGCGCTCAGAATCACTCCATCCAGTTCTGCGGTCATCAGGCATTTGTACACTGCGGTCGGATATGCTCGTAACCCATAAGAAACAAGAGAGTTGGCGCACAGAAGATTGACGCCTTCTTTTTGAGCGGCATCCAACATCCCTTGCCAGAGCCGGAAACCATAATCATCTTCGAGCGTGTGCGAAAGAAATAAGATGTTTAATGGCGATGACTGCAAGTATGCTGATGACAAACAAGATGCATCCCTATCCATAGCTCGCCTCAAATGAAAGAATGTTGGCGCATTTCAGCGAATCTGTTGAAGCCATTTTTCGCGTGTGAACGGAATTATTCTTCCTGAAGAGATGAATATCTTTTTTGATATTATCAGCAAAATCGTTATGAAATATCTCTTCTGGTGTCAAGAGTTTTTGGAAGGGACTGTTAAGAATTTACACTCCTCTCGATCTCGCGGCGACACTGAAGATGAGAACGTGTGCAAAACAGACACCTCCGATCTTGAATCGGAGGTGTCTGAGGAAGGATGCTGTGACGTCGCTTACGGCGCAATCGGCGGATTGGCGTTCTGAACTAACTCGCGGAACTGTTCCGGGAACCACTGGCCGGCTTCCGGCGCGTTCTCCATCGCATTGGTTGGCCATGCTTTGGTTGTTGGGTGTTCGAAGGGTAGTACAGCAGTCGGATTGCAATGCTGGTCAAATCGAGCAGAGGTTGGATCGCTGGTGCCATCAGAATCTCCGGATGGCTTGATCCAGACAAATGCGTCAATCCCCTCTGTTGTTCCATAGGGATACGCTGTTTGAGGCATCCCAATGCCAGCGCCTTTCTGGTTGCAGAACGCTCCGCGGATGGTATTCCCATCACTGAAACGTCTATCAAAGCTCGCCAGCTTGGTCCATTCTGTAGCATCTGTGATGCTTGAATCCGGCGCTGATTTGTCTGGTCCCCATCCGTTTCGAGAGGTATCGATCAACATTCCGATTCCCTCTGGCAACGGGGGAAGCGTTCCTGTTTTGATGATGCTTCGGTTACGAAATGCTGTGACGAACTCTCGTTCACCCCAATATGAATTGGCATAAAAATCGCCACCTTTAAGGAGGAAGGTTGGCACTGGGGCCGGGACTGTGGCAGCATTAGGTACGCGTTTGGTGCCATCTTTGGCGAAGTACAATTCTTCCGTGATTGAATACCCTGATATATTGGAAACAAAGCCATCAATATGACGATAGCAATCAGTACATGTTGCAGGATCAACTCCATCTTTCAGCAACACGTTTTTGAAAACATCCACGCCAGGATTCAGATTCCAACCAACCCAGGCCGCATGAGAGATATCAAGGTAGGTATAGGCGTTGGGAATCGTCTCGAGTTGATCAAGTCCATACCGAATCCCTTGCACATAGATATTAGTGGTATAATTTACCTTATTGCTCGTTGGTGCTGCACTATCATTATTGGCTCGGTTGCAATCGGGATGAAGCTCATCTGTTTTCCCATCCACGTCATTGAGGTCATAATCGTCCAGTCCGAGATTGCTTACCATATTAGGCAGCGAATCTGGTTCGAGGATGACAGCAATCCGCAGGCTGGCATATAAGGGATCGCGTAAAATCGCCATGATTGGGTCAACAAACGTCGTCTGATAAAGAGCCATATCTGCAGCATCTTTAAATTCACCCGCGGAGGCTAACGCGGCGCAATCGCGGATTGGAATGTCATAGACAACGACTGTAATCACTACCGGAGTCGCGCCGGTTTGCTGGGCCAGCGCAGCGTTCAAATGGTCGCGCAAGCCCATGATGCCATTAGTCGGGTCTCCGGCAATCGCAGCTACGCGATCAATCCAGATCGCCCCTGGATAAGTTCCCACTTTCCGCATCTTTGCAGCCAGAACAGTATCGGTTTCTGCCGCAGCCTGCGCCTCAATCGTCTTCTGACGCTGCGGACTGACGTAGCCAACAGCGCCGTCGAATGGATTCTCAACATGTGTGATGGCCTGATTGAACACGACAGTCAGCACATCATCAGGTTGGACGATCACGCTGGCGATGGAAACGGGCTGACCATTTTGCATCCAACCAGCAACGGTCGAACTGGCGTCTGTCGTTGCCTGAAAGGTGTATGACGTGCCGCTTAGAAATGGGACAATCATGGACATGCAGTCTGCTTCGCAGGTCTGTGCCAGCGTTCCGCCCGTCACCGTGACTGTGCCATTGCCGTTGCCAAGTTTTTTTATGGTAATTTTCTGACCGGCAGTTTGACCGTTGATCGTAAAATCTATTCCGATCATTGGCTGCGCGACGCCCGTGCCGAATAAGCCGAAATTTATCGAACCATTGGCAGGAATGACGGTGTTCCAGGATTGATTCGGCGTGACCGTGATCGTTTTGCCGCTCTGGGAATAGTTGACGTGCTTGCCTGCTCCGGTGCCATCCGTCGCTGTAATCACTTCATTTCCCTTGAATGTCCACACAGCCGTCCAGCCATTCACCGGGGTACTGGTCAGGTTCTTAATGGTCACTTGCACGCGGAACTTGTCCGTTCCATTCTCTTTCCACTGATTAGTAATCGTATAAATGACGTCATACTTTCCGCCCGTGCCCGGGGTCGTTTTCTCGCCGCATGGCTTGCCATTCAACGTAAAGTCCAGACTATTCAGCGCAACAACCCTCCCCGCGATATTGAACCCGAACGTCACGGTGCCGCCATTGGCTGGAATGGTGCCGTTCCAGGCCGAGGCCGGATTCACGGCGGTGACGTTGGCGCCTGATTGAGTGACCGATGCGACATTCCAGAATCGAAGGTCACCGCCCAGGGTTTCGCCGCCTTCGAATGCCCATTTGAGTTCCCATCCGACGACAGGCGTTGCGGTCATATTGGTAATTTTCACGTCAACTGAGGCGCCTGTGCCTCCTCCGGTCCATGGGCGAATCGTATAATCAATCAGATAGTCTGCTGCCGCGAAGGCAGTTCCAGCCATGGCCACGCTGATTATCAGCAGTAGAAGGCCTATTTTCATTCCGTGTGCGAATAATTTCTTAGGCATGTAAAAATTCTCCTCTTGTTCGAAGTGTTGTAATGTTGATGACATTCCAGGAAAGCCGTTGCGCTCCTGAAAATACGACGTCATGTACTCTTTTTTAACTGTCATGGTGCATTGTCTCGTTGTCTCAATGATTTACTGATGACGACGGCGTCTTAATAACGCGACCAACCCTAACATTCCGCCGCCGAGCAGCAGCACGGTGGACGGTTCCGGCACGGCGGCCGGGTCAACCGCGACGAACGCGGACTTCGGCGGAATTGCGCTCTCGCCGGCCACAATCTGCTGAACCTGCGCGACCACCTGAACAACAGGTTCGACCACATCCGACAAGGTGGAAACCGCAGCGCGCGTATTGTCCTGGCAGATAACGATCAGCGAACTGGAACTTCCGCCGGATGACGGTGTCAACAACTCCATCACCGCTGGCTTTATCGAGGTCTGCATCGTCTCGAAGAGACTCGTCTCCTGGCAAATGACGGTCAACGTGGACGATGTCTCGGCCTGTAATTGATGGCCTAATGACGATGCGTCAGCGTGTCCGTGAAGTATGCCGCCTGTGAGCAGTATCAGGCAGGCTGTTTTGTAGAATGTATTCATCTGTATTTCTCCTGGCAAAGAGGGGCCATGTTCGGCATTATGCCGATTATGGCCTCCTGTGTGTATTTTTGAAATGCGACATGTCAGGCGAGCAACCCAGTGTTTTGGGTTATTTCGCCCTTACACATGGGAAAAGCATATTTTATGCCAAAGAGATGTGGTGTAATGTTGATTGTACTGAACTCGTTTGTGATCGTAGATGGACATGGCGAAATAATGGGGAATTTTCGCCTTATATTTTTTTAAAATTGTTGGTGGACGAATAATGAAATGCGGATGATTCGAAGTGCGGTGATGTCAGTGCTGCGACAGGATTGTCGCACCAGGAATACCAGAAAACGACGGTAGATTCAATGAAGACTAAAGAATGCAGTGGGGGCGACATTCGTGTCTCACGGCGACAAAAATGTCGCAGTGTTAGGAAGCGTTCGCTGCGTATTTTTCAGCGCCCATAAATGGCTGGGCTCACAGTGGAAGCAGGCTGAAGCCCGCTTTAAGGGTACTTCAGCGTCCTTCTGTTTCGAGTCCAGCGATTGGGGGGATTCTTCAATAGAACTTAACAGCCCCGCCAACCCGCGAGCGCTTGTTTCATGTATCGAAAAGCGTCAACGGCGCGTATCGTTCGACGAGTGAGGGCATGTACTGCTGCGCTTCATAATCTCATTACTCAAGATATTCCGCAAACGCGCTGAAATCAAGATTGATATATGGCACGTCCTGCTCGATGCGCTCTTTGCGTTGCCACATGTAACGCAGACACCACTGATTCTGAAGATTCGCGACGTCAAAACTGCGATGAACCAAACCGTACAGGTCAATTTCCCGAAATTTTAGAAAGTGCGGAATCTCTTGCAGCCAGCGCGGATGCAGGTGATTCTCCTGACGATAGCCACGCAGAAAATGCGGCAGAAATGCTTGCGTTATATCTTCGGGACACTCCTGATTCGTGACCATATAAAGCAAGACAATCGCCATGTCGTTGACAAACCAGTGGTAACAACAGTCATCGAAATCGAAGAGGGTGATATGGCCGCTGTCATCAACGAAAAAATTCGATGGATGCGCGTCGAAATGGATTAATCCATACGTATCGGCATCTTTCGGGAGCGTATGCAGATAGGCCGCTTCCTGTCGAAATTTTTGGAGCGCGGTCTCTTCTGTTGCGGGCAGATTCCGCTCTCCATCAAGCATGATGTCGTCATGCCATTCTGACCGTCTCCATGACGGGTTTGGCAGCGTGTAGCGTTTCGTCAGCCTGTGCATGCGCCCGATGAGCCGCCCATACGTTTCATATATCGCTGGCGTCCAGCCAACTTCCCAGGCCGGTCGCCCCTGCGCCTTGACAAACGCGGTCGCTAAAAAACAGCCGTCGCTTCCGTCATCAATCGCTTCCACAAGCGTTCCGGATTCTGACAGAATTGCGCTGGCGACCGACGTGCCGCCTGCCGCTAAGTAGTTAATCCAATCAACCTCGCCGTGAATTGAGGCTTCGTTGCGACGCGAGAGGCCGACGGGGACGTCGGCGGTACGCTGGCTCTTAAAAATTAAGGTTACGGTGTACTACTCCAACAATCGCGCCACATACGGCGACGTAAATTCCTCGGCCAAAATATCCATCAGCACACCGTCATACTTGCGGTTGCCGATGATTCGCGCCTGCCGCCGCCGTCCGATTTCCTTGAAGCCGACTTTTTTATAACAATTGATGGCGCGTTCGTTGAACTCCATCACGCCGAGCATGACGCTGTTCAGATTCAACAGCGTAAAGGCGTAATCCAACAGCAGCGTGATGGCGTCCTGCCCGTAGCCGCTGTTCCAATAGGTTTTGTCGCCGATGAAAATTCCCAGCATGGCGTGGCGGTTGACCCAATCGAGATTGAACAGCAGGCAGCGCCCGATCAGCGCGTCTTTTTCGTTATCCACAATGCCAAAGATATGCGCCTGATTCTGAATGATGTTTTTGACATCCTCCTGCGTTTTTTCTAACGAATACGGCGTGTACGCCTCGTCGCCGAGCGGGAGCGTCACTTCCAGATCATTAAACCATGCTGTCCATTGCTCCGCGTCTGCCGCGCTGCATGGCGATAAATAACATTTTTTCCCGACAAGTTTTCTGTAATGAGACATCGTAAGTTTTCCTTCTTTAAGAACCCTGCCAGGGTTGTGTTACGGTTTATAAACAAAAAAGAGAAAACGGCAGTCGAAATCGCGGTTTGACTGCGTGCATTCTCCGAGACGATTGTGATATAAAAACTCGTTGCCTTCAGCGAAAAACGCCTCGTGCAATGTTTCTGTGACCTGCTGTTTCAAGCGCCAGTGCGCCCGATTTTCCGCGCTGAAATTGACTGATGTGAAGCGGTATCCGGCTTGCGAAAAGCGCCGCGCCATCAACGTCTCTTCCGCGTCGAGGCGGCTCTCATCCGCTCCTTCAATGCCCTGACCTTCATCCGAAAAAATCGCGAGTGTTCCACCCGGTTTCAGCGTGGCGTACAGCATTTCCAGCCAGGGTTCGAGCGGCTCGATAAAATAATGCGAATCAATCGAGATGATTTTGTCGAACGATTGTTCTGGCTCATCTAATCGGCTGATGTCACCAACCTGAAAATTCAGGCGTTTGCCCGTTACTGCGACACGCCCCTGCGCCTGCTGAATCGCGACCTCCGAAATATCAACTCCGGTATAAAACGCGGGCTGTCTATCATGAAGATATTCCGTCAAATAGCCGTTGCCGCAGCCTAAATCGAGGACGCGATCTTCAGGGCGAATTGTCAGTTGCTCTAAGAGAATTTCGAGTTGTTGCATGTCCGCCATGCCATGCTGGCAGAGATTCTTGCCATATACCCGCTCGCAAAGCTCCGCATGTGCCGGGCTGGCGTCTGCGCGGGTAAAAAATTCATCGTAAAAAGTTTGTACATTCATAAACGTTTCTTTGCTTCCGAATCGGAGTGCCAAAGCTCTTCGTTGGCGCGTCAAAGCAGAGCTTTGGCACTCCGGCTCGAATTTATCATTCGAATAGGCTTTCCCATTCCGGCAGATTGCGTAATGTCGCGAATTCCTCGCGGGTTTCCGTGAATGCGAAATGCTGCCAGCCGCCTTCGATAGCGCTGCGCAGATAGTCGAACGCAGTTGCCGTTTCGCCCGCTCCCGCCGCTGCCATCGCCGCCGTATGATACCAGTAATGCGGCGCATCCGGTTTCAACGCGAAACTTCGCGCATACGATTCGGCAGCCTTCACATAATGTTTTTCCTGAAGATGCCGCCAGCCGACTTCCGCGAAATAGACGGCATCATCGAACAGATGCAGGTGAAAAACGTATTCCTTTTCTTTGACAAAACCGACCTTTTCCGCGGTTTTCCACGAACCAGCATTTTCGGCGTTGCAGTGCCAGCCAATATTCTTGAAGCCGCGCTCGAAACAGTCGGCGACGGTCGCCGCAGTGATGATGGCCGCTAATCCGCGCCGGCGATAGTCCGGCAGCGTGTGAATGCCGATTTCGCAACGTTCTCCGCTTGCGCAATCGCCAATGCACCATGAGACAATTTCTTCGCCATGCAGGAGACAGAAGCCGAAACCACGTTGCAAAAACGGCTCGACTCCGCCCCAATTCGCCTGCATCCATTCGAAGATATGTTCCGGGACGCGCCCGGCGCAGCGTTCCAACAGTTGGGCATCAAGACGGTGAATCTGATAATCTGCCGGAATGTGCGTCTTCCAATCGAAACGTAATTCCGTGCAAGCGTATTTCATGCGGTATTCCGGCAACGGTGCACGTTGCGGAAAAAGCTCCGGCAGTGACGCTTCCCATGTTTGCGGAAAGACGGCGAGATTGATCGCGTCGTCGTGCGCTCGCAGCGTTTCGCCGGTATTGCTGATGTGACGCAGCAGGTCGCGCAAATCTGCGGTAAATGCCGCATTGTTAGGCTGTCCCGCTAAAAAATAGCCTTCCACCGAGCAGATAAACGCCGCTTCGGGCGATTCGACGCGATCTACATAGATTTTTGTCGGGGTGGTGTTTTCAATCGCCGCCCTGATGATCAAATGGTGGTCTAAATCCTGAAATAACGGACGAACACGTTCATAATCGCGTGGTGTCAGTTCGTAAATCATATTCTCTCCTTATGCCAGACCTCACAGGTTTCGAAAACCTGTGAGGTCTGTATGTTTAAATCGTTCGCAGTACGAATACGCCCCAGCCGAAATACCGTCGCCCGTATTGAAGATATGTCCGGCGATTATTGTTGTTCCATTCGGAGAGCGCGGGCGCGTCAGGATCATTCGGATTGGCGCGCAGGAAATCATCTATAGCCATCCATTGCGGCGCTTCGTAGCGATCCCAGCCGTCATGATTGGCTAAAACCATTTCTACAAGCTGTAATCCGGCAGACTCAAACCTGGTCAGCATTCCATCTAAGGACGTATAATCATCTTTGCTAAAACCCAACGCTTGACATGCTAGCTCAGACGGCGATTCATTCCAGTACGGCTCGCCAACCAGAAGCAACCCGCCTGGTTTGAGCGCTGGCTTCATCAATTCTAACGTGCCGAGCAAGCCATTACCGATCCAGGTCGCGCCAATACAACTGACAATATCAAAATCGTGAGTCGCCTGGGGATATTTCCCTGCATCACCGAGGATGAAGGTGAACTGCTCGCTGACGCCTAATTCCGCTGCTCGCTGCTTCGCGGCGTCTAAAAACACCGCACTGATATCGACGCCAACGCCGCGAATCCCGTATTTTTGTCCCCAACGGCACAACATTTCGGCTTTTCCGCAGGCCAGATCAAGCTGCCGCATTCCTGAATGCATCCGGCAGATGCTGCCTAACAGCATCAATTGTTCCTCAGTAAATGGGTTCAGAATGCGATGATACGTTTCAGCGATTTCATGAAAACGGATTGACATGGTGATTCTCCTTAATTATTGGGCGAAAACGCCCATTGTTATATAAAAACATCGTTGTTAACGTGATGTGCAGCTTTTTGAAATTCCTCTGTCAAACAGGCGTTTTACCCACCCCTTGCCCCTCCC
>CAZRSF010000066.1:0-37984 GCA_964602655.1 uncultured Candidatus Moduliflexus sp.
CAATCGGATTAGGCACGAAATCGTATCACGGAGCGTTACAAGGATGGGTACATCAGTATGCGGGAGATTTGTGTTACGCGATGTTTCTCTATCTCTTGCTGCGCTTGATTCGGCGCCGCACATCGAGACCGCGCGGCGCACTCCTCGTCTTGCTGTTTTGCGTGGTCGTGGAATTCAGTCAATTGATTCGGACGCCGTTCTTGCATACGCTTCGTTCTCATTTCATCGGCGCGATCATCCTCGGAAACGGCTTCGATTGGCTTGATCTGCCGCACTACGCCGCCGGGATCGCGTTGGCCGTCGGCGCGGAATACCTGATCAATACGCGCCTTTGAGCAGGGTGATTAATTCCGCATGACCGCCCTGTTCGGCGATCAGAATGGCCGATTCGCCTTGTTGATTTTTCAAGTGGAGATTGGCTCGCGCCTGAATCAAGACTTTGACCATTTCAACATGGTTGCCTTGTGTCGCAAGCAATAGCGCCGTATTTCCGCGCTTATCAGGAGTATCCACTCTTGCGCCAGCCGCCAGCAGCAATTTGACCAATTCGATATGATGCGCCTTCACGGCTTCGAAAACAGCGGTCTCTCCCTGCCGATTCTGAATATTCGCATCTGCGCCGGATTTGATCAGCAGCTTGACAATTTCGACATGATTTTGTTTTACCGCTTCAATCAATGCCGACCGCCCGTGCCTATCGCTCCGATTGATTTTGGCTCCGGCCTGAATCAGCATTTGCGCAAAATGAATATCGCCCTGCGCGCACGTATTGACAAACACGCTGTAATCGCTGGCTAAGAGCGCGGCGATCCGGTCAGCGCCGGCCTCTAATAACAGATTCGCAATTTCGGTCGCATCATGAATGTAGGCTAACGCCAACGCCGACATGCCGTTGCGGGTTTTCAGATTGACATCCGCTCCGGCGCGCAGCAGCAGTTTGACGATTTCAACGTCATTCTTCGCCACCGCCCGCATGAGCGCCGTCGTGCCTTTGACCGTCTGGGCATTGACATCTACCCTGGCTTCCAGCAGGAGATGCAGCACACGCGCATCCCCTTTGTTCACGGCGAGAAACAGGGCGTTGACGCCGTTCCAGTTTTTCGCATTCACTGGCATTCCAATCGCTAACAATTCATGCAACGCGCGCCGGTCGGTTTTCGCCGCCGCGCCTAACAACAATAAACTACGCCGTCCCGACAGTTCGGGGCGTCTTCGAAGGCGGTCTTCGCGTAAAAATGAATGCTTTTCTGTTCGCATAACGTGTAGCCATCCCTGGAGGGAAAAGCGGATAGAAAATTCTTTTTTTAAGCTGCCCAATACGTTGAAAGTGTCTGACAGCGTTTCTCTTTGACGCGGACTTGTCAAGAAAAATGAAGGCGCTCGCAAATTCGAGCGCGAAACCACTCCCGGTGTTCGCGTTCGATGATGAGAAGCAAGCCGCTTCCCAACCAAAAAGTCGCGACTCCCGCGCTATACGCAAGCAATTGCAGGTACGTGCCGACATGAATCGGAAACAGGGCGTAGAGTCCGCCGCTCGCCGCTAACAGGAGCGCCGGCCAGAAAAATGATTGCGTGTAATATGCGCTGATCTTTATCGCTAACAAGCGGCAAACGTATATCGGGATCACAAACAGATTCGCTAACAGCAAGGGGATCGTCGTCCCGATGGCTACGCCTTCGATGCCCCAAATTTTGCCGAGAAGAATGCTGATGCCTAAATTGGCAACCGCTTCGGCCACCATGACATAGGCTAAAAACGTATGCTTGCTGGTACCCAATAAGATGCTGTACGCGATCCATTGACAGAATGAGAACGAATACCCAATCAGCAAAATCCGCAGCGTCCATTTCCCCTGCGCGCCATACTCCGCCCCCATCCAGAGCGCAATAAACTCGTGCCCCACTGTGAACAGCACGAAAATAATCGGCAGCATCAACAGCAGCAGATATTTCGTGACCGTAAGATAGAGCGCCCGGTTTTTTTCGATTTCTCCGACCGCTTCCTGCGAACTGATGACCGGAATCAGGGCGCTGGTAATCGCGCCGACGACGCGCCCCAAATAATCGAGCAATGAAGCCGGGATCGCGTAAAACGTGACCGCGCCGACGTTGACAACCGCGCCGATCACAATGGAATCCGTCAGGTAAATCACGCGCCCCGCCATCGCAATAATAAAGCTATAGACGCTGTAACTGACGATGGTTCGGAACGTCGCCGCTGTCCAGAGTGTCGTATCAACATGAAAAAAGGCATATTTCTTCTTGATGATAAGATAATGCCAGACGTGCTTCGATAGGTTGAAGACAAGCTGAATCGCGGCCACCGCGAGCAATTTATGGCCTGAAAACACCAGGATGACTAAGACGAGATTTTTGAGGATCGTCAACGTGATGGAGACGACATTCATTCTGAAAAATTCTTGCAACCCGATCAACGTCGCGGAAAACACGCCGCAGACGAGATGCCCGGCCACATCAAGCCCGGCCAGCGCGAAAACGATGTAGAGATACGACGCCGACGCTCCCGTCAGCGTGTGCCAGCGCGTGAAGAGCCATCCGCCGACAAGCGTTAAAACCAGCACTGCCAAGCCGATCCGCCCGAAAAACACCAACGCGGTGTTATAAATTTCATTGGCTTTGCCGGCTTCCTTTTGCGCCACGTATTTGGAAATAAACCGGACGACGGCGTTGTTCACGCCGAAATCGAGCAGCGTGAAATAGCCGGTAATCGAGACGATCATCGTCCAGAGGCCGTACTGCTCATTGCCTAAGCGATGCACAAGAATCGGCGAGACGTAGAAGCTGATGACGATCATCAGCGCCAAATTCGTCCAATTCGAGAAGATGTTGACTAACAGACGTTTTCGATTCATGTTTGCCTTCTGTTGTACGCCGAAACTGCGTTTCGGCGATGGCGAAACAACAGTTTCACCCTACAATGCGATGCTGGCGAGAAATTCGGCGGTCGTTTTTGCCTGGCGCTCTTGCTGCCGCCAGCGGCCGTGCGCCTGATGCTTGCCCTGCATATTATCCATGAAGAGGCGCGTCACCGGGTCAACTGTTCCCGGCGCTTCAGCGGCAAACGGCGTGCCGACGAGCGGCATGAAGGCGTGGCCGTGAATTTTTGCGCCCATCGCGACCAACCGCGTCATCAAATGTAACGTGTCTTGCCGATCCTGCTCCGTTTCGCCCGGCAGTCCGAACATGAAATCCACATGTGCCGCAAACCCGGCGGCGATGCTCAGTTCCACCGCCCGCACGATTTCCGCCACGCCATGCCCGCGATGAATGCGTTCCAACACGCGCTCGCTGCCGGACTGCGCCCCGATGACGAGATTTTCGTTGGCGCAGAAACGGCGAATCAGGCCGAGCGTTTCCGGCGAGACATGCTCTGGCCGCACTTCCGAAGGAAACGAGCCGACAAACACGTTCGGCTTGCCATAAATTTCGGACACCGAACGCAGCAACGCTTCTAAGGCCGAAAAATTGACGGAATGCCCGTCTGCCGAGCCGTACGCAAAGGAATTCGGCGAGATGAAGCGCAAGACTTTCAGGTTGATGCGTTTGGCGCGTTCGGTATAATCCACGATGCACTCAAGCGAACGGTGACGCATGGCGCCGCCCATGAAAAACGGCGTCTGGCAGTAGCGGCAGCCATTCGGACAGCCCCGACTGATTTCAATCGGCGAAAAACGCTTATGACGCATGGCAAACGGCGGAAACGCGCCCAAATCTACCGTCGCAGGCTGCCCGGAATACGCATACGCGCCGTCGGCTTCCAACACGCCCAGACCCGGCACATCGGCATACGATTTGCCGTCAAAATAGCGAACGAGCAGATCGGGAAAGGTGATTTCGCCCTCGCCGATAACCGCCACGTCGAATCCGGCGCGCAGCGTTCCTTCGGGATCGCCGGAGACATGCGGCCCGCCCGCGACGAACAGTACGTTCGAGATGCCAGTTTGCCCGAAGATTTCGCGCAAACCGGACACGATGCGGCGCATGTCCATAAAATTCGCGGTCGTAAACGAACAGGCGAACACAAGTTTCTCATGCCGCTGCGCCAATTCGACGACTTCTTCGTACAACACGCGATATTTGCGCGGCGGCGCTTGCTTGCCATGCCGAATTTTCGGAAAATAGAGCGCCGCGTCTTGCAGGCGTTCGTCCACCTCGGCAGAACCGGTCAGGGCGGCGATGCTGTACCGATTATAGCCGCAATCAAGAAACGCGACGGCGTAAGGGTGTTGTGTCATGCGTATTGGGCAGTTTCGGCCAGGGATTATGCAAGAAAATCCTGCAAGACGTTGCCGATATAAAGGTTATTTGTAATGAAATAACTCGTTGTGGTCAGGAAAAAGCTGTCAGACACCTTCAAGGTGTCTGACAGCTATATTCATAACGTTCTATGTCAATTTTCTCGAAATCCGCCGTGTTTTTTAAAAATTCTTTGGCATCTTCCTCGCTCCATGTTCCGGCCAGCGCGTCCAAATCATGATATTCCGGCAGTGCCGCCCGTTCCGCCTGCATTCCTTTGCGAATCAAGGCTAAGGCCATCTCCTCGATCTTAACGCCGCGTCGTCGGGATTCCTGTTGCAGCCATGTTCCGGTCACATCATCAATCTGTCGAATTGTAATTGCAAGGCTCATAACCTCGTCCTCCATTCGAACCTGTCAGACACCTTGACGGTGTCTGGCAGGTCGCAATTAAAAAAATTTTCCATTGGGGCGCTGCCCCAAACCCCGCCAGAGGGGGAAGTTTCCCCCTCTGGACTCCCCCTCTCAGCATTCGGAAATCAGCAATCAGCAGCCAGAATTTCAGCACTCAGAACGGCGATACTGAGCGCAACTCGGAACGCACCAACCGAAAACCGAGGTTGCCGTTCCAGTCGTGTTGCCTGTTGAGCCTGATACGATAGGCGCAACGTAAATTTCCAACGGAGGAACCATATCCGCCACCGCGTACTACGCGCCAATCTTCGTTCGCTCCTGTTATCCATGCACTTCCGTCTTTCAGCGCTCCATCGTAATTATCATGCCACGTATCCTCACACCATTCATAGACATTGCCGTGCATATCGTACAGACCGAAACCATTCGGCTGTTTTTGTCCGACCGGATGTGTTTGCTTGCCGGAATTGCCATCGAACCAGGCGTAGTTGCCTAATTGCGCCGGATCGTCGCCGAAGGAATACGCCGTCTCCGTTCCGGCGCGGCAGGCGTATTCCCATTCCGCCTCGGATGGCAGGCGAAATTTCCCGCCCGGTAGAGACGCACGGCCGTGCGTCTCTACGATCTCATTCAATTTCTTCGAAAATTCCTGCGTGTCGTTCCATGATACGGATTCCACCGGGCGATCCGCGCCTTTGAATTGCGACGGATTCTTCCCCATCACCGCCTGCCATTGCGCCTGCGTCACCGGATATTTCCCCATGTAAAACGGCGCGACTGTCACCTGATGGCGTGGATGTTCATATTTTTCTCCGATGCCATCCCGCGATCCCATCCAAAATGTCCCGCCCGGAATGGCAATCAATTCCAATGTGACGCCATCCGGAAGGTCAATCGTGATATTTCGTCGGGGTGCGGTCTCCGCGCCCTGTTCGCGGCGCGGCGCGTTCATCGTTGGGCGTCCTCTGCCGGGCGCGATGCCGCGAATGCCGCATTCCAGACACCAGAGCGCATGATCGTCGTGCAGCGTCTTGCCGCGAAAGTCCACCCAGGTGAATTCCAGCAGAAACGAGGAGGTGTCGAGGTGTTCCGGCGCATCCGGCAGCAGCACCGGAATGACGCGCAACATGTGGCGCTGCTTCTGCCGGTCAATCGCTTTGCGGATTTCGGATTTCTGCCAGGGGCCTTCGCCGCTTTTGCCGATAAACACGGCGCAGGTTTTCGACCCTTCCAAGCCCTGCATCAGATTGTCCGTAACCGACATGCCCGGAATCGCCTCCCAGGGGTCGAACCAGGGAGAGATACTCGCGACATCCCGCAGATGGATGGCAATCGCCGTGACCGATGCGCGTTCTTCTTTGTTGTAGCTCAAAAAAACATCGAACATTTGTTCTGCCATAGATTGTCCTACCGTAGAGATAAAGAATTCCGCCAGAATTTCCCTTGACAAAACCATAGAGATTGCGGCTGTTCATGTCAAGCGAAAAGACGTGTCATCACGAAAACCTCACAGGTCTTCAAGACCTGTGAGGTTTGTATGAACGGTAGGAGATTACAAAATTATGGCAGCGATTGTAGGTTTAGGGGGCGTCTGTCTTGACCGGCTCGCGATATTGCCGCGTATGCCGGGCTGGGATGAGGTGGAGCAGATTTCCCGTTCAGCGACGCAATTGGGCGGGATGGTCGCGACGGCGATGGTGGCGGCGGCGCGATTGGGGGAAACGGCGGAAATGATCGGCGGCATCGGCGATGACGATGCCGGGCGCTATGCGCTGGAAGCGCTCAATCGTCAGGGCGTCGCTACGCAGCGAATGCACATATTCGACGACGAAACTACGGCATTTTCGTTCGTGTTGGTGCATGAAGAAACCGGACAGCGGACGATTCTGCATCAGCGCGGCGTGCAACTGCGGGAAGAACTGCCATTTGCGACGCTCGATTTCGAGGGCGTTCGTTTTCTGCATCTTGACGGCTACTGGTTTCGCTCGGCGCTCCGCGCAGCGCAGCAGGCGAAAGCACGTGGCATTCCCGTCACGCTCGACCCAAGCACCAGACTGTTGCGGACAGCCGATGCGGAGGCGTTATTTCGTCTGGTAGATTATTTCATGCCAGGCATCGCGTTTGCCGAAAGATTGACCGGAGAAACAGAACCATTTTGCGCCGCAAAGACGCTGTTGAAGTATGGCGGAAAAGCCGTAATCCTCACCAACGGCGCGGAAGGCGTCTATGTTTGCGCCCCTGATGACGAATTTCACGTTCCGGCGTTCCGCGTGCCTGTCGTTGACACAACTGGCGCAGGCGATGTGTTTCACGGCGCGTTCGTCGCCGGCCTGCAAAAGGGCTACGCGCTGCGTCAGGCGGTGACGTTTGCCAGCGCGGTCGCGGCGCTGAAATGCTCGAAATTAGGCGGACAGGCGGGCATTCCGACGTTTCAGGAAACGCTGGAATTTCTCGAACAAGATTACAGGGGTTGAAACCCCTGGCTTTATTCCATTGCCGCTTCGCGGCAGAATGCCGACCTGAAAGGGCGATTTGGTATAGACAGGGGTTTTAACCCCTGAAGGGAATGTTATGAAAACACTGAAGCGCGTGACTGTCGTACTCTGGAAACTTGTGCCGCTGATTCTCAGTTTCGTGCGAGACTTCCATCGCTATATTTTCTGGGGCAGCGGACGCAGTTTGACCAAAGACCAGCATCTCGAACGCGCGAAAACGCTGACGAATACGCTGGAATATTTAGGCCCGACCTTTATCAAATTGGCGCAAGTGTTGAGCGCCAGAGCGGATGTGCTGCCGCCGACCTACATCCGCGAGTTAAGCACACTGCAAGATAAAGTCAATGCCGATCCGACCGACGTCATGCGGCGCTTGATTCAGGAAGAGCTGCAACGCCCGATTGAAGAGGTCTTCGAACGTTTCGACGACCTGCCCTTAGCGGCGGCCTCCTTGGGGCAGGTACATCGCGCCCGCTATCATGGCGAAGAGGTCGTCATCAAAGTCTTGCGCCCTCATGTCAAAGAATTGGTCAGAATTGATTTGCAGGTCTTGTTCGCCATTTTGAATACGCTGAACCTGTTCATCAGTTATAGTCCGTTTTTACGCTCGTTAACGACTGTCATCGCCGAATTTCGCCGTGTCATCAACGAGGAAATGAATTTCACGCTCGAAGCCCGCAACGTCAAGCTGTTCCAGCATAATCTTCAGCAAGAGCCGTTTGCCCGTATCCCGAAGGTGTATGACGCGGTTTCGACCTCGCGCATTATCGTGCTGGAATACCTCGACGGCATCAAAATCAATCAGGTTGCCGCACTGGAAGCCGCAGGAATTGATATCGAAGAAACGATTCGGCGGTTAGCGCGGCTCTATATCCGGCAGGTCATGATTGACGGCCTGCTCCATGCCGATCCGCATCCGGGCAATATTCTGGTAGATCGCGAGGGAAAGATTATTATTCTCGATTTCGGCATGGTGGTGCGGATTGACAGCTTTTTCAAGCAGCATCTCATCAAATACGCCGTCGCCATCGTGCATCATGATGTTGACAGCATGGTGCATGAGATGTATGAACTGCATTTGGTCGAGCCGGGGACGAATAAGGCGATGCTGCGGGAATTGGCGGAATTGATGCTGGAAATTCAGGAACAGGGGAAGCTCTCGAAACGCAAAGTGCAGGACATGACGAATGCGTTGATGAATGCGTTTTATGAATTTCCGTTTACCCTGCCATCGGAATTGGTCTATATTGGCCGTGCCGCATCGCTGATCGAAGGCATTGGTTTTATTCACGATCCCTGGTTCGACGCGGTGAACGTCGGGCGTCCGATCATTTCCGAAATGGGGAAAGAGATTCTGCAAGAAGAGTTGGGGACGAACCTGTTGGAAACGCTGCAAAAATGGACGATGCAGTCGTATCAAACGCTGACCGCGTTTCAGGACGCGATCATCAAAATTGACCGGGAACAGTTGCGCATCCGCTTATATCCCGCTGATTTGCAAACGTTAAGCACACTGACCAGTAATGTGACGCGGCGGCTGTTAGGCGGTATGATGGCGATGTTGGTCGGCCTGTTCGCTATCGCGCATTATTTGAAAACGGGAGAATCGTTCAGTTTATTTTTGGGCGGGAGCGTGTGTGGCGTGATGTTTCTTGTGTTGTTATTGCTGCCGTCTCGCATCGTGAAACCACAGCAGCAGAAATTTTTACAGCGGCAATTACAGATGGTGGCGACAGAGGACGGCGATGTGTATAAATCTTTCGTGATCAGCCAGATGAGCGCTGAAGAACGCCAGAAGATGGAAGACGAGCATCGTAAAAAACAGACGAAACCCCAGAATTAAAACGAAACTTCGAGCATCTCGGAGACATTCGAAGTTTCGCTGACAGCGATCACGCTCGATTCGCTTCGACAAATTTGGCTAATGAATCAATGGAGGTAAAGGCTTCCTTTCCGGCCTCCATGTCAGTAATCGAGACGCCGAACTGCGTTTCCAACTCCATCACGACTTCCAACGCCGCCATCGAATCAACGCCTAAATCCATCAGGCCGACGTTATCGGCAATTTTGTCTGAGGGAACCGCCCCTCCGGTTGCTTTGGAAATAATATTTTTCAATTGCTGTTTCAGCGCTGCATCAGCCATTCGCTCCACCGCCTTCTTGACAAATCACCACTGATAAACACTTACGATCACGCCTGCGCGTGCCTTGTAAACCCGCTACATTGCCAGCCATCTTCAGTCAGAAATTTTTGTCAATCTTTTTTTATTTTCGTAATGGCGCGACGGCGAGAAAACGATACTCTTCACCCGGTTTAATTTGAAACCGATAGGAGAATGACCCTTCCGTGTCAACGGGTGGCAAAAAGTCAATATACTGACGAATTCCAGCAGTTTCTCTGAAAATCCATAATTCAGCGTTGGTCGAGTCATTCCAGATAATCGCCTGGACCGGCGGTCTGTCGCGATATCCGACAGTACAGACAATCATATCGAAATCGGGAATCTGAAGAAACTGATTGACATCCAAATATTCATACCCTGTGGCCACAGTATCAACATCTTTATAGAACTGCACTTTGACAACAGCCCCCGGAGCGGAGTCTCGGTTTTCAATATACGCTTTTGTTCCGTAAAATCCCCCACGTGTTGCAACACTTTTCGCCTCGCTTACGTTTTTGATATCTCGCGTTTCGATTGGCATACCTGGTAATCTCCTCTATGGGTTAATATTGTCTATCAAACGTTATCATGCTCTTCCACACAAGAGATTCTAAGAGAAACACCCTTTTGTCAAGGAAAAAAAGGATTTCGAACGAGAAACCTCTTCCCATAGGAAAAAAACTTGACAATAAGAGAAAATATGCGGCGGCTATCCTTATTGATGTTCTTCTCAGCCGAATCTAAGCAGCTCTTTTGGCAGCCGCTGTTGTAGCGCTCATGGAACGCTTCTTTTAGGATAAACTGTTATGAAAATACGAAAAATAATGACAAGTGATGTTCTTGGGAAAACGCTTGGAACGTTTGGAAGTCAGGCGCGAGATGCCATTGCGCGAGCGATTGTGAATAGTGGGATTTCTCCGAACCTGTTGACCGCAACAGGCGTGCTTATCAATATGTTTGCCGGAGCATTATTGGTAGTCGGCGTCAAATCTACTCCCGGCGCAGTCAACTGGTGGCATGTCACCGCAGGCGCGGTGATTTTTTTCGCCAATGCGTTTGATGTGCTTGATGGCGCAGTTGCCAGAACGGCTGGGCGCGTCACCAAATTTGGCGCATTTTTCGACTCGGTCACGGATCGTTATTCGGATATGCTCCTTTTCGCCGGAGCGATTACCTATTTTGCGCTGCGAAACGATATTTCCTTTGTCGCTGTCTCCGCAATTGCCTTAGCAGGGAGCGTCATGACGAGCTACACCAGAGCGCGCGCCGAATCTCTTCTGCCCGGAAGATTTGATTCCGGCTATATGGAACGCCCTGAACGGATTGTGGGGATTCTTATCAGTTGCCTGTTCAGCCGGTTATATGTCGGCATGGCTTGTATTGCAATCTTCTCGAATTTAGCCACGTTTCATCGCATCTGGGATGCCCGGCAGATCAGTCGAAATTTAGAACAACCCGAATCCGCTCGGCAGGGCTATGGATCATTGAAATCCCCCTGGATCGTCAGAAGAATTCGGAGCATCGTGTTCTGGACATATCCCCGGCAAACATGGCAGCACGATGTGTTAAGCGTAACGCTTTTCCTGGTCATTCTTGTGTCCCCGCTTCATTAAAACATGAAAACATGGGTAGCGCTGAAACACGCATAAACAAAACAAAACTCATTGAGGGATATGCGTTACAAGAAGCAGGATTCTTTGAGATATACAGGATTATCTCTTGACAAAAACATAAATGCTATTTACATAATTGTATTAACTTGCAGACGGATATTCATGACCTGTTGCGAGGCACAGGGATAGGTCCGGAATCGTTGTTTATCGAGCAACTTCCACTATATAAAGAGAAGTCTCTTCACGGAGTGAGAGGGCGGAGGAATTTCATGCGAAGACCGTTAAAAAGTCATCAGATTATTGTGCTGATCATTGCGCTATTTGCAGCGGTGATTATGGGGGCGAACGTTGGCGTAAATGTCCTGGCGTTCCAAACAGAAACTTACGAAAAACTGAAAATTTTCGATGAAGTGCTCTATCTGATTCAGACGAATTATGTAGATGAAATTAACGTTCAGGATTTGATTTACGGCGGCATTAACGGTATGCTTAAAACCCTTGATCCCCACAGTTCCTTTATGCCGCCAGAACTCTATCAGGAAATGCAGACCGAGACTCGCGGAAATTTTGGCGGCTTAGGCATCCAAATCGGAATGAAAGACGATCAATTGACTGTCATCGCGCCGATTGACGATACGCCCGCATTTCGAGCCGGAGTCCTTGCCGGAGACCTGATTGTGAAAATTGACGACAAGACGACCAAAGATATGACGTTGACGGAAGCGGTCAAATTATTGCGCGGTCCCAAAGGAAGCCAGATCACGATCAGCATTATGCGCGAAGGCTTCGACAAACCGAAAGACTTTACGATGACACGCGATATTATTGAAATCAAAAGCGTCACGCATCAAATGTTAGTGGATAAAATCGGCTATGTCCGCTTGCGTCAATTTCAGGAAAACACCGCAGATGATTTGGAAATTGCGTTAAAAGACCTGGAAGATCAAGATGTGGAAGCGTTGATTATGGATTTACGCAGCAATCCCGGCGGATTATTGAATTCTGCCGTAGAAGTCTCGGATAAATTCCTGGAAAAGGGGAAATTGATTGTCTATACGGAAGGCCGAAAAAGCAACCAAGACATGCGTTTTGTGTCTCACGAAGAATTCACGCATCCGAATTATCCGATGGTCATTCTTGTGAATCATGGCAGCGCCAGCGCGTCTGAAATCGTTGCAGGGGCATTAAAAGCGCATTCCCGCGCTGTGCTTGTCGGAACGCAGACGTATGGCAAAGGCTCGGTGCAGAGCGTGATTCCGTTAAGCGATAATTCCGGGTTGCGTTTAACAACCGCGAAATATTACACCCCGGATGGAAAATCAATTCATGAGAAGGGAATTACGCCTGACATTATTATCCCGTTGGATAAACCGGTGATTCCGACAGAAGAAACTGCTGAAACCGTAGAAAAAGAGACTCCAGAAGCAGTAGAAGGAAGCGAAGAGCCTGCACCAGGCGATGTGTTGCAAGATGAAGCCGAGCCTGAAGAATTGCCGAAAGAAACCGACGAGGCTGATGCGGCGGCAGCGCTTGAGAAATTCTTAAAAGAAGACGCGCAGTTAAACCGCGCCGTGGACCTGCTGCGAGGCATTTTGATCTTCGAGCGGCAATCCATTTAACCTTCCCGTCATCAAAGGGCGTTCATCCGAACGCCCTTTTTTATGGCGTCCGATTTGCCCCCCTGCCCGCCTATTCACACGACGTAAACGTCGAAATCAAATTTCGACCGACAAAACTGTTGACGCCTTGAGAAAACAAGAAAAAGTCGAAATTATCGCAAAAAATGCTTGACAAAAAACCATCGGTTTATATTCTATGAACATCACAAGCAAATGAGAAACGTCTTGCCGAGATAGCTCAGTCGGTAGAGCAGAGGACTGAAAATCCTCGTGTCCACAGTTCGATTCTGTGTCTCGGCATTTCTCTTTTTTTAAGCCGGCGTAGCTCAGGGGTAGAGCAGCTGATTCGTAATCAGCAGGTCGTAGGTTCAAATCCCATCGCCGGCTTTTGTCATTTCCATCGCCATTTCATCCTCTTCATACTGTTTACCGCATTCTTCCTGTTTCAAAATATCTTTCCGGATTTTGCCTGTCGCGGTTTTGGGCAATGTGTCCCGAATTTCGAAGTATTTCGGGTTTTTGTACATCGCAATTTTTTCATGACAAAACTGGCGTAGCTCTTTTTCGGAGACGTTCATCGAGTCTTTCAGCGTGAGAATGGCTTTCGGCACCTCGCCGCGCTGTTTGTCCGGCACGCCGATGACCGCGCATTCCGCCACGCTCGGATGACTGACGATGACTTCCTCAACCTCGCGGGGATAGACGTTCATGCCGCGCACAATAAGCATATCTTTTTTGCGATCAACAATATACACATACCCATCAGCGTCTATTTTCGCCATATCGCCAGTGCGCAGCCAGCCGTCTTGCAGCACGGCAGCCGTCTCTTCCGGCTGATTATAATATCCCGCCATAATCGAATCCGATTTGACGACGAGTTCTCCGACCTGATTTGCGCCAAGTTCAAGATCGTCTTCATCTACCACTTTGACTTCCACCCCTTTGATCGGCGGGCCGATGGATAAGGGTTTCTGCTCGCCTTGCAGGGGATTGACGCAGATACCGCCGGTCGTTTCCGACAAGCCATACCCTTCTAAGAGCGGAATTCGAAATTTTTGCCGAAATCGCTGCAACACCTCTATCGTTAATGGCGCGCCGCCGGACACGCACACGCGGATCGGATTGATCAACGGGAAAAACCAGGGAACAGGGGCATTGACTAAGGCATTGAATACCTGAGGCACGCCGACTAAAATATTCACGCGATGCTTGAGAATCGCCGTGATCACTCGTTTGAACGGCTTAATCGAACCTAACAAAATCATCTGCGTTCCATAGCTGACAATCGCCAACACGCAGACGACGAACGTAAAGACATGAAACAGCGGAAGAAACACGATAATACGGTCTCGATGCGAAATTCGAATCGCATCCGTATTGGAATCAATCGCCGCCAATAAATTTTTATGGCTCAACATCGCGCCTTTGGGCTTGCCGGTTGTGCCAGAGGTATAATGAATCACGGCAATATCCTCATATTTCGAGGATTCCCACTGTGGATTCTCGGATGATTCTTTCTTGAATGCCGTAAAGGCAATCGTTCCCGGAATATCGTCATCTACCACAATAACAAACTTTAACAAAGGAAGATCGGGCAGAATCTTCTCTATCATGTTATAGAGTTTGGCGTCCGTCACGACTGCGGAGATTTCGCAATCCGCCAGAATAAAACGCAATTCATCGTGTATCAGAAACGTATTGATTGGGACATTGATTCCTCCCGCTTTCAATATGCCGAAATAGGCGAAAAGATATTCCGGACAATTCGACAAAAATAGGCCGACGCGCTCCCCGCGAGCGATTCCTAAACGGTGAAGCCCGTGTGCCGTCTGATTGACGCGTTGATTGAACTGTTTGTACGTATAAGTATCGTGTTCGAACGTCAAACATTTCCGACGGCTATGTGTCGCCGCGACCTGCTCAATCAACGTCGCAATCGTCATGTGAGGATCTCTGAAGTTCATGCGTTCTCCCTCTGCGTTCTGACCTTACCGAAGTTCGCGTTTCATGATTTTCTGTGTGGCATTCTTCGGCAGAGATGGTCGAAATTCGATAAATTTCGGATGTTTATACGCCGCAAGCCGTTCTTTGATATGGTCGCGGACTTCGCGTTCCGTCAGCGTTTCGCCCTCTTTGATCACAATAAATGCCTTCGGAATTTCTCCTCTGGCTTCATCGGGCACGCCAATCACTGCGCATTCGAGAATCTTCGGATGTTGATACAGCACATCCTCAATCTCTCTGGGATAGACGTTGACGCCGCGCACAAGTAACATATCTTTTTTACGATCGACAATATACAAATAGCCTTCCTGATCCAGTTTGGCAATATCCCCGGTCAGCAGCCAGCCATCTACGATTGTGTTCGCTGTCTCTTCAGGCATATTGAAATAGCCCTGCATCACATTCGGTCCGTTGATTGCAAGTTCTCCAGCTTCTCCGACCGGTAATTCGTTTCGGTGTTCGTCCAGAATTTTCACCTGCACATTCGGAATCGGCAAGCCGATTGAACCGGGCTTGCGGACACCGTAACGCGGATTGACAGCCACGACGGGCGACGCTTCCGACAGCCCGTATCCTTCGCAGAGCGGGCAGCCGAATTTCTGCTCGATTTGCCCGATCACCGGCGTCGGCAGCGGCGCAGAACCGGAGACCATCAAACGAATCGCATGGATATACTTGAAAAACCAGGGAACAGGTTTGTTCGCCAGCACGTTAAAAACCGCTGGCACGCCGACAAATAACGACACTCGATCAAAAAGAATCGCATGTCGAATGTCATTCATTGACTTGACCGAACCAAGCAGTACGATTCTGGCTCCCAAAGAAAGCGGCATCAACACGCAGACGGTGAACGTAAACGAATGAAACATGGGGAGAAACAATAAAATACGATCTTTTTCAAGAAAATAGGTAGCTGTGACGGAATCGCGAACATTACAGAGTAAGTTCCGATGCGAAAGCATCGCGCCTTTCGGATGGCCGGTCGTGCCTGATGTATAAATAAACACGGCTAAATCCTCGCTCGATACAGAGGATTCGGGCGTGTCCGTCTTGTCATTTTTCAGGAGGCTTGCAAATGAAAGATACTCTGAAGAATCGCGTTCTTCGCCGATCACAATAATTTTTTTGATGCTGTTCATTTGCGAAAGAACAGGTTGAAGCGTTTTCAAGAATTTGGCAGAGGTAATCATCACGTGAATCTGACAATTATCAACGATATATTTCACCTCGGACCCGGTCAAAAAGCTATTGATGGGAACCACGATCCCGCCGATTTTCAACGCGCCGAAATAGCTCATGATATATTCGGGGCAGTTTTCAGAAAAAATACCGACGCGATCTCCCTTTTTCAGGGCGAGAGACAGCAAGCTGTGGCTGATTTTATTGACGGATTCGTTCAGCTCTTTATATGAAATTTTCCGGGTGTAAAATTTGATGGCGCATTTTCTGGGAAGCCGTTGCGCTGTTTCTTCAAGCATTCGTCCTAATGTCATATTGCAGCCTCCTTCTTTCGCTGATAATAGGCGATCAGCCATGTTTATACACTCTGACACGCGCTGCTAACAAAAGTTTATATACGCTTGCAATCTCTCACGAAAGAAGTCAAGGGAAAAGTCGCGCTTCTCGCGTCCTTGCCCGCTTTCCAGCCTGAGATTTCTTGCTGGCAGAAAAAAACGTCCCGGACGGAGAATTCGAAAACTATAGACGGAGAGTGACTCGCTTGGTTTATATGATGGACTTATGAGAAAAAAGAAATCTTGACTTTCTTCTTAATTTCCCAGAATGCGTAATGCGCAGCTTCACATCTCATCTTTATGCGAATAGCCATCACGAACAGGAGTGAAAAATGCCTATGAGCCGCCAACGACTTGATCTTGGAAAATTCGGAGAGGACCTCGCGTTGCAACATATCCAACAGCAGCAATATCAGTTGATACTGCGTAATTTTCGCTGCAAAGCCGGAGAAATTGACATTATCGCCAAAGACAAACACATTGTGGTGTTTATCGAAGTCCGCGCCAAAACCTCCGATGCCTACGGTCCGGCCTATAACATGGTGACGCCATCCAAACAAAAGCAGGTCAAACGGGTCGCGCTGCATTACATCAGCCAGAACAATCTCGTCAACACGCAGTTCCGTTTCGATGTCATCGGTATCACGTTTCAGCCCGACTCCGACGAGTATCAGCTTGATCATATTCAAAATGCGTTTCAATAGATGAAGAAAAAGCCGGTTTATGTTCAGGCCGCGATTTTTGGCACACGAAAGGGATCGAACGCTCAGGCATCCCGCCTTTGATGCTGACAGACGAGCGCATCGAGCAATTATTGCAACAAGCCGATGCAGTTCAATCTTGACAAAACTATCGATCTTTCATAAGCATAGCCCCCGTCGCTGAAACGTGAAGATGCCTGACAGGGCTTTCCCTGATTTCAGGCGAAGGATCATAATTTCTCACCATGAAAGGACACAACACTATGTGCGCATCAATCTGGAAAAAACGTGTACTCATGACTGTGGCAATCGTCTTAACATGCGCAGTCGTCGGCTCGCTCTGCGTGAATTCGACAACAATGGCTGCCGATCATTCGAAATTAGCGTTAGATGCGAATGGCGGAGGCGGTTATCCGTATTTGAACGATAAATTAACGCCGAATGACAATCTGTTATGGAAAATCGTCAAATCTGACGATACGTATGTCCGCATCATCCCGAAAGTCAACGAGAACACTGCGCTTGACGCGAATGGCGGCGTCGAAATGCCGTATTTGAACCCCAATACCGCCGAAAACGATAACCTGCTCTGGAAATTCGAACAACATGGCGAGTATGTGATGATTATTCCCAAAGTGAATGAGAAATCAGTATTAGACGCAAACGACGGAAAAGACAACCCGTTCCTCAGCCCCGAACCCGATGCCGATAACATCAATCACCAGTGGCTGTTAGTCAAAGAAGAAAAAAGCGAGTATTACCGCATTTACTCGAAATCGGAGAAGAAATAGCGCGTTCTCTCTATAGATGCCCCATCGGGGCGTCTCTACAAAGCGCAAAGGCGGCAACATGAATTTTACGTCCATCCCTCAATTTACCCGCAATACGATGCGATTCACCGAAATCGTCGGCGTATTGGGAAAATACGGGCTTGCCAACTGGATTCCTGAAGAATTTCCAGACATGGTCAAGGGATTCTTCAAAACCGCCGATGGCGTTGACCTGCAAACACTGAGCGCCGGGGCGCGTCTCCGCCTTGCGCTGGCCGAACTTGGGCCGACCTTTATCAAATTAGGACAGGTGCTCAGCACCCGCGTGGATTTGGTCGGCAGCGAGCTTGCCAACGAACTGGCGGCATTGCAATCAGGCACGCCCGCCGATCCGCCGGAAGTCGTTCGCGCTACGATTGAGGCGGAACTCGGCAAGCCGCCGGAAGAATTATTCGCTGCCTTCGATCCGCAGGCGATTGCCTCCGCCTCTATCGGTCAGGCGCATCTCGCGACGCTGCATAACGGCCAGCAGGTGATCGTCAAAGTCCAGCATCAGGACATCGAAGAAAAGGTCGAAACCGATCTCGACATTCTGATGGCGCTCGCGAAATTGGCGGAGCAATACGATCCTGAATTACGCTTCTATCAGCCGCAAAACACCGCCGCAGAATTTCGCCAAAGCCTTTTGCGGGAACTCGATTTCCGGCGCGAAATGCGCAATCTGCTCCAATTCGAACGAAATTTCCACAACAATCCCGCCGTGCATATTCCCACTGTCTATCCCGATTTGACGACGCGCCGCATCCTGACGATGGAAAAATTGAATGGGTACAGCATCGCGAACGTCGAACGATTAGAGCAAGACGGCTTCGACGGCAAGGCGCTCGTGCATACCGGCGCGAACATTTTTGTGGATATGATTTTCCGCGACCGCTTTTATCACGCCGACCCGCATCCCGGCAACATCTGGGTGCTGTCGGATGGCCGAATCGGCCTGCTCGATTGCGGCATGACTGGCCGTCTCGATTCGCGGACGCAGCAAGGAATCGAGCAGATTTTATTCGCCGTCATGACGAAAGATTCTTCCCAATTGACGAACATCGTGATTCGGCTCAGTTCCGCGCCGCTGACGCTGAATCGCGCCGCGTTGGAAGCCGACATCGAAGATTTCGTCGCTGAGCATATCGATCAAGCCGCTGCCGATTTCGACATCAGCAACACGCTCGACATGCTGGCCGCCATCATTCGGAAACATCGCATTTTGCTGCCAACCGGCGTGTCGTCGCTGATTCGCCTGTTGATTATGCTGGAAGGCACGGTCAAAATGCTTGACCCGGAGTTTAAATTATTTGACATTTTGGCCAGCCGGAAAGTCGAATTCATGCAGAAACGGGTGTCGTTCGATCATCTGACGCAGCATGTGTTGAAGTCGTATCGCGATTGGGAGCGGCTGCTGACCATGCTGCCGCACGAATTCGCCGAAATTCTTGAAAATTTTCGTTCCGGCAGATTGGATGTGCATCTCGACATTCGGCGTTTGGACAGCATCGTGAATCGGTTGGTCTATGGCCTGTTAAGCGCCGCCATGTTTATCGGCTCAAGCTGGATGCTCAGCGCCAACGTGCCGCCGCTCATCAAAGGCGTGTCCGTCATTGGCGCGGGCGGCTGCGTAGTGGCCGTCATTCTCGGCCTCCGCCTGATGTATGCCGTCAAAAAATCCGGCGATTTGGATTGATGTAATAGAACATTGATGAGACTAACGAACTTGACAAAATCCTCAGGAATTCGTAGATTTGACGAGTGGCAAATACGTCGGTATTTCGAATTGGTGCGTGAGCAGAATGGAGGCAGTATGTACGCTGTACAACGAGTACAACAGGCGATTTCAGAAGAGGAATATTTGGCGACAGAACGTCAACAGCAAGACAAGCATGAATGGTATCAGGGAGAGAGCTTTGCGATGGCTGGCGGGTCTCGCTGGCATAACCTCTTGTCCACTCGAATTCTGTCGGCGCTTGTGCCTCATCTTGAAGGTACGCCATGTACGCCCTATATGGCTGATTTACGACTCTATATCGAAACCCATCACCATTATGTGTATCCCGATATTCTGGTCGTCTGTGATGAGATCGCCTATATTGCCGAGGATATGGTCAATGATGCCGCAGTGATTTTCGAAATCCTCTCCCCAGGCACGGAATCGTATGATCGCGGACGGAAATTCCTCCATTATCAAAGTCTGCCATCGTTACGCGAATATGTGTTAATCAGCCAAACCATCATGCAAGTTGAGGTCTATCGCCGAAAGCAGGATGGGAAATGGGAGTATGAACGATTGACCGAACCAACAGCCCAACTGCGATTAACGGCATTGGACTATGTAATGACGCTTGAGCATTTATATCGTGACATGCCCATCAAACGCTCCGGTGGAAAGCGGGAGGCGTGAGCCGTCCCTTGGGGTGCGGGCGGTTGCTTAGTGGCCGTCATTTTCGGCCTCCGCCTGATGTATGCCGTCAAAAAATCCGGCGATTTGGATTGAAACTTCGGAGTGTCAAAGCTCTGCTTTGACGCGCCAAAGCAGAGCTTTGGCACTCCGAATATACCATAATGAAGAAAATTTTATTGGTTGACGACGACGCGGCGCATCGCATGATGTTGCGGGCAATTTTAGATGATGAAGGCTACGCTGTCCGCGAAGCCGAAGACGGCACGTTTGCGGTCAACGCCGTGTCACAGGAGTTTTTCGACCTGATCCTGATGGATGTCCGCATGACCGAAATGGACGGCATCGAGGCATTAGAAGAAATCAAGCGCCTGAGTCCCGCGATTCCGGTATTAATGATGACCGCTTATCCTGCCGTGCCGCCTGCGGTCAAAGCGATGAAATTGGGCGCAGTGGATTTTCTCTCCAAACCGCTTGATACCGACGAACTCCGCTTGCGCATCGCCAAACTCGTCGGGCAGATTCCCGATAAGCAGCGTGAGCGGCATAACATTTCTCCGATAGAGGTGTCGCGCCTGTTAGGGGAAAGCGAGCCGATGCAGCGTCTGTTAGAGACATTAGCGCTGGTCGCGCCGACTGATACGACCGTCCTGATTCTCGGCGAAAGCGGCACAGGCAAGGAATTGGTGGCGGAGACGATTCACGCCAACAGCGTCCGTGCTGGTCAGCCGCTCGTCAAGGTGAACTGCGCGGCCTTGCCGGAAACGCTGCTGGAAAGCGAATTATTCGGGCATGAAAAAGGTGCGTTTACCGGCGCAATCGCCCGGCGCAAAGGGCGTTTCGAAGTTGCGGATCGCGGCACGATTTTTCTCGATGAAATCGGTGAAATCCCGATAGCGGTACAGGTCAAACTGCTGCGTGTCCTGCAAGAACAGCAATTCGAACCGCTCGGCAGTTCGAAAACCTTGAGCGTTGACGTGCGCGTTATCGCCGCCACAAATCGCCATCTTGAAGAAGACATCGCGCAGGGACGTTTTCGCGAAGATTTGTATTACCGCCTCAATATTTTCCCGGTCATCATGCCGCCGCTGCGCGATCGCCGAGAGGATATTCCCGTATTAGCGGGGACGTTTCTCGCCAAATACACGGAAAAACATAAACGTCGCATTCGCGGATTCACGCCGCGCGCGCTCGATCTTTTCATGCGCTACGACTGGCGCGGCAATGTTCGCGAGCTTGAAAATACGGTGGAACGCAGCGTGATTCTCTGCCGCGACGAGCAGATCGCGCCGCAGCATCTCCCCGCGCCGCTGCAAGCGCTCTTGCAAGACGCTGCCCCGGAACATGCGAGCCTTGAAAGCGGCGTGACGCTGAAAGACATGGAAAAGCAGTTGATTCTTTCCACGTTGAAACAGTGCGACGACAATCGCACGAAAGCGGCGGACATGCTTGGCATCAGCCGCCGCAGCCTGCAAATGAAGCTGAAAGAATACGGAATAAATTGACCATCCTCGGAACCGATGGAGTGCCAAAGCTCTGCTTTGGCGCGTCAAAGCAGAGCTTTGACACTCCGGAACATCAAAAAATGAAACACGATTTGCAACCGTACACAAGTTTGTTTCAGGCATACACGGAATTGCGGGCGCATGAGCAGCGCGAACAGCGCGTCTCCATCGTCAACGGCAATGTGATGGAAAACCGCAGCAGCATGACCGGCGGCGTCGCGGCGCGGATATACGCGAACGGCGCCTGGGGCATGGCCTCGCATTCGGACATCTCGAAAGACACGATTGAACAGGCCATCCGAGAGGCTGCCGACCATGCCCGCTGGCTCGGCGAACAAGAGCCGCGCCAGCCGTTGCTGTTACCGGCGTGTCCCGGCGTGGACGAGCATGATTTCTCTGTGCCGCAGAACGAACTGTCGCGAAAAGACCTGCTTGACTTTTTGCGCGTCATTGACGGCTATCTCGCCACGCGCTATCCGAAGCTCATTTCCCGCGCGCTGATCCTGCGAACCGAGGAAACTGAAAAGACGCTCATCACATCTGACGGCGCGGCAGCCTACATGCGAATTCCCCGAATACGGATATCGATCACGCTGATCGCGGAGCATGGCGCAGAGAGGGTGACGCTCTCCGAAAATTATGGCGGCCTTGGCTATTTGCCGGATTATTTCGCCCGCTTCGAGCCGCTTTATGAGCAATGCGATTCCCAATACTCGTATCTCCAGCGAAAAGCGGAGGGCATCGCCTGCGTTGCCGGAAAAACGGAATGTATTCTCGACGCGGACGTCACCGCCTTACTCGCCCGCGAAGCTGCATGTTCGCTCTCAGAGAGCGGACTCGCTGGCGCGACAGTTGCCAGTCCGCTCGTTTCCATCGTGGACGCTGCCAATACGTTTTCCGGGATGCGCTGCCCATCGCCGATCTTTGTGGACGACGAAGGCACGACCGCGCAAGACGTGACCGTGCTTGAGCAGGGCGTCATCAACGCCGCGCTGCTCGATAAGGAAGGCGCGGCGCGGCGTCAGACGCAGCCTACCGGCAACGCGCGAGCCGCGCATATTCACGAACCGCCGCAACTCGCCCCGCGCAATACGGCGCTGCTGCCAGGCGCGCACACCTTGCAGGAAATGATTGCGTCAATTGACAACGGCTATTATCTGATCAAAGCGGATTGCGCTCAGTTCGCCGCCGGATATGCGCTATTCGGCATAGCGTTGGGGTATGAAATCACGCATGGGCGCTTAGGAAAGAGTGTGCGCGACATCGCCATTTCCGGCGCGATGACAGACATTTTACGCAGCGTATCAATGGTCTCGAATGACATCCGCTGGCTGTCGGGCGAATGGCGCGGCATTCCGGTCGGAATGGCTGCGCCTGCCGTCAAATGCCAGGCGCTGTTAGGAGGAAAATAATCATGGAAATCCTGGATGCCATGCAATATTGCCTTGAAAAATTAACCATCATCGGCATAGACAAAGCGCAATGTGTGGCGCAGCGCTGCGAAAAACATGAACTGATCGCCGCTGCCGGAGAGATTTCCCGCCTGCGAACCACCACCGACACGACGCTGCACCTGACTGGCATATTCGATCAGAGACAGGGCGTGGTCTCCCTGAATAGCCTTGATTCCGCGTCGCTGGCGCAGGCGATTGACCGTGTGGGTCTCCTTGCCAAAGCGTCGAAACCAGACCCGGCGTGCGCGATTGCCGATTATCAGCCGCCGCAGGAGTTCGAGCGCGGCCCGGAAATGCCGGAGCGTGATGTGATGTACGCCCGCCTCGCAGAATTTTTGACGTATTGCGCAACCGCCTATCCGTCATGCGTTCAACGCGAAACCCGCCTGAATTTTACCCGGTCGCACACATATATTCAAAATTCTAACGGCGTCAATCTCGCTGCGCATCAGGGCGCATATCGGTTCAACAGCGCATTCTTCGTTCAGGGCGGCAACCATGCGGTCGTTTCCAACACTGCCGCCTTTGCGTCTGCTCATCTTGATCAGGAATTGCGCGCGTATGGCGCAGTGGACAGGCAAATCCGCGACACTGTCGAACAGCTTGCCGCCGCGCCGCTTGCGGAGAAATTTACCGGCGATGTCATTCTGACGCCGGAAAGTATGGGAACATTCATGGCGATGATCACGGAACAACTGCGGGATCAGGCTATTATCTCAGGCGTGTCGCCGTTTCGGCATCGTTTTCGCGAGGCCATCGCCTCACAAAAATTCTCGCTGCATTCGCATCCGCTTTCCGAAGAGATTGCGGATGGATGCCTCGTGACGCCCGATGGTTACGTTGCGCAAAACGGCACGATCATCGGCAGCGGGACGCTCAATACGCTGTTGCTGAGTCAATACGGGGCGCGGCTGCTCCAAAAACGCCGCTCAATCAATGACGGCGGCGCGTATGTGATTGACGCGGGGGGGACGCCGCTCGACGCGATGATTGCGTCCATGCGGAAAGGGCTGCTTGCCGGGAGTCTCATGCTCTGCAAATCGAACGGGAACGGCGATTTTTCAGGCGTCGCGCCGACCTGCGCGTTCATTAAAGATGGCGCAGTTCAGACGCCGTTACAGCCGATCATGATTTCCGGCAATCTCGTCAACGCGCTTCAGGACATTCGTTTCATTTCCCGCGAACGCGCCAACTTCGGGGATGCCATTTTCCCCTGGGTGCAGATACGCAACCTGACCGCCGTAGGAAAATAATGTTTCATCTTTGAAAATTTATTCAGAATCGGATGAGGATGGAAAAATTCGAAGGAAACAGCCCTGTTTGTTTCGATTTCGCTCAACGAACGACATGACCGAATTATTTTCTTCACCGGCAGAAATCATCCTTGTCGTTACTTATGACTTGACAAAGAACCTGTTCTCTATATGATCACGTTCTTAAGGAAAGCATGTAGGAATTTCACCGAGTATTCTCAGCGCGAAAACATCGTTTTTTCGCAGTCGAACCTACGTATCAAGCGGATAAACCATCTACAAGGAGGATATTGTATGAAATCACAGAAGATGCGCTGGAGTGTGGTGTTGCTATGTCTCATGTTGCTTGTATCTTCGTGTAAAAGCAAGGAAGAACGCAGCCGGGAAGCCGCGCAGCAGCATTATCAAAAAGGCGTGGAACTAAAACAGGCAGGCAAATTGAATGAAGCGGCAATCGAATTGAAAAATGCCATTCAGCAGAACCCGAATTTCGCAAGCGCCTATTATCAGTTAGGCGTCATCTTAGTGCAGCAGGAAGATTTTAATAATGGCTACGGCAGTCTGATCAAATCCGTCGAACTCTACAAAAATATAACGACAGCCATCAGCGATGCTGCTGAAAAGCAGATGATGTTGGATGCCCGGTTGCGCGTGGCAGAGTTATATTTCAGCCAGGGGATCAAAGATGGCGTTTTTTCGCGCGCAGAGGCGGAATTAAAAGATATTTTGGAACTTGACCCGAATATGATCAGCGCATATATTCTGCGAGGACGAGTGAATTCCGCGTTAGGGGCACAGGCAAAAGAGAACGGCAACGCTGAAGAAGCGAAGGTCAAATTCGAAAGCGCGATTGCCGATGCGAAGAAAGCCCTTGAACTCCAGGCCGACAATGCCGACGCACACGTCATTCTCGGTCAGGTCTATCTGCTTCAGGAGCAAAAAGAGGCTGCGCTGCCGGAGTTTGAAAAAGTGTTGGAACTCGACCCGAAAAATGTCCAGACGCATGTGTCTTTAGCGGCTGTAAGCTTTCAGGACGGCGATTTCGACAAAGCGTTGGAACTCTATAAGAAAGCCGTAGAACTTGACCCTAAAAACCTTCAGGCGCTTGCCGGACTCGGCGAAACCTATCTGTCCAAAAACGAATATGACGCAGCCATTCAAGCCGCGGAAGGCATGTTAGCCATCGTGCCGAAGGTCGAAAATCAAGTGAGCCGCGAAGGAATCGGCGCAAAATTCATTCTCGGACGCGCCTATCTGATGAAAGCAAATGCCATCGAGACCGAGAATGCTGAGGAGGCGAAGGCCTTGTATGAAAAAGCTGTCGCCGAATTAGAGCCGGTCATTGCTGAAGTCACGGAAATCCCGGCAGCCAGCTACAGCCTCGGTGTCGCCTATTCCAAATTAGGAAAATTCGAGCAAGCGATTGACTTGTTCCTGCGCGTACTCGCCACCAATCCTGAAAATGTTTCCTCGCTGCAAAATTTAGCGGTCGCATACTTTCAACTCAAGCAATATGACGCCGCCATCGAGCAGGCCAAAAAAGCGGCAGTGCTCGATCCGCAGAATCTCATGGTGCATAAACTCCTGTTAGATGCCTATTTACGCGCGAATAAAGCGGAAGAGGCACAGGCGGTTTTAGCGAAAATCGAAGCGCTCAGTCCGACAGACCCGGTATTATCAATCAACAAAGCGATGGTCGCCCTGCAATCCAAACAGTTCGACGAGGCGATCAAACAAGCGGAAGCGGCGCTCGCCAGCGGGCAAGAAACCGCATTCACGTATAATGTCTTAGGCCGCGCGCAGGCTGGCGCAAACGACTATGACAAGGCGATGGCGTCGTTGAAAAAAGCGATTGAACTCAGCCCGGAACTGCTCTCCGCTCGCTTGGGATTGGCGGATTTATATGTCAAAACGCAGCAATTCGATTTAGCGGAAAAAGAAGCGAATGACGTCTTGAACAAGCAGTCTGATATTGCCGAAGCGCATTTTATTCTCGGCGTTGTCGCCATCGGACGCAATCAGTTAGACGCGGCGAAAACCGCGTTAGAAAAAGCGATCTCCCTCAAGAGCGACTTCACCGACGCGCAATATCAATTGGCCTTAGTCCAAAAAGGATTAGGCAACGCGCCTGAATCCATCGCGCTGCTGGAACAGGTCATCGCCGCCCAACCGGGCAATGTGGCAGCATTGACGAATCTGACGCTCTGGGCGTTCGAAGCAAAGGATTATGAAAAAACGTTAGAGGCGGCTGAAAAATTGCGACAGGCCGATGCGAAAAGCGTCGTCGCGCTGAATGTCCTCGGCGCAATTTATGCGCAGATGGGGCGGTTTGACGAGGCATTCGTCATGGTTGATGCGTTGAAGCAACTGCAACCCGACGCGCCGAACGCCGACGCGACATTGGGAGTCATCTATCTTGGAAAACGCGATTTCGACAAAGCCATCGAAATCTCGCAGCAAGCCATTGCCAACAATCCCGACAACCCGACGCCGTATGACACGCTCGGACGCGCCTATACCGCCAAACAAGACTTCGAAAATGCGGAACAGGCGTTTATGACCGCGATAGAAAAGCAGCCGGATTTTTATCCGGGACTGCTTGGATTAGGCAATCTTTACGGCGCGCAGCGCAAATATGCCGACGCGCTGAAACAGTATCAAGCAGTGTTGAAACTGCGCGAAAATTCGGCGGAAGCGATGATCGGCATGGGGGGCGTGTATGCGATGACTGGCAAATTGGCGGACGCGCTCACGTCGTTCGAACTCGCGCTGAAAGAGCAGCCCAGCGCAACGATCGCCTTATTTAACGCGGCGGATGTCGCCATGCAGCTTGGACAGTATGAGAAAACCGTTGAATACGCCGGACGAATTCTTGAACAAGACGTTCAGAATCAGAATGCTCGCTACCTGTTGGCGCAGGCGTATGTCTTTCAGGGCGATATGGGCAAAGCGCTCGTGGAGTTAGAAGACCTGGCCAAGGCGGAAAGCGCAGAAGAAGCCGCCCTGCTCGATTTAGGACTCGTCTATTTGCGTCAGGATGCGCAAGAAGACGCGAACGTCGTGTTCGAGCGTGTGTTGAAAGACAATGACACGCAAGCCGCCGCGCTGCTCGGCGCAGCCGTCGCCACGCAGCAAATCGGCGCAAGCGCTGATGCGGTCGCCTTCTGCGAACGCGCTATGACCGCGCAGCCGAATAACCCAATGGTGGCGTTTGTGCTCGGCAACCTGTATGTGGCGCAAAACAATTACGAGCAAGCCAGGGCCACATTTGCGAAGGCCGGCGAGTTTTATCAAGACCTGCCATTCGATGATGCGGCGATTGCGACGTATTACGGCGCTGAACCGGCGAAAATTGCCACGCTGATGAATACGGCGAGCATCCTGTTGGCTCGCGGCTGGGGCAAAGAAGCGATCAACGCGTTGACCGACATCACCGTACCGAAAACGGTGCGTGAAAACGTCATGACGCGGTATGCGCTGGCCAGAGCGTATGCGCTGGAAAAAGACACGGATAAAGCGATTGCGGAATTAGAAGCGATTACTGCCGCGCAGCCGGCGCTGACGTCGGTGTATAAAACGCTGGGCACGATGTATCAGGGCAAAAAGGACTCGCAAAAGTCCATTGATGCGTACAAAAAGTATTTAGATGCCAATCCGACCGACAATTCCGGCAAAATCCAGTTAGCGTTAGCGTATGAAAGCGCGAACATGCCGAACGAGGCGATTGCCGAGTATGCCGCGCTACTGCAAGTCATGCCGGATTCCGCGTTGACGAAAAATCAGTTGGCGTGGTTGTATGCCGAAAAAGGCGAGAATTTGGATGAAGCGCTGAAACTCGCGCAGGAGGCCGAACAAGCCCAACCCGCCGCCGGGATCATTGACACGCTCGGCTGGGTCTATTTCAAACGCGGCGAATTCGACAACGCCATCGAGAAATTCCAGCAAGCGGCGGAAATGAGTCCGTTGCAGCCGACGATCCACTATCATCTGGCGATAGTGTATGCGGAAAAAGGCGAAAAGGATTTGGCGCTGCAAGCATTGGAAGCTGCGCTGTCGTTCTCGCAGGACTTCAAAGAAGCCGCCGAAGCAAAAGCCCTGCAAGAGAAGCTGAAACAGCAGTAGGGGCGCGGCAACTGCGCCTGTAGGATTGCCGAACCTGCCGGGGCGTTCGATTGAACGCCCCGGTTCTGGCAGGATGCCATGTTGATTTTTCAAGTTTGACAAAAAAATCTTGACAAGAACAAGAGGGTGAATAGGTTTTGTCTCATCAGATTGATTGAGAAGTGTTCCCCGGTAGCTCAGTCGGTAGAGCGGTTGGCTGTTAACCAATTGGTCGCTGGTTCGAGTCCGGCCCGGGGAGCCAGTTCAAAAAGGCCGTTTCTCTTACGAGAAACGGCCTTTTTTATTCTAATCCGATCATCCGTCCGCCTTGATAAATCACGAAGGCGACGAGCCACGCTAAGGCGAATTGATAGAGCACGGAAAAGGCTGTCCATTTCCAGGAATTCGTCTCGCGTTTGACGGCGGCAATCGTGGCGACGCAGGAGGTGTAAATCAGCGAAAACGCCATGAAGGCGTAAGCCGTCAGGGGCGTAAACACTTGCTGCAACGCGCCGATCAGCGCTTCGTCCGCCACTTCCGAGCCGCCGACATAGAGGATGCTGAGGGTTGAAACCACGACTTCTTTTGCTAACAGGCCGAACACGAACGACACAGCAGCCTGCCATGTGCCGAAGCCGAGCGGAGAGAAAATCGGCGCGAAAAGCTTGCCGATCAAGCCGATATAGCTCTGTTCCGACGCAAATTCCACACCCCAGGGAAATGTCCCCATAAACCAGATGATAATGGAAATCGAGAGAATAATGCCGCCCATTTTTTTGATGAACATTTTGCCGCGATCCCACATGTGCAGGGCGAGGCTTTTCATTGTGGGCATGCGGTACGGCGGGAGTTCCATGATAAACGGCGCGGATTTTCCCGGAAACAAGAACGTTTTGAACAACAGCCCCATGCCGATGGCGAGGACAATGCCGAGAAAATACATGGAAAAAATCACGCTGCCCTGATGTTCCGGAAAAAACGCCGCCGCGAAGACCGCGTAAATCGGCAAGCGGGCACTGCATGACATCAGCGGATTGATCAGGATTGTCAGCAGGCGGTCGCTGCGATTTTCCAGAATGCGCGTCCCCATGATCGCCGGAACGTTGCAGCCGAAGCCAAGCAGCATCGGCAGGAACGATTTGCCGTGCAAGCCGATACTGTGCATGACGCGATCCATAATAAACGCGACCCGCGCCATGTAGCCGCTCCCTTCTAACAACGCGATGACGAGGTACAGCGAGAAGATGACCGGCAGGAATACGGCCACGCCGCCGACTCCGGCGATCATGCCGTCAACCACTAACGAAACCATCCATTCAGGCGATTGCGACGCGACCATGAAATTTTTTACAAGATGGCCTGCCCAGCCGAAGAAATGCTCGATTGGCGCGAGCAGCAGTTGTCCGCCGATTTTTGCCACGAATTGAAACGCCAACCACATCACGCCAACAAAAATCGGAATCCCTAACGCGCGATGCGTCAGAATCCTGTCCACCGCGTCTGAGGTGGTAAAACGAATCTGCGGCGGGAGTTTCACGGTTTCATTCAGCGCGCCATGCACGATGCCGTACCGGCGCTCAGCGATCAACGCTTCGCCGTGCTCATTAAACAGGCTGTTGAGGCGGGCGAGGCTCTGCTGCGTTTGCGTCAGAATAACGCTGCCTTGCGGCGATTCGGCGACATGTTGCCGGACAACGGCGTCTTCTTCGATCAATTTGACCGATAGCCAGCGCGGCGGATAGGTTTGGGAGAGCGCGTGATCCTGCCGAATCAGCGTTTCAAGCGCATGCAGTTCGGCTTCGATTTCCTCGCCGTAATAAAATTGCAACGGCGTAATCCGATGTTTCCCTTCGACGATGTCAATCGCGAAATCGAGCAACTCGCGGACGCCTTCGCCCCGCGTGCCGACGGTCAGCAGGATCGGCGTCGCCAGCAATGTTGCTAATTGCGGCACGTCAATCTCGTACCCCTGTTTCCGCGCTTCGTCCATGATGTTGAAAGCGTAAATCAGCGGCACGTCGAGTTCTTTGATTTGCTGCGCCAAATAGAGGTTGCGCTCCAAATTCGAGGCGTCCACCACATCAATGACCACGTCGGGTCGTTCGCGAAACAGGTAATCGCGAGCGACAATCTCTTCCATCGAATAGGCCGTCAGGCTGTAAATGCCAGGTAAATCCACGATGCGGATCGTGTAGCCGCGATGCGTAGTCGTTCCTTCGATTTTTTCGACGGTCACGCCCGGCCAGTTGCCGACGCGCTGGCGTGTGCCGGTGATCGCGTTAAACACGGTGGTTTTTCCGGAATTTGGGTTGCCGGTCAGGGCAATGGTAATTTGTTGAGGCCGTTCAGGATTTTTCATACGGTTTCACTAAAATGGTTTCCGCTTCGTTCCAACGCAGAGACAGGTTGTAGCCCTTGAATTTGATTTCGACAGGATCGCCGAGCGGCGCGACCTTTTGCACCAGAATTTCCGTGCCGGGAATGATCCCCATATCCATCAGGCGGCGTTTGATGTCCCCTTTTCCGGTTAATTTCTGTACGATCACTCGGTTTCCCGGACTCACAGCTTTCAACGTCATCACAGCCATACTCCTTTTGCAAGATGCTCAACCCTGCCAGGGGTCGAAACCCTGGCACGGTTCTTTTGTCACGCGATTTCTATTGTTTTATGTTGCAGTAGGTTTCGAATTGTTTCAGCCATTCGCCGCATTCCGGCGGGCAGGCGTCTAAAAATTCCATAAATAGCTTGATTCGCGCCAAAATGCCGTCAGATAAGCCGTGTTCCAGCTTGCAGGCCACGGTTTCGGCCTCTTCCGGGCTGATGCGCAAGACGTTCACGAAAAAATCAAGCAACGCGGTATGTTTGCGCACGACGGTTCTGGCGATTTCTTTGCCTTTTGAGGTCAGGGTTATCAGGTCATACGGCGCGTAATTGATCAGCCCTTTATCTGCCAGCAGGCGTAACGCGCCAGTGACGGACGAATTGCTCACCTGCAAGCGTTCGGCGATGTCTTTGGCTTTGGCCGCTTGTTTCTGGCTTTGAATATGGAAGATCGCTTCCATATAGTCTTCCAAACTGTTGCTGATCGGTTCGGCTTGTGCGGTCACGGCATTTTCCTCTACAAGACTGCGAATATTTTTAGGCGCAACGAAAATATTTTCTAAGGATTAAAATGTTTTCCCATCGAAAAAAGTCAAGGGTTTCAGAGAAAAAAGAATTATTTTCGGTCGAACGGGTTGAGTCTTTGGTATATCTTGACAGTTGATTTTCTTGCGTTTATCTGTTTTGAACGATGGCTGTCATAATACTGACAGGGCTGGTATTACGCTGGCGTAAACGTTTCCTGGTCTTCTTCGTACGAGGTCACGACTAATTGATTTTCTGTCTGATGCTGCGTCAAAAAATACCGGATGCGTTCGCGCGACGAGTCAATATACGCCTGCAATTCGGAGGGGCTGATCTCGTTTTCCGGCGTCAATGGCTCGATCACCTTGCCAAGTTCCTGGACTTTCAGAGCAAAACAGTCAATCACCAACTGCGAAAAGGACGGCAGCAGCGTGATGCGTTCTTGCACGGTGGTTTCCTGATCGTCGTCATCGCTCTCCGCCGCGTTCCCGGCGACGAATTGCAGCGCGTTGTCAAGCTTCGACAGCACCGGGTCTTTGTATTCATCCAAATCGAACATCGCTTCCAAATAGACCGATGACGGGCGGAGGGAATCGTATTTATACCGCACCAAATCCCGGCAGACGGTGAGAATCCGCTCCGAGGCCAATCGCGAAAGCTGATGCGGCGTATGGGCGGAAATATACATGCAGAGCCGCGAGATGCGCAGCGCAAACAGGCGGCGGGCAGTATAGACCTGATATTGCCGCAGCAGGTTCGCCATCGTCAGGCTGTGCGCCGCTTGCAGATGCTGCATGAGCATCATAGCCGCTTCGTAGCCCTTGCCCTGTAAGGTTTCCAAATATTCTGAATTCGTGGGATATGTCTCCAATATCCGCAAGACGTTCGTGATGCTCGCGAGAAACTGGCGGCGTTGTTCCAGCGAATAGGCGCGCTCGACGGTTTCGTCAGGTATTTGCCCCAATTCGTCGCAGAGGCGGCACGCTTCCACGAAGGCCAATTTGACGTTGAGCGCACTGGATAGATTTTTCAAGACCTCGTTCGTCAAGGTGAGCAGTTCGGCCTGATGCGTCTGGATCGGATTCGAAATCACGCTCAATAACACGCGATTATGTTTGATGTAGCTGGTGTCATAGCGCGCGGCGATCTCTTCCGGCGGCAGATACCCTGTCAACGTCCGATCATTCGAAATGTGGGCAAAACGCCGTAAGACGCGCAGAATATATTCTGCCGGGTTGCTGCGCGTATGGTAGAGAATATCGTCAAGCGAGAGCGTGCGTTTTTTGGCGACATCGGAACTGATTGTCTGCGTGCTGATCGCCTCTAACACGACAATCAGCGTCGTGCGCAGTCCCGCTAACTGCTCGGCGTATTTGTCCTGAAAATCTGCCGATTCCAGGAGTTCGATGGCGTTATTCAGATGGCGCTGCTGCTCTTCCAGCACGAACAGTTCTTCGTGGAGGAGATGCTCGAAATTCATGGCATTGACGCGCTTATACACGTCAATCGCGGCGTTCATCACATGGCGGCTCTGAATTTTGTAGGCATCGTTCACCTTGTCCAGCGCGCGGCGATAGAGATCGAGATCAATTTCGATGCTGTCTTTCAATTCCTCGAACACATCGCGATAGAGAAGGCGAGATTCGGAAAATGAGCGCTTTTCGAAGAGCGAGACCACATCTTCCAGCAATTTTCGGATGCCGCGCAATTCTTCGAGCGAATATCCGGCAAAGGCGAGGTCTTCATGATCGAGCGCCAAAAACTTGCGGGAGTACAAATCCGCCTTGCTGAGGCGCGCGGCGACGATTTTGGGAATGACCGCCAACAAATCATTGCTTTTGGCAATGGAGCCGGTCATCGAGAGGTCGAAATCATCCTGGAAGGTCAGTTCGATGGCAATATTGAGCAGGTCTTCGCTCAGATTCATGAGTTCGTCTGAGGAAAACGCCTCGATTAGTTGCTCGATATTGTCATCAGCAAGCGGTATCATCTATTTTTTACCACGAAACACACGAAATACACGAAAATATGAAAATTTCATTCGAATCGTATCGAAGGAGAATGATATTTTTCGTGTATTTCGTGTGTTTCGTGGTAAGTACTACCCCACGCTAATCAAGTCCAAACTCTTTTTCCAGCGCTGCTCTAAGGCATGTTTGAGGCGACGATGCTGCGGCAGTTCTAACGTCGGATCGGTTCGAATCAGCGCGAACGCTTCTTCCCGCGCCTGTTCCAGCAGTTTGACATCCCGGACGAGGTTCGCGACATTCAGATCCGGCAGGCCGGACTGTTTGGTGCCGAAAAATTCTCCCGGCCCGCGAATTTCCAGGTCGCGTTCGGCGATGACGAAGCCGTCGGTCGTTTCCACCATCGCGTCAAGGCGTTTACGGGCGTCGTCGCTCATCGGAAACGACGTCATCAGCAGGCAATACGACTGTTCTGCGCCGCGCCCCACGCGCCCACGCAACTGGTGAAGCTGCGACAGGCCGAAACGCTCGGCGTGTTCGATGAGCATGACCGTCGCATTCGCCACGTCAATCCCGACTTCCAGCACGGTGGTCGAGACCAGAATATGGAGGTCGTGCGCTTTGAATGCCTGCATCTGCCGGTCTTTCTCTTCCCCTTTCATGCGGCCATGCACTAAGCCGATGCGATATTGCGGAAAAATGTCTTTCGCCAAATGCTCCGACATTTCGGTCGCCGCCTTCAAATCGAGGTTTTCGGACTCTTCAACCAACGGATAGACGATATAGACCTGCCGCCCCCGTTCGATTTCCCGTTCAATCAGGCGATACGCCTTTTCCCGGTCTTTTTCGTAGAAGCGTCTGGTCATGACCGGCGTCCGTCCCGGCGGCAGTTCATCGAGAATCGAGACATCGAGATCGCCGTACATCGTCAGGGACAACGTGCGCGGAATCGGCGTGGCCGTCATAATCAGCACATCCGGGTTATAGCCTTTCGCTTTCAGCGTGGCGCGCTGCATGACGCCGAATTTGTGCTGCTCGTCAATTACGATCATGCCTAACTGATGGAATGTGACATCATGCTGCAACAGGGCGTGCGTACCGACCACAAGGTCAACTTCGCCCCGTTCGATTTTGAGCAGCGTCTCTTCGCGCTCGCGTTTTTTCATGCCGCCGGTCAGCAGCGCCACGGAGATTTCGCGCGGCGCGATACCGCTGTACAAATCCGGCTGCGGCGTTTGCGGCGGGGCGGTATGCGGCAGATCGCCCTGCTGAATCTGCTGATTCAGTTGCCGGACATACGCCGCGATTTTGCGATAATGCTGCTCCGCCAGAATTTCGGTCGGCACCATAATCGCGCCCTGATAGCTTGATTCAATCGCCGAAAGCAGCGCAACGAGCGCCACCAGCGTTTTACCGGAGCCGACATCCCCTTGCAATAAGCGGCTCATCACCCGCGTCGAACGCATGTTGTCTTGTATTTCTTGAATCACGCGGTTCTGCGCAGAAGTCAAGGGAAAACCAAGCGATTGCCGCAAATATCGTTCTAACAATCCATTAAAGCGGAAGGCGATTCCCGGCTCTTCGGCGCTGACATGATGCTGACGCAAGCCCATGCCGAGTTCCAGCAGGAAAAATTCGTCGAAAATCATGCGTTGATGCGCGGGGGACTTTTCCTTGTTCAGCAGTTCGATGTTGTCAGTCTGTTCCGGGAAATGAATCTGGCGCAGCGCGTCGCGCAGCGGCAAAAATCGAAACGTCTGGCGCAGCGCGTCCGGCAGGGTTTCTTCGATTGATGCGGCATACTGATCCACCACCTGTTTCATGATTTTCCGCATTTCCTTTTGATACAGGCCGTCGGTCAGCGGATAGACCGGCACGATCCGCCCGGTATGCAGCAATTCGGCGTCGTCAACCTCCGCCGCGCCGATAATTTCGTATTCCGGTTGAATCATTTCCAATCCGCCGTAGCGTTTCATCGTAATTTTGCCGCTCAACACGACGCGAGCGCCGGGCGGAAAGACTTTTTTCAAAAAGCCCTGATTGAACCACTTTGCGGTAAACACGCCGGTGTCGTCGCCGATCATTACCTCGAAAATTTTGGAGCGTTGTTTCGGCGACACGCTGACGCCGCTTGTGCGGACTTCGCCATACACAGTGGTTGGCGTATCGCTCGGTCGCAGCCGGACGATTTTCTCGATATGACGGCGGTCTTCGTAGCGTCTCGGAAAGAAAAAGAGCGCGTCTTCGATGGTCTTGACGCCTAAGCGTTCCAACAATCGCGCCCGTTTCGGCCCGATGCCTTTGATATATTGCATCGGCGCGCCCGGCAGTGGCCGTTCTTCCTGCGCAGCCTCATCATGCGCCGGTTCGTCTTTCGCATCGGCGACTTCAGGGACAGGAACACGCTCGTCTCTCTCTATTGGCGCAGGGCTGTCGAATTCTTGCGTGTCATTGCGAGGAGCGTTCGCGACAACGCAATCTGGTGAGACTGGCGAGATTGTTTCGTCGCTGGCGCTCCTCGCAATGACAGAACGTAACGGACGGGGGCGCGGTTGGGATGGCGCGGCAGCCACCTCTTGCGACGGCTGTTCGATCTGATTCAAGAGCAAAAAGGCCTGTTTTACGACGTCGATCTTCTGCGGGGTCGGTTTGGCGTCATAGTCATGAAACAGGGCGCAAAATTCCTGAAGCGCCGCTTCTTGCGCCGAGGAATACGAACACGACGCAAGGGAATTTCGCCATTGCGAAACCGTGCGTTCAAGGTCGCGCAGCCGCTCGATATTGGCGAAGTCATGTTTTGCGCAATACTCAAGCGGTCGTCGGATATGTTGGATGGCTTCGAATAACACAAAAAACAGAAGGAGCAACCGCGTATCGCGTCAATTCGAAACACTGACGAACACGGGCTGCTCCTTTTTAAGACACCTGACCAGCTTCCTTGCGAAAGTCCGTCTGATTAACGAGCGTTCGGAACCCAGACGCCTTCCGGGGTGAAATAACCACCACCGGCGTTCTGATAGGTCTGATATGGCACGCCGACGAATCCTCCGTTTTGGGAAGCCTGGACATACACGTCAGGCCGAACGTTCGACGCTGTGGTCTGCCAGAATCCCTTCACCCACTGATACCGGGCTGTCGGATACCCTGGAATCCAGACCGGGCGATATTCCCAGCGTCCAGGCACCATAATGCGCACCTGTACCCAATGCCCTGCAATCCAACGCGTGCAATATTCCGTTGCCATCGAACTGCACGGATTATAGTTTTGCGTCGGCTGCGTCTGCTGCTGCCACGGCAGAATCTGCTGACATGGCTGCGTCTGCGGATACATCGGCTGCATCTGCTGCGGCTGACATGGCTGCGTCTGCGGAAACATCGGCGGCATCTGCGGATACGGTTGAACCGTCGTACCAGGGTTGGCATACCCGTAAGGCGCAACTACGACCTTACTCTGGTCTCCCATGTCCATTGCAGACGCAACCCCCGCCATCGCAACCAGACTAATCATGATCAAGCTGACATATTTGAATATTTTCATAACAAGCGACACCTCCTTTCCTTGTGGATTATTCGAACAACACACCGCGCGCAACACGATGTTGACGCGCGCTACAACACGTCTTGAAGGTACGTGTTCTTATAGGCGACATAACGAAGCGCCCGTTCTTTGAGGCTTCGAACCTCCTCTTCCGAAAGTTCTCGCCTGATTTTTGCGGGCGTTCCGAGCGCTAACGATTTCGGCGGAACGATCATGCCTTGCGTCACGACCGCCCCTGCGCCGATAATGCTGTATTCGCCGATCTCCGCGCGATCAAGCACAATCGCGCCGATGCCGATCAGACAACAGGAATGCACCGTACAACCATGCAACACGGCGCGATGTCCGATCGTGACATCCTCTTCGATAATGACGGGACACGTTCGAAACGTTCCGTGAATCATTGCCCCATCCTGCACATTTGTGCGCGCCCCGATGCGGATGCTGTTCACATCGCCGCGCAACACGGCCTGAAACCAGATGCTGGAATCCTGCCCGATACCGACATCTCCGATCACCTGCGCGCTCTCTTCCACAAACGCCGTCGGATGGATGTCCGGCCACATTCCGTCATATTGTCTCAGCATAGCATCATCCTCTCTCTGCAACCCTGCGAATGTTTTCAGGTTAAAGGCATTCTCAAAAAAACTCAAGAAAAAAATGCGGCTTTTTTGCGGAAGCCTGAGATTTTTCACCGTTCTCGTTCCACGCTCTCCTTCGACACGCTCAGGACAAGCGGCGTGGAATGTCAGGGGCAGCGGCTCTGCGGCGCGATGGACGCGGAGCGTCCGGTAACGCGTTCTACGCAGAGCGTGGAACGAGAGAAATCGCATCAATATCATGAATTCGGGGCAGAATTGCCCCGAAAGTCGGATGACGAGAATTTCGTTGACAAAAACGATTTTATTGCGTACAATGCGATTCGTCTGAATGGAGCAAGCTGTCAGACACGTTCAACGTGTCTGACAGCTTTTATGCAACACTATTTGTATGAAAATGGGAGGAAATCTTATGAAAGGTCTGCGTCAATTTTTTCACAGGGGG
>CAZRSF010000067.1:0-34826 GCA_964602655.1 uncultured Candidatus Moduliflexus sp.
CATTACGATTTCGACGCCGGGAAAAGGCGGGGGAGATGAGTTCGGCGGCAGCGGCAAAAGCGGCGATCCGTTTTGATGAACGTCTTACAATGTAGGTCGAAACTATAGTTTCGACCTACGGCATATAGGAGAAAAGAATATGGTTCTTAACCTGTTTAAAATGTTGAATATCAAATTGCCCTTTCCGATCTGGGTATTCACGGTGCTTGCAATCGTTTTCTGGTGGTTTTTTACAAGAGGACTCGCCTCGCTGTTGATTAAAAGCCGGGTGCGAACAGCGTCCGTCATCCATCAAACGCAGATGGTTGTGTTTTTGGTCGGCGCGATTTTCGTCTTCAACACGACGCTTGTGCCGATTGTGCTGGTGTCATTCAACGGCATGGCGTTTCACGCCCTCTGGATTTGCGGCGTGTCGGCGATTCTCTATTTTTTGCGAGTAGATAAAAAGCCGGAACGCAACAGCGATTTTGAAACAGGGTATTCTAAATATAAGAGCAACAACGATCCTTTTGCGTAAAAAGTTGGTGAAATCAGGGATAGCTGTCAGACACTTTGGAAGTGTCTGACAGCTTAACATAACCATTACAAGGAGGCGTGCGTATGTCAGATGAGATGAATACGAAAAAGATTCAACCGGCAGTCGTTATCGGGCTTGGCGGCACAGGCGTCAAAACCATTACCTTTCTGAAAAAGATTCTTCAGGAACAAGCGCAGGATTCGTCGCAATTTGTCCGTTTTTTGGCGATTGATATTGACGAACTCAAGGGCGAAGTGCCGTCGTCGCGGCTTTTCGGTGAAAACATCCGCCTTGACCCGGAAAAAAATGAGTTCTTCCGCATCACGGATCAAACGCGCGGCAACGAAGCCCGCAACACGCCTGCGATCTCAAGCTGGTTTCCCGAAGAGGGGTATAAATATCTGCCGCTGACTGAAGGGGCGCGCCAGGCCAAACCGGTCGGGCGACTCGGCTTTTTTTTAGCGCATGAAGAATTATCGCGCCGGATATTCAATTTGACGAACAAGCTTGTAACGCCGCAAGTGTTGAAAGATTTTCCCGGCATTAACGCCGGTCATCTGAATATTTATGTGGTCTCGTCAATCTGCGGCGGTACGGGGGCTGGTTTGTTTATGGATATTGCCTATGAACTCCGTCATTTACAACGGTTAGCTCATTTGCCTGAAAAATCACGAATCAAAGGCTTATTTGCTCTCGGCGATGTATATGATTCGATCAATAAGCGTGTTCTCGCTAATACGTATGCCTCATTACGAGAATTGAACTGGATTCAAAAAGAAGACGTTGCTTTTCTTCCAGTTTATCCTGATGGTACAAGGAATGTCATCCGCAACAGGGCGTTTGATGCAGCGTATCTGTTTGGTAACCGTAGCCGCAGCAATATTCAATTCGACTCGCCGGATGATTTTGCCCAGTTATGCGCCGAATTCATTTTCCTCGATTCCGGTGCAGATGCAAAAGAAGGTGGCGATCCTCTTTCGGCAATGATGCAGTCGAACCGCAATAACGCCGAAGTCTATACCATGGATTTCGACGCCGACGGGACGCCGCGCTGTTACAGTTCCCTCGGTTTATGCAAAATTCGTTTCCCTGTGGATCGCGTGGCGGAACTCTGCGCGGCGCGCATGAGTCAGGAGATTATCGCGCATCATATCATCGGGCGGCTGGATCAAACCGAAATCCTCGAAGCCCGGCGCAAAGTCAAAGAGTTTATCACCAACGAAGGTTTGGGATGCATGGACGACGCTTTCGATCTGCCGGATCGCCTTTGCGAAAAATTGCAGGAAGGGGGCGAGCGCGTCGCCTTCGATAACTGGCTGACCAAATCGCTGGCCGCCGCGTATAATAACGATGTCGAGAATATCAACAAACTCGAAATCAGGCGGCTTACCGGCATCGTCCAGAAATTGAACAGCGAATTGAGCCAGTTCCAGAACGATCTGCCGGATCGCGCGATTGAGGAATTGCACAATTTTCAGGGCGTCCTGGATCGGGAAATCAAAAAGATGTTTCAGGAAAATCTCGGCGTCAACTTCGTCAAACGTTTCCTCGATGAACTTCTTGACAGCGCGAAAAAATCGGAAGATTTCGCCCAGACTCAGATGCGCAGCCTGTTAGAGCACGAAAAACGGTTGTCGGACGTGATGAATAACGAAATCCGCGAATTGGAAAGTTTGTTGGGAGACAGCCTGTTCAATTTCCTCAAAAAACAGGCGCGGTTAGCGCAATTGAAGGAAACGTATGGCGCAATCCGCAAATATTTCCTGCATCGCATTCAGATCATGAAAATGCGGGCTGCCGCGAATTTCTACAACGGCGTGTTCGACGCGAAACAAAAGTTGATGGATGGTGGCGAAGGCGCAATTGCGCGGCTTTCTAACATGCGCCAGACGATTGACCTGATTCAGGCGTTTGTCGCGAAAATGGAGCGCACTTTCCAGACGAAATACGAGGAAAAGAAACGAATCGAAAAATCGCCGTTCGAAATTTTGATTTATGACAACGACCGTTTTTCAACGTTGAACGAAATCTATGTCGACGTCTATAAGGACTCGTTGCGAGAAAAGTTGTTCGGCTCGATTCTGCAAAAAATCGGCGGAAGCATCTGGAATCTGCGAGAATACATGGACGAAGGGGAAACCAAATTGAGGGATTTGTTTATGGAGATTTGTACTCCGACGTTTTTAGATCATATTGGTCAAAAGACGGTGGCACAACGCATTATCGAGGCTAAGAAAAGTTTGGAGAATCCGATTGATTATACGCAGCACCTACAGAATTCATATGATTTGTCCGATTATTTCTGCCGGTTGGATGATGCAATAAGCAAGTTTGCAGACCTGCGAAATTCAGAACAATCTGCCGTCTGTGTTGTCGGCTATCTCGATAAAGAAGATTCCGCCTGGCAGCGGCTTGAAAAAACATTAACTGAGGCGATAGGTAAAGTTGGGCAAACAATCCCGTTTACGCATTCGTCCGACCGCCATACAATTCTGCTCTATCGCGAGTTTTGCGGTTTTCCGGCCTATACCCTGAAACAGATCAGTTCATATCATAATAGTTATGTAGAAGAAGCCCGGCGCGAAAACACGCCACCTCTGCAAATGCTGACGCGCCAGCAGTTGGAATATATCAATGTGCCGTCCAGCGCGGTCTTGAGCAAATTTCAGGTGCTGGTGGTGGAAGCGTTGGCGCTCGGCGTCATCATCTCGGATGAAGAAAATTATTACATGGTGCTGCCGAACGAATATAGACGCCGCCGCAGTGCGGAAGCGAAACAGGCGAAAGGCCAGGGAGCACCAGTAGAAGACCGGATGGCCGGAAGCAATCGCCGCCTCGGCGAACGTTTTACGCAGGTCATTGCTATAATGAAAGACCAATTACCAGATCAAGCTCGCGTATCAAATAAAGAAGTCAGATGGGCAGACTTAGTCCAACAACAGATAGCTCAACGAAAAGCTGTGTTAGAAGAAAAAAATCAGAGGGATCTGCTCTGTGATCTGTATGAAGTAATTTATTACGATGGTTACAATGGGACAAAAGTTGAACAGATAGATCGTGAAAACGACCTACACCCATCAATCGAATTGATTTTGAAGCGAGACTTCGCATTAAGAAAGGAGCATATATACCGACCTCAAGATGAAAAAGGAGAACATACATTCACGCATCAGGAGTTGTTGGATCTGCTGTATGTCGGGAGCGAAGGCGTCCCGGCGCTGATTTCGTAATAGCTTATACAGGCTTGTAATCAATAATCATAGATGGTTAAACCCATCTATGGTTATCTCTCATTTTTAGAAAAGCCTATTTTTAGATATCCGATTTTATTTTTTAGATGAAAAAATAAGAGAGTAGGGATGTATGAGTTCTTTTGATAACCAAAATGAAATTATTAATACGTTGAAAGAAACACGTCAATTTCGTGAAACTATTCAAAACAAACAGGATGTTTTCGAAATTATTACGACGATTAAACAGACCCCGAAAAATTGGTCATTCGCTTCGATTGTGAATTTAAATGGTCAATATGCTGATGAGTTTACGTTTCCAGATGAAAAAAGTTCTATAAATTTTGACCATGCGGATTCGCCGCCAGCAGCATTCCTCAAAAAAGCAGCGCAGGCGCATCTTGATCAATCTCAAAAAGTACGTGAATTCATCGGAAAAGGAACTGGCGATTCTCTGTCGTTCAGCAAGTGGCTGATTGCGATTCTGATTATCGGAGTATTGGTCGCCGTCGGTGTAGGAATATGGTTTTACCATAAAGAGAAAACCGGTGATGGCGGAGAACCAACCCCAACGCCGACCGTAACCGTTTCCGTGACGCCGAACAATGGGCCAACGCCAATCGTTACGCCTGCGCTGATGTCGGGGACTCCAGTCCCGCTTCCACCGCTGCCGAACGATCTAATTGTCAAAGATTGGCTTTCATGGTTTGTCGTCGAATATCGCGCCGCTTCTGCTGATAAATCAGCCATTCTTGCGGATCATGGCGTGATGTTTACGGGGGATGCGTATAAAATCACGCTGACCACCTTGCAAAACGGCAATTTTTATTTATTTCAGCTTGACAGTTCCGGCAGAGCGCGGCGGTTGTTTCCGATGAAAGAATTTGATGGAATCGTGCTGAATAACGAAAATCCGCTGCCTGCCACAGCGAACAAAATCTTGCCATCGGACAAGCAATCGTTCGAATTAGATGATGTTGCGGGAACGGAAGCGTTCTATCTCTGCGCGTATCCACAGCGGCAGGACTGGCTGGAAGACCCGCAGCGAGCGTTGACAAGCATACAGGAATTGTTGCAGCATACCGGCAATGTTTGCGCGACGATGCTGACATTCGAGCATCACGCGAAGAAGTAGATTGGATTTTTATAATAGAATAATATACACGCCGTCGCCTTCGGTAACGGGCGCGACGGCAATCGCACAACAATTATGGGAACGACTCACAAATACCCTGAAGATGATCCGTTTGCCTCAGCGTCAGCGGAAGATCCGAAAACTTCTCGCCAATCAGAGCCGTCCGGTTCGGCCTCCTCATCCATCCGTTCCGTTGACGTATTGACCGAACTGCTCTTGCAGCAAGGCAATCAAGCGGAAATCGAAGACCTGTTCAGCCGTGATACCGACCAATATCGCATCATGACCTGTCTGAAGCGGAATAATCGCGATTGGATTTATACGGTGGAGGTCTATCGCCATAGCGATAAAATCGAGGACGACGCGACCGAAGAATTGATGCCGAAAGAGAAGCGTATCAACGCGAAAGTTGATGATGAGGAGGGGAGCGAGTGGAGAAAGTTCGTGCGCGAAGCGGCGAAAGTGCATCAAACGAAATGCCTGGCTGTTAAACCGTTCATAGATGATCCGATTGGACCACCTCCACCGCCATGGTGGAAAAAACTCATCAAGATCAGCCTGATTGCGCTGTTTGTCGTTTCCCTCCTGCTGAATGTGGCAGGCGGCTATTTTTACCAGTTCGACCGTCCGGCGCTTGCCAGATTTCTTGGGATTGACAGTAATTCCCTGCCAGCGCAATTGCCGGAATTGAAAATCAAATGCGTCGCCAAACGCGCGAATAATACGATAGAGCTTTCTAATAATGCTAATGCGGCGGCACTAGAATTGAAAAAAGACGACATGCTTGAAATTTACGTAATTGATGAGGATGGGCAGCCCGATCCTTTCGTACAGGGAACGATTCAGTTGAAATTCAGAGAACAATAAACGCCATTTTCAAGGAGAGGTATGCGGAAAATAATTTGCGTCAAAACGTGGTTTGCCTGTATGTTATTACTTACCTCGCTCGCAGTATCGTCTTTTGTGAACGCCGAACCAACTGTTGAAATCAGTTTAATTGATCCGGATATTAGGAAGCAGACCATTGATCTGAGCAGTATTGAGGAAGTGAAATTAGCTGTCCGCGTTGTGCCTGGAGTAAAGGTCAGATGGGAAATTGTCGAAGGCGGCGGAGAGTTCGATGGCGGAAACGAAGGAATTTCAAGCATTTACCTGCCGCCAGCGAATCTTTCAGGAGATCAAAGAATTACGATTCGCGCTGTTGCCACAGATGACAGTGGAACAAATGCTGTTGAAGTCAGCTTTACGCTTCGCGCCCCGCTTCCGAATACGCCGACTCCAACAATGACGCCGACCAATACGCCGACAGCGACCCCGACGAGCATGCCGACTGCGATGCCGAGCGATACGCCAGAGCCAACGCCAACCAAAACGCCGAAGCTGAAGCCGACGCGCACACCGAAGCCAACGCCGACTCAAAGGCCGATAAACAAGCCAACAGCGACTCCGATACCCGCGCCGCTTCAGACGCCGGATATCAGTATCGAATTGGATTGTCAGCCGACCGAGAGCGATATGAATACCTTATTGCAACAATCGCTGCCGGAAAATCTGGCAAAATACAAAGATTTAAAAGAGAAGAATGGCAGCGGAGAGACGATTGATGTCAACGAATTTCTGTTAGTGATCAAGGCTGTTGTCTGCGATATGAAGGCGATTGAAGACATCTTGCAAGAGGGGAATCAGAATTCGCCTGATGCCGCGATTTCGAAACGCATTGATAATCTTCACGCGACACGCCTGGGATATGAACGCGAGTTCGATCAGATAAAAAATGGAAAATAATCGCGGAAATAACAACATCTGCCAGCGTCGTGATCATAGAAATTGAAATGTGTAAGGAGGGGGGAAATAATGATTTGGAGCAGAAAAGTCGTTCTCATTGTATTGTTCGTTGCTCTCGCTGCGTTTTATGGCTGCCAGCCGCCAAAAGAAGAAAAAAGTTATTTTGAGACTCAGGCCAAAGTCGAAGACGCCAAAACCCAGGCAGAAACTGCCAGCGCGTTGGATGTTGAGGGACGATATGGCAGCGCGGTTCAACAGGCGCAAACTGAAGCGAGTAATGCGGAAACAAAGTTGAACTTACGTAAACTCAATGAAGCGTATGAGTCGGCGATGCTGAGTTTGCAGGCATCTAAAGGCATCTTCAAACAATTTTATCTTGACCGCATCGCTAAATTGGCAGAACAGTCAAAAGAAGCGATTCAAGAGGAAATCGAGAAGGATGCCGATACGCCCCTGAAAGACATGCTGCCGGAATTAGATCGCATTTTGGAGTATGCGGGGGAACTTCAGAATGGGCGAGCGGAGATTTCTTCGGATATCCTTCAAACTGATTTAGCGATTACAACGCAAACCAGTTCTATTATAGATACGATTACAAAAGGTAAATTAGAATCCGATTTTTCATTCGAAGCGGGGAAATATGAATTATCAGAGCAAGGTAGTGACTATCTCCGGCAAATTGCGGAAAAAATGCTCGTTCAAATTCAGGAACTGCGACGTGATTATCCTGATAAAACAATCACGATTAAAACCAAAGTGGTCGGCTATACAGATGAACAGCCGTTTAGACAGGGAACGAAATTGGTCGCGGCCTTAACTGTCGGCGTTGAAAACGATGTGCCGGCAGGAGCTATCGAACAACGACGCTTCTTGAACCAGCGTCTCTCCCAGTTTCGCGCGCAACGCATCTGTGATGATTTTCGTCAACTCCTTTTGGCGTCGAATTCGTTCTCATCGAGCGTAATGATTGACGAAGAGGTGATTGGGCAGGGAGAAGACATTCCTCAAGGCGTTTCTGCGCCATATCCGCAAAATGATAAGCGCCGCCGGATTTGTAAAATCTATAGTTATGTGATGGCGAAATAAGTAAGGAAAAACACCGTTATGAACAAAACATCAGCTTGCCGCACATTCGCTGTTTTATCCTGTATTTTTTTGCTTTCTGCGTCAGGGCAGGAAATAGCGCTGGCCATTGAGCAGCAACGCGTGATTCAGGAACAACCGAAAGAACAGGCCGAGTCGAATCAGACTGACACTCCGTTGCGTGTAGAGGTGAATTACGTCTATCGTTCGGCGCTGGGAGGGGAATTTCTGCCATTACAAGATGGAACGGTTCTGTATTCGGGCGATCAGTATAAAATTATTTTTACGCCGGCGGAAACGTGTTCCATCTATCTCTTTCAGCGCGATAGTTCCGATGCGCTGGTTCAACTCTTTCCGATGCAGAGTTGGGGCGGAGACACGCTGAATAATTTCAATCCGGTGCAGGCGGGAACGACCTATTACATCCCGCAGCAAGACAAATCGTTTATGTTGGATAACCGGACGGGCGCGGAACGACTCTACCTGCTGGTCTCGCGAGAACCGAACCTCGCGTTAGAACAACTGGCGGAAACGCATTCCAAGAGTCGAGCGAAGTCAATTATTCTTGAATTTTCGCAGGAAGACGCCCAAAAAGTGGCAGACCTGATCAACGAAGTATCGACGATCCATGGGAGGCAGCGCTTGATCACCGTGCCTGTCGCTCAACAATCAGTCGTTTCATGGCAAGAAGGGGGGGATAAGTTTTCTGTGCTTCGGCAGCAGATGGACAATATGTGCGATGGGTGTGTTTATGAACTGAGCTTCGAGCATCAGTAGTCGTAAAATGCCATGCCATGTAGGTCGAAATCGTATTTCGACCCACACGCAACGTGAACAGGGAGGACACTATGAACACTTCAACGATGATGAAAATTATGGCTGTGACTATCGGATTAGCGTTCGGAATGGTGTCGAACGCGATGGTTGTCAGCGCGCAGCAAGAATCGGCGCCGATGACGGAAGAAGACATCCGAAAGACATTATTCGAACAAACGGTGGAGACTCCGATTGATATTGCCGAATTAGTAAAAACAGAAGGAAAGCGCGGCGTGGCGAATCAATTGGTGGATGATAAAAATTTGCCGACGACAACGGCGTCCATTCAATTCAAAAGCGGCTCTGCGGAAATTTTGCCGGAATCGCTCGATCTGCTTCGGCTGTATGGAAAGTTATTAGTGGAGTTCGGCAGCACGACAATGATTATTATCGGCCATACCGACGATGTCGGCAAGGAAACATATAATCAAAAATTATCCGAACGCCGAGCGGAGTCGGTCAAACAGTTTTTCGCAACGGAATTCGGCGTGACGGAGGAGCGTTTAGTGGCGTTAGGATATGGCGAGAAGAAGCCACTTGTTGCTGATACGACAGAAGAAGCACGCGCGAAAAACCGACGCGTTCAATTTATGCGGGCGCAGTAATGAACTTCATCGCATACGTCATTGTATGACGAAACATCGTTTCGCCATACAAAAAATGGGGGGGAGAATATGAGGCGAAGATTGTTATTTTTTTGTCTTCTGATGGTCGGATCAGCGTTATCGGCGGTCTGCCATGCGCAGGCGCTGTTGCAGGATTCGACCTTTTATCAGAAAAGCTGGGGCGTCGTCATTGGCATCTCTGATTACGATAACGATGGCATTCCTGACCTTCAGTATGCCGTAAACGACGCATTGGCTGTCAGCGCGAGATTCAAACAGATGGGGTTCGAAGTGATTTCGCTGCTGAACGAACAGGCGACCCGTGAAAATATTCTTCAACTGTTGTCTATAGATTTGCCTCGCGAACTCGGACGGGATGACCGGCTGGTGATTTTTTATGCCGGGCATGGCGCGACCGGACAGCTTCCTGAAGGAAATGAGGTTGGGTTTATCGTGCCGTATGATGGCATTCCAAGCGCGGATATCGTCGGCGGAACGATTCAGGTCGAGAATTATGACCGCTTCGTGCAAGAGACCAATTTTGTGTCGCTCGAAGATTTACGCCATCTGTCTGATTTCATCGAAGCCAAACATGTGTTATATATTATTGACGGCTGTTATTCGGGCTTTCTTGACCCGGCGGTGTATAACGCTCGTCCAGCCCTTCGTGAAGGAGGGAAGAACGGGACAACGGACATCGCGTCTGGAAAACAGCGATCATTAACCATTGAAAGAGGCGGAGAGGAAATCGCGCCGGATGCGAAGACTGCGCGAGGAGCGTTAGCAGAAGAGCTGCGCCTGACTGAGCGTGATACCGTGCAGGTGATGACGGCCGGGAGTTCCGGCGAGCCGGTCACGGAACGCTCCGGTCACGGAATTTTCACCTACTATCTGTTGCGCGGACTGGACGGCGAGGCCGATACGAATGGCGATTATATCATCCGGGCGACGGAGTTGGCCAATTATCTGAAAGAAGTCGTGCCGCAAGCGTCGGAATTCACGCAGACGCCGTTATTCAACCGAGTCAGCGGAGAAGGCGAAATGATCTTTATTCCGCCGATTGCGCAACCGATTGACGCCCGGCATACGCGCAAGCCTGCTGCTGACGACGCCTGGAAAAAAACGGATGCGTACCAGGCGAAGTCGTTCGGAGGGTATAAAGTCCCGACACAGATTGCGCTCGATGGCAGCAATAATGTGTATGTCCTGGATGAAAAACTTCAGAAAATCTTCAAATTCGACGAGCGTGGAATGTTTGTCTCCGACCGTTTTGAGATCGCAGAAGACAGTGCATCCTGGTTTCCGTATTCGATGGCGACCCGCTCAAATGGAGATGTCTGGGTCTTTTTTGCTTCCGAGAAAAAGGGCATCGCCGGAAAAATTGCGGTGTACCGGTCTGACGGCTCTGCCGGGGAGCATTGGGCAGGAACCGATCCGGTAGATAGTTGTTCGTTTCAAGAACAACCGTTCCCTTCACGCGCGTTGATCGGCATTGATGCGACGGATAATCTCTTTTTGGTCGATCAAAGCGAACAACAAATTATGAAGTGCGACCGCAGCGGAGACATGATTGAAAAATGGAAGTCTCCAGGAGAATTCGCCAATTTCAGAGATGCGTGGGGCATGGCGGTTGATGCGCTGGGCTATCTGTATGTTGCCGATACCAGCGGCAATGGCGTACAGAAATTTTTTAATCGCGAATGGCTCAAAACGAAATGGCCGCATCTCAAAGGAGACAAACCTGTGTACTTCGATGCGCCGCGTGGCATTGCTGTGGATAAAGACTTGATCGTCTATATTGCCGACGCCGGGAACAATCGCATCAAAAAATATACGAACGATGGCAACAAATTGCTCGTCTCCTGGGGCAAAAAAGGAAAAAAGACGACCGAGTTCGACGAGCCGTCCGGTATCGCGATCAGCGCGGATGGGACAATCGTGTATGTCGCCGATACCGGCAATAAACGCATCTTACGATTTTTAATCGAGTAAACAAGCGAGCATGTCGTGCAAGGGGAAAACGTGTATTTTCACAGAACAATCAACGTAAGGGGATGAAAGGGAACAAGCAGTTTCCGTACAGCGTGTTGCGCGAAGGAGCAGGCGACAGCAAGTTGAGCGGGTGATTGGCTTACGTAAAAAATTTATGTTGACACAACGTACAGTAAAATGGGTGGCGACAATGATTGTCAGCATCTATATGATGTTGCTCAGCACGGAAGGTATCGTGTACGCTCAAAGCAGTTCTGACAAAGAACGAGAAGCGCAGAAGAACATTTATTTCAGCAAGATTCAACGGAAAGAAGCCAGCGTGAATAGAAAACGCGGCGCGCGCAATACCTTAATGACTGTGGCTGTGGCATCGGGATTGATTGGCGCGGGGGTGGTCTTCGGAACGTCTGCGATTTACGATGAAGTCGAAGGCATCTCCTCTGAGCCTGACGATCAAGAGGAAATTGACGCGGCGTTAAAAGCGCTGGATGTCGCGGGGGGAGTCGGCTGGGGGATTGTCGGACTCGGCGGAGTCGGCTTGTTGGGTTATACCTTGTATTCAGCGTCAATCAGTTCGGAACAACGCGAGATTGATAAGCTCTATGCGACAATGAATGAACAGTTCGGCACAGAACGGCAAACGTCGTCAGAGTATCTTCCCCCGCATCTCCAAGAGAATGAGACGGCGAAACAGATCTGGAGCGATATTTCTCAAGCCAAAAAGAGCGTGGGAACGTCGCGCAGTCTTGCCAGCGCGTTTTCGCGGTTAGGCATCGGGAGCATACTGTCGGGCGGATTTTTGTTCGGCCTCTCCTCATTAACGAATGAAGTCGTCAAACAGGTCAATATTGAGGAATTTGATGACAAGGGCAATCCGACAAAAGAAGCGCAGTCGCGCGACGACGCGCTTGATGCCTCGGAAAATTTGCAAACCGTTGGCATCATTTTGCTCGGCACCGGCGTGGCTTCCGAAACCGCATCGTACTTTTTGGGACGGCGCGCTCAAAAGAAGGAAAAAGAGATTGATACATTAGAAGAACAGTTGCTGCAAGTCGTCGAGCGCATAGACATCCATCCGATCCGCAACGGCGTGATGGTTTCGTATTCGTTCAAATTTTAGCGCGAGAATGTTTTCTCCTGCCAGGTCTGAAGAGGCGCTTTCTGAAAGAAAGCGCCTCTTCTGCGTTCAGTCAATTGTCATTATTCTGCAATAGTAAACGCAAGAAATCTCATGCCATCAAATTTTATTGACTTTTTGAAGGATAATTTTCTAATCGCCGCGAAGTTTTGGTAACTTTTTTCACGACAACAAATTCAAACACAATGTAACACGAGGGGGAACGTCAATGGAAGAATGTAAACAGGTGGCCATTCAGGATACGACAGCCAATCCCGCTCCGTTGGGATTACTTGGGTTCGGCATGACAACGGTATTGTTGAATCTGCACAACGCGGGGGTGTATGAACTCAGTGCGATGATTCTTGCAATGGGCATCTTCTACGGGGGAATCGCTCAAGTGATTGCCGGAATCATGGAGTGGAAGAAGAAAAATACGTTTGGGATGACGGCCTTTATCTCGTATGGCTTTTTTTGGCTGACTCTGGTCGGACTCCTGGTGATGCCGAAGTTGGGCTGGGCTGAAAAAGCGTCGAACGCCGCAATGGCGGCGTATCTTCTGATGTGGGGAATCTTTACGTTCGGCATGTTTATCGGTACACTGAAGTTGAATCGCGCCTTACAATTCGTGTTCGCCTCATTAACGGTCTTGTTCTTGTTACTCGCGCTGGGAGATGCTATCGGGAGTCCCGGAATGAAGGTTCTGGCCGGATTCGAGGGGATTATCTGCGGCCTGTCCGCGATCTATACGGCGATTGCGCAAATACTCAATGAGATGTACAAAAAAACGCTTCTCCCAGTATGAGGCAGGGGGAGTCAGCATAGGGCAACGCTCTATACTGACTACGAAACGTTCAAATACGCCTGCAAATAGCGTCCGGTATGCGAGGCGGCGACCTGCGCCACCGTTTCCGGCGTGCTATGCGCGACAAGCTGTCTGCCGAGGTCTCCTCCGTCGGGGGGCAGAGAAGGGATTCCCGATCATCGTCGGCTGGAGCTTTTTCCCCGTCATCCCCACCGATGTCATCATCTACGTCAGCAGCACCCTCAACATCCCCTGCTGGAAATGCCTCCTCGGCTTCCTGCTCGGCGAAGGCGCATTGAACACCTGCTATATCTTCTCGATAGATCGGCTATTTGCAGCCTTGACGCTGTCGTATCGCATCATGCAGAACGATTGAACCCGCGAGAGCATCCCTTGGGGTCTCACCCCGTCTGCCAGGGCTAATGAACCATCAGACTAATTGTGTTTAAAAAGATCATATATGTCAAGACGCGTGACTCAGGCATTCCTACCTGCCAACACAAGCAAGAATGCCTGTGTCACCCAGGCCCGATATGATTTTTTCACCACAAATTGGTATTACGTCAGCAACGCGACGAGTATGGGCAGCGTAAAGATAGACAACACGGTCGTTGCAAAGATCGCGCTGGCGGCAACCTCTTTGTCTAAGCCCATGCTATCGGCGATGGTGAACACGCTGGCGCCGACTGGCATGGCTGCCTGAAGCATGGATACCGAAAATTGCAGCCGATCCATCGGAAAAACAAGCGAAAAAAGACAGAACATGAATGGAAACGCGGCAAGCTTGATAAGAACGATCAGTCCGATTTCTGCAAGGCGGCCTTTCAGCGATAACGTCGCCATAAATGCGCCTAATGCTAACAAGACAACCGCAGAGGAGGCGGATGCCAGCATATTGAGTGTTCTAATGAAAACGGCAGGAAGCGGAATGTGAAAATAGCCCATGATTCCGCCAAAGACGACCGCCCAAAGTGCTGGAATCTTAATGATGCGCGACAGGATATCGCGGAAATTGATGGCATCTCCAGCACGACATTGGGTCGCGATGATTCCTACTGTAAAGAAGGAAAAAGTACTGACAGAGAAGATAATCACTGCGATGTTCAGCCCATTTTTCCCAAAGATCATTTCATTGATCGGATATCCCATATACGCCATGTTGCCGAGCGTGCTGAGAATGACAACACAAGCGCTTTTACGAGGCATCCGAAAAAAGAACGTCAGCCAAACCGTAAGGAGAATCGTCACTGTCATGAAGATTGAATTCGACATCAGCACGGTAGGGTTGGATGCATGAAGGTCAAGCGTGTATAAGTTGATGAATGATAAAAGCGGTAGGCCGACATAAAATGCAAAATCATTTAAGACTTTAATCCAATGTTCACTTGCTACGTTTAGTTTGAAGAGCAGCCAGCCAAGAGAAATAATCAAAAAAAGCGGTAAAATCAAGTAGAAGGCATTAAAAAAATTCATATTTTTCTCCTTTTTACCTGTTTACTTGGGTTCTGAGTCATCTGTATGATGTTCCCCATCCGCCAAGTTGAAATTGTTTAGGCCATAATACAAAAAAAGCCGAACTTGACTGTTCGGCGTTTTCAAAAAATCATTGTAAACGATTTCATAAAAATCAATGCTCACACCTATATAGTGCTCCTATATGAGTTCTGTCTCAACCTACCCCTGACGGGGTTTCATTGATGATGAAACCCTGTCAGAGGTAGTACCCGTCCTGGGGTCTCACGATTCCTGACAACGGCGAACTTCCTTCGCCAACCAATGCGAGGGGGCGAATGATCCCTCTCTTCTTAGTTCTGCGCACAGTTGTCAAGACCGCGGCTATTGAAATCGGATAGCATTCGGTGTGTCTCTTTCGCTATGTGTGTTAGTACCCATCAAAATGCAATTTTGGTTGATGGTTCAGCATATCTATGTTACGCATATTTCATGCCATATTAACATATCCAAAACAGATCACGTAAAAGTTGAATTCATTTATATGGAGTTGAGCGCCTGTAATAAGCGGAATATGTTCACCATCTTTTTGAAAAAATACGAGATTTATCCGACGAATATAGAATTTTTTTTGGTGAGCGTCATTAAGTCGTGCGACATAATTGTCGCACCAGGATAGAATTATTAGCGAGATCGTCTTAAATAGAAGAGAAATAACGACTGCGACAAGATTGTCGCAGTAGAGACATGAATGTCGCAGCAAATACAGACGAAGAATGAAATACTTCCTTTATTTTTTATAACAATTATAGATGCGAGCATTGATTTTTAATAACCCCTGTCAGGGTTTAAAACCCTGACAGGGGTGGGGTTTATGCAATATTAAATATTCATGCTCACATCTCTAATCACATTAGAATTGCTGCTCAATACAACGTTGTCCGCAAATACCGTCCGGTATGCGAGGCGGCGACCTGCGCCACCGTTTCCGGCGTACCGCAGGCGACAAGTTGACCGCCGCGATCTCCCCCGTCGGGACCGAGATCGATCAGATAATCGGCGCATTTGATGACATCGAGGTTGTGTTCGATGACAATGAGGGAATGGCCGCGATCCAGCAATTGCCGAAAGCAGTCGAGCAGGTTCGCGATATCCGCAAGATGCAGGCCGGTGGTCGGTTCGTCGAACAGATATAATGTCCGCTGCTTGCGCTTGTCGGCAAGCTGTTCGGCGAGTTTCAGGCGTTGCGCTTCGCCGCCGGAAAGCGTGGTGGCAGGCTGTCCGAGGCGCAGATAGCCGAGGCCGACCGCCTGAAGCGTCTTGAGTCTATTGATCAGGCTGCGCTGGCCTTCGAAGCGGACGACCGCCTCATCTACCGTCAAATTCAGCGCATCGTGAATCGTCAGCCCATTCCAGACCACATCCAGCACGTCGCGCTTGTAACGCCTGCCGTTGCAGGTGTCGCAGGTCAAATAGACATCCGCCAGAAATTGCATGTCCACTTCGATTTGCCCGTTCCCTTCGCAGACATCGCAGCGCCCGCCCGCGACATTAAACGAAAACGTCCCGGCGCTATAGCCGCGCATCTGCGCGAGGCGCGTTGCCGCGAACAGCTTGCGGATATCGTCGAAGGCGTTCATGTACGTCACCGGATTGGAGCGCGGCGTCCGGCCAATCGGCGATTGATCAATCAGAATCGCGTCCGCGATCTGTTCGCGGCCATGCAGCGCGGCGAAGCCATTACCGGGGCGGCGTTCGTCTTTCAGTGCGGGATAAAGAATATCCGAAATCAACGTGCTTTTGCCAGAGCCGGAGACGCCGGTCACGCAGACGAACACGCCGAGCGGAACGGTCACGTCAATCCCTTTCAAATTATGCTCTGACGCGCCTTCGATGCGTAAACACGCTTCTGTCGGCGCTCGGCGTGAGGCCGGAAGCGGGATCGTTCGCTCGCCGCGCAGATATTGCCCGGTCAGCGACGCCGCGCCGTTCGGCGAGAGCAATTCGCGAGTCGCTCCGGCAAAGACGAGTTCGCCGCCATGTTCACCCGCTTGCGGCCCAAGATCGATCAGAAAATCGCTTTCCTGCATCATCTCAAGGTCATGCTCCACGACGATGACCGTATTCCCCTTGTCTCTGAGTGTTTTCAGCAGCGCAATCAGCCGGGCGTTATCGCGGGGATGCAGGCCGACGCTCGGTTCGTCCAGCACATACAGCGAGCCGACCAGCGACGTGCCGAGCGAGGTCGCGAGATGAATCCGCTGCATTTCGCCGCCGCTTAACGTGCGCGAGAGCCGGTTCAGCGTCAGATAATCCAACCCGACATCGAGCAGGTATTGCAGGCGATTCCGCAATTCTTCCAGCAGTTTTTCCGCCACGCCGCGCTCGAAATCGGAAAGCGGCAGCGTCTCGAAAAAGCGGCGAGCTTCGGCGACGGTCATGCGTGCGACATCGTAAATCGTTTTGCCTCCGACGCGCACGAAGCCTGCCGCCGGTTTTAGGCGCGAGCCTTTGCACGTCGGACAGGTCGCGTAGCCGCGAAATTTGCTCATGAACACCCGCACGTGCATTTTATATTTCTGCGTTTCCAGCATATCGAAAAACGGCAGAATGCCGATGAATTCGGCGTTGCCTTCGATCAGAAAGGCGCGTTGCGGCGGCGTGAACTGTTCGACTGGCGTGTCAAGCGTGAAGCCGTATTTCGGCGCAATGCGTTCTAATTGATGAAGAATGCCCCGGCTTTTCGGCGTGTTCCAGGGGAGAATCGCGCCATCGCGGATGCTTTTTTTCCAATTCGGAATAATCAGGTCGAGATTCCAGGTCATTTTGTCGCCGAAGCCATGACATTCGGGACATGCGCCAAATGGATTGTTGAACGAAAACATACGCGGTTCCGGCTCGGCGTACTGAATGCCGCAATTCGCGCATTCGAAGGCGCGGCTGAAACGATAGCGGCGAAACGACAGCGAACGCAACGGTTTTGTCACCTGTTCGGCGTCTTCTTCGAGGACGCAGATCGTAAGGCGACCGTTTCCTTCCTGATAGGCCGTTTCGAGCGCGTCCGCGATGCGCTGGCGATCCGCCTCTTTCAGCATCAGACGATCCACGACGACCAGCGCGTCGGCAAGATGCCCCTCCTGGGAGGGGGAAGGGGTGGGGTGAACGTTGAGAGATTGCCTGTCCTTCACACCCACCCCCAACCCCTCCGAGGAGGGGAGTTCGTGGATGTCGTCGCCGATTAAGATGCGTTGAAAGCCTTTTTTGATCAGCAGATCAAAACCACTCCCTGCCCCCTCCTGATTCAGGAGAGGGTTGGGGGTGGTAATTGGAAACGCGACCAGAAAGCGCGTTCCTTCCGACAAACCGAACACGAATTCGAGAATCGAGGCGATAGAATCTTTCTGCACGGGCTGGCGGCAGCGTTCGCAGTAAGTCGTCCCGATGCGGGCGAACAGCAGGCGCAGATAATCGTCAATTTCGGTCGTCGTGCCGACGGTGGAGCGGGCGTTGCGGACGCGGTTTTTCTGCTCGATGGCGATGGCGGGCGGAATGCCGGAAATGCTGTCCACATCGGGCTTATCCATGCGCTCCAAAAATTGGCGGGCATACGCCGACAGCGATTCCACGTAGCGTCGCTGCCCCTCGGCGTAAATCGTGTCGAAGGCGAGGCTCGACTTGCCAGAGCCGCTGACGCCGGTAATCACGATCAGGCGATTGCGCGGAATCTCCAGCGAAATATTTTTCAGGTTATGCACCCGTACTCCTTGAAGAGCAATCATGTCCATGCGGAACTTTCTGTGGCGCAAAGGAGAGAATGTCAAGACGATCCTCTATTTTTCATGAAAATCCATTGACAAAACCGCGATTCGGCAAGATTGGTTGTGAAAATCATAATCCCTTCTAAAAAAATCATTGTAGATAAGGAGGCTTGATGTTTTCTCTGCGCGATACCCAGAAAACGCCTGAAGACGCGCCTGCCGACACGCGCGACGTGGATACCGAAAATATCGAAATTCAGTTGCTGCTGGAAGCGGTTCATCTTAAATACGGCTATGATTTTCGCGATTACGCCCGCGCATCGGTCAAACGACGCGTCATGCACCGGAAAAACCTGGCGGGAATCGCGACATTGGCGGAGATGCAGCATCGAATTTTGTATGACATCGAATTTTTCGAGCGCCTGCTGCTTGACCTGTCAATCAATGTGACCGAAATGTTTCGTGATCCGTCGTTTTATGCCGCCCTGCGGAAGGACGTGATTCCGATTCTCAAAACGTATCCGTTTATCAAAGTCTGGCACGCCGGCTGTTCGACGGGAGAAGAGGCGTATTCGATGGCGATTTTGCTGAAAGAAGAGGGCTTATATGACCGGACGCAGATTTACGCCACCGATTTTAACGACATGGTGCTGCAAAAAGCGCGAGAAGGCATCTATTCCATCGAACACATCAAGGATTACACCCTGAATTATCAACGCGCCGGAGGGAAAACATCGTTTGTCGAATATTACACGGCGCACCATAATTCGATTATTCTTGATCGTTCGTTGAAAAAAAATATGGTCTTTGCCAATCATAATTTGGAAACCGACGGCGTGTTCGGCGAAATGCACTTGATCCTCTGTCGCAATGTCTTGATTTATTTCAATAAGACGTTGCAAAGCCGCGTGATTAAGTTGTTCCATGAGAGTTTGTGTCGGCTTGGCATACTCTGTCTCGGATCGAAAGAAACGCTGCGATTTTCTGACCATGCTCAGGCGTTCGAGGATGTCGTGTCTGATGAAAAAATCTACAGAAAAACGCTATGAAGCTGTCGTGATCGGCGTCTCGACCGGCGGGCTGGACGCCTTGCGCAGACTGCTTTCCCGGTTGACCGCGGATTTCGACATGGCGGTCATGATTGTGCAGCACCAGCATCCGCATTCCGATGACTTTCTCGTGACCTTTCTGGATACGCACTGCCGACTTCCGGTGCAAGAAGCGCTTGACAAAGCGCCGATTTGCGCAGGCGTCGTCTATATTGCGCCGCCGAATTATCATCTGTTGGTGGAAGCTGACCGCACCGTCGCGCTGACATCAACGGAAAAAGTGAATTATGCCCGTCCTTCGATAGACGAGTTGTTTTTTACGGCGGCAGAGGTCTATCGGTCGCGTGTGATCGGCGTGATTCTGACCGGCGCGAATTCGGACGGCAGCCAGGGATTGAACATGATCAAGGCGGTCGGCGGGTTGGCAATCGTCCAGGATCCATCCACCGCAGAAGCGTCTTCGATGCCGCATGCCGCGCTGAAAGCGGCACCGGTAGATTATATCCTCCCCATCGAGGAGATCAGCGCATTACTGAACACTATGGCTCAGGAGCGTCGGCAGGCGCGCCGTTGACGATGCCGCCGCTCCTCCCCCATGTCAGGAAGACCTTGGGACTATGTCATATCATCCTTCCATCGTGATTATTGCCGATTCCAGTGAGATTCTCTCGAATTTCGCCTCACCGTTGCGAAGCGCAGGGTATGACGTTGCCGAAGCCTCGTCTGGAATCGAAGGGCTGCGTCTCGCGGAAGAACGCCCGTCCGCATTAGTTTTTCTTCAGATGAATCTGCGGGATATTGACAGCGCGGAAGTCTGCCGCCGCTTAAAAGCCCAAACTCAACCGACCACGCCCTATGTCTTGCTGATCGCAGAGCGCGCGGATTTGGAACTGGAAGATGGGGATGATGAGGATGGCGCAGATGGGTATATTCTTCGGACAGTGCCGCCGCGAGAATTTTTGGCGCGGACGCGTTCGATTTTTCGATTGAAACGGAGCGAATCCCTGCTGAAAGAGGTCTTCGAATGCTCGCCAAATGCCATCGTGGTCAGTAATCTGGAAGGAATCATTGTCGAATGCAATCATTCTGCGCTGGAATTATATGGATCAGGGACGAAAGACGAACTGATCGGCAAAGACGGACAGCAGTTCGTGGTGTCGGACGATGTGCGGCATTCGACGTCATATATCCCGCAGTTGCTTGAAACAGGCCGCGTGAATAATATCGAATATCGCATCGTCAAAAAAAATGGAGAGCGCTTTTTCGGTGAGATTTCTGCAAGCGTAATGATTGATGAATCGGGCGCGCCTACCGGTTTCATTTCGATTATCCGCGACGCGACGGAGCGTAAGAATGCTGAACTCGCTCTTCAGATCAGCAAGTCCCGGTATGAATTCTTAGTCAACGCCATGAATGAGGGGCTGGCGTCAATTGATGAACAACGACGATTTACCTTTGTGAATTCGAAATTTTGCGAGATGATCGGCTATCAGGAACACGAATTGCTTGGGGCTGATTCGACGATGATATTGGACTCGGAAGAGGACACGCTTCATAACGGCCAATTAGCCGAACGTCGAAAGGGAAACGCTGGAAAATATGAAACGCGGTTAGTGAAGAAAAATGGAGACCGCGTTCGGGTGATTCTGTCCGGAAGTCCCCTCTATAACGAACACGGCGCATATCAAGGCGCATTAGGCGTCTTTACGGATATTACCGCCATCAAACAGGCTGAACATGCTCTGCGAGAAAGTGAAGAGCGGTATCACGCGCTCTTCGAAAACTCCCCGATCCCCCTGTGGGAATTGGACCTTTCCCGGTTAAAACGCTTTCTCGACGACACCAGCGAGCAAGAGACTCCCGATATCGAGCGATATTTTTATGAACGCCCCGAAAAAATTCGCGAGGGCGTTGGGTTGGTACGCATTCGCGATCTCAATCAAGCGGCGCTGAAACTCTACGAGGCTCAGACGAAAGACGAACTCTACGAGCGGTTTTGGGGCGTCTGGACCGAGGAAGCCTATGCCGCGCTAACGCAGCAAATCTTTGCGATATGGCGGGGCGCGAAAGAGTTTACGCTGGAAACGACGAATACGGCATTTTCGGGAAAAATGTTGTACATTCGCATAAAAATGGCGATTGCGCCGGGATATGAGCAGAGTTGGGCGCGAGCGCTGATAACGGTGGTCGATCTGACGGAACGAAAACAGATCGAAGACGCCTTAGCGCGCGAACGCTATTTATTGCGAATGCTGATGGAACATAGCCCCGATTTCATCTATTTCAAAGACCGTGAAAGCCGCTTCATCCGCGTCAATAACGCCGTTGCGCAGCGAACGTTATCAGAAAGTCAGGAATCGATCATCGGAAAAACGGATTTCGATATTTTTTCGCCGGAACATGCCCAAAAAGCGTTCGATGACGAACAGCGGATTATGGCGACGGGGCAGTTTTTTATCGGACACGAAGAGCACGAGGTTTGGCCCAACGGGCGCGTGACCTGGGTTTCGACAACGAAACTGCCGTTATATGACGAACAGGGCAGCATTGTCGGAACGTTCGGCATTTCCAGAGAAATTACCCCGCGTAAAGAGGCGGAGCAGCATGAACGCCTGACCACGCAAATTTTAGACCTGTTGAATCGTTCTGATCACCAAATCAATATCATTCGAGAGATTCTCCTGCTCGTCAAAGCATTTACCGGGGTTGAGGCCATCGGGATTCGCCTGAAAGACGGAGAAGATTTTCCCTACTACGAAACGTTCGGATTCCCGCCTGAATTCGTCGAGGCCGAACGGTATCTGTGCGCGCGCGACGCTGATGGAAATGCGATCTGCGACAGCAGCGACCAGCCTGCGCTCGAATGTATGTGCGGCAATGTGTTGCGTGGCCGCGCGAATCCGGCGTTTCCGTTTTTTACCGCCGCCGGAAGCTTCTGGACAAATAGCGCGACCGAATTATTCGCGTCAACCTCTGAGGCCGACCAGCAGGCGTGCGCCGGAAATCGCTGCAATCGCGAAGGCTACGAATCGGTGGCGCTGATTCCGCTCCGCTCCGGGCAGCGCATCATCGGCCTGCTGCAATTGAACGATGTTCGGAAAGGCATGTTTTCGGCAGAACGTATTCGCTTCTTCGAAGGCCTGGGCGCGAGCATCGGCATTGCGTTTGACCATCGCAGAACGGAAGACGAGATGGCTCGCCTGCGAAACTTCATGAAAAATATCATTGATTCCATGCCCTCCATTTTGTTAGGCATTGACCTTGACGGGCGCGTGACGCATTGGAATCTTGAAGCGGAACGGGTGACGAAACGTTCGGCGCAGGAGGTGCAAGGGCAATTTTTACATCACGTCTTTCCTGAGTTCGCGCCATTTTTAGAAAAAGTGCGGGATGCGATCCTTCAACAATCCCCCTATAAAAAAGAAAACGTGCTGAATTTGATTCAAGGGGAAACGCACTATTTCAATATCATGGTCTATCCGCTGGTGTCCGATGGCGTGGAAGGGGCGGTCATTCGGATTGACGATGTCACGGAGCAAGTGCGGATGGAAGAGGTGATGGTACAATCCGAAAAAATGGTGTCGTTAGGGAATTTAGCGGCGGGCATGGCGCATGAACTGAATAATCCGATTGCCGGTATTCTGCAAAATGCGCAGGTGATCCTCACGCGCTTGACCCGGCATTTTCCAGCCAATACCATCGCGGCGCTGGAATCCGGCACCAATATGGACGCGATTCGCGAATTCATGTTGAAACGCGATATTATCAAAATGTTGGAATTGATTCGCAGCTCCGGAGAACGCGCCGGGGACATTGTCGCGAGTATGTTGAGTTTCAGCCGAAAACGAAGTTCCCAGGCCGTCCCCAGTGATTTGCATGAACTGATTGAAAAAGCGGTTGAATTCGCCTCACATGCGTATAACATCAAATTCGCGTATCATCTCAAAAATTTTCGAATTCTCAGGGAATTCGACGCCACATTGCCGAAAGTCCGATGCGAAGGCGCGCAAATTCAGCAAGTCATCTTGAATTTATTGATGAATGCGGCGCAAGCGGTTGAGGAACAAGACCAGCAGCCAGAAGAACCGACGATCGTTTTGCGCACGAAACGCGATGGCGACATGGCGCGGATCGAAGTGGAAGATAACGGACCCGGCATGACCGAGCAGGTCAGAAAACGCGTGTTCGAGCCGTTTTTTACGACAAAAGATGTCGGTTTAGGGACAGGGTTAGGATTATCCGTCTCGTATTTTATCATTACCGAACATCATAACGGCACGATGAGCGTGGAATCCGAGTTGGGGAAAGGCTCCCGGTTTATCATCACCCTCCCGATAGGAGCCGCAGACGCCATGCCCCATAGCTGGCAAATATGAACGTTACAGCACGTTCACGGCCACATATTCGGTATTACTCGGATTGCCGCGCGAATCGAAGAGCATGACCTGCAATAGCAGATTGCCTGATGACACTAGCGGGCTGAGGGCGATAGAGGCATGTAAAAACTCGGCGACGATCTCGGAATGCGATAGCCGTTTGCGATAGGAATTCCCCTGAGAATCAGCCACCACCAGCGTTCCCCCATTCAAATCGCCGGGCGTATCCGCAAAGTAAATATCCAGCACCACTACCGCGCCGGGATTCACATATTCAGGACGCGCCTGAATGCGCGATACCACCGGCATGGCCGCCGGAACCGTCGCATCGTGCGACGATGGGGCGCATCCGGCAAGCAGCCCGACAAGCGCCACCCCCAAACAACATCGAAATTTTTTCATCCATTCAACCATTCTGCCCAACCAAAAGGCTGGCGCAAGATTTGTCAAGTAGGTTGTGCGAGCGCCATGAATAATGCTGTCGGTGTGGAATTCAGAGAATTCTCTTTCCGTCGCAATTTTTGCGTTGACTTTCATATTAACGTTAGTTAATATTGGCAAGCTTTCTCGAATCGAATTTCGCAAACCAATTAACTGATGTTATAAAGCATACTGCGTAGCGCTGTCGGAACCGTGATCGCTATGTGGCGCTGTTTGTCATCTCCGCATGGAAATTTGCCCGTTTGTGTATGGCCGCGCGTTGCGGCCAGAAGAATTTATTGATCGCCACGAAGAAATGCGCCGGTTGTTAGGCCGCCTTGTCACTGGTCAGGCCACCGCGTTGATCGGCCAGCCGCATATCGGCAAAACGTCCTTTCTGAACTATCTCCTCGACAAATCGTCGCGGCATAAAATCGTCGGGAATAAACTCGACCACAGCATTTTTTCCTACATTGATTCGCAGATGTTGGGGCAAAGCTTCGACCAAGCCGCCTTTTGGAAACATGTGTTACGACCGCTGACGCGCCGGTTTGCGGTTCTGCATAAACAAAACCAGGGCGCGGAAAAACCTGTGCGACGCATCGAAGCCGGAAGCGCGGCGTTGGCAATCAAACGTTCGTTAGAAGAAGAGAACAATCTTGATCCGACGCCGATTTTCAAAGCCTATATGACGGCGGAAAGCAATCAGTTCGGCACGTTTACATTAGAACAATTGTTCACGGTGTTAGGGCAGCAAGGCTGGCTGTTTGTGCTGGTGTTGGATGAATTCGACGCGATTTTGACACATCCGGTGCTCAATAAAACCGAATTCTACGGCGGACTCCGTTCATTGGCGTCGCGCTGTGCCGGATTTACGATGGTGATCGCGTCGCGGCGTTCGTTAGAGCGGCTGAATCAAGAAACGCAAGCCATCAATCCGCACGGTTCGCCCTATTTTAACGTCTTCACCGAATTTCGTTTAGGGCCGCTGCCGGAAACCCACGCCAACGCCATGATCAACGTCGCCGGAGAACGCTTCGGCTCGCTGGATCGGAAATTCATCACGCAAACCTCCGGCCTGCATCCGTATTTGCTGCAAACGGCGGCGGCGATCCTCTGGGAACTGCATGAAGAAGGGACGAAAGGGGCGGAACGCTATCAATGCGCGGCGGAAGAACTCAGCCGCCAAAGCCAGCCGCATTTTGCCGACACCTGGAATACGTGGGCGATGGCGGAGCGCAAAGTGATTACGATTATCGCCATGTCCCAGATCAACGGCATGGTCGGAGAGCGCCAGTTCGATTGGCGCAAATTCGCGGAAAGCATCGGCGATTACAGCGCGGAATTACGGATATTGAAGGAAGCGGGCGTGATTGTAAAAACCGGCGAAAATTCCTGGAAAATCACGCAAGAAGCGTTTCTCTGGTGGTGGGCGGATAAAATCCGCGCCATCACTCGCGATTCCGTAGATTTCGAACAGTGGCTTTGCTCGCAGGAAATGGACGGCATTTTCACCAAAGAGGAATGCAAAGAGATGAATGACGCCGCCCAAAAAATGCGCGATTTCTTAGGAAAAGGCGCGTCAAGCCTCATCGAAAACTTTGCCAAAGGCCTGGCCGCCGGCGCGCTGAAAGCGATTGGGATGTAGCCGATTCTCCATCAAATTTTCTTGTTTCCCTCTTGACAGAAACCGCCTCCCATCGGCAGGTGTCTATAGAATTTTCCGAAGCGCATTATCAACCAGTCTTGAAGTAATTATTTTGCTGTACCGGCGAACAGCCTTGTTCGCCGACCAGTTTTTCTCGTATGTCGTCAAACATGGCTGTTTGAGGGTACGTGGAGCTAAACGAGAATAATTATGCGTTATATTCCGAATACAGAACAAGAACGTCAGGAGATGCTGGCGGCAATCGGCGTCTCGTCCGTTGACGACCTGTTTGCCGATATTCCTGCCTCGGTCGCGCTCGACCGCGATTTGCAACTGCCGGCGCCGATGGCCGAGCCGGACGTGATGCGTCATCTGCGCAGCCTGAGCCGCCTGAACGGTTCGGCGGACGAATATGTATCGTTTTTAGGCGCGGGCGCGTACAATCATTTTGTCCCGGCGGCGGTGAAACATCTGATTTCTCGCGGCGAATTTGCGACCGCCTACACGCCGTATCAGCCGGAAATCGCGCAGGGGACGCTGCAAGCGATTTTCGAATTTCAAACGTTGATCTGCCAGTTGACTGGCATGGACGCGGCGAACGCCTCGATGTACGACGGCGCGTCGGCGGTGGCGGAAGCGATTCTGATGGCGCAGCGCGTCAACGACCGGTCGGAAGCGCTGATAGCGACCTCGCTGCATCCCGATTATTGTCAAGTCGTCAAGACCTACACCAAACAAACCGATATTTCCTTGAAAGAGATCGGCCTCGCCGCCGACGGCAGTTTTGATCTGGCCGCGCTGCGAGCGCAGATTTCGGAGCGAACCGCCTGCGTTGTCGTGCAATCGCCGAATTTTTTCGGCGGCATCGAAGACCTCGCCGCCATCGCCGCCGTCGCGCATGAACGTGGCGCATTGCTGATCGTCGCGGTCGCCGAACCGGTGTCGCTGGGGTTGCTTGCGTCACCAGGTCAGTTCGGCGCGGATATTGTTGTCGGCGAAGCGCAGGCGTTCGGCAATCAGATCAGCTATGGCGGGCCGTATATCGGCTTTTTTGCGATCAAAAGCGATCCGAAAGGCAAAATCATTCGCAAAATGCCAGGCCGTCTTGTCGGCGAAACGACCGATCTTGATGGAAAACGCGGCTTCGTTCTGACGCTTTCGACGCGGGAACAGCACATCAAACGCGAAAAAGCAACCTCGAATATCTGCTCGAATGAGGCATTGTGCGCCCTCGCCGCCACGATTCACCTGAGTTTGCTTGGCAGGCAGGGCTTGAAGGAATTGGCGCGGCAGAATTTCAGCAACGCCGAATATGCCAAACGCGAAATCGCGAAACTGCCGGGCTACGAATTGCTGTTCACGCGCCCGACATTTAATGAATTTGCGGTCAAAACGCCGATTTCTGCGGACGACATCACCCATCGCCTGTTAGACCATAAACTGATCGGCGGCGTAAACCTGACACCATATTATCCGCAATTCGGCCACGCCATGCTGCTCTGCGTCACCGAACAACATCGGAAAGATGACATTGATCGCCTTGTCCGCTTGCTACACGAAATTGCGTGATTTTTTGTAACTATTTAGCACCCACCCCTTCCCCCTCCCAAGAGGGGAATTGGCGCAATGGCGCAACCTCTGCTTCCCCTCCTGGGAGGGGGAAGGGGTGGGTATGGTAAATATTTTATCATGAAACAACCAATTGTTGGCACATCCGGCTTGATATTCAATGAGCCGTTATTATTCGAGCGCGGCGCAGCAGGACGGCGCGGCGTCGAACTCCCGGCCTGCGACGTGCCGGAGACGCGCCCGGAAGATGCCATTCCGACGGCGTTCCTGCGAGACGACATCGCGGGCTTTCCCGAACTGAGCGAAGTGGACGTCGTGCGGCATTTCACGCGCCTGTCGCAATGGAATTACAGCATTGACAGCGGCTTTTTTCCGCTCGGTTCCTGCACCATGAAGTACAATCCGAAAATGAACGAAGACGCCGCCGCGCTGGAAGGCTTCGCCCGGCTGCATCCCCACGCGCCGCATAAATTGGCGCAAGGGGCGATCTGTTTGATGTGGGAGTTGGAGCAATATCTCTGCGAAATCGGCGGGTTTGCGCGGGCGACCTTGCAGCCTGCCGCCGGAGCGCACGGCGAATTGACCGGCATGATGATCATCCGCGCCGCGCTTGAACAGCAAGGCAATCCACGCAAAAAGGTCTTGATTCCCGACTCCGCGCACGGCACGAATCCGGCAAGCTGCACGTTGTCCGGCTATGAGACCGTGCCGGTGGCGTCCGGCGCTGACGGCTGCCTTGACCCGGCGGCGGTCGCGGCGGCGATGGATGAAGACGTGGCGGCGATTATGATCACGAACCCGAACACGCTCGGCCTGTTCGAAACGCATCTCTGCGAAATCGCGCAGATCGTCCACAACAAGGGCGGCTTTGTCTATGGCGACGGCGCGAATTTGAACGCGCTGTTGGGCAAAGTGCGTCCGGGCGATATGGGGATTGATGTGATGCATTTCAATCTGCATAAAACCTTTTCCACGCCGCATGGCGGCGGCGGCCCGGGTTCGGGACCGGTGCTGGTCACGCAAGCCCTCGCGCCGTTTTTGCCGACGCCGATGCCGGAATATGACACGGAAAAAGAACTCTTTTATCTGAATCACGACTTGCCGCATTCTATCGGGAAAGTCCGCGCCTTTTTCGGCAATTTCGGTATTCTCGTTCGGGCGTATGCCTACATCCTGACGATGGGCGCGGCGGGCTTGAAAGAGGTATCGGAAACTGCCGTCTTGAACGCCAATTACATCAAGGCGCGACTGCAAGACCTGTATCATCTGCCGTATCAAGGCGTCTGCAAGCACGAATGCGTCTTTTCCGATAAAATCCAGAACGAAACCGGCGCGACGACGCTGGACATCGCGAAACGCCTGATGGATTACGGCTATCATCCGCCGACGATTTATTTTCCGCTGATCGTGCATGGCGCGTTGATGATCGAACCGACCGAAACCGAAAGCAAGGAGACGCTCGACGAATTTATCGCCGCGATGCGAGCGATTGCCGACGAAGCGAAAACCGCGCCGGAGTTGCTCAAAACCGCGCCGCATATCGCGAAAGTCCGACGCTTAGACGAAGCGACTGCCGCCCGAAAACCGAAGTTGCGTTACGAAGGGTAAAGCCACCACGAAACACACAAAATACACGAAAAACAACCAAACATGATGTTTTTCGTGTATTTTGTGTGTTTCGTGGTCTTTTCTTTATGAATCCATCTCAGCAGAGAGACGCGCAATATAAAGATTTTGCCGCAAGCGAATTATTCTGTCCGAAATGCCGCCAGTCCATGCCAGTACGCGAACGCCTGCTTTTAGTGCTGCCGGACGGTGATTTGTACGATTACCGCTGCGTCCGCTGCGGCACGTCGCTCGGCGAAAAACGAGTCAAAGATCAGCAGCCTATAAGGATTGCGTATTAGGCGCTAGTGCTTTTGCAAGGTTTGCCTGATGAGTTCGTACCGCAGACGTCCTCGTCGGCGATGCCAATAGAGGCCGACGGGGACGTCGGCGGTACAGGTGCATCCGTCAAACACACTTTGCAGAAACACTAATTGGCGCGTCCGATTTGTATTTCAATAATTTTACCGCCGAATCGTTCGGCGTATTATACCAAATTGCGGCAAAAACGACCATAGATTTGATGAAACGACGTTTCGACGCACCTGAAGAATATAGTTGTTTTAACCGCACGTTGGTGTGATAATCAAACACAAAACGCATTTAAGGAGAATCGTAATTTTAGGTCTCAGGAGTGCCAAAGCTGGCTTTGACACTCCTAAATAATTACGGAGAATCAATTATGTCAAATAGATGGAGAGGGATATTCGGAAGTGTTGTCATGCTTGGATTGTTGGTTGCCTCGCCGCTGTCTGCTGCGAACGTCGAACCCGGCACAGAGGGCAAGGTGGCTGCCGATACGGAATTCCGCCCGAAGCCGCACGGTTTTCAATTCCAAAACTGGGGCGGCGGCGAAAACCCGCAAGGCGATTTGACGGCGGATGATGCTCGGTGTCTGTTCGGAGATCAGGTCTGCGCGCGCGTCAAAGACGGCAAATGCGAGCCGACGCCCGCCGCGAAGACCTGGATCGCCGCCATGAATAAATCAATGGCAGGCGGCCACTGCGAAGGGATGGCTGCTCTGAGCACCGCCTTTTTTGCGGGCGCGGAGAATGCGCAGGATTATGGCGCATCAACTGCCTTTGACCTCGACGCCTCGAACGAGCAGGTCATGCGGGCGATCTCCACCTATTTCGTGACGCAAGGGATCGAGCCGGTGGCGTCAAAAACCGCGAGAACCCAAGATCTAAGCCTGAAAGAAATCGTGGATACGCTGACAAAGGCGATGAAAACGCCGAATGAAATCTACACGCTCGGCATTTACGGCGCGAACGGCGGCCACGCGATCACGCCGTTTGCCGTCGAAGACCTCGGCAAAGGAACGTATCGGATTTACGTGTATGACAATAACTATCCCGGCGCCGGCAATTATGTGGAAGTTGACCTGAACGCAGACACATGGAGTTACGCAGGCGCAGCGTTGAATCCTTCTGAAAAAGCAAGCCCCTGGACAGGGAACTCCGGCTCGATGGATTTGACGCGCCTCGATTGGCGCTATGAACCGTTGATTTGCCCGTTCTGCGATAACCCGAAACCTGTGAATCAATTGCAAGGCTGTCTTGCCGGGAAAACGCCGCAATCAACACCGCAAAAGCCAGAGTCAAAGCCTGCGCCGCAAACGCCTGCCGCCCAGGAAGTTACACTGGTTTATACCGACGCCGATTGTGATGGGTTGGTTATCAAGGACAAAAAAACGGGCAAACAGCTCCGCAGCGTGAATAACAAAATTGACAGCCAGATTCCCGGCGCGTTCCTAATGGCGCTGCGCGGCGTTCCGGGCTGCTACGCACAATTGCCCGCAAATGGCGATTATGAATTCAGCATCGTCGGCCTGCCGGAGCAACCGAAAAAACCGGTTGATGTCACCTTCACCCGGCCTGGGATGGTGTATAACGTCAGCGATATTGACACCTCGGCGGACAACCAGAACGTGTTCCAGATCACCGAACAGACGTTCGTCTTTACGCCCGCTGAAGGAAGCAAACCAACAATCACAGTCGCGATGGATGATGATGAAGGCGCGGATGAAATGTATGTCATTACCGATTTGACGCTGCATGATGGGTACAGTTTCACGGTTGGGGAAAATGAAGACGGCCAGTTCATCCTGAGCAGCGACGATCCTGAACAAGAGCCATTCGACATGGAAATTATTACTTCTGACGAGGAAGGCGATACTGAGCACGACTACGAGGATGTCGCTCTGCCGGAAGATGGCGACGCGGTGTTCGATCTTGATGATGAAGGCAATCCGACGATGGATGCCGATGACGCAGAAGACGACGGCGAAGAAGATGCTGAAGGCGATGACACGGAAGATACCAGCGAAGAAGATGCTGAAGGCGATGACGCGGAAGATACCCGCGAAGAGGATGTCAGCGACGAAGACCTTAGTGATGACGATGTCAGCGATGAAGACGTTAGTGATGACGATTCTGGCTCCGACGAAGCTGGTTCTGACGACTCTGGTTCTGATGATAGCGGCGAATAGATAGGATAAAGCAAGAGAACACTATTCTATCATTTATGCGCCCATCATCAACAGTTAAAAGCCAAAAAGACATGGTATACGAACATGTCCGTCAGGAGATTTTACATGGAGGTTTTGCGCCGAACACTCGGATTGTCACCGATGATCTGGCAGCCCAACTTGGCGTCAGCCAGATTCCGATCCGCGAGGCGTTGCCGCAGCTTCAATCCAAAGGGCTTGTCGAAATGGAACTGCATGACGGGCCGCGTGTGACCGAAATTCGGCCAGAACGGATTTCTGAAATTTTTCAATTGTTAGAGGCATTGGAAGTCATCAGCAGCCGGACAGCGTGTGTCCGTATGAGTCCTGCCGATCTGAAGGAGATGGAACACATGCTGCGCCGGATGGATGAATTTCACGAGAATGTCGAACAATGGTCGCGGGAAAACGAACATCTGCATGATTGGATTTGCGAGCGAGCCGGAACGGTGTTAGTCAGGAATTTAATGGAGAACGTGTTGGATCAATGGGATCGTCTGCGTCTCTATTATGTGAAAGATGTCTTTATTCACCGCATTGATTTGGCGCAGAAAGATCACTGGGAATTATTTTACGCCTTGCGCGACCGCGATATGGAGCAGGTCGAGCGAGTCATCCGACATCACAATCAACGCGCATTGGCCGCGTATACCGTTCATCTCAAAGCCGCCGGGCAGCTTGCTGAAACCCTGCCAGGGGGTTGCCCCCCTTGGCAGGGTTGATGGCAAGCGTTCTCAAACGGTTTCTTTACACAGCGCGGTGGATTCTCGCACGACTAATGGGCATTCTAACAGGGTGAAACCGCCTTGTTCGAGGTTCGACCCATTGAAGATACCGTAAATTTTTTGAATCGCTAATTGTCCGACCTGATAGAGCGGTTGGGCGACTGTCGTCAGCGGCGGATTCGTGTGGGGGGTCAGATAAATATTATCGAACCCGACGACCGACACGTCTTCCGGGACAGAAAGGCCGAGCGTGCGAATCGCGTGAATCGCCCCGATAGCCATCAGATCATTGAATGCAATAATCGCGGTGGGGCGTTTTTCCGGCGGCAGACTTAAGACGCTGTTTGCGACTTGAAAGCCCCAATCAATGGTCGGATAGCCCCAGCGATGGAGTTTCGGATCGAGCGGCAAATCGGCTTCGGCGAGCGCCCGTTCGATGCCGCGCAAGCGGACTTTCGACAGTTCCCATTCCGGCGGGCCGGAGAGAAAGGCGATGCGTTTGTGATTCAAGCTGATCAGATATTTTGCCGCCTGATACATGCCGTTTTCGCGGTCAGTATTAATGTAATGCACGGTAGGGGAATTGATGGAACGTCCTAACACGACAATGGGAAGCGGACGGTGTTTGTTCATTTGCATCACTTCCTCCGGCGTGATGCTGCTATGAAACAGAATGACCCCGTCAAACGGCACGTGTTCGAGCATTTGTAGATTATGCTGTTGGCGTCCTGGTTTTTCCGTCACCTCAAGAATCGCCAGACACATACCGGTTCGGTCGGCTTCGTCGTGCGCGCCGGTCGTCACTTCCGTCAAGCCGGGATTCAAAAGTTCCGGCGTGATAAACGCGATCATGAACGGTTTTGTCCTCGGTTTCGGGCGTTTCGGCTCGAATCCTAAGTCGTCCATCGCCTGTTTCACCCGCTCTTCAAGGTCTTTGCTGACGGCGTTGGTTTGATTGATCACCCGTGAAACAGTCGCGACGGAAACGCCACTATGTGACGCAATGTCTTCTAATGTCGGTTTTGCAAGCCTGTTGTCAGCCATAGAGTCACATTCCCAAAAATCATCGTGTTGTTGATGTAAGCATTCCAGTACATTCTTCTAAAAAGAATAAAAAAGGCAAGGAAAAAATGTATGCCGGATGTAAGAAATGTCTTTTTTACAGAAAGCATGAAGCACTTTTCTGTAAAAAGACATTTCTTTACGGAAAAATGTTGACAAAAAGAAAACCATTTTACACGGTGAGGGTGTCGGGAAATTCGAGCACATGAACCATCATTTACAAGGAGCGTCTGTATGAAAAAATTGATAGGATGTATGCTTGTCGTATTAGGAATCGGCTTGTGGGCGTTTATGGCCATCGCAGAGGATCAGATCGAATTGGGTTTCACTTGGTGGGGATCGCAAGACCGGCATGATCGCACCATCAAAGTGATCGAAATGTTCCAGCAAGAACATCCGAACATTAAAATTGTGTACGAATTCGCTAACTGGAACGATTACTGGACAAAAGTTTCAACCCAGGCCGCTGGCGGCAACTTGCCGGATATCATGCAGCAAGACTATGCCAGAATTGATGAATGGGCTGGCAAAAACCTGATTGTCCCGTTAGATGATTTCGTGAAAGATGGAACGCTTGATCTGACGAATGTCGCGGATAACGTGCTTGCCGGTGGTCGCATCAATGAAAAATTGTATGCCATTAACGCTGGCAGTAACTCGCAATGCCTTGCCCTCGATGTAGATGCGTTCAAAAAAGCCGGGATCGAATTGCCGAAACAGAATTGGACATGGAAAGAATTCGAAGGCATTTTGATGTCATTGCATGAAAAATTAGGCTATTTCGGCATGGGCGCGCAGTTAACGAACGAGCAGAACTGGAAATCGCTCTATTTGAGCTTAGGGCAATGGTCGTATTCCAAAGATGGCAAATCCTTGGGCTACACCGACGACCAGCCGTTTATTGATTATCTGAAGATGGTCATGCGGCTTCAGGAAGCCGAAGCCATTCCGAGCATGGCCGAAGAAATCGAGTTGATCAAACAGGGCATCGAAGCCGAACCGATGGTCAAAGGCAACGGCGCGATGCAGTATATCTGGAGCAACCAGATTATTGCCGTCTGGAAAGCCGCTGGCGAAAACCGTAATTTCGTGTTGATGCATCTGCCTCGCATGACTGCTGATGGCGCAGCAAGCAACTATGTGAAACCGAGCCAATTTTTCTCGATCACCGCACATTCCAAACACCCCAAAGAAGCCGCGATGTTTATCAGCTATCTCACCAATTCGATTGAAGCCAACAAAGTCTTATTGGCTGAACGCGGCGTGCCGATTTCTTCGGTCGTCGCCAAAGAATTGGAACCGCTCTTGTCGCCTGCGCAGAAAGAAATGTTTGCGTATATGGCGCGCGTAGGCGCTGATAACAGCCCGCTGCCTGCGCCAGACCCGAAAATGCACGCTGAATTGATCAATACCGTGTTCAATCCGGAAGTCATTCAGCCGATTCGCTTTGGCAAATTGTCGCCTGAAGACGGCGTCAAACTCTTGCGCGAACGCGCCGAAGAAGTTCTGGCGGAGTAGTACACTGATTCATTAATCTTTAATAGATGCGTAATGTCGTTTGAGTGTTG
>CAZRSF010000068.1:0-34638 GCA_964602655.1 uncultured Candidatus Moduliflexus sp.
CGACGCCTTTTTGCCGCTGTTCGATGTGGCCTGCGCGAATTATCTGATTGAAATCCTGCATTCGGCGAAATACCTGTCATCCGGACTTGAGCCGGTGGTCGCCTATTACCTTGCCCGCGACCATGAATTGAAACTCGTGCGCATGATTCTCGCCGGAAAAGTCTTCGGCTTCGCGCAGGACGCCCTGCGGCAGCGCGTTAAACGATTGTATATAGATTGACGAAAAACTACAACGAATTGGAGAAAGAAACGAATTTTTGTTTTTTCAATTCGCTGTTTTCTCCAATTCGTTGTAGTCTTTTTATGGCAAACATCGCATTTATCGGCAAAGAACATATTTTATACGCGCTGCGCTATTTCGGCACGCAATTCTTTTACGCCGCGACGCCGCAAGATGCTGAAGCGCGGCTGCACGCCCTGATTGACGACGCTTCCGGCGACTGGGGCATCGTCTATATCGAAGAATGCCTCGCCGAGCCGTTTATTGACCGCATTACGGCATTGAATCAGCGCTTTTTGCCGGTGATTTCGCTCTTTCCCTCCACCGGCGAGAAAAAGGGATTGTCCGGCCTGATCTTGAATAATCTCGTCCGTAAAGTCACCGGCGTCGAACTGCGCTTTGAGGAATAAATAATGACCGAATTATTTCAAGAAGCTGTATCAAAAACCTCTTCGGAATTGAATCAGCAAGATCACGACCGGATCGTTTCACCGAAAAAGCGGTGAGATTTAGACTTTTTGGGTGAGGCGAGTGATTGATGAAGGTGGTCTAAATCAAGCCAGGCTGTTTTGTGGATACGGGGAGATGGTGATTGTTGGATGTAGATGAATCCGCCTAATAACTTGTTAGAAATCAATTATATCTGGAGGATAAAATGTATAAAGTAACTGAAAATAGATTAGCAAAAGCAAAGCCAATTTTGGAAGAGTTTAGAACTATTCTTCACTCAGAAGGACAAATTAATGCCAAAGAATTTGAGATGAAGCTAAGGGAATGCTGGAATGTTGGATATGTAGAAATGAAAAGCCTTGCTGAAGACTTATCAAGAATTGAAAGATACCGTTTTTTAGCAGCTTATTATATGGAATACTCAAATGGATCAAGAAATTTAGTTGCATTAGAGTTTGAAAACGTTTTAGCCAATATCTATAAAATAGACTACTATCATCATCCTGAATTACCTGTAAAGCGTGATGCCTTTTGGAACTCAATGCCAAAAGAATAATTATAGTAGTTGTAGGCATAGCTGAAGAGGAGAAGGCTGGGAAATGTTTGTAACGGATGATCGGGGAATATCCCCTCTGTTCGTCCTCACAAGCGTAGGCGTTAGAATATTTTAATCGAAATCAATTATAAAGTTCAGAGAATTAAAAATTATGAAAGTCGCTTTTTTATTTGTTGAAAAAGACCCTAATTACGATTTAGCTCTTAAAATTTTACAACAATTACCAGTACAGAGTATAGGTGGAGAAACTTATATACAAGTAGGATTATGGATGTTTGATGATTTTGTGGAGAGGCATTTTAGGAATATATCAAGCGATATAGAAAAACGAATCACTTTGATCGCTCAGTTGATATTTTCATTTGGGCAAGGAAATTTATATAAAATAAAAGAGCCTGCTCAAGAGAATTTCACAAAATTAGCATCAGAACGGGTTTATGTTGTTCTCTTCGATTCAATAAAGCCAAAATTAGCGTTATATTTACATGAACGCTTGAGTAGATTTGAAGAATATCTTGGCTTCACTCAAGTTCTTTCGTATCTCACGGAGCATTACAATATATTCAATTATTTCCGACATCTTTTCAAAATAGAGCAAGGTAAAATTTTTATTTTATTTTCTGAGTTTCAACACGATGAATGGCTTGCTAATGAGATATTGGAATGGATCAAAATTCATTATTCCTCACTTGTAGATTATCCTCTTCTATCAATAGAGAAAAAGGATATTGGAGAACGATTCTCTGTGATAGATGAACATGAAATTTTTCCAAAAGAAATTGAAGATGGAATTAAATTTTTTCAAGACGAATGGGGAACTCATTGCGAACAAATTATTTATAAATTACATGAGAGCGTTCCTGAAGCATTGGAAGAACTGGTCTCAGCCACCCGTATTTTATCAAAAGCTCGATGTTCTTCTTCAGAATGCGCCCAGATTGCTGTAAATCTTAGAAGATGTTTGGATAAAATAGCTGATTTTTTAGTCCCAGAGCTATCTAAATCAGAAGAAAAGCAATTCAATCAAAATGGAATAGCAGGGGTATCAAAAGTCAAATTAGCTAAATATATTAAAGAAAAACTAAGTCAAAATGAATACTATGGAGAATATCTTGAATCTGAACTTGATGAATTAGTAAATAAAGTTGTAAAAATCTATAATATTAGTAATAAAGGTGTTCATAATGATTGGTTTTATTACCAAGCTTTTTCTATACTTTCATTGAGAGTAATTTTACTCATAAATGATTTATTGATGCCTCAAAATATTGTAAGACCTACAACTATTTATAGTTCTGCTTTGCTAAATATTTGAATTTTGTTAATAAAAATCATCTGAAATAATGAATAATATTTAACGATGCGTTTGCAGCCGACTTCGAGAAGGGTGCGGAAGAAAAATGGGTGGCGTTTCATTGAGTGTATGTGGCCGCGCCCTTCTCTCACGGCTGAAAAGCGGGCGTTCGCGGGCTTAGAGTATGTACCAACTTTCCAACGGCGGTTGCCTTGAATTTATGCGAACGCTGCCAGATAAAAGCGTTGACGCCGTTATAGTATTTCAGTTTTATAATGAAAAGAGATTTTTTGAAAAATAAAAACAGAACAGGAGGTACGCATTTATGTATGCAATTCGTGGAATTTATGATGGGAAACAGGTCAAAGTTTTACCATCTGAGCCATTACCGCGAGTAAATCGTGAAGTGATGGTGGCAATTATCTTTTGGGAAGACCTGAGAATAGATTGTTCTTCTCGTTCTCAATATGAAATCGCTCGCAGAATGAGGGCAGCGCGTGCGGCGATGCCCCCATTACACATGAGCGTCAAAGACTTAGTAGAGGATGGACGTGAACGCTAAATCTCTCGTCATAGATTTATACGGAAGAACACCCGACATTACAACGGCATAAACGTGAATAACGCTCGGAAAAAGCCTATAAAAAGGGAATCACGGAGGAACTGACCTTGAACGCTGGAAAAATTGTGAAAGTGTCCGGCCCGTTAGTCGTGGCCGATGGAATGCAGGACGTGCAGATGTATGAAGTGGTGCATGTCGGCGAAGAACGCTTGATCGGGGAAGTCATCGAATTGCGCGGCACGACCGCTTCGATTCAGGTCTATGAAGCGACGGAAGGGCTTGGACCCGGCGATCCGGTCTATCCCACCGGCAGCCCGCTCGCCGTCGAATTGGGGCCGGGCTTGCTCGGTTCGATTTATGATGGCATTCAACGCCCGCTTGACGTGTTGCAGGCGCAAGTCGGCGCATTTCTCGCGCGCGGCGTGAAAGCCGACGGTATTTCCCGCGCGAAAACGTGGCATTTCGTTCCGAAAGTCGCCGTCGGCGCAGAGGTCGAAACCGGCGATATTCTCGGCGAAGTGCAGGAAACGCCGATTATCGCGCATCAAATTATGACGCCGCACGGCGTGAAAGGGACGGTCGCCGCGATTTGCGAAGGGGAGTTTACCGTTGATCAGGTGGTTGCGACGATTACAACAGCCTCAGGGACGGCGGTTGACGTGACGATGGTCACAAAATGGGAAGTCCGCAAAGGCCGCCCGTATAAAAAGAAACTCCCGCCGAATCGCCCGCTGACCACCGGTCAGCGCAACGTTGATACCTTTTCGCCGATTGCCAAAGGCGGCGCAGCCTGCCTCCCCGGCCCGTTCGGCAGCGGCAAAACCGTCGTGCAGCATCAATTCGCCAAATGGTCGGACGCCAAAATCGTGATTTACATCGGCTGCGGCGAGCGCGGCAACGAAATGACCGACGTGCTCGACGAATTCCCGCAATTGATTGACCCGCAATCAGGCCGCCCCATGATGGAACGGACGGTGCTGATCGCCAATACCTCGAATATGCCGGTCGCGGCGCGTGAAGCGTCGGTTTATACCGGCATCACGATTGCCGAATATTACCGCGACATGGGCTACGATGTTGCGATTATGGCGGATTCGACCTCGCGCTGGGCAGAAGCGATGCGCGAAATTTCCGGGCGGCTCGAAGAAATGCCCGGCGAAGAAGGCTACCCGGCGTATCTCGCGTCGCGCCTCGCCAGTTTCTACGAACGCGCCGGACGGATTCAATGTCTCGGCAAAGCGGACAAAGAGGCGTCGCTGACCGTCATCGGCGCAGTGTCGCCGCCCGGCGGCGATCTCTCCGAACCGGTCACGCAGAATACGATGCGCATCGTCAAAGCGTTCTGGGGACTTGACGCGAATTTGGCGTATCAACGGCATTTCCCGGCGATTAACTGGCTCATCAGCTATTCGCTCTATACAGAACAGGTCAGCGAATACATCGAAGCGCAAGTGGAAGGGAACTGGCTGGAACGCCGCAACGAGGCGATGGTGCTATTGAACGAAAACGAAGAGCTTCAGGAAATCGTCAGTTTGGTCGGTTCGGAAGCCCTGACGCCGGAACAGCAGTTGACGCTGAAAATGGCGCAAACGCTGATCGAAGGCTACCTGATGCAGGACGCGCTCGATGAAATAGATTCCTATTGCCCGCGTGAAAAGCAATTTATGATGCTTTCCATGATGCTCGATTTTTATCGCGGCGCCAAAGAGCGGCTGCGGCAGGGGGAAGAGTTGAAAACGATTCTCAAATCAGAGTTTCTCGACTTCATGGGCAAAATGCGGTTTATTCCCACGAGCGAGATGGAAAAAATTCGGCAAACATGGCTTCGCATTCAGGAGGATTGGATACCGGCATGAAAACGGATGTCAATAAATTCAAAGAATATAAAACGATCAGCGAAATCAGCGGCCCGCTGATGCTGGTGAACAGCGTCTCCGGCGTCACGTATGGCGAACTCGTGGAAATCACGCTGCCGAACGGGCAACTCCGAAGCGGGCAGGTGTTGGAAATCAATGGCGACCGCGCGTTGGTGCAACTCTTCGAAAGCACGATAGGCATGGGGACGAACGGCAGCAAGGCCAAATTTCTCGGCAAAGGGATCGAATTCGGCATGTCGCCGGAAATTTTGGGGCGCGTCTTCGATGGCTTCGGACGCCCGATTGACGACGGCCCGGCGATTCTGCCGGACGTTTCGACCGATGTGAACGGATTGGCGATCAACCCTTACTCCAGAGAGCATCCCGAAGATTTCATCCAGACCGGGATTTCCTGCATTGACTGCCTTTATACATTGGTGCGCGGCCAGAAGCTGCCGATTTTCTCCGGGTCGGGCTTTCCGCACATGCAGATCGCGGCGCAGATCACGCGCCAGGCCAAAGTGACCGGGCAGGCTGAACAATTTGTGGTGATTTTCGCCGCGCTCGGCATTACGTTCGAAGAAGCGGACTTTTTTATCTCGAATCTGCGGCAAACCGGCGCGCTCGAACGCTCCGTGCTGTTTATCAATCTCGCGAACGATCCGGTCATCGAACGCATCGCCACGCCGCGCTTCGCCCTGACCGCCGCCGAATATCTCGCGTATCAAAAAGACATGCACGTCCTCGTCATTCTCGCGGATTTGACGAACTACTGCGAGGCGTTGCGGGAAGTGAGCGCGGCGCGGAAGGAAGTTCCCGGACGGCGAGGCTATCCGGGCTACATGTACACCGATCTTTCGACGATTTACGAACGTGCCGGAAAGCTCAAGGGGAGAAAAGGCTCGATTACGCAGTTCCCGATCCTGACGCTGCCGAGCGACGACATCACGCATCCGATTCCCGATTTGACCGGCTACATCACGGAAGGCCAGATCGTGTTAAGCCGTTCGCTGCACCGCGAAGGCGTCTATCCGCCTGCCGATATTCTGCCGTCGTTGTCGCGCCTGATGCAAAAAGGGATTGGAAAAGGGAAAACCCGCGAAGATCACAGCGACGTGGCGAATCAGTTGTACGCCGCCTACGCGCGTGGACGCCGCGCCAAAGAACTCGCCTTGATTCTCGGTGAAGATGCGCTCGGTTATGAGGATAAAAAATTCTACGATTTCGTGGATCAGATGGAACGCCGATTTATCCGGCAAGGTGAATACGAAAACCGCACCATCGAACAGACCCTAGATCTTGGTTGGGAATTGCTCGCAGATTTGCCGGAAGCGGAATTGAAACGCATCCGCCCGGCGCATGTCGAAAAATACCTGCGGAAATTTCAGGAAAAATTGCGAGCGAAACAGGCGGCGGAATAAAACGTTTATCAATATGGATATAGAACAGATTCGACAAGAAATACGCAATGGAACGTATCGGTTTTCGGAACATGCCATCAAACGTATGATAAAACGTTCGATTGATCGGCGTGAGGTCGAAGATGTCGTTCTTTCTGGGGAAATTATCGAAGAATACCCTGATGATAAATATGCTCCAAGTTGTCTTATTTTCGGACAAACTCGGCAACAGCGACCTCTTCACGTTCAGGCATCGCTCCCGCCGACGGTTGTTATCGTAACATGTTATGAACCGAATCCAAGTGAATGGATTGACGGAAAAATTCGACGATCATACGAATAAAGGATATTTTCTATGAAATGTGTTTTTTGCGGGGGCGAAATGAAGCGCGACGTTGTGACATTTACGTATGAAGACGAGGGGAAATATCTCTTTGTCGAGCATGTTCCTGCCGATGTTTGTCAGCAATGTGGAGAAAAATCATATAGCCCGCAAGTGACGGATTCGCTGTTAGCGTGCGCTCGGCAGAAGGCCATTCCGGTGAAAACTATCGCCGTTCCCGTCTATGAATATACCGAAATGCGGGCGGTGGCATAAAAAGGATATTATGTTAGCAACATATAAAGCGACACTTCATGGAAATTCTATTCGCTGGACAGACGAACGTTCATGCCCGATTGCGAGTGATCAGGATGTTGAGGTGCTGATTACGGTACTTTCCAAGATGCAGTCCCCTGCTGCCGCATCGGAAACACGTGGGGAACGGGTAGTTCGGTATCTGGAAAAAATCGCGCAGACCGGAGGAGTGACCGGAATTGCAGACCCCGTTGCATGGCAGCGGAAGCTTCGCCAGGATCGCCAACTTATTGCCGGCGACCCTCGTTAGATGACGCTTGGTGATTCGATTATTGCGGCGACGGCAATTGTTGAAGATCATATCCTTGTCACGAGGAATATTGACGATTTCAAGTGGATTGCTGATTTGAACGTCTTGAATCCATTCGAAAACATGGCATAATTTATGATAGTTTGAAAAATTTACCACAGATTTCACAGATTATAGATGCAAGTGTTAATTTTTAATCAGACCTCACAGGTTTTTAAAACCTGTGAGGTCTCCGGGCGACGCGCTATTAATTTCAATGCTCGCATCTATAAAACCCCAAAAAATCTGTGACATCTGTGAAATCTGTGGTTTATAATTATGGCCTCACAACAACAGATCAAACCGAATCGGATGGAGTTGCTGAAACTGCGGAAACGCTTGCAGATTGCGCGGCGCGGGCATAAACTCCTGAAAGACAAGCAGGACAAGCTGATCCAGGAACTTATGACGTTGACGAAAGACGAACGCAAACTCCGCAAAGAGACTGAAGACGCCTTTAAATCCGGCCTCGGTCTGTTTGCGATTGCCGAAGCCGAAATGCCGTCCGACTCATTAGAAAGCATCATGGATTTTCCGCCGCTCAGCACGTCGGTCACGCTTTCGACACAGCAGATTTTGAATTTGAAAGTGCCGAAATTCGACGTGCGCATCGAAGGCGATCCGTTCGATTATAACTTCGCCACTACGCCGGGCGATCTCGATTTAGCCATCGGCAAAATGAAATCCGCGTTCGAGAAAATGACGACGCTGTCGGCGAAAGAAAAGGCGATTCTGTTAGTCGCGAACGAAGTCGAACTGACGCGCCGCCGTGTCAACGTGCTGGAATATATGCTGATTCCGCAACTCGAAGAGATCGAAAAAGATATTGTGATGCGCCTGACGCTCGCGGAAATGGAAAACATCAGCCGCCTTCAGCGTGTCAAGGAAATCATCCGGCAGCATTAGTTCGGTGTCTGTGCTTGCGAACAGCCTTGTTCGCAGCCCTGCCGACAAAGCTGTCGGACCGATACGGTCGTTGTGAAGACTGGCGACGGCGCGATATTTTAGAGATGCAACGAAAATTGTGAAAATGCATTATCCCATAGGAAGCAAAAACCGCAAAAGAATCCTTGTACGAATGGAGAGTTATACATCTGTGTGAATTCGAATCGGTTATCGCCAAAATGCAAAGACATCGTGCTTATAGAGAATATTGAGACCGATGAAGATGAGCACCGCGCCTCCGGCGATTTCGGCGTAATGCGCGATGCGCGAACCTGAGCCGAGCCTCGCCCCTAAATGCAGACCGGCGAGCGTAAAAGTCAGCGCGACGATGCCGATAATCACCGCCGGAAAAAAGACGCGCACGTTGATCATCGAAAGACTGAAACCGATTGCCAGCGCGTCAATGCTGGTGGCGACCGACAGCATCACCATTCGCATCCCTTTGGTCGGGTCTTTCTTCTCCTCGTCATCTTCGTCCTTCTCGAACGCCTCGCGGATCATGTGACCGCCGACGAATGCCAACAGCGCAAAGGCGACCCAATGGTCGTAATGCTGCACGAATGTATAGACCGTTTCGCCGCCGAACCAGCCGATGATTGGCATGAGAAACTGAAACAACCCGAAATGCCAGGAGAGGCGGAACGATTGGCGCGGACTGACGGTTTTGAGCGTCACGCCGGTCGCGATAGCGACCGCGAACGCATCCATTGCCAACGCGACTGCAATGGCGAAAATATTTATCAATTCCATAACGTTATTTCAAGGGCTGCCAGACCTGTGTATCCATCTGACAAGTGTTTTTAGAGAACTTGTTTTTCTGAAGAACGATTTTACACGCATGAAAATCGAATAAATTTGTCAAGAAGATTAACACAACCGAATACGCAGGATTTTACCGACCGTCCGACCTCTTCCTAAAGAGGAATTTTCTGAACAGAGAATTTTTCGAAACTTTTCTTGACAAAATCAGGCAATTTTACGAAAGAAGAAGTCCTCAATAAAAATACAACATCAACTTGAGCAATTTATGATAAAGAAGCGACACAGAAAGCGCGATATTTCGGCGTGTGCCGGACATCTGAAGCGAGCGGATTTCGCCATTCGGATGCGCCGGCAGTCAAACGATGTGCGCGTATCCTGTGTATCCCCGATGTTCGACATAGAACATCGGGGATTTTTTTTGCATGTAATCATGGACGCGCCAGTCAATCCGAATTCGTCGGTTTGATGAGCGCGTTTTTTCTGCGAGGAGCGATAGCATGAGACTTGGCATTGATTTCGGCACGTCGAACACCAGCGCTGCTGTGTATGATGGTAAACACCTGACATTCATCCCTCTTGATCCAGCGAACCACGAAGACCCGCATGTGCTTGCGTCCATGCTCTATATCAGTTCGAAAGGAGAGAAATTGTTCGGGCGTCGCGCGATGGCGGAATATTTCGAACAAACCGCCGGGCAGACCATCAAGTATGAACAGAAGACCTATGGCGACGTGACGATGGAGTTCGGCGACATGACGCATGTGGCGAAAGGCTTTTATCTTGAAGAAAAAGAGAGCGTTGGCCGTCTGTTTCAATATCTGAAAAAATTTCTCTCCGCCGATTTCAGAACGAACGTCTTCGGCTCGTTTTACAGGCCGCATGAACTCATCACCATGATTTTGCGCCATGTGAAGGCAGTGGCGGAACAGGCGGCGCAGCACGAGATTTCCAGCATTTTGCTTGGCAGGCCAGTCAACTTTTCCACAGAAGACGACAAAAACCGCCTCGCCGCCAAACATCTGAAATCAGCCGCGCTTGCCGCTGGTTTTTTAGACGTGGAATTCGAATTCGAGCCGGTCGCCGCCGCCTATAATTACGGGCTGTCGGCGCAGACATCCGAAAATGTGCTGATCTTCGATTTCGGCGGCGGCACGTTCGATGTTACGGTCGTCAACTTCGAGAAAGGGAAGTCGCGCATTCTCGGATTGGGCGGCGTGCCAGTCGGCGGCAGCGATTTCGACCGCTCGATCATGTACGAAAAAATCGCGCCGTATTTTGGCAAAGGGCATTATGTGGATGACGATCATTGCGTCTCGGACGCGACATTTACGGAATTGCTGAACTGGCAGACGATTTTGAATTTGAACCGTAACCGTCGTTTTTTGCGCACCCTCGATGATTGGATTTTTTACGCCGACGATCCGAAGCCGTTCAAAGCCTTAAAACGCCTTGTCAAGGAGCATCACGGCTTTGCGGTGTTCCAGGAAATCGAAACCGCGAAAAAACGCCTGTCATACGAAGATGAGGCGTCGGTGCAGTATCTTGTGCCGGAAGTGTTTCGCAATGAAGGCGAAATTCGGATTCATGAACAGATTAATCGCCATGAATTCGAATCGTTGTTAGGCCGGTACACTCGCCAGATCATGACCACAATTGATGAGGCGATCCGCAGCGCAGGCTTGACAGCGGCGCAGATTGACCGCGTGGCGCGTGTCGGCGGCTCGTCGCGTATCCCGTTTTTTCATCATCTGTTAGTCGAAAAATTCGGCGCGGAGAAATTGCTGATGCAGGATGAAATCAAAAACGTCGCCGCCGGGTTAGCGGTCAAAGCCTTCCAGCAATGAGTTTTTAGACCACGAAAGACATGATAAAAGCCCTGCCAGGGTTTCAAACCCTGGCAGGGCTGGGGTCTGTTTCGCGGTTTATCCCAAAATACCCGGCAGCGAGAGAAACAAGATGAGAGACACGGGCAGCACAAGCAGATAGACGAGATTCGTCACCATGAGCGTGAACGACACCTGATCTTCGTTCATCCCCGCTTGCGCGGCCATAATGGCGAGATTTGTCGCTGGCGGAATATGCGTTTCCAAAAAAATGACCCACCATTGCGTCGGCGTCAGATGCGGCGCAAACCACGCATACGCCAGAAAAAATACCGCCGGGCAACACAGAAAGCGCGTGAACATCACAATTGAGACAAATGAAGTGAACTCGCGGCGATTGATGTTTTCGTACCGGATATTCGCAATCATCGCGCCGAGGCAGATCATTACGAGCGGAAACGTCACCGCCCCGATCCGTTCGACCGTTTTTACGAGATAAAAGAGCGGGAAACGCTGATCCAACAGCACCGGTTGCAGGCCGGAAATCACGACAATCAACCCTGCCAGAATGCCGAACAACGGCGGCGTAATCAGTTCTCGCAATTTGGGGATTCGCCCTTTGCCTGCCACGAGAAAATTACCGAATGACCAGAGCGCCGGGCTGCCGACGAGTAGATAGGTGCTGATGTAAAGTGTTGAGACCGCCGGACTGAACCGCTCGCTGATAATCGGCAAGGTCAGCGGAAAAAGTTCGATCAGCGTCGAAGGAATATAGCCGTAATTGCCGAAGGTCGAAAGCGCGATTCCGGCGCGGCGAAAGCGATGCGTCGGCGCAAACAGGCGAAAACCGAGCGCTGCAAAGCCCCAACAGATGAGAATCAGCAGCACCGCGATAAACGGGAATATCAGGCTTTGCCGGACATCAGCCGCGTTCGTTTTGCAGAGATTGGCAAAAAAATAGAACGGCAAGCCGAATCGTACCATCAGCCTGCTCAATTGTTGAAAAAACTCTTTCGGCCAGTGCCCTGATTTCGCCAGCCAAACGCCGAACAGGATGAGCGCGAACAATTGCAGCAACGTATAAATCACTGGAAGAAAATATGACACGGGACACCTCGTTAGCCTGTTTACACCAACCCCAATATAGCACTCCAACCATGTTTTTTCGGCAGCGTTTTTTTACAAGCGATTTCTACCGCGATGTTGCAGCAGTTTCGTCATATAATTACCCTCCCCGTCAGCGCTCGACAATTTTGTTGACAAAAACGGTTTCATGACGTACAGCAATAGCCTGTCGAATGAAGCAAGCTTTCAGGCGCGTTCGACGTGTCTGGCAGCTTTTTTTATCATGCAATTATTCTGAAACGAGGAGAGTTTTATGAAACAGTTGCGTCGAATTTTTCATAAACGGAGCATGGCAGCGATTGGCAGTCTTTTGTTTGCGAGCGTCCTGTCGCTCGTCTTGATGGTCAGTTGCAACGATGAACAAACGAGCAAGCCGACTGCGCCAAGCATTCCGGTGGGGCCGGACTGGCAGACGTCGGAAAATTCCAATGAAATGGGCTTCTATTCCGCGAAAGGGGACGGGCAGTTCGGGGCGTTTTTCAATGGCAACAACGAATTTCAGATCAGTGTCCCGGCAGGCGAATTTCTCCTGACATACGTGGCGAATGGCGGGACGTATTATGTGGCGTTCCGCGCGATGGACGCGGCGATTCTCTATATCGGGATGCATCCCGGCGTCACGGTGTCGGAAGCCTCTGTGCAGCGAGGCAAAATCACGAACCAATCACAGAAAAACTGGCAAAGCAACTCCGTGATCTTGTTTGCGTGGCCGGGCAGCGACTTGGCGTGGGACGGCGCGTTTCAATCCGACGGTTCGGCTGTCATCGTGCTGATTGCCAACCAGCAGGTCGCCTCCGGCGTCAACAGATTGCCCGAACCGCAACCGGTCTCGAATCCTGGAACGAATCCGCAGCCTCAGCCGACAGCCAATCCGACCGTGCCACCGAACCCTCAAGCCTGTGTCGTGAGCAACGCCAACGACAGCGGCGATGGTTCGCTGCGCCAACTCTTGACGAACGCGGCCTGCCCGACGATTACGTTTGCGTCCGGCGTGACGAAGATTAGCTTAGCCGGGACGCAATTGACGGTTGCGCGCAATGTTTTGATTCACGGCGGCAGCGGCGTCATCATTAGCGGAAATAATTTGAGCCGCGTCTTTTACGTCAATAGCGGCGTAACTGCAAGTTTTGCGGGATTGACGATTACCGGTGGGCAAGTCTCTGATTCTGGCGCAGGGATTTGGAATAAAGGAACGCTTACACTTGAAAGCTCAACAGCGGTCAGTGGCAATCGTAGCTTGAGTGGCGGTGGGATTTATAATGAAGGAACGCTAACCATAAATGGATCGGTTAATGGCAATATTGCGGGCGGTGCCGGCGGTGGAATTAACAACAGGGGAATACTGTCCATCAATGGGGTCGTTAGTGACAATAAGGCTGGCGAACATGGGGGCGGGATTCTCAACATCCTATCAGGGGTGGTTATTATTAATGGCACTGTTAAGGATAATGCGGCAGGCAAAGATGGTGGTGGAATTGAGAACTATACTGGAACTGGAACGTTAACGCTGAATGCTGGACATCTGATTGAGGGAAATCACGCTGATAGTGATGATTTGTACGGTAGTACTGGTGGCGGCATTTTTACAAATGGCGAATGTCCAGGTAACGCAAATTATGGCAACGGGAACTATAGCGGCAGCGGCACGACGACGATTGATAACTGCAATGGCAGTGGTGTGACTCCTCCGCCAGATAATAATGCCACGACCTTCGTCAGTGCGCATAACTCCTTGAGGCAGGCCGTGACGCAACCGGCGAATTATTCCGGCACATGGGCGACAATTCCGAATGTGAGTTGGTCGGATACGGTCGCGCAACACGCGCAAGCGTGGGCGGATACCTTGAAAGCTCAGGGATGTATAGGAAACCATGATCCGAACCGCGTCAACGAAGGCGAAAATCTTGCGTGGGGATCGGGCTTGACGCCACAAGGCGCGGTTGATATGTGGGGGAATGAAAAATCGCTATATACGTATAACCCGGTCTATTCGTTCGACACGAATACCGGGCATTACACGCAAATCGTCTGGCGCAGCAGCACGCAGATCGGCTGCGGAATCGCGTCATGCGGAACGACGAACATGATCGTCTGCCGCTATTCGCCCGCAGGCAATATGTCCGGGGCGCAGCCGTATTAACGTGTAACAGGAGAAGTGATCTCGCCGGGCAGACCTTCGCGGTCTGCCCGGCGTTTTTGTCTTGGCTGTTCGGGCTATCAAACATCTATAATGACTTCATTACAGATTCAGCGCGGCTTCGATGGCGTCGGCGACGGTCATGACGCCGATTGTGGCGATGGAATACGCGGCGGTCAGGCGTTTGCGGGTATGTTCCGGCAGAATGCAGCGCGTAAAGCCGAGTTTTTCCGCTTCGCGGATGCGTTGTTCCACGAAGGGCACGGTGCGGATTTCGCCGGACAGTCCGACTTCGCCGAACACGACGGTTTTATGGTCTAACGGCAGATTGCGAAAGCTGGAGGTCATGGCGAGACAGAGCGCGAGGTCAACCGCCGGTTCATCTATTTTGACGCCGCTGACGACGTTGATAAACACATCCTGCGTCTGCATGTAGAGACCGACGATTTTTTCCAGCACGGCAATCAGCAGCGAAATGCGGTTGCTGTCCACGCCTTTCGCCATGCGGCGCGGCGTGCCGAGATTGCTGGGCGTAACGAGCGCTTGCAATTCGATCAAAATCGGGCGGCTGCCTTCGATGCTGCATGTCACCGCCGAGCCGGACACCTGCCCTTCCGGGCGTTCCGAGAGAAAGAGCGCGGACGGATTCGTCACTTCTTCCAACCCTTGCGTTTTCATTTCGAATACGCCGATTTCGTTCGTCGAACCGAAACGGTTTTTGACCGAGCGCAAAATGCGATAAATATGCTGGCGTTCGCCTTCGAAATAGAGCACCGTATCCACGATATGCTCCAACACTTTCGGTCCCGCGATGGCGCCCGCTTTCGTGACATGCCCCACGATAAACGTCGCCACATTCGACCGTTTCGAGAACAACATCAACTGCGCCGACACTTCGCGCACCTGACTGACGCTCCCTTGCGATGAGGTCAATTCGGACGTGTACATGGTTTGAATCGAATCAATGATCAGGATGCTCGGATTCAACGCTTCGACATGCTGCAAGATGTATTCGAGGCAGGTTTCGGTGAGAATGAAAAGATTCGGGTGCGAGACATGCAGGCGGTCGCCGCGTAAGCGCGTCTGTCGCGCCGACTCTTCGCCGGAGACGTACAAGACCTTGAATCCGGCCTGACTGAGGCCGCCAACCATTTGCAGCAGGATCGTGGATTTGCCGATGCCGGGATCACCGCCGATTAAGACGACCGAACCAGGCACGATGCCGCCGCCTAACACACGGTCGATTTCGCCGATAGACGAGGAAAAGCGGAAATCCTGACCGGATTCGATCTCGGTAATCGGCATCGGCGCGGCTTGCGGGCCGGTTTTGAGTTTTTCAATAGATGATGCGGAGGCGCTGACTTCCTGTTCTTCGACTAACGTATTCCAATTTTCGCATTCGGGACAGCGCCCCATCCATTTCGGGGTTTGCGCGCCGCAACTCTGGCACACGTAAATTGTTCGGCTTTTTGCCATGTTCGACACTCCTGCCTGTTCGTTTATTCGAACTCGTCCCAGACCCCTTCGGGGTAATAATCTCGAAATGAGTCGTTATCTGGCGTGAACCCGCAAGATGTCAATGACATACTGGTCAGAATTGTCAATAAAATCAACAAACCAAGAAGCATTTTTTTACGCATGATCGGCGCAATGGATATTCCATGGCGATACCATTGCCTGTCGTTTGTGGGAAGCCGGCCTTCCCGTGTATGTTCAGATTCGTTGGTTAGACTGTCGGGGTGTCAAAGGGTGTAATCGAATTTACGAAAAATGTCATTATTGCTGCGAGCGTTGATTTTTGATAGCTCTGTCAGGGAGACAGGCTGTTAAGTTTTGTCATGGCGAGGAGTGACAACGACGAAGCCATCCCGTGATTCCGGCGAGATTGCTTCGCTGAAAAGCGCTCGCAATGACAGGTGTTTATGAGAACGTAACAGCCCTGGGGGCAGTGATGTGAGGTCACACACGCTGTGACCGGATGACATGTTTAATGTTCATTAAACCATGATAGGGATGAAACTCAACCATATTAAATTTTTATGATCGGGGATCGCGATTGTTATTTGGTTGACAATTTTAACGGGAATAATTGCGAATGGTGTCTGCCATCTTTCTTGTGGCGTATTATCGCGCTTCTCTTGTAAATTTTTGCTGGACAAAGTAAACTTTTTAGAGAAATAATGTTCCGATGTATTAAGAGAACTGCGTATATCGTGTACGTTTCATCCAATTTGCGCGCCTAACATATCGAGACGTTGTCCGGGAATGATTCTTCGGGATGGAAACCAATCAACACTCCATTTTTAACAGCCTCATTGCGATTGTCAGTCAAAATCAGACGCTGTCCAAAATCTTAAAAGAACAGTGCAGTTTGTATGGCTTTAACAATGTCATCTTATTGCCCGATTGGCTGGCGCTGATTGCGCGACTTACAGAGTCGCTGCCTGATCTGATCGTCTCGGATCATTTGCCCGAAGCCTCCGGCATTCAGCTTCGAAAGCGGTTGCAAGAGACGGCTTTCGGCGAGGCGCTGCCAGTCATTCTCTACGGCATGAAGTATAGCGACACCATCCATTCCGTCCAGGAAGGCGTGGAAATTGTGGCCTCTCTGTATGGCCGGGAAGAGCAGCAGCGCTTGATGGAACTCATTCAGGATGAGTTGGAAAAAAATGTGGTGGACATCGAGCAATTTTCAGGAGCGGAGGTTCAGGAACATCTCAATATTTTAGTCGCCACAGCAGACCGGGAATTCGGCGAATGGATTCAGACGGTTCTCCAGCATGAAGGGTATTATGTCGGTCTTGTCTCCGACGGACATGAGACGATGACGTACGTTCAGGGTATTTTCCCCCATCTCGTCTTATTGGAGGCAGAGCTTCCCGGATTCAGCGGCGCGGGTCTCCTGTCCTGGATCAAAGAATCCTTTCCTGATGTGCATGTTCTGATGATGGGCGCGGAGGTCAGCGAGCAGCAGATCAAACGATTTCTCGCATCGGGCGCTGAGCGCTACCTCGCCAAGCCGATTGACATGAACACGCTGCCGAACCTCTGCCGAAACGTCATTCGGCAATCGAATCGGCTCCCTGTTCATGAACAGTTGCTCAAGCAACTCGGCGAAAAAGAACTGCAACTTCAGGAATTGCTGCTGCTGAAAGAATCGGAAGAAATGTTACGCACATTAGTGAATGCGTCCGGGGACATTATCTTTCGTATTACGCCGCAAGGCGTCATTAATTTTGCCACGCCTGCCGTCGAAGAACAGTTAGGCTATACGCCGGAAGACATCGAACAAGAGCATATCAATGTCTCGAAATTCGTGCATGCTCAAGACCTGATCCGCGTGATGGCCGGTATTCGGCAAGTGATCCGGGGGAGTTCGATTCAGGGGTTGGAATGTCGGTTGATGCATCAGGATCGTCTCCGATTCCGCTGGTATTCGATTAATTGCTACCCCATGTATAACGGCCAGAAAAAGTTTGTCGGCGTGGGCGGCATTGCCAGGGACATTGGTTCGATCAAACGCTATGAAGAAGAAATTCAACAGCAAAACGAGCGACTTGCCGCGCTGAATGCGATTGCCGTCATCGTGAGTCATTCGCTTGATCCGGATGAGACGTTGAGCGGCGTAATTGACAAAATGTTGGAAATTATGCGGCTTCAGGCCGGGAGTATTTTTCTCATTGATCGCGAAACGCATGAGGTTACGTTGAAAAGCTGCCGCGCCGTTTCGGATAAATGGGTTGGGCTTGAATCAGCGTTGCAAGAGGCGTGTTTCGCCTGCGCGGATGTCAAAGTGCAGGTCATGGAAAAACAAGAGCCTCTCGTGATCAAGGATATTCCCAGACATCCGCATTTAGCGGCGACCAGATTGGCATCGTTGGGATTTCAGAGCCTGATCAGCCTTCCGTTGATTTCCCTGGATATTGTGTATGGCATTATGGTGTTGCTGTCTGAGGATTATCGCCATTTCAGCCGCGACGATCTGCAATTTTTCGCCTCAATCGGCCATCAGGTCGGCATGTCGTTAGAAAACATGGAACTCTATCAGCAGGAGTTGAAGGCGCGCGAGCGTTGGGAAGATTTGAGCCGGTTGAAAGATGATTTCGTGGCGATTGTGTCGCACGATTTACGTTCGCCGTTGAACGCGATTTTAGGCTCGGCTGAAGTGCTGTTGAATGACGATTACATGGACGTTCCGCTGACCTCGGAACAACGCGATCTCGTCGAAAATATCCAGGTGATGGGGGAACAGCAGTTGAATCTGGTAAACGATCTGCTGGATTTAGCCAAAATCGAATCCGGCAAGATTCAATTGACCCCAACGGTCTCGGATATGGAACGGGTGGCGCAGCAGTGCATCCAAACGCTGCACGTACTGGCGGAAAATAAAAATATTCGATTAGAATCCGTCGTTGAACCGGGTCTGCCGAAAATCAGAATTGATGCGCCGAAAGTGACGCAGGTGATTAATAATCTGCTGAGCAATGCGATTAAATTTACGGAATCAGGCGGAGCGGTCACGCTGTCTGTGAGCAAAGAGGACGATATGGTGAAAGTGGCTGTCTCTGACACGGGCGAAGGCATTCCGCCTGAAGAGCTGCTGCTCCTGTTCAATAAATTTCAGCAGATCAAATCAACTGGCACGCGTGGTGAACGCGGCACTGGATTGGGGCTGGCGATTTGTAAAAATTTGATTGAGCTGCATCATGGAAAAATCTGGGTTGACAGCCGGTTTGGGCAGGGAAGCACTTTTGCGTTTACGCTGCCGGTCACAGAGCATGTCATCCTGATTATTGACGATTCGATCTTTGTCGCACGGTCTCTGGAAGTCATTCTGACGGAGCATATCGAGCATATTACGGTCAAATATGCGCAAGATGGCGACGAAGGAATGCAGATGGTGGAGGAATTTGCCCCGGTCGTGATTATTCTGGATTACATGATGCCGGATGAAGACGGGATTCAAGTCTTTCAACGACTGCGGAAACGTTACGGCAGTAAAGTGCCGCCGACGATTTTCCTGACGGCGTCGCAGGATTTGGAAATCAGACGTCAGATATTCGATTTAGGCGCGGCGGATTATTTACAAAAACCGGTAGATGTGAACGATTTGCTGCCCCGTATCAGTCGTTTTTTATAACAAGCGAGAAACATTCTCATCATACAAAAAACCAGCCCGTATCAATGCGATTGATACGGGCTGGTTTTTTGTGGCTGGCCGCGTTGACGACATCGTCAGCGGCCTTAGCATCAGAAGGCCAAACCATATTTTTTCATTTTCAGATACAGCGTCTTTCGGTCTATTCCTAAGTCGTTCGCGGTACTTCCTTTGCGGCCGTTATTCTTATCCAAAATATGGCAAATATAATATTTTTCGAACACGTCCACCGCTTCTCGCAAATTTTGTCCCGGTAATTCGAACGGAACTGAGATGACATCGTCTTTTGCGGCTCTTGCTAATACTCGATGACGTCCTTGCGTCAGTTTCATGCTCGTCCTCCTTGTCGTGATTCGTATTTCGCGACAGTATTCAGTGTTTGTTCACGCGTTTGCGTTAGTAGATAAGTCCTCCCGAAGACATCCAGGAAGGATTCTCCGCGCTGAGGCATACAGTATAATGTTCTGTGGCTCGTCGCATCCAAGGATGACCGCTTGGGCACGGCACATTTCCAGAGCGAAAACACATCGCAAATCCATCAGACCGCCATTGCCATCCTATCTGACTGGCGCAAATTTGCTGCGCCGAAATAAGGGGGGACGGGGGAATCGTCATCATAAACGGTTGTGAGGGCGGCATCATCGTGTATTGCGTCGGCGGAACGTAGGCGTACAGAACGGTTTCATTTCCGTATGCTCGCTGTCGTACCACAATAAAAGATGCCAGCAAGAACCCTATTGCAGCGAAATGCATAATACGGTTACGCGTGACCATCTTTGTTCTCTCCTTTTTCATTAAGCGAACGAACCATTGATCGGAAAAACGTCATGAATGATATTCTTTAGTATAGCAAGAGATATGCCACCGTTGGAAATACGCTGGAATCCCCGTAGATACGGGGCGGGTCGCAAAAGAGAATCGTGTCTGAGAGGAAAAAAAGAGAGAGGCGGGGTCTTACAACCCCATAAACGAAAGACAATTGATGTAAATGCTTATAAATACAGGAGATTTTCTATTGGGGCGTTTTTACCCTGACTGGGGCTGATTATCCCCATCGCGTTTGAGCTTTTTATAGAGCGTCTTTCGGTCAACGCCTAATTCTTCGGCGGTTTTACCTCGGTGTCCAGCGTTGCTTTCCAAACTTTGCGTGATATAAAAGCGCTCGAACGCTTCGGTTGCCGAGCCTAACGACTGGCCTTTTTGGAGGAATGGCAATTCGCTTCCTTGTAATGCGGCGACGGTTCTGTCTCCGATGAATTCCAACTGTCCGGTGGTCGAATAGCGCGTGAGTTCATTATGCAGTTCCCGGACGTTACCAGGCCAGTCGTACCGATAAAATCGTTGCAGCACATCGGCTGGAAGACTGTGAGAATTTGTCGATCCGCCCTGCTGCTCTAAAAAATGATCGATTAACAGCGGGATATCTTCGCGATGTTCCCGCAACGGCGGCAAATTGACAGCAAGCACATGAATACGGTGGAAAAAATCTTCGCGCACCTGACCGCGAAACAGCATGGCGCGGAGTTCCCGGTTGGTGGCCGCAATAATGCGGACGTTGGCGCGGCGGCTGATTGTTGAGCCGACAGGCGTGTAAATCTTATCATTCAACACCCTCAACAGCTTCGCCTGCATCAACGGGGTCAATTCGCCGACTTCGTCGAGAAAGAGCGTACCATCTTGCGCCTGTTCGAAGTAACCGACCGCGTTGCGCTCGGCGCTGGTAAACGCCCCTTTGCGATGCCCGAAGAATTGGCTTTCGAAGAGGCTTTCCGGAATCGCGCTGCAATTCACCGGCACGAATGGCTTCTCATGGCGGTCGCTGAGTTGATGAATCATGCGGGCGGCGAGTTCTTTCCCGGTGCCGGATTCGCCGTAAATGGCGACATTCTTGTCGGTGGCTGCCGCGCGCGCTAAAAATTCGTACACCTCTTGCATCGTTCGGCTTTTTCCAATCATCTCGCCGAATTTGAACCGTTCCTGAAGCGACGTTTTTAAGGTGCGGTTTTCGTCTTCCAATTCCCGGCGCGAGGTGATATCCCGCATGGCTGTTACGGTGAGCGGCTGCCCCTGCCAGAGGATTTTTTTCGTCTGAATTTCCAACAAAAAATTCGACCCGTCTTTTTTGATGCCGCGCAACTCATAAGGCAGCACATCGTTGCTTCGGATAATTTTTTGGTAGGCCATTGGCCGATGTTCAGGGAGAATCAAATCCAACAGATTGCGTCCTAACAAATTCTGGTGCTGATAGCCGAACAGCGACGCTAACGCCTGATTGGCTTCGACAATACGCCCGGCGTCATGGATGGCAATCCCTTCGAACGAGGCTTCGGCCAAGGCTTTGAAAAATGCGCGTTCTTCTTGAAGCTGCTGTTGAAAGCGCCGGTTGGTCAGGTGCGATGTGATTCTGGCAAGCACTTCCCGGCATTGCAGCGGCTTGGTAATGTAATCAATTCCCCCGACTTCGAATCCCTTGACTTTACTTTCCGCCTCAACAAGCGCGGTAATAAAAATCACCGGAATCTCTTTGGTGCGGTTGTCCGCCTTTAAGCGTCGGCACACCTCAAAACCATCCATGCCGGGCATCATGACATCCAAGAGGATCAAATCGGGAATCTGCTGCTGAAGGATGTCGAACGCCTTCTCACCATTGACAGCGCGAAGGACTTCATAACCGGCGATTTTCAGAAACTCGAAGAGCACTTCCGCAACATCGGGAGAGTCATCTACAATGAGGATCGTTGTGGGGTGTATTTCAGTGTTCATACAGCGTGCCGTTGAGCGATGAAGAATGAGAAAATTAATTGTGTTCGAAACGATTATGACTCGTATGACGAAACTGTTGTTTCGTCACGGGCGAAACAACAGTTTCGCCCTACGACGCGAAGATGATCTTTTCCGCCACAATTGGTATCATTCGATTGATAATGAATAATCCTCTCTTTTTATTCTTTCGCTATTGTAAAGAGAATTCTCAAGGAATTTTTAAAAACCCGGCAACGGAGAATTTGAGGCGGAGTTGCCTCGCATTCCGATGTATTTCGCGATAAAAAGATTTTGACAAGAACTGCGGATGCGGTGAAATGGGCTGAGGTGATGTTATGTTACAGCATTATTCAGTTGCATTGACGCGAACTGAGGAGTGCGAAAGCGCAGCTTTTGCGGTCAAAGCTTCGCGTTGAGACTCCTGTTGCACATTCAACCGATTGTTCGACGTTGTAACGAAGGAGGAATTTTTATGGCAATTGTCGCAAAATTTGTCCACACCAATATCGTCGCGCACGATTGGAAGCGATTAGCGGCATTTTATGAACAGGTGTTCGGATGTCGGCCTGTGCTGCCGGAACGACATTTACACGGCGTATGGATTGATGACGCAATAGGTATCCCGCATGTTCGGCTTGACGGTGTACATCTCAGATTGCCGGGATATGGCGATTCCGGGCCGACACTGGAAATTTTTCAATACAATCTGACGGAAACGGAAATTCCGAAACGAATCAATCGTTCGGGATTCGCGCATATCGCCTTTGCCGTTGAGGATGTCGCCGCCGCGCGTGAAGCCGTACTTGCGGCTGGCGGCAGCGATTATGGCAAAATGGCGCGTATGGAAATCAGCGGCGCAGGAACGATTACATTCGTTTATATGACCGACCCGGAGGGGAATATCGTTGAGCTTCAACATTGGGAAGCCGCTCGCCCTTCATGATCGCGATTGTAACGCTCTCGTTCCACTTACGCCGCAGAGCGGCGGATTCTCGCATTCCACGCGGAGCGTGGAACGAGAACCGATCAGCAAGAATACCATTCATTCTTGCTGACCGCTATTTCTGGGATTAGGGGAGATATTTGACAATATGGGGACCGAGCATTTTCGTGATTGAGAGCGGCAGGCGTCGCCAGGTTTTGATCGCCATTTCGTATTTCGGGTTATGCGGGTTCAATTCCGGCAGCGTGTCGCCGCTGGCAAGCCAATAGTGCCAGTAGCAGGGCACAGGTTGCGCGCCCCACTGTTCTTTGAAGCGGTACGTGCCTTCGTCAGGCGTGGAACGCCCGAAATCGAAGCGTTGATAGCCTTGCTCACAGGCGAATTTCAGGATATGCCAGTAAAGCAGCATATTCGGGCTGAGCCGGTCGAATTCGGACAGCGTGGACGCCCAGGGAATTTGCAACATCCCTTTGAACCCTGCGAGGAATCCGACGGCAATCGGCCTCTCCTGCGCATAAGTCACGCCAATATATGTCTGCTGCGGAAATGTCTTCAAGATATTCTCGAAAAAGCGTTTCGCATAGACGGGTGTGCCGAGTTCTCTCATTTTAAAGGCAAATACGTCATAATAATGATCCAGCAGGTCGAGATGTCCGAATTTGACCGTAAATCCTTCTTTTTCCGGGCGGCGAACCTGGCTGCGCAATTTCGATTTGAAGCCGTTCCATAAAGCGTCCGCCGATTCCGGCAAATCGAGAACCATGACGACTTTCGACGTTTTGACCGGCAGGCCGAGCGCGTAGTTTTCCTGATGCCGAAATTCGATATGGGTCGCGCCGCGAGCGCGGGCAATCGCCGCCGCTTCGTCCGCCAGGCATTTCCGCGCGGCGTCGCTTTCGGCAATGATGCCGCCGTAATTGAAAAACGGAACGGAGACGAAATATTTGCCGAACAACACGCTTTTCAAAAAAATCAACGGCAAGATTCCGATCATCCGTCCATCTTGCGTCGCATACAGATAAAAGGTCTTGTGCCCGAAACTCTGCTCGATGACGCGCTTCCAGGCGGTCAAATGATAGAATGCATCTGCCGACGATTGTTCGACAAACGCGTCCCACATCGCCTCTTCGCCGGATTGCAACTGTTTGATCTCGATTCCCGTCTGTTCCATAAACAATCATCAATCCACCCCTGTCAGGTTCGAAACCCTGGCAGGGGTGCGTTTTCTATGGCCGATCCTTCTGGCTTTCTTCGAATGAACATCCGTATGCTTCGCGGACGATATAGGTCGGGCGGCGTTTGACTTCATCATAAATGCGCCCGATGTATTCGCCGATCACGCCGAGCGACAGGAGTTGAACGCCGCCGAGAAACAAGACGGCGATCACAAGTGTGGGAAACCCTTCTGGCTCGCCGCCGATAAACAGCTTTTTATACAAATAGATTGCAATGGCGACAAAACTGAGCGCAGACACGGCGAAGCCCATATAGCTCGCGATTTGCAGCGGAAAATAGGAAAAGGAAAAAATTCCATCCAACGCCAAACGCATCAATTTGGAGAACGTATATTTCACTTCTCCGGCCTGGCGTTTATCGCGATCGTACTCCAGCCCGATCTGCTTGAATCCGACCCAACTCCGCAAACCTCGGACAAAACGGCGGCGTTCTTCCATACTTTTGATCGCATTGATCACGACCCGATCCATCAGGCAGAAATCGCCGGAATCCAACGGAATCCGAATATTGGAAATTTTTTGGAGAATGCGATAAAATGTGAAGTAGGCCGCGCGTTTGAACACATGCTCTTTGCGTTTTTTGCGAACAGCGTACACGACCTGAAAGCCTTCTTCCCATTTTTGCAGGAATTGCGGCAGCAATTCCGGCGGGTCTTGCAGATCGGCATCCATCAAAATCACCGCGTCGCCTGTGGACGCATCCATCCCGGCGGTAATGGCGATTTGATGCCCAAAATTTCGGGAAAAATCTACGATTTTAAAACGCGAGTCTTCTTGATGAAATCGCTTCATCAATTCTAATGAACCGTCGCGGCTGCCATCGTTGACTAAAATGACTTCCGTCTGATAGGGCAATTGGTCGAGCAGATGGCGCACGCGCTCATAGAGCAGCGGCAATACCTCTTCTTCGTTATACACCGGAAAAACCAGAGATACTCGTTTCACGTGACGCTCTCCTATATCATGGCTGAATGACAATGGTTTCAGGCGTTAATAAGTTCTCGAATCTGTTGAATCTGTTCTTTCAGTTTCGTATCTGTCTTGACGCTGCTTTCGATTTTTTTGCAGGCGTGCATGACCGTCGTATGATCCCGTCCGCCGAATTGGCGTCCGATGTCCGGCAACGAGAGATTGGTGAGTTCGCGCACGAGAAACATCGCAATCTGGCGCGGCAGCGTCGTCTTTCTGCCCCGCGAGGAGGAGGTCATTTCGGCGGGTTCGATCTGATAATGCCGCGCCACCACTTGTTGAATCATCTCAAGCGTCACGCGGCGATTGATCGGCGCGTCGAACAGATCTGTCAAGACTTTTTGCGCTAAGGCGACAGAAATCGAGTAATTATGCAGGGTTGCATACGCCCGGATTTTCGATAAACAGCCTTCTAATTCGCGAATATTGGAACGCACGTTGCTGGCGATATAAATCGCGACATCATCCGGCAGATCGATCCCTTGCATGTCGGATTTTTTTCTCAGAATCGCAATCCGGGTTTCCAAATCCGGCGCTTGAATATCCGCAATCAAACCCCATTCGAACCGCGAGCGAAGCTGTTCCGCGATGGTGGGAATCTTTTTCGGCGGGCAATCACTGGTCAGCACGATTTGTTTTCCGGCCTGATAGAGCGTGTTGAACGTGTGAAAAAATTCCTCCTGCGTTCGTTCTTTTCTGGCGATAAATTGAATATCGTCAACTAACAACAAATCAATCGTGCGATATTTGTCTCGAAACCAGGTCATGCGATCTTCGCGAATCGAGCCGACCAATTCATTGATAAATTGCTCGGATGATAAATACAGCACGCGGGAACCGGGACGCAGCAGGCCGTACTGATTGCCGATGGCGTGGAGCAGGTGCGTTTTCCCCAAACCGACGCCGCCATACACGAACAGCGGGTTGTAATTTTCCGCTTTCTGATCAGCCACGGCTAAGGCCGCCGCATGGGCAAACCGATTGCCGCTGCCCACGATATATGAGCCGAACGTGTATGAACTGTTCAATGAGAGCGCCGAGGCGTTCGCGAGGCGCTGACCGTATCCGTTCGATGCCTCGTTTTTGCGAGACTCCGCCCGTTTTTCTGGCGCGACGAACGGTGCCGCCATCGGCTCATTCATCGCAACGGGCTGGCCGGTGTATTGCGCGTGACGGTAGGTTGGCAGCGCCGCGACATCCGGCATGGCGGCAGGCGCGGGTTTTTGAGGTATCGCGGTAGAGGGCAGCGTCAGTCGTGACAGGCCTGCGCTGCGGCGTTCTGTGGGAAAATTCGCCACCGCCACCGATGAGGCGACCTGTGAGGACATCATGTTTTTCGCAGCGCCATGCGTATGTCCTTTCTGTTGCCCGGCCTCCGCGTCATGGCGCAACGCCGTGTCCGTTGCCGCCGTGACGACCGTAAAAGAAATATCAGGTTGAAATCCCAGAAGTTCCGCAAGAATATCAGTCATCAGATGCACATAGTGTTCGCCCAGCCAGTAGACAAAGACGTCATCCGGCACCCCGATGCAGACCTGTTTTTGCTGTACGGAGACGCAGCTTGTCGGTCTGAGCCAGGTGTTAAAACTCGGGCGATTAATCCGTTTTTCCAGTTTCGAGAGCACTTTTCCCCAGAGATCGTTTTGCATGATGTGTCCTAACTGCGAATGAAATGTATCAATAACTTATCCACATCATTGTGGATAAGTTATTAACTAATGTAATCGTCACGACTTGCGCTTTTTGTCCACAATGTTATCCACAAAAAGATGTGAAAAACTTTTATTTTTCAATAACTTATCGTGATAGAGCATAATAAAAAAGGGGCATGTTCGCAAGTTTTTTTATCAGAAATTTTCTATCTTCCGTAATCATGAATAGTTGAAAGAGGCGAGAAAGTTTGTGAAAAGTTTACGTTTGTTTGTCAAAAGATGAATATCTTCGGTGTTTTAGCGACTCTACGCGAAAATTCAGCAGGAAACTCATTGACAAAATATCAAAAGGTTTTTAGGTATTATCATCAGTATGAAGGAAAAATAAAAATTTTGTAAAATAATTTTGAAACCCTCCTCTTCTTACATGAAACAGAGGGCGTGTCAGTATGCCGAATGTCCCTGACGTTGAAGGAATATCACTGTCAAGATGTGTTGTGACGAAATCTCTCAGCATATATACTCACAGACATACAGAAGCGAGGAAATTATGAATCAATACGAAGAATATAAATCATTAATTCAGCGAATGATTTCGGGAAATTTTTCCCAGGTCACGCAACAGGAACGCGACAAAACCGTCATGACGATTATTCATGCGTCTGCCGTGACTTCGACAGCATTGTCCATTATCCCCGTGCCGATGGTGGAAACGCCGGTGCAGATTACGATGGTGCGGGCAATCGGCAAGGTCTATGAACAAGATTTGGATGAAAAAGTCGTCCTGGAAATTTTGTCCGTGCTCGGCGGAAATTTTCTGCTGCGGCAACTGCTGAGGCTGATTCCGTATGTCGGCTGGGTCGTGAATATCTCCCGCGTCTATGGCACGACATGGGCGATGGGCGCGGCTGCCGAATACTACTTTAAGCATGATCGGGAAGTAGAAAAAGAAGAATTGATGAAGGTCTTCAAAACCGTGCTGAAGCAAAAAACGCAGGAAAAAGAAAAAGATATGACCGACCGTCGCACGTTCGAACGCCTTGAAGAATTGAAGGGGCTGTTAGATAAAAAACTGATTTCGCAAGAAGAATACGACCAAAAGCGCGCGATCATTATCGAAGAACTGTAACAACCGAATTTCGTAGAGATGCCCCGCCGGGGCGTCTCTACACAACCGGCATCATTCCCAAACATCCCTCCACAACGTCTCCGACATTGGCGACAATTTTCATTCCTCGCATGACAAAAAGGTTGACAAGCCAATGCAACTATGCGGAAATCATTGAGAATACAGGATGTTTTTAACCCTGAAAGAACTACGAACGTCTTAGTGATGTCTCGATCATGAGGTTATCGCTAAACGCAACACATCTTCGGAGAAAATGTATATGCGAAAATACTATGTTGTCTTATGTCTGATCGGAGTTGTTCATTTCCTTTCTGCTTGCGGAACAGGGACGAAGCAGGGCGTGTTGTATCCTCCGGGAGCGAACCCTGAACAATTGGTCTGCGGAGGCGTTGAGCCGGGAAAAACAGGAACGCTTATCGCAGATACCGGATTCCGCCCTCGTCCGAACGGCTTCAGTTTTGCGAATTATGGCGGAGGCTATCGGGAAGCGAATCTGAGCCCCGAAGCTGCCTGGAAGATTTTCGGCGAAACCGCCTGTAAACGGATGAAAGCTGAGGAATGCGTCCCCACGCCAGCGTTGAAACTCTGGGTAAAAACCATGAATGAGGCGATGGGGCAGGGACATTGCGAGGGGATGGCAACATTGAGCGCCTGGATGTTTTTATCGCAGGATAAACTGACACCCTACGGAAAAACGACCGCCTTCGACCTTGACACAACCCAAACCAATCTGCTTCAAGATATTGCGTTTTACTGGACGTTGCAAACCTTAGAACCGGTTGTCTCCGAATTTAACGCATTTCAGCAAAAACCGCCCTCCGAGATTCTCAAGACTTTGATCGCCACGATGCAGCAAAAAACAGACTGGTACACGCTTGGTATCTACGGCAGCATCGGCGGACATGCCGTGACGCCGTATGCCGTCGAAGATGTCGGCAATGGCGTCTTCTGGATTCATGTCTATGACAATAACTATCCTTGCGCCTATAAATACGTCGAAGTGGATACGAACGCCGAAACCTGGCGCTATGCAGGCGCGGCAATCAATCCCGCCGAAGACGGTTCCCCCTGGAGCGGCACGACCGGCACAATGGATTTGACCTCGCTTTCCGTGCGGCAGCAATCTATGGAATGCCCGTTTTGCAGCGAGGAGCAGCGTTGTTTACAAAACGCAGGGCTTTCAGTGCTGGTAGGTGGGCGTGGCGCGAATATCCGCGCGACGAATGCCGAAGGTCAACAGCTTTCCTTACAAAACGGTCAAACGCAGAATACGATTCCCGGAGCGAAACTGCTAAAATTGAAAGGTATCTTCGGCGAAGACCGCGCGTCGTTGCTGGTGCTGCCGCCGAGCGCCAAATATGCGCTTGATTTGGGCGGGACAACCGATGTAGAAGAAAAAAGCGCTTCAATGGCGATGTTCACCTCTTGCCAGGGATATGCCATCAGCGACATGTCATTGAGCAGCGGAGAGTCAAGCATCGTGACAATGACCGAAGACGGACTGTTTTCCTACCAGGCTGGCGGAGTGCAAACGCCGACATTGGAAGCGGCCTTCCATGATCCTGACGGCGAAGATAGCTTTTACTCGATTTCTGATCTCGAAATCGGGGATGGGCGCAGTATCTCATTCGAAGAAGACGCTGAAACCGGCGAAATCTATATTCAAGATGATGACCCCGACATGGAGAGCTTTGATCTCGATACCTTTACCATAGATATGGAAGGCGAGATTGATGGCGCTGCCTACGAAGACATTGATGCCGGAGATGAGGGACAGGTCATTCTTGATATAGATGAAGAAGGCAATGTCGAATTGAATATTGATTCGGATAGCGACGGTGTCAGTAATAACGACGACGACGATGACGATAATGACGGGCAAAGCGATGACGCCGACATGGACGACGATAACGACGGGACAAGCGATACAGAAGAAAGCCCGTCTTATGATGAAAGCGACGACAGCCCTGATTGGAGCAGCGACGATTCCGATAGCTATGACAGTGACAGTTCCGATAGTGATAGTTCCGACAGCGATTCGGACAGCAGCGACAGCGAAAGTTCCGACAGCAGTGATTCGGACAGCAGCGACAGCGAAAGCTCTGACAGCAGTGATTCGGACAGCAGCGACAGCGGAAGCTCTGACAGCAGTGATTCGGACAGCAGCGACAGCGGAAGTTCTGACAGCAGTAGCTCTGATAGTGGAAGTGATGATTGATCTCATAATCTGACGGGTTGAAACGCCTGTCAGACATTGCAAAAAAGAAGGTGGTATGGTGTCAAAATTTCTTGGCTATCTAATCGGCGTTCTCGTCGGAATTATCGTTTTGTTGGGTGGATCGTTATGGGTGTTTATTGCGCCGATGTTTCAGACTGATGAAATGTTGGCGCAGATTCGCGTGGAAAACGTGGTGCAGACGTCCGAGATGACCTGTTATATCGTCTCGCTTGAAGTCATGCCGGGAAACGATGAGAGTCGGCGCGATACGATTCTTCAGCGTCAGCGGCTCTGCGGCGATTTTTTAGGATTGGGATACGAGTTTACGCTGCCGAATAAGTCGCTGCTCCTCATGAAAAAGCCCGGAATCATGATTACCAATGTAGTGGCATTCGAGAAAAAACAAAAAAATATGACCGGCAATATTCCCGCCGGGAAATATAATGTGGAATTGATACGCACAATCCGTGAATATGTCGGCAAAGCGCTGGCCAAAACGCCGATGGTCAAAAGCGTGACATACGATATTAAAGCGGTGATGAAGAAGCCTCAGGCAGGAGCGATCATCACCTATAAACTTGAGCCGCTGCGCCAGCAAGTGGTTGCGGAATGTGTCGGATGTGTCGAATAACAGATCGGGGCGGCGCGTAGGTCGAAACTCCAGTTTCGACCTACGCCGAGGAGACGAACGAAACATGAATAAGATCACGCAATATTTCAAACCGACAACCATTCAAGAGGCTGTCAAATTGTATCATCAATATCCGGGAAAAGCCCGGTATATTGCCGGAGGCACGAAAGTGGCAGCCCAACGCGATCCGGCGGTAGAACATCTGATTGATATTACCTTCTGCGGACTTGATCGAATTGTCGAAGAAGATGGCGAATTACGCATCGGCGCATGTGTCACGCTGGAGACGTTGCGCCAATCGCCGCTGCTGAAAAATTTTGCCGGAGGAATCGTTGCCGATGTCGCGAGTTGGACCGGCAGCGTTCAATTGCGCAATAGCTCGACGGTCGGCGGTTGCGTGATCGCGAAAGGCGATATTGCGCTGGCGCTGATGGCGTTAGATGCCCGCTTACTGGTCGTCCAGGATACGGACAAAATCGTCGCCATGCCGGACTTTAACACCGGCGACGGCGTGGAAATGGGAGAAGGGGAACTCACCCGCGAAATTCGGCTGATCCCGTTAGCGGAGTTTTATGCCGAACGTTGCGGCAGCCTGCATGAAGGCGAATTGATTGAAGAAATTCGGATTCCGTCGGCGTTTCACCATGCGAAAGCCGTTGCGCTGCGCATGAGCCGGACGCGGCAGGATGTTTCGATTGCGGCGATAGCGGCGGCGGTTCTTGTTGAAAATGGAATGTGTCAGACGGCGCGAATTGCTGCCAGCCCGGTGGCTTGCGGCATTCGGCGGCTTATTGAAGCTGAACGGCTTGTAGAAGGCGTATCGCTGACGAATGAACATATCGAACAAGTTGCCTCTCTGGTTGGGCAAACCGCAGATGTTGTAGAAGATTTTCGAGCCACCGCCGCATTTCGTCGGCATATTCTCGGCACCTACACGAAACGGGCATTGAATAAAATAGAACGCTGATTGGAGGGCGAACAAGCTGTCAGACACGTTCGACGTGTCTGACAGCTATGGCCGAACACCATGCAAATTTCAGTGACAATCAATGGCAAGGCAAAACAACTTGCGATTCAGCCGGGCGACACGCTATTGGCCGTCTTGCGGCGCGAAGGCTGTAAAAGCGTCAAATTTTCTGACGATACCGGGCTGTATGGCTGCGATACCGTGCTGCTGAACGGCAAGGCGGTCAGTTCCCAGATCACGATGGCTGCTAAAGCCGACGGCGCGGACATTCTGACCATCGAAGGTTTGTCGGAACATGGGAAACTCCATCCGCTGCAACAGGCATTTATCGATCATGGCGCGGTGCAGTGCGGCTATCACATCCCCGGCATGATTTTGACGATCAAAGCCTTTTTGGATGCGCATCCGAGCCCGACCGAACGCGAAGTGCGCGAGGCGCTCATCGGTACGTTAGATCGCGATTCCGGTTATAAAAAACCGATTGAGGCGATTATGGCATACATTCGAGGCGAAGTCGGCAGACCGACCTCAGCGACGAAGCAGAACGATCTTGCGGTCGTGAATCAGCCGCTTCCGAAAGTAGATGCAGTCAAATTGGTCTCCGGCAAAGCGAAATTTACCGATGATTACGATCTGCCCGGCATGTTGGCCGCGAAAATCTTGATTAGTCCTCATGCTCATGCGCGGATCGCGCGGATTGACGCGACAAAAGCGAGAGCATTGCCCGGCGTTCATGCCGTGCTGACGCATGAAGACCTGCCGAAAATCCGCCATACCAAAGCCGGCCAGAGTCACCCTGAACCATCGCCGTATGATCATGTCATTCTCGATAGCAAAGTCCGCTTTGTCGGCGACCGCGTGGCGTTTGTGGCGGCGGAATCCGAGGCGATTGCCGAAGAGGCGCTGCGGTTGATTGATGTGGAATACGAAATTCTCCCTGCTGTCTTTTCGCAAGAAGAGGCGATCAAACCGGGCGCGCCGGTGATTCATGACGAAGCCGACGCTACAGGCATTCGCGACGCCTCTCGCAACCTGGTCGGACATCTCGGCGTGGAAGTCGGCGACGTAGAACAGGGTTTTGCCGAGGCGGACGTGATTGTCGAAAACACGTACTACACCAAGCCGATGAAACACGCCGAACCTGAGCCGCACGTCAGCATGGCGTATCTCGATGATAACGACCGACTGGTCGTTGTTTCCAGTACGCAAGTTCCGTTTCATACCCGCCGCCAGTTAGCGCAAATTCTGCAAATGCCGGTCGGCGACATTCGCGTCATCAAGCCCCGCATCGGCAGCGGATTCGGCAATAAGCAAGGGATGAATCTGGAAGATGTCGTCGCGGTGTTGACCTTGAAAACCAAACGCCCGGTAAAGGTGATGTACACCCGCGAAGAAGAATTTTTGTGCGGCTGGACGCGGCATCCGCAAATCATCAAAATGAAAACCGGCGCGAAAAAAGACGGCACGATTATCGCGAATGAAATGGTGGTGTTGGCCTCGACCGGCGCGTATGGCGACCACGCGATCACCGTGCAGAGCAATGTCGGCAACAAAGTCCTGCCGATTTACCCGATTCCGAACATTCGCTTCGCCTGCGATGTCGTGTACACGAATTTGCCGGTCTGCGGCGCGTTTCGCGGATACGGCGCGACACAGGGAACGTTTGCGCAGGAAGGGCAGATTGACGAATTAGCCAAAGCGTTGCACATGGATCCGTTGGAAATTCGCCAGAAGAACCGGATTCATACCAATTATGCCGACCCGATTGCCAAAAAAATCGGCGAAAGCACGCACGGCAAAGTGCGCGTGATTCAAAGCTGCGGCTTAGGCGAATGTCTCGAACTGGGCGCGGCGGCGATTGACTGGAAAAACAAATGGGGCAAACCCGGCGACGGGACAGTCAAACGCGGCGTCGGCATGGCCTGCTCGATGCAGGGAAGCGGCATTCCTGGCGTAGATTGGGGCGCGGCGACCGTGAAAATGAACGACGATGGTACGTTCCGCCTGTTTGTCGGCGCAACCGACCTCGGCACCGGCAGCGATACCGTGTTGGCGCAGATTGCCGCCGAAACGCTCGGTGTGAAACTTGAGGACGTCAGCATTTTGTCGTCCGATACCGATTTGACGCCGTTCGACGTGGGAGCGTATGCTTCAAGTACGACCTACATTTCCGGCGGAGCAGTCAAAAAAGCGGCGGAATCGGCGCGGCGGCAGATTCTCGAAATTGCGGCGAAGATGCTCGGCGACCAACCAGAGAATCTCACCTGCCGGGATCGCAAAGTGACGGCGAAAAACGGCAAAGAGGCCGCAATGCGGGATGTCGCAATGTATATCGTCTATAAAGAAAAAAAGCAGATTACCGTGACGGAATCCCACATGTCGGATGACAGCCCGCCGCCCTTTACCGCGCAGTTTGCCGAAGTGACGGTGGATACGGACACCGGCGAAGTCAAGGTCGAACAATTGGTGGCTGCGGTGGATTGCGGGATGCCGATCAATCCGGTGTTGGCGGAAGGCCAGATCGAAGGCGCGTTGGCGCAAGGGATCGGCTATGCGCTCCTTGAAGAAATGCACTTCGATTCGCAAGGACGATTGTTGAATCCGAATTTCGACGATTACAAAATCCTGACCGCCGCCGACATGCCGAAATTGACGACGATTCTGGTGCAGACCGACGAGCCGACCGGGCCGTATGGCGCGAAATCGGTCGCGGAAGTGCCGATCAATTGCCCCGCCCCGGCGATTGCCAACGCGGTGGCCGCCGCCATCGGCGTTCGTATGACCGATCTGCCGATCACGCCGGAAAAAATTCTGAAAGCCCTCGGCAAGCTATGAACTCCAAACCGTAATAACCGCCAGATACGGCATGATGCCGGATCAAAACCTCACAGGTCTTAGAGACCTGTGAGGTTTCCGT
>CAZRSF010000069.1:0-34557 GCA_964602655.1 uncultured Candidatus Moduliflexus sp.
CGAAGTCAGGCGATGTCACGCGGCAAAAGCAAGCTTTTGCACTCCTGTTCAATCATAATGGATAATGCGATAAAATCAATCATATTTATCATGTCAATCCTGTCTAATTTCCCATTCAAGGAAGGCTGTCAATCAAATTATCAAGCCGCTGCTGTAATTCCGGCGAAATTTCGACGAGCGGCAGGCGCGTTTCATGCGACGGAATCAGCCCAAGCCGGTGCAAGGCGTATTTCAGCGGCGTCGGATTCGGTTCTTGAAACAGCATGGGAATAAACCGGGAGAGCGCGTGCCAGCGCGGCAACGCGGCCTGATAATTATTCGCCTGAAGCAGCCGGAAGACTTCGACGAATTCGGCGGTTCTGAGATGCGCAGCAGCCAGAATGCCGCCGTCGCCGCCATGCGTCACAGTGGTGTAAAATAGGGCGTCTTCGCCGGTCAAAACAGAGAATCCCTCCGGTTTCTGTCCGATCAATTCGGTTGTCTGTTTCAGGTTGCCGCAGGAGTCTTTCACGCCGATAATATTGCGCTGCTGCGCCAATTTCAGCAGTGTCTCGTTTTCCAAATTCACGCCGGTGCGGTAAGGGATATTGTAGATGATGATTTTCAAGCTCGTCGCTTCGGAAATACGCAGAAAATGCTCGTACATTCCGCGCTGACTCGGACGATTGTAGTAAGGGCAGACCGACAAAATCCCCTGGATGGGATAGCGTTCGACTCGTTTAAGCATCTGAAGCACTTTTTTCGTGCAATTTCCGCCGACGCCGACATAGACCGGAAGGCGACCATTGACGGCAGAAACCGTTACTTCCACCATTCGTTCGATTTCATCATCCGACAGTGTCGGCGCTTCGCCGGTCGTTCCCAACGGAATCAGACCGGAAATGCCGGTCGGCAGATAATGTTCGATCAAATTCCGATACGTCTCCTCGTCAATGTCATCCTCCTGAAACGGCGTAATAATCGGCAAATACACTCCTTGCAACGTCCCCATCTTGTTTGCTGCGGCAACGGTGCAAGAGACATTGTCTCCACACCAGTGCCGCAATCTCCTGAATAAAGATAATTTTCATCGCGACCCTGTGACATATAGTGAGCCTATGTGCTCTGTCAACCCTGGCAGGGTTATGCGGAGACACGAACTCGTTTTCAATTTTCACTTGACAAACTCGTCATGGCAACGGTACGCCTCAGAAGTCAACCTGTCAAATCGTTTTATTCGATATGGCTTTCGGGATTTCTGATACCTGTTTTGATTCTGCTTATGGAACTCTACCATTTACGCAGTTTTCTCATGGTGGCGAACGAAGGGCGGCTTACTCGCGCCGCGCAGCGCTTGTTTACCAGCCAGCCGGCAGTCAGCGCCCATATCAAAGCGCTGGAAGATGAACTTGGTCTGTCGTTATTCCGCCGGACGCCGCAAGGCATGGAACTCTCGCAGGAAGGGGAGTTCTTGAAAACCTACGCGGAGAAATGCCTAACAAGCGTCAACGACTTTGTGTCGGCGGCGAAACATCTCCGTCAAGAGTTCGTCGGGCGGCTGAATATCGGCCTGAATACCGCCCCCGAAACACTCCGCGCGGGTGAGTTGTTAGCGGTCATGGCGGCGAATTATCCGCAAATCGAATTTCATCTCTATCAGCGCAACTCCTGGAAGATGGCGGAAGCGTTGCAAGTGGGAGAATTGGATGCCGGGTACATGTTCGGCGAGGTGAAGTCGCCAGAAATCAAAACTGTTCCGCTACGCACCTGCTATTTGCGGATTGTCGCGCCGCTCAAATGGCAGACGCAGCTTGCTGGCGCGGATTGGAAGGAATTGGCGTCGTATCCCTGGATCGGCGTGCCGGAACTTTGCCCGTTTCATCGCGTGATTGCCGACATTTTCGCGCAGCGCCGGCTCACGCTGAATATCGTCGCAGTCGGCGATCAAGAAGCGATGTTGAGCAATTTGGTGCGGGCCGGAATCGGATTGAGCGTGATGATCGAAGAAGAGGCGCTGGATGCGCAGCAACAGGGATTGCTGTGGATTTGGGAACGCGAACGGCTGCCAATCAGCCTGTCATTCTCTTATATGCAGCATCGCGAGCAAGAACCGGCGATTCAGGCGTTATTAAGCGGGCTGCATCAGGTTGAGCAGATTCATCATTGATATCACCGCCTCACCTCTCCTGAAATGCGATAAGTTCTTACATCGTATCGCTGATAGAGTTTTCCATTGACGAAAATCCGCAAGTTTGTTGAAAGGGAACAAACCGTTTTATCTGTTGTATGTCTGGAAAATGCCGCCGTGTCCGGCGTGTGTTTTCTTGCCGATAGCCTTATGAGATCAGCGAGGAATTATGTTAAAAGCCTTATTGTATAAAATTTTTAAGCCGAAAAATGAGCGCACCTTGATGCAATATCGCGCCATTGTCGAAAAAATCAACGCGCTTGAGCCGAAATTAGAGCGGTACAGCGACGACGAATTGCGCGGCATGACGGAAACGTTCCGCAAAAAAATCATCGAAGATGCCGCATCTCACGCCAAAGAGCGTTTAATCAAAGATGAGCGCGGCCTGCGCAAACATTTGCAAGAATTATTCGGAGAAGAAGAAGGCAACGATTTTTTCTCTGTCAGCGTCAGCAAATTTCACAACAAAGTGCTGATGGGAATTCTCGACAGCCTGAGACAAGACGTATCGCGCACGATCTTGCAACTCAAGGAACTCCAGCAATTCGAAGGCATCGCCGATGACCTGCTGCGTGAAGGCGTCGAGGATTATCTGCGCCAGATGCTGCAAGAAGAAATCGAAAAATCCATGAATGACATTTTGCCGGATGCCTTCGCCGTCGTGCGCGAAGCGTCGAAGCGCGTCTTGAAAATGCGCCATTTCGACGTGCAGATGATCGGCGGGATCGCGCTGCATCAGGGCAATATCTCGGAAATGAAAACCGGCGAAGGGAAGACGCTGGTAGCAACGCTGCCGGTTTATCTCAACGCGCTCTCCGGGCGCGGCGTGCATGTCGTCACGGTCAACGACTACCTCGCCCGGCGCGACCGCGAATGGATGGGGAAAATTTACGAATTTCTCGGCTTGACCATCGGCGTCATCCAGAACAGCATGAGTCCGAAAGACCGCCAACATCAGTACGCCTGCGACATCACCTACGGCACGAATAACGAGTTCGGCTTCGACTATCTGCGCGACAATTTGAAAAGTGACCCGGACGAGCGCGTGCAGCGCGAACTCAACTACGCCATCGTAGATGAAGTGGACAGCATTTTGATTGACGAAGCGCGGACGCCGCTGATTATCTCCGGCGAAGTGGAACACGATTCCAATAAGTTCCTCGATTTTCGCGGCCCGGTCAAAACGGTCGCCGATAATCAGCAGCGGATGCTGCGCGATCTGTTCGAACAGGTCAAAAAATACGACGAAACCAACCCGGAAGCCTATGAAAAATACGAACTCCTCGTCAAAATCGAACGCGGCAACCCCAAATTCGACCAGTTGCTTGACTATGTCGCCGAAAACAAATCCGCCAAAAAGAACATGCTGCAAGTCGAAAATGACTACATGCGCGACAAACGTACGCATGAATTGGGCGACGGTTTGCTCTTCGTCATCAGCGAAAAAGAGCATAACGTCGAGTTGACCGAAGAAGGTCAGCGCAAGCTGTCCAGCCGCGAGGCCGACCTCTTCGTGCTGCCGGATTTGGATGCCGAATTCTCGCGGATTGACGGCGACGCGACGCTGAACGACGAGCAAAAAGCTGAGGAAAAACGCGCGCTGAATAAATTGTACGACGAGCGTCACGAAAAAATTCACAACATTACCCAACTCATCCGCGCCTATACGCTCTTCAAAAAAGATGTGGATTACGTCGTGAACAATGGCGAAGTCGTGATCGTGGACGAGTTCACCGGGCGCATGATGCCGGGACGCCGTTACAGCGACGGTCTGCATCAGGCGTTGGAAGCCAAAGAAGGCTTGCAGGTCGCCAAAGCGAGTCAGACGGTTGCGACGGTAACGCTGCAAAATTACTTCCGCCTGTACGGAAAATTAGCGGGCATGACCGGCACCGCCGAAACCGAAGCAGCGGAATTCATGAACATTTACAAGCTCGATGTCGTCGTGATTCCGACCAATAAGCCGATGCGCCGCAAGGATGCGTCCGACGTGATTTACAAAACCGAAAAGGCCAAATTCCGCAACGCGGCGCGGGAGATCGTGGATTGCTACATCAAAGGCCAGCCGACGCTGGTCGGCACGATTACGATCAAAGTGTCGGAAGAACTGAGCGAAATGCTCACGATGAAGCATTTGAACCAGATTCTTGCGCCGGAAAAACTGGAAGAATTGAAGGCCGTCATGGAAAAACGCGAGCATCGCGGCAAAATTCCGCATCATGTCTTGAACGCGAAATACCATGAACAGGAAGCCGAAATCATCTCGAAAGCCGGGCAGTTCGGTGCGGTCACGATTGCCACGAACATGGCCGGACGCGGGACGGACATCGTGCTGGGCGACGGCGTGCGGGAACTCGGCGGGCTGCACATTCTCGGCACGGAACGCCATGAAAGCCGCCGGATTGATAACCAGTTGCGCGGACGAGCCGGTCGTCAGGGCGATCCGGGATCATCGCGGTTTTATTTGTCGCTGGAAGACGATCTGATGCGCATTTTCGGATCGGAGCGCATCGCGGGCATTATGGAGCGGCTCGGCGTGGACGAGGATGAACCGATTGAACACATGCTGCTGTCGCGCACGATTGAAAACGCCCAGAAGAAGGTCGAAGGCTTCAACTTCGAAATCCGCAAGCAATTGCTGAAATATGATGACGTGAACAATAAACAGCGCGAAGTGATTTACGCCCGCCGCGATCACGTCATTTTCAGCCAGGATTTGCAGAGCGATTTCCTTTCGATGGCGGAAGATTCCATTTACGACCTCTTAGAAACGTACGCACCGCAGGATAAATACCCCGAAGATTGGGATTACGAAGGCTTGAAAGCCGCGTTGCTGGATCGCTACTCGCTTTATCAAGCGTTCGACCGTCTCGATAAAGAGAGCCTGACGCGCGAGTCGTTGGTTGACATCCTGAAACAACGCTTCGAGCAAGGCTTGCAGGACAAACACGCGGAATTGGCGAAAATTCCCGACGAGCCTTTCCAGTGGTTTTTCGGCAAAATCAAAGAACACGATACGAAAATGAACGTCTTCCTGCGTTCGATCATGCTCCGCGCGATTGACCGCAACTGGATGGATAACCTGCTCGCCCTCGACCATTTGAAAGAAGGCATCGGGCTGCGCGGCTACGGTCAGAAAGACCCGCTGCTGGAATACAAGCGGGAAGGCTTCGAAATCTTTTCCGATATGATTGACCGCATTAACGTCGAAAGCGTCGAGATGATCATGAAATTCGCCGTGCGGACGGAGCAGCCGTCACAGCCGCGCCCGATTATCGCCTCGGCCAGCGAACAGGTCGAAGACACGCAAGGCATGGCGCTGCGGCGCGGTCGGCAGATGCAGCAGCAACAGCAGCAGAATGTTGACGAACTCGCCACCAACACCAGCGAAGGCGAGACGAAAATGCAGCCGGTCGTCCGTGAAGAACCGAAAGTCGGGCGGAACGACCTCTGCCCTTGCGGCAGCGGCAAAAAATACAAAAAGTGTCACGGACAGTAAGACGCGGCCTTGTTGCCTTACCCCGCCCTGCCAGGGTTTTGAACCCTGGCAGGGCTTTATGATTGCGTACCAGCCGAGATAGTCCTATCGGCGGGGCGGCCTTCCTGCTGATGAATCTGCGCCATGAGATGGCGCGTGAGGCTATCCGAATTTATGTTGATTTCCAATCTGCGCCAGCCAGTAAATTGGCGACTGACAAATCTTCGTCTAATCCCGGCCAATGCAGACTCACGCCGCCGCCGCCGATTTCATATTCTTCGCGTTGCGAAGCCGTCGCCTCTGCCAATAGCGGAAACCAGGATAACGGCACGCTGATGACGCGGCCATCCGTCAGGACGACATGCATCATGTTCTCGTCGAACGTCAGTTGTTGCGCGAATGCCGTTGTCGGCACATACGCCCGTTGAATCTTTGGACGTGCGATTTCACGCCGTGTTCGTGTGGTTCTTGTGATAGGCTCAACTAAAGTATTCATCCCATGCCTCCAAAAAATCGGTTTGATACTCTTGAAGTATCCGTGTGATCTCATTCAGTTCATGCGTTTTAAACCCGTAATTCGACGCGACTTCAAGCGAAGCCAACCAAATTTTTGCTTCATGTTCGCCCGCTTTGATATGGATATGCGGCGGCTCGCCGCGTTCGTTGCTAAAAAATTTGAATTGGTATCGCCCGATCCGTAAAAGTGTTGGCATGTCGTCAATTCCTTTCTTCAACCAATTTTTGCTGAATACTCTGCAACGTCCCTTCTGCCTCAGCCAGATGTCGGTTGCCTGTCTCTCTGAAAATCGTGACGCCCGCCTGAATGCGCCCGTCGTAAGTGCGGCTGAGGACGAGCGCTCTTCGCAGGTTGTCAGCGCCTTCGCAAGCTTCCCTTGTCGGAAATAGACGTTCCGCATTGATAGAAGAAATTCTCTGCTTATGTGGAAATTCGGTCAAGTAGTTTTCGCGAAGAAATCACAAAAACATCGGGAAATCTGGAAAAGATCGTTTGACAAAAACAGATGATTCGGAGAAGAGAGGAAAGATTATGAACGCTCCATTTCAAGCGTTATGTATCACCTATTTGACCGAATTGCGCGAGGCGCGTCAGCATGGGCTTGCGACCGACGAACTCTCCCTCCGTCCGGCGTTAGACGGCTTGATGAAAGCGGCGGCGGCGCATGTCGGACGTCCGGTCGTCTTTCTCAGCGAAGCCAAAAAGATCGCGTCCGGCAGGCCGGATTTCACCGCCACCGTGAACGGGCTGCCAATCGGTTATGTCGAAGCCGAAGCGTATGACATTGATTTGGAGAAACTGACCGGTCATGCGAAAGCACAGAATGACCGCTTTCGCGCCAATCTCGACAATTTCTTGCTGACGAATCATCTCGAATTCATCCTCTACGTTGGCGGAAAAGAGAAGGGACGCGCCACGCTGCCTGAACCGCCGCAGCATGGGAAAATTTCAGTTTCGACAGATCAGGCAGACGAATTATCAACGCTCTTGACGCAATTCATGCAGGGACAATGGGCGCCCATCGCCTCGCCGAAAGAATTGGCTGCGCATCTCGCCCGCCGCGCTCGCCAGATTCGTAACGAAGTCGTCAACGTGCTGCGCGATCGGGCGGCGAAAAACGGCGAAGTCTCTGAACATTACGAGGCGGTCAAAGAGACGCTGCTGCCGGACGTGAGCGAAGAGCAGTTCGCCGGATTGTACGCGCAAACCATCGCCTACGGCCTGTTTGCGGCGCGGTGCATGACGCTTTCCGGCGCAACGTTCACGCGTGACGCCGCTGCGAAACTGATTCCGAAAACCAACCCGTTTTTGCGCAAACTCTTCCAGCGCATCGCCGCGAACGATTTGGATGAGCGCGTGGCCTGGATTGCCGACGATACCGCGCAACTCTTAGCGCAGGCGCAGATGGCGGAGATTCTCGCGGAATTCGGCAAACAGACCGGCAAAGAAGACCCGGTCGTGCATTTTTACGAAACCTTTCTGGCGGAATACGATCCGGCGGTGCGGGAAACGCGGGGCGTCTATTACACGCCAGAGCCGGTGGTGTCGTACATCGCGCGGTCGCTGGACGCACTGCTGAAAACGCGCTTCGACAAGCCGAAAGGATTGGCGGACGAGCACACGCTGATTCTCGATCCGGCGACCGGCACGGGGAGTTTTCTGTTCGAAGTCGTCCGGCAGATTTACCAGACCGTGACGCGCACAATGGGACTCGGAGCCTGGAGCGAGTATGTCGAAAGTCGGCTGCTGCCGCGCCTGTTCGGGTTCGAACTGCTGATGGCGCCGTATGCGGTCGCGCATCTCAAACTCGGCTTGCTGTTGCAGCAATTGCACTATAGTTTTCAGGACAATCAGCGGCTTGGCATTTACCTCACGAATACGCTGGACAACGCCATTTTCAAAGCCGATGTGCTGTTGGCGAAATTTATCGCGGAAGAAGCCGAAGCCGCTGCCGTGATCAAAAAAGACCGCCCGATCCTGATTGTGTTAGGGAATCCGCCCTATTCCGGCCATTCCGCCAATCGCAGCGAATCGGTCGAGACGATTGCGCCGGGACAGGAATATTTTGCCGAATCGAGCGCGGGCGGAGCGGTGCGCCGAGTGGCCGGGGCAAAAGGCGCGAAACTGACGCGCAAAACCTTTATCGGTAAGTTGATTGAAGATTATAAATTCGTTGACGGCAAGCCGCTTGGAGAACAAAATTCCAAATTACTGCAAGATGATTATGTCAAATTCATCCGGTTCGCGCAGTGGCGGATCGAACGCACGGGCGAAGGAATGATCGGGTTCGTTACGAATCACGGTTATCTCGATAATCCGACCTTTCGCGGAATGCGGCAAAGTCTGATGCAGACGTTCAACGAAATCTACATCTATAATCTGCATGGCAACAGCCGCAAAAAGGAAACCGCGCCGGATGGCGGCAAAGACGAAAATGTTTTCGATATTCAACAGGGCGTCGCGATTATGTTGTGCGTGAAGCAGCAGGGCAATTCGCAGCCCGCGCAAGTGCATTACGCCGATTTATGGGGCAAGCGTCAGAATAAAAACGACACGCTCGCGCAAACGGATTGGAATTCGACACCATGGAAGCCGTTACAGCCAAGTTCGCCGTTTTATCTCTTCGTGCCGCAAGACATCAGTTTGCTGCCGGAATACGAACAAGGCTGGAAAATGACCGATGTGATGCCTGTCAATTCTACCGGCGTCAAAACTCACCGCGATCACTTTGTGATTGATTTTGATGAGGCTGCACTACGGAAACGGATTGGTGATTTTAAAGATTCGAATATTTCAAATGAAGAAATTGCAAGACGATATGATCTTTCTGACACGGGTTCTTGGAAGTTGTCTCAGAAACGACATTCATTATCATTGGTTTCTAAATGGGAAGACGCATTTACAAAATGCCTTTATCGTCCTTTTGATCTTAGATATTTTTATTATCATGAAGATCTTGTTGATCGCCCGCGATATGAAGTAATGAATCATATTTTGAAATCCGGAAATATGGGTTTGTCTGTTACAAGAAATGTTGAAATCGGCCAATTTCAGCATATATTTTGTAGCAGCCATGTTATTAGTAATCACTCTGTTTCTCTTAAAGAAAATAATTACTTTTACCCTCTTTATCTTTATCCAGACGAAACTTCAGGACAGGTAACAATCTACACAGAACGCCGCCTGAATTTCAGCTCGGATTTTCTGAAAGCAGTGGCGAACGCATTGAATCTGAAACAGCAAGGCAAATATAGCCTGCCAGATGGCATCACGCCGGAAGATATTTTTCAGTACGCCTATGCGATCTTTCATAGCCCGACTTACCGCGAGCGGTACGCCGAATTTTTGAAAATGGATTTTCCGCGCCTGCCATTGACGAGCGATCTCAGTCTGTTTCGCGATCTCGCCGCATTCGGCGGTCAGCTTGTCGCGCTACATCTGCTCGACGCGAAAGCCGCGCCGATGTTGCATGACACTATCAGCCCGTTCCCCGAAGCCGGGACGAATCTCGTCGAGCGCGTCCGTTATGACGAACAGACGCAGCGCGTCTTCATCAACGCCACGCAATATTTCGACAACGTGCCGTCGGAGGCGTGGGCGTTTCATGTCGGCGGCTATCAGGTCTGCGAGAAATGGCTGAAAGACCGCAAAGATCGGAAATTGACGATTGACGATATCGAACACTATCAACAGATCGTGATTGCACTGTTGGAAACGATTCGCCTGATGGCGGCGATTGACGAGCGAATTCCGGGCTTTCCGATCACATAAAACTATTTTCGAAAGAGAGCGAATTATGGCGCAAGCAGCTTTACAACAAAGCGAGTACAGCCGCGATGATTATTTTGCGTTCGAAGATCAGGCGGCGTATAAAAGCGAATATGTCAACGGTGAAATCTTTGCGATGGCGGGCGGCAGCCGGAATCATAGCGTGATCTGTTTCAATCTGAACCGGCGGGTCGGCGAGGCGATTGATCGCAAGGATTGCGTCGGTTTCGACAGCAACATGAAAGTCGAGATTCTGCGCGGCAAGCAGGTCTTTTACCCTGATATGATGGTCGTCTGCGGCGAAATCGAATTTGCGAAAAATCGGACAGACACGATTACGAATCCGCTGTTGATTGCCGAGGTGCTGTCTCCGGCGACAGAAGCGTATGACCGGAGCAAAAAATTCGCGGCATACCGGACGCTGTCGTCGTTGCGGGAATACGTATTAGTGGCGCAGGATGAGCCGCAGGTCGAGGCGTTTTATAAAGAAGACGAAAAAACCTGGCGTTATACGGTCGTCAGAGGTCTTGACGAGAAGATTCGGCTGCTGTCGTTAGATTGCGAGCTTGCGCTGTCAGAGATTTATCAGAAGGTCGCATGGGACGCGCCGCACACGCGAGCGAATGAGAACCTATGAAATATGACGTGATTATTGCCGGGGCTGGTCCGGCGGGGAGTTCGGCGGCGTATCTGTTAGCGTCTGCCGGGATGCGGGTGGCACTGATCGATCAGTATGTCTTTCCTCGTGACAAGCTCTGCGGAGGGATGTTGAGCGGGCGGAGTCAGCGCGTGTTTACCGAAATTTTCGGCGCGTCGTGGAGTCCGACCATCGAATATCTGTCGCACGGCGTTGCCATTTATCATCGCGACCGGCTGTTGAACGCGCTGGAAGATTCGACGCCGCTGCATTTCACATCGCGGTCGGTCTTTGATTCGCATCTGTTGCAATTGGCGGAACAGCAGGGCGCGACGTTTTTGCAGGCGAAAATTGCCGGGCTTGACCGGGCTGATAATACGGTTTTTCTCAAAGATGGGCAGCGGCTTCAGGCGGATTTTGTGATCGGCGCGGACGGCGTATTGAGCACAATCGCCAACAGCCTCTATCCGCATTCGCTCGATAAACGGCGGCTCGGCCTGGCAATGGAAATCGAACTGCCGCGCGAGGCGGTTGCGCAGGACGTGACCATGCCGGAAATCTACTTCGGCCTCGTCAAATGGGGTTATGGCTGGGTCTTTCCGAAAGCCGAAACGCTGACGGTCGGCATCGGCGGCGTCTGGCAGAAAAATCCTTCAATGTTGCGGGCGTTTCAGGATTTTTTGAAACAGCGTTTCGGTTTTCAACCTGACGTTCGCATCAAAGGGCATTATCTCCCGTTTCGCGTCTATCGCCGCAAGCCCGGCAGCGGTTCCGTGCTGCTCGTCGGCGATGCCGCCGGATTGGTCGAGCCGATTACCGGCGAAGGGATCGCGTTCGCGATGCAAAGCGGCCAGTTTGCGGCCTCTTCGATTCTCGATGCCGCGAAACAGGGGAATCCGTCCGCCGCGTTCGCCTGCTATCGCCCACGTTATCAGCATTTTGTCAAGATGTTCGATATCGCGCATCTGATGGGCTATTTCCTCTTTCCGCGCCCGATGGAAATGCTGTTCACGAAACTGCTACCGAAAAGTCAGGGCGCGCTGCGAAGGCAGATCGAACTGTTGGCGGATGACATCAGCTACGAAGAATTTTTCGGGCTGTTGCTGCGCTGGATGCTCAAATCTGCGCGGTTTCCGTTTCGCCCGGCATCGAAACGGGATTGAAGCGCAGAGAAAAGAAACAAGTTTTCCGATATTGATCCCACATTGCTTGCGTAATAATACCAAATTGCGTTCGAAACGATCATCAATCGTATGACGAAACTGGTGTTTCGTCACGGGCGAAACACCAGTTTCGCCCTACGACGCGAATATGTAAAACGGCACGAATTTTGTATTGATGTAAGTATTTCTACTTTGTTAGATTTCGACTTCATGGAATTTTGCCCTGAAAGGGTAGAGGGGTAAAGCCAGAGGATTCATCCTCTGGAAGCGCAGTCCGGATCGCTCCGCGCCCTGAAGGGGCGCAGGGGGGAGATTCCACCGCCCTTTCAGGGCGGAATGACTATGGGCACGTTCCAGAGGATGAATCCTCTGGCTCTACTCCCTACCCTTTCAGGGCAAAAAGCCATATTTTCGAATCTAACAACGTAGAAGTATTTATAAATAATTGTTTTTACACTCTCGCGCCAAGTCGAAAAGGATCAAAAAAGGTTTTGGCGCGAGCTAAAATAATTCAGTTTCATCGCCGACCTGTCAGGCGCTTCGGAAGTGTCTGACAGGTATTCGAATGGGGGAAATATGCGACAATTTCGAGGGGTTTTTTCAGCAGCGTTGTTTTTGGCGTTGAGTCTATCAGCCGTGATAGGGCGCGCAGAACGCTTGGCGTTGGTCATCGGCAATAATGCGTATGAGGAGTCGCCGCTGACGAATCCGGTAAACGATGCGAATGACATGACGGCAGCGCTTGAACAGTTAGGGTTTTCGGTCAATACGCAGACCAACATCACGCAGCAGGAAATGGAAGAGGCGATTCGCGATTTTACGGGCGGTTTGAAGCCGACAGACACGGCCTTGTTTTATTTCAGCGGACATGGGGCGCAAGTGGATGGCATCAACTATCTCGTGCCGGTTGGGGCGCGAATCGTGTCGGAGCAGGACATCAAATACAAATCGGTGGCGGCGGAAATCGTGCTGGATTATTTGGAACGTGCCGGAAGCAAGCTGAATATCGTGATTCTCGACGCCTGCCGCGACAATCCGTTCAAAGGCTTTCGCTCGACGCGGGGCGGTTTGGCGATGATGACGTCGCCGACCGGCACGCTCATCGGTTACGCGACTGCGCCGGGGACGGTGGCGTATGACGGCCCCGGCAAGAACAGCCCCTACACCAAACATCTGCTGCAAGCGATGTCCACGCCCGGCTTGAGAATCGAAGATGTCTTCAAACAGGCGCGTGTCGGCGTGATGGTCGAAACCGACAGCAAACAAGTCCCCTGGGAATCGTCGTCGCTGATCGGCGATTTTTATTTTGACGCAGCGGATCGAGATGGGACGCCGCCATCGGTTTCAGAAGAAAGGCCGGTAAGAGAGTCTCGCCCGTCAGACGCTCGCATTCCCGACGGGATCGATCCGTCTATCTCGATTACGCCTGGCAAGGGCGTCGGCGAATTATCGCTCGACATGTCTGCTGACGAAGTGCGGCAGTTGCTCGGCGAGCCGGAGCATATCAGCGATCTGTATCAGGATGGCGGCACGCTCTACCTCGAATATTATTCGTATGGCATTATGGCGCATATTCAGGCGGATCGCGTCATCGCGATTTATCTCTACAGCGGCGTTGACGGCGGCTATGACGAAGGGCAGTTCAAGCCGTTTCCGGGCATGACGAAGGAAGGCGTCAGCGTGCTTTCCGCGAAAGACGACATTCTCGCCGCATATGGAACGCCGACAGACACCGCTGCTGATCCCGAAGATTCCGACGTGCCGACCGAACGGCTCTATTATCCCGGCATCGGCTTCAAATATGCGAAAACAACCGGGCAGATCGTCCATATCCGCATTGCGCGTCAGGAACAAATGGAATAACATGAAAGGTCTTGACAAATTTCCGACATGTTTTATGTTAGAAATGAAAGTATATCACATCTGATTTTGTGAGGTAAAATATGGCGAAAACGTTATTAGTATTGAATCGCGATGATTTTTTGTTCGAGCTGCGAACGCTCTTTGACGAGCGCAACGCGGAGATTATGCTTGGCATTTTAGATAAAGTTGCGGTGCATATTCAACGCGAAGGCGTATCGCGAGACGATTTTATCGAACTGAAGCGTTTAGTCGAAGAACTGTCAGAAAAACACGATCAGCTTGCGGAAGAATTCCACAGATTTGCTGAGACGAACCGGATCGAAATGCAAGAATTGCGCGATATTATTGCAAATCTTTCTTGCAGAATGGATCAGCTTTCCGGCGATATTGACCAGTTGAAGACAGATGTCGCGGAACTCAAAACGGATGTCGCCCAATTGAAGACAGACGTCGCGGAACTCAAAACAGATGTCGCTGTTTTAAAAACAGATGTCGCTGAACTCAAAACAGATGTCGGCCATTTGAAAGGCGATATGCTTGAAGTCAAATTCAAAGAGAAGGCTCCAAGCTATTTTGGCCGCTTGCTTCGGAAGTCGAAAGTTGTTGATGTGAATATTCTCTGGGATACGCTTGAGCGTTATCTTTCTTCAGAGGAAATCGATCAGGTGCTTTTACTCGATCTGATTGTCCGAGGAAAGGATAGATCGAACGAAATCGAAGGAGATATCTTTCTGGCCGTCGAGATATCGTCTGTTGTTGATAAAAATGATGTGTTCCGAGCGCGACAACGAGCGGATTTTCTCAAAAAAGCGGGTTATCGAACGATCCCTCTCGTTGCGGGGCAGAAGATGACGGCAGGCGTAGAACAAAACGCATCCTCTCAGGGCGTGGTCGTTTTGGTTGAGGGGCAATGTTTATTCAAGCAAGAGGCGTTCGCTTTGCTCGACAACGCATGATTTTTTAGCAGTTCGACATTTTCTTCATGCTTCCCATCGATGTTTTGATTATCGGCGCTGGCCCGGCGGGGATTTCGACGGCGTTGCATCTTGTCAATGCCGATTCCGGCTGGGTGTCGCGCATTCTTGTGATAGACAAAGCGGCTTTTCCCCGCGAAAAACTCTGCGGCGGCGGCGTGATGCGTTTCGGCGAACAAGCGCTCTGGCAATTGCGTCTGCCGTTTGCGCCTTCCCATATTCCCATCCGAGAAGCGAAATTCGTCTATCGTCAGCATGTCTTTACGTTGCGAGCGCAGCCGCTTTTTCGCGTGACGCACCGGGCGGAATTCGATTCCTGGCTGTTACAGCAGGCGGAACGACGGGGCGTAGTTGTGCGCCAAGGCGAAACCGTGCTTGATATCAAACAGGTTGAACAAGGTATCGAAGTCATCACGCCGCAGGCGCGATTTCTCGCGAAAATGGTCGTGGCTGCCGATGGTTCGAATAGCGCGGTTCGTCGCATTATCAAGCTTCCGCGAACATCGCCTGCGCCGGTTGCGCGGCTGTTAGAAACGCTGACGCCTGCCAATTGCGAACAGTCCGCATTTCAAGACGGCGTCGCGACGTTTGATTTTAGCTGCATGGCGCAGGGCGTTCAGGGCTATTGCTGGGATTTCCCGAGCGTTCGGAACGGCCAAACGTGGATGAATCGCGGCGTGTATGACAGCCGCGTTCATCCTGAATTACCGTTGCCGTCGCTGCCGCATGCGCTTGAAGGTCATGTCGTCGAACACGGCGATAACTGGGATCAAGCTGATATGAAGGGGTTTCCGATTCGCTGGCTGGATGAATCATCGGACGTTTCCGCGCCGCGCGTGTTGTTTGCGGGCGATGCGGCGGGCGTTGATCCGTTGTTCGGCGAGGGTATTTCGTATGCGTTGGCGTATGGCGAAGCGGCGTCAGGGGCGATTGTTTCTGCCTTCACTCAAGAGGATTTCAATTGTTTCGATTATCGCGAACGGATCACGCGGCATCCGATTTTGCGGCAGTTGCGCGGACGCCGTAAAATGGCGAAATTGCTCTACGGCTTTTGCGGGCATCCTGCCCGGTTAGACCTGCTCTGGAAATCTGCGCCGCTGCTGTTCCGGTATTTAGGATGGTATCGGCCTGAATATCTTCCGTTTCCCGTGCGACAAATAAAAATAGAACGCTGAAAGGAGTGCAAACGCAAGCTTTTGCACTCCTTTTTCTACTCTTGCCGTTCGCTCGGATGAATCGGGCGATTCGGGTCAATCGGCGTATCGCCAGGGCGCGAGCCGAGACGTTTGATCGTCAAAAATAATTCCTGGCGTTCTTCCTGCGCGAGCGTGACGATTTTTTCGACGGTATGATAGCCGACTTTACTGACCACAACGGTATATTCCCCGGCAGATAGCCCTTCCACTGTCAGCGGGGATTTTCCAACCGCTCTTCCATTGAGGCTCACATCACAGTTCGACGTTGTGGTTTGAATCGTTAACGCGCCGAATCCCTGAAAGATATGCGTGTAGGTCGTCGTTTCTCCGGCGACGATTCGGAGTGTCTCGCGATGCGCCTGCCCATCGAACGTAAACGTGACATCGTATATGCCGGGAGCAAGTTCATACGATTCTAACGGCGTTTGCCCGATCCGTTTCCGATTCAGAAGGACTTCCGCATTCGGCGGAGCAGAGCGTAAGGTCACATACCCGCTGACAATCGGTGTCGGCGTAGCAGTCGCCGCTGGCGTTTTCGGAACCGGAACTGCTGCGGTGGTCGGTTTTGGCGACGGGCGCGGCGTAGGCGTTGATTTCGGCGGCGGCGTTGCGGTCGCGGTCGGCATTGGCGTCGGTCTTTCCGGCGTCGTCGCCTGCGCGACAGTTTCTTGCGTCATCGGCGCTTGCGGAGTCGGCGTCAGCGGCGGCGTCTCCCAGGGGCGGTTACGAAGATAATACGCGGCAAAGCCTCCGACAACACCGAGAAGCAGCAGCGAGATGATGAACGCGGCGAGGTAGTTCCGAGGGTGACGAACTACTTCTGTTCTCGAGAGATTCACGACGATTGGTTCATACTTATCCTGGCGTTCCATGCTTCTCACCTTCTTTAGAGTCGAATCATCAATTCGGTATCATCTGCATCGAAATTCGTTAATGCTTGCCGAATAACGTCGAGATTCAGCACTGCGTCATAACGAATTTCCGCTAATTCATTCAATTCTGTTTTGGCCTGCTCATACTGAGGGTCTATTTCAAGGGCGCGGCGGCAATAGAGCATCGCCTGCTCGCGGTCGCCTTTCTCTTTAAAGACGCGGCTCAGGTTGAAATACAATTCTTTGATATTCGGGTTGACACGTATCCCCTGTTCTAAGGCGTGTTTCGCCTCTTCCAGTTTGCCGATGCCGAGGTAGGCCCAACCGACATTGCAGAAGATCATCGCATCATCCGGTTTTTCTCGCAATGCGGCTTCCAGCAGCTTGATCGCATCGAGAAAACGTTTTTCCTTCAGATACGCCAACCCCATGCCATAGCGGGCATTCGCAAGTGTCGGCTGCTGCTGAAGCGCGGCCTGAAATGCGCTGACCGCTTGCGGATACTCGCCGCGTTCCAAATACGCGATGCCCTGATTATACTGTGTGAACGCCGCAAAGCGTTTGCGCTGACGATACCATGCGAAACCGCTGAGGCCGCCAACCGTTCCAATTACCATAAGAAGGCCAATCAAGAGTATCAATTCGGTCATACGATCACTTCCTGCGTTCTCTCCTCGATTGTCACCAGGACGACGGTGATATTGTCTCGTCCTCCCTGTTGGTTAGCTTTGAGAATCAAACGATGGCAGGCGTCTTCCAGGCTGGGAGAGCCTAACACGATGTCGCGGATTTTGGCGTCAGAGACTAAATCGGATAATCCGTCCGAACAGAGGAGCAGTACATCTCCCGGCGCAAGCGCCTCGCGTTCGCCGATTTCAATGCGAATTTTCGGCACACATCCTAACGCCTGATCCAAGACGTTCCGATCTTCTTCCGCCGCTTCTTCCGGGGTGAGTTTGCCTTCTTCGATGTATCGGTTAACTAAGCTGTGATCTTTCGTGATCTGCCGAATTTCACGTGAGGCCGATTGAATGAGATACAGGCGGCTGTCGCCGACATGCGCGTAATACAGGTGGTTTTCCTGTAAGACGATGGTCGTTAAGGTCGTGCCCATGCCGTGATATTCGAGATGCTCCTTCGCATAGTCTTCGATCCGGCGATGCGCTTCCAAAAAGACATTCCGCAGGCGGTCTTCCGGCGGGATATTCACATGTGGCAGCACGTAATACATCCGCAGCGTATCAATCGCGATTTGGCTCGCCACATCGCCGCCGACATGGCCGCTGACGCCATCCGCAACGGCATAGACCGTTCCCAAGCGTTTCAAAATAGCCGCATCAACGTACTGCGCGGCCTGATTCCAGAAACCATCTTCGTTCGAGGTTTTCCGCAAACCCGTATCCGTTTCCGCCGAACTCCGATAGATATATTCTGTTTTCGTCGCGTCTGCAAGTTCTGTCATGACAATACCGCCCCCTGTGTTGATTCCTTATGCCGTGCAGATTCGAATATTATGGTTAATCATTTGACCGAATTTTCCCTGAGCGGTTGAAAGGGTTTTGAATAAATGGAGCGCCTCGCGCGGTTGGTGGCGTTTATAGAGACAGGCGGCGACATTGTTCGTGATTTTCAACAGATAGGCGTTGCGCTGTTCTGCGGTATAACCGTCCTGATACAAATCGAGGAGTTCATGCGTTTTCAGGAAATTTCGCTGCGCAGCTTCGAAGAGTTCCTGATGGAATTGCGCGATGCCTCTGACAAGGCAGGTTTCCGCGTACATGGCCGCATGTTTCACCAGATGCTGCTGCATGTTATGTTTGAACTCGACATCAGGATCAGTGCTTTCGATGCGGATTTCATCAAAATGCTGCTCGACATGTCGTATCCACAAGAGGACGTTCGTCCAATGGCGGGAGTCATGCGCCGCTTTCGCGCGTTGCAGCATATACGGCAGAAACGTATCCAGCATCTCCTCGATTCCAGGGCGTTTTTGAGGATGAATCGCCAGTGTGCGCGTCAGGCAATCCCGTAATTCCGGCGACACGCGAAGGCGTTCCAAATACTGCGAAAATTGCTGCGTGCGCCGCTGGGCGACGCCGAGCGCCTCCTGATACTCTCGTTTCATGCGCTTTAACGTTTCCGGATCAACGTAATAATCGTAAATATATTCTTTCAATTGATTCGATTGTTCGATATTCTGAAAAAACGACTCCCCCATTACCAACTCATAACAGAGCGCGCCAATCGAAAAAATATCGGCAGATTCGAAACTGCCCATTTTCTGCTTGCGCAAGGCGCGAAAACGCTTCATGCGCAGCCGGGTCGGCGAGACTTCCGGCGGGGAATACATTTCGCCGCCGAAAATAATCGTGCCGGAGCGTCGTTCCGCTTCGCGCATCCCGCCGAGGTCTAAGAGAATCACGTCTTCGCCCTGGACTTTGATATTATCCGGGAAAATGTCCTGATGATACTTGCCCCGTTGATGAATGCTGTAAATCACGGAGCAGAGTTGAAAGATCAGTCGAATCGCCTGTTCTTCTTCGACTTCGATATCAATGCGATATTTGCTTGCGCCGAGCCGTTTGCCGTGCACGTATTCCATCACTAAAAACCAGTACGGATCGTCGTCGGTAAATTCATATTGTTTATCCACGAGATGCACGATGCCGGTGCGGTTGCGATACAATTCCAATGCCTGAACTTCTTCGTGCCAGAGTTTGATCTGAAGCTCTTTGCTCAGGTGCGGTTTGATGACCTTGATGCAGACTTCGCGATTCTGGCGTTCGCTGTCAAGCGCCTTATACAACCGCCCAAAACCACCTTCTTCCTGCGCCATTTCGTTAATCTGCTCATAGCGCCCGCGGGTTTTGGCGTGGATAAAATCACGGATACTCATGTGTGTTCTCCAAATGATGGAAATAGATGTGCGATGGCTCAGTTCATCTCAATTCTGGTATTTTCGCGGAAGCGAGGGCGTATTGTCAACTTGAAAGCGTCGGAAAAAACAAGTTTTTACAAGGAAAGAGAATGGGAGCGAAAAATCGAGGATGAAAGACGAAAAAGGCGAAAACATTGTTACCTGTTTTCGCCTTCTATGATGAGCCGCCTTGGACTCGAACCAAGTACCCTCTGCTTAAAAGGCAGATGCTCTAACCTAATGAGCTAGCGGCCCGCTCGTCTTTGTTTGACGATATGGTCTATAGAAAAGTCCGTGTGTTTTTGTCAAGAAAAAAAACCATCATCCTCAATTTCTTTTGCTGCATCAGGCTTCTTCTTTCTGCAAATTAATCCGGCGATGCAGCGTCTGACGTGTGACGCCTAACAAGGTGGCCGTCATGGTGCGATTGCCGCCGGTGCGTTTCAGCGCTTCTTCAATCAACATATCTTCGGCTTCTTTCATGCTGGGAAGGCGGCTGAGCGAGGCATACAGGCTTTCCAGCGTTTCGGATGTCTTTTTCGATCTCCGCGTTTTCCCGAACGAATCCGGTTGAATCAGTTGCTTGAACGTGCATAACGACAGGACGCCGCCTTGATGCTGGCTGACCGCGTCGAAAATCATCGCTTGCAATTCGCGGATATTTCCCGGAAAATCATACACCGACAGCAGCGTGAGCAATTCCGGCGGCGGCGTCGGACGAGCTTTCTGCAATTCTTCCGACGCGAGGTTGAGAAAATAATCTACCAGCAGCGGCAAGTCATCTGAACGGTCGCGGAGCGGCGGGACATGAATATGGTGCAGCAATAACCGGTAGTATAAGTCGGCGCGGAACACGCCCTGCTCTTGCAAATCCCGCAGATCGCAGTTGGTCGCCACGATCACGCGCGCATTGGTGGTCTGCGGCACGTCCGAGCCTAAGGGATAATATTCGTGTTCCTGAAGCAGCCGTAGGAGTTTGACCTGAGACGACGGCGACAGATCGCCGATTTCATCTAAAAATAATGTGCCGTTCGACGCTTTTTCGATCAACCCATCGCGCGCGCGTTCTGCGCCGGTGAATGCGCCGCGTTTATGCCCGAACAGCGAATCTGAAAACGTGGTTTCGTCCAGTCCGGCAGCGTTGACCGCCACCATGCCGCCTTTGCGTCCGCTTAACTGGTGGATGACCTGGGCAATGCGTTCTTTGCCCACGCCGGTTTCGCCCGTAATCAGCACAGGTTGGGAGGTCGTCGCGACGGACTCGATATATTTGAAAATCGAATGCATTTGCGGATTATTCGTGATAATTCCCGCAAAGGCTTCCGGGTGTTTGATCTGATTATCAAGGACGCGCTCTTTCAACAGCGCATTTTCCCGGCGGAGTTCCTGAAATTCTATTGCTCGCCTGACCGTCGTAATTAAGCGGTCTTGCGTCACCGGTTTAACGACATAATCGAACGACCCGGCTTTCATGCAGCGCACGGCGGTGTCAACGTCGTCCACGGCGGTGCTGATGATGACCGGAATGGTCGGGTAATCGCGGTTGACGGACGCTAAAATTTCTTCGCCCGATATTTCCGGCATATTGAGGTCAAGCACGATAGCTGACGCGTCGTGGGTTGCCAGATACAATAACAATGCCGTTCCATCTTCGAAGGTACACACATGAGAAATGCCCTTGCGTTTCAGTTGCATTTCGCAGACTTGAAGCGAATAGGGATCGTCATCAACGACGAGAACAGGGAAGACCGGATAGGCTGTCAATTCACCATTCATGTTAAAAATACCTGATAGCGTAATAAGAGAAAAAGGGACTTGACTTTTCCGAGAGTTCGGTTCATACACTAAATAGTAAAATCTACAACAAACGTTGAATAACCTCCTCTGAAATGTCAAGTATTATTTGTTATTCTCTCTTTGCTGCAATATTGGGAGTCAACTCTAATGGCAGACACCCTACGCTCGATAACGGATTCGGCTGTGAGCGATCATCATTGCGGCATAAGGACTGTTTGAAAAGGAAGGACAGTGATGTCGCACAATTCTTCAGCCGTACCGCGAACGTCCTTGTCCGTCGTATAGCGTTTTTCAGAAAAGGAGCACGGTATGAATCCCGATAAAATCGCGCAGAGTACGGTCTTATTGGTAGATGATAAACCAGATAACCTCGATGTGTTGATGGCCTATCTGCACGACGCGCAATTACGCATGTTAGTCGCGCAAAGCGGAGAGGAAGCGATTCATATCACCGAGCGCTTTCTGCCTGATTTGATTTTATTGGATGTGCTGATGCCGCCGGGGATAGACGGATTCGAAACGTGCCGGAGGCTGAAAGCCAATGAATTGACCGCAGAAATTCCGGTGATTTTTATGACGGCGCTGTCGGATGTGAATGATAAAATCACTGGATTTCAAGCCGGAGGCGTGGATTATATCACGAAACCGCTGCGGCATGAAGAAGTGCTGGCGCGCGTGCATACGCATCTGCTGCTTCGCCGCCAGCGGCGGCAGCTTGAAATCGAAAACGCCTCCAAAGATAAATTTTTCTCCATTATTGCCCATGATTTGCGCGGCCCGCTGCACTCCATTCATGAATTGACGAAGGCGAGCAAAGATTTACTCGAACGCCATGAATACGCTCAGGTCAAAAATTTACTGGAATTAGAATATGCGGCGACCGAAAATTTGACGAAACTATTGGAAAACCTGCTGACATGGGCGCTGATTCAGCAAGGCACCATTGAGTTCAAGCCTCAGATGCTGAATGTAGGGCATCTGTGTCAGTACGCCATGAACGTCTTAGTTCCGATGGCGTCCCAAAAAGAGATTACACTAAAGACTGATTTTACTGGAGAGACGTTCATTTTTGCTGACATGAATATGCTGGAGACCATTGTGCGGAACCTGGTCTCAAATGCCATCAAATTCACACCATCCGGCGGAAGCGTCGCGGTCTCGATGACGCAAGCAAAGGACGCCGTCACGATTGCCGTGACCGATACCGGAATCGGGATTGAAGCGGCCTATCTGCCGAAATTGTTCGACATTGGCGCAAAATATCGCCGCGCCGGAACCGCGCATGAAAAAGGGACGGGGTTGGGCTTGATCTTATGTAAAGAATTTGTGGAGCGGCATGGCGGGAAAATTTATGTCGAAAGTGACGTGAATCGCGGTTCGACATTTGCGTTTACACTGCCTCTTGGCAAAACAGCGGCGCGTTCGCCGAATGATTAAATCTGACGCGGAATATGCCCGATGTATCGCAACACTCGAATATCTTTCCGCAGACTTGAATATGATGGGAATCCAACAGTTTTTACAGTCGTTTCTTGCGCAATCTTGAACTCTTGGGGGGAATGCTATGCTGGCAACAGAGAAACACACGATTTTAGTTGTTGATGATAACGTCACGAATTTGAATATTTTACTCGATTACTTGAATGAACTGTCGTATAAAGTGTTGATCGCCGCCAACGGCGAACAGGCGCTTCAACAACTGCAACATATCCATCCCGACGTCATTTTGTTGGATGTGATGATGCCGGGGATTGATGGTTTTGAGACGTGTCGCCGGCTGAAAGCCAATGAAGCGACGCAAGATATTCCGGTGATTTTTATGACGGCGTTGACGGATACCGTAGATAAAATACGCGGATTTGCGGTCGGCGGCGTGGATTATATTACCAAACCATTTCAGCACGAAGAAGTGTTGGCGAGGTTGAATGCGCATTTGATGATTCGGAAACTGCAACAAGAGTTGCAGCAAAAAAATCGCGATCTGGAACAGTACGCGGACATTCTCTCGAAGAAAAATACCGAACTCGCCTCGAAAAATGCCGAATTGGACGAGAAGAATGCCCAGTTGAACACCTTGAACGCCGATAAAGACCTCTTCTTTTCGATTATTGCCCATGATCTCCGCAATCCGATCAGCGCGTTGCGCGAATTGCCGCAAATTATCATTGAAAACCTTGATACATATAACCAGGACGATTTGCGGCGCATGATCTCTATGCTGCGAGACGCGGCGAAAAATCTCTTCGAACTATTGGAAAACCTGCTTACCTGGTCGCGCATTCAACGCGGTATGATTGAGCGGAATCCGCAACCGATCAATATTCAAGAATTCGTTGACCGCAATATCGCCTTACTCTCGGCAAACGCGTTCTCTAAAAAGATTACCGTCAACAACGCGATTACGATACGCGCTGTAGTTAATGTAGATTATAAAATGATTGACACGGTGTTGCGTAATCTGCTGTCGAATGCGATCAAGTTTACTGGCGAAGGCGGGACAATTGAGTTTACCGCCGTTGAACAAGGGAATTTCGTGCTGGTGGCGATTACCGATACCGGCATCGGGATTGGCGAGAAATACCTCTCGAAGCTCTTTCGAATTGACGAGCAATATCGTCGCGCCGGCACGGCCAATGAACGCGGCACAGGATTGGGGCTGATTCTCTGCAAAGAATTCGTGGAACGCAATGGCGGGCGGATTTGGGTCGAAAGCGAAGCGGGCAAAGGCTCGACGTTTACATTTACGCTGCCGAAATATCAGACAGATGCAGCGAAGTGATGTTTTCTATAAAAACGACGGCAAGGGGTAGGCGCGGTGAAGTTCCTGACGGAAGGCCAATTGCAGGGTTTCCTGATAGATGGTCTCGCTCATTTGAGATTTATGGGACGCCAGACGGGCTTCGGCTTTTGCCAGTAAATTTTTTCGAATCGTCTCGTTGATGGCATATTCAAGGTGCGTCATCAGCGTTTGTTCTGCCTGACGAATTGCTGTTTTCAAGCCGGCCATCGCCTCGGCGTCATTGGCGGAATCGAGTTGTTGTCGAAGATGTTGCAGTGTGCTGATCGTTGTGTCAATCGCATCGCGAACGCATTCGTAGCGCCCGTCGGCAGTGTGCGTTTGCAGACGCGCCATCGTGCTGTCCAGTTTGCTGCTGATTTTTCGCCGTTCGCCGTCCAGCGCATCGCGTTCATCAGGCGTTTCCAGTTCGGGATGCTGCTCGCGCCAAGCATTCCAGGCGCGTTCGACATCATGCTGACATGCGGTCAGCGTCCAGGTCGTTTGGCGCTGCCCGCTGGCGCATTTGTCTTGATAGCGCTGATAGGCGTGATCAATCCCGTCGAACACCGCTTCTACCGGTACGCCGCGTTCTTCCCACGATGACACCAGCGGCCAATCCTTTGGCGAAAGAATCAGCGCGTTGCCGCGTTTGGCGACAAAATACTGCTCGATTTGTTCCCAATATGACGACGATTCCATCTTAAACTCGCTCAACCATCGTCACGTCTCCGGCGAGAATTTCACGTTCCTGGCCGGAATCGAGTTTGACGAATAACGACCCTGACATTCCGAGATGCGTGGCGACGCCTTGCACGATTTCATTGCCTAAGTTCACCTCAACGCGTCGTTGCAATGTGCACGAGAGTTCGTTCCAGCGTTCGAACGCCAATTCCGAATGGTCACTCAGCGCCACCAAATACCAGCGTTCTAACGCCTCTAACAGGGTCTGAACGATTTTGACGCGCGAAACTTTTTCTTTCAATTCAAGACTTAATGAGGTCACACGATCCTGAAACTCTTTTGGAAAACGTGTCGTATTAACATTAATGCCGAGGCCGAGGATCATATGATGGATCCCTTCCATCTCGGCGCGGAGTTCCGTCAGAATACCTGCGACTTTTTTCCCCTGAATCATGACATCATTCGGCCATTTGATTTGCGCGTTCAGATGAAACAATTTCTCTAAAGTTTCGACAATGGCGATTGCGGCGATAAACGTCAGAATCGGCGCTTTCATCGGCACAAAATTGGGGCGGAGCACGACGGAGAGATAAATTCCGTTTTCGGCCTGAGACACCCACGCGCGTCCCAGCCGTCCACGTCCCTGCCGTTGCGCTTCACTGACAACGACGGTGCCTTCGGGCGCGCCGTCTTCCGCTAATTTCAACGCGACCGTGTTGGTGGAATTCACTTCGTATTCCCAATGAATATCCTGTCCGATAAATTTCGTTTTGAGGCCATTTTTAATTTCCAACGGCAGCAATAATGAGGGTGAAGACAACAATTTGTAACCGACTGACGTAATCGCTTCCACACGATAGCCTAAATCCCGTAGTGAATTCACATGTTTCCAGATTGCTGTGCGCGACATGTTGAGTTCGCGGCTCAACTCTTCTCCTGAAATGTACGCATGGGATTTTGAGCGCAAGACATCCAAAATTTTGGCATTGATGCTGAAATTCGTATTCGTGAGCGTAAATTTTTTCCCCAGAGCTTTTACCGTCATAGGTTTGTTTCTACCTTGTTCTCTTCAGGTTGACAATTCCGATCCCATAAAAAAAACCGGCTTTCGCCGTGTTTTCTTGTGCCGTTTTCTCTCTGAACTATTTTGACATCTTGGAGATATCTACGTTTAATCAAGATCGTAATATTTCAGTGACCCCCTCAAAATATACACGTTCATTGGTTTTTACGAGCGTGTAAAAACATTATATCGTTATTGTGATGCCTCGTCAAGTTGTTTTTGGGAGATGGCGTAAAAAATCGCAGGACGGGGGATATTCCCAGAAAAGGCGTGTGCTGAAGAATGCGGAATGCTGTGCACCCTATTGTTATCGTGGGGGAAAAATCGAAAAGTTTTTGTTCATTTCGTGATGTCGTGTTTTACGCGATTTCCCTTGAAAATAAAGCGATTCTCTGATTATTGTCTTTTGAGTGCGACGAAAAAGAGTGGTTGATCGTAAGGTTTTCCTGTGTTCATTATAATTTTCTCTTGACAAGCATTCGGACTCATGGTACTTCTTAGCATAATAATACAGCAATGGTCTTAAATCAAAGGAGCATTTTCAGAATATTTTGTGATGCGTCGCGATATATTCTGAGGAAAAACATTTTTGAAAAGGGAGAGTTCACCATGAAAGCGCAGAGTCGAAAAAGGCTTTTGATTCATGTGTTTGTTGGAATGTTTCTGGGATGTGTGAGCGCATCCTCTGTGTGGGCAGTCAACATTTCGGAATTTATCACGCTCAAACCATACGTCGAGGTTGGTGGGGGGTATGATGATAATATTTTCGAAATTCCTGAAAATGCGTTGCTTCCAGATGATGCTAAAAAACGGGAAGATGCCTATTTGGATGCGCGGGCTGGCGTCAACGCTGATATTCATCTTGAAGAAAGTTTGTTGAATTTGAATCTTGGCTTGACGTACGAGGTTGTCTATTTGAAGTATAGCGAGAACACGCAGTTGGACGATACGCGAAACAATTTGGATGTTGATTTCTCGTTTGGGTCTGAGTATGAAGACGGATTCTTTAAAGATCGCGTAAAGTTCAATGTGGCTGACGTGTTGTCGTTTATTCCGATTGACGAAGATGAGCCAATGTTTATCGGCAATCAAACGTGGAAGAACGATTTTACCGCCGGTGTGGATTATAACGTGATTTCCAGGCCGAGGACAGCGCTTATTCTTGGGTATTCTTATGGACGCAATGACTATGGCGATGACGATATTAGCGTTGTAACGGTAGAAGATCAGTTTACGAAGAGCAGCGACTTGACGCAAGATACCCAAACTCATACGGGATCGGTCGACCTGAAACACGCATTTAGTTCTAAATTGACCTCTGTCTTGTCGTATGCATACGCATTTTCCAGTAGAGAGGAAAATATCGGGCAATTGCAGAGCGCAAGTTTTTCACGGCATAATGCGGAGACGGGCATTGAAGCGAAATTAACTCCTCGAATTCATTCCAATATCCGAGTCGGGTATTCGCTGACATCGTATGATGATGTTGATGGAGCGGAACAGGATGATCAGGACAGTGTAATCGGTGAGGTTAGTCTCACCGGCAAATTCGACCAACTCACATTGTCGCCGTTAGTGAATATCGGATATCAACGCTATTTTACCGAAAATGACTTCGGCGATACATTGCTGACGGATGATGTTTTCGGGCGGATCGCGTTCAAAATCGCCGACGGGTATATCGTGACGTTGACGGCTGATTATATGCTGGAAGATCGCGCATTATATGAAGATGATACCAGAAATCTTGTGCTCGGTGCGGATGGCGAGTTCGAGTTAGTAAAAAATATGCGGCTATTGGCAGGTTATTCTTATAGTAACCGCCGCTTTTTCTCGTATGAATTTTTGGGGGAACGAGGCGATGCTGATGGAACAACGCATACCTTTTCTGGCGGTTTGGAATACAAGGTTGCTCGATATGTTTTGTTGCGTGGAATGTATTATTATACGGATAAATCCTCAGATGTTGCTGATGATGAATATAGCAAGAACAAATTCCTGGCAAGCGGTCGTGTAATCTTTTAGTTAACAGGGAGAGTCATTAGACGAGGAAGGTGACGCACATGAAAATGATGAAGTTATATGGGTGGATGGCTGTTGGATTGCTTATGATGTCAGGGTGCGGGAATCCTGCGACTGAAAGCGAGGTTTCAATGGAGAAGATGCCGTCGAAGCCGCAAATTCAGAGTCGAGATTCTCAAAAATCATCTATCGCAACCGTGATGGGAATGACGCAATCCCCTGTCAAAGATAAGCCAGGCGTAACAAGGATCACATTGACGTTGGATCGGGAAGCATCCTTTTCGACGTCACGCGAAGGAAATCAGTTAATCGTCAACGTGTTTAATGCGCAGATGGCCTCTTCTTTGACCCCTGTGAAAGTAGATGATCCGGTGGTGAAGGGCATGATGGCGAAACAAACGGGTAATAGCGTGAAAGGAATGATCGATCTGGTCAATCCTGATGTCGCATATACGCCATCCAAAGCAGGCGATCCGCAGCGAATTTTCATTGATGTCTGGCAGATTACCCCACAGGCGGGGATGAAAAAAGGGGAAAATGTTGCGGTGATCAAGCCAACCTCTACCAAAGATTCGGGCGATGTCTCGAGCGCAAAAGAAATTACCGTAGAGCTGCAACCCGTTGCGACAACGTCGAAGGCAAAAGAGATGTCTGTCTCTCAACCATCTTCAGAAGAAAATATGCCTGCTCAACTGCAATGGTTTAGCGAAAAATTATCCCAGGTGCTTCAAGAACGGGAAAAAATGAAACAGGATTTGTTGGACATTGAGCAGAAGGTTGCCGTAAAAGATTCGATGATTCAAGTCTTGGAACGGAAAATCAAAGAAGCCAATTTACGGATTGTTGAACTTGAAGAAGACGTGATTAAAACGAATTCTCAATCGTCTTTAATTGCTCAAAATGAACAGGCAATGCGAAATGACCTTCAAAAAGTCCTCAATGAACTTGAAGGCGTTTCCGGCGGCGCGTCAACGGTTGATAATGTCGAACTCAAAGATCGATCCGATAAAATTCTGTCAAAGATTTCAGAACTGCAACAACAGAATGTTACATTAGCCGGAGCAAAAGATCAAGTTGATTCACTACGCCAGCAATTTGATGCGTTGTTGAAAGAGCGCGATGATTTGCGCGCTCAGAATGACGCATCGCTCACGGAAGTCGAATCATTAAAGGGGCAAGTTGCCAGTTTGACGGCAATGCAGCAGCAGCTTCAGGCAAAAGAATATGAGTTAGCGAAATTGCGTAAAGCGATTGGCGAAGCAGCGCAGTTAGTCTCTGTTGAGCCGTCGCGTCCCGTCGTCCAGCCTGTTGTGAGAACGGTAACGCCGAAAACTGAAGAGACAAGTCAGGCGTTAGGTACATCTACAGACTCTGAAATGTCTGCTGAGAATCCAGCGCAAATGATCGCGCAGCTTACCCAAATGCAAACCGAAGCGGGACCTTCAGAATATATCCTTGGCCCGGATGACGTGTTAGAGATTAAGGTGCTGAATGAAGAGAACTGGGATGCAACAGTTACGGTCTCTTCTGATGGGTTTATTACGTACTCGTTATTAGGGGATTTGCGGGTTGATGGATTGACGACAGAACAACTCGATGCGCAGATTACGTCTCTGTTAGAACGCGATTTTTTTGTTGCTCCTGAAGTGACAGTAGATGTGAGCAAGCCGCGCAGCAAAAAAGTCTATATCATGGGACAAGTCAAACAGCCTGGCTATCATGAACTTGAAGGCGATCAGCGGTTATTGGGGACGTTATTGAAGGCTGGGGGGCCATCCTCCTTTATGACAGAAGCAAAAATCTTGCGGCTGCCTAAAGGTGGGGACATGGTTGAATCTCAGGGATCGGACGCAATCTCCCCGATTATTGTTGATTTGAATCGGTTGTTCCAGCAGGGTGATCAGACGCAGAACGTTCAACTGCAAGACGGCGATGTGATTATGATCGCAGATAAAGGCGCAAGTACGGCTGCCGGTAAACCTGCGTTGGGACCGGGGCAGATTTATGTTGTCGGAAGTGTCGCTAAACCAGGTATTTATAACCATGAGGAAGCCGATACCGTGCTTGACGCAATCTTGCGAGCCGGGGGATTTACTGAATTTGCTTCCAGAAATGGCACAAAAGTGGTTCGTGATGAAAATGGGAAAACCAAAACCATTCAGGTCAAAATGAAAGATGTGATGGAAAAAGGAGAAATGGATAAGAATATCGCAATTGTCCCGGGCGATATGATTATTGTTCCAGAGAGTTTCTTCTAAAACATCATGGGGGTTCTTATGAAGAAAAGTAGAGATAGAGATGTGTCTATCTCTACTTTTTCTTTTAAGGACGTCTTTACCGTATGAAACAAAAAGAGGTTCATTTAGTTGATTATTTTTTAGTGCTGCGGAGACGAGGCTGGGTTGTTTTCGCAACATTTGTGCTTGTCGTTGCCTCTGTCGTTGTCGGAGTATACCGAAAGCCAGCCCCTCTTCCCGAATTTGAGGCGACGGCAACGTTGCTTGTGAAACCGGATCGCCCGGCATTGACGAATATACAGGGAGGGCAATTGCCTTATTATCAAAATTTCGACGAAGGCGTAGATCAACGAACAGAAATTTATATTTTAAAAAGTCGAGAAATGCTTGAACGCCTTGTGAAAGAATTGGATATCACGAAATTCGACGTGAAAGCAGATAGTCAAGAAGCCGTTTATCAGTATTTCCGAAATGCTGTCGAGATATCTCCTGTCGGAGGAACATACTTAGTCAATATTGTGGCAACCGATGGCGATCACCAGAATGCGATTACCTTAGCCAATACGATGGCGGAAGTGTATATCGAATATAATCTTCAGACCAAACTGAGCGCTGCGCGGAAGACCCTTGTGTGGTTGAATGAGCAATTGGTCGATCTGCAAGGAAAAGTCGAAAACGCGTATTCTGCTCTTGCAGAATTTCAGGATAAAAATAAAATCCTGGCTGTAGAGATGGCGCCGGAAGTGATTTCCGCCAAATTGGCGGATTTGACGATGACGTATGATCGCGCGAAACGAGATCGAACCGAAGCGCAAGCTCGTATGGAAGAATTGCAACGCATTCGACAGCAAGGCGCAAGTTTTGGCAATGATCTCGCAGTCACATTGAACGATCCGGTGTTAGAAAAATTGCGAGGGGAAATTACTGACGCCGAAATCGAACGTTCGAATTTGCTGCAATCATATAAAGACAAACACCCCAAAGTCAAACAGGCCGACCTGAAATTAGAAACATTGCGCGAGAATATGTTGAGCATGGTCAACACCCTGTTCCAAAAATTAGAATCCGATCTGACGGTATTACGAACAAGGGAACAGACTGCGTTAGAAGCGTTAGAAATGTTTAAAATGGATGCCGTTGAAACAAATAATAAGCGCCTGGAATATTCCAAACTCAAAAGCGAATTGACATCATCGGAAGAATTGCATGCGATGTTGTTCCGGCAATTGAAAGAGACCAGTATTACTGAAAATCTCGTAGATAAAAATTTGATTCGGCTGCTTGAATCTGCCAGAACAGCGAAGAATATTACTGAGCCTGTGAAACGGGAGCAGGTGGTTGGCTTTGGCGTGATTATCGGATTATTATTAGGGATCGGATTGGCGTTTCTCTTCGAATATTTTGACAAAACGCTAAAAAATCCAGAAGATGTTGAACACTTTTTGGATTTGCCCGTTTTAGGTACGATCCCGAAGATTGATGAAAAAAGCCAGAAGAAGATGCAAGGCAAATCTGCTGCCGCATTGTCAAAAAAGAAACACTATGCCTTAGAAGGGGGAAAATAAGGTATGCCGAAACATCGAGCTCGACGACAGACCCAGGATTTGCAGCTTATCTGGGAGGATGGAGCGCATTCTGTCGCTGCGGAATCGTACCGCACACTCCGCACGAATATTTCGTTATCCCAAATAGACAAACCGATTCGTACGCTCTTAGTGACGAGTTGTATCCCAAAAGAGGGGAAATCTACGACAGTTGCCAATCTGGGGGTGACGTTTGCGATTGCGCAGCAAAAAGTCTTGATTATTGACGCTGATTTGCGCCGCCCGATTTTGCATCGGATTTTTGGCATTCCGAACGCTCAAGGATTGACTCATGCGTTGAGCGATACCGTCGAACATGATCAGGTGTATACCCCGACGAAAATTTCGAATTTATGGGTGGTGACCAGTGGAATCATTCCGCCGAATCCCTCTGAATTGCTGGGGTCTCAAAAAATGCGGCATTTTTTGGAACGCGCCCAAAAACAATTTGATATGGTCTTATTGGACTCGCCGCCGATCAGTTCGTTAGCAGACGCGTCCGTGTTAGGTTCGATTGTGGATGGAGTTTTGTTCGTGGTTAAAGCGAATATGGCCAACCGCGATCTCGTGCAAAAAGCCAAAGACCAATTACAGACCGTTGGCGCGAATATTATCGGAGTGGTTTTGAATGATGTTGATATTAAGCGTGACGGTTACTATCGGTATTATTACTACTATAATTACGAATATTATTGAGAGTGGCGGTCATAAAAATGGGCATCATATCCTATGAACGAACAACGCGCAACATTTGAGGCCGTATTGGATAATTTGGAGGCCATTGGACGTTTTATCGCGACATATATGCGCGAGGAGGCCAAACTTCCCGATGATCTGATTTATAATTTTGAAGTATCAGCCGATGAACATGTCGCAAATTTGATCGAACACGCCTTTCAGCAACATCCCAATCACTTTATTACGATTATTTGCCGACATGATGATCTGAAAGCGCAGGTCTCCATTATTGACGATAGCGCTGGGTTCGATCCGAGAGGCTATAAGATTCCTCATGTAGATGAAAGCGCGATTTATGAATTGCCGCCAGGAGGATTCGGCAATTATTTTATCTGTGAATTGATGGATAATGTCGAATATCTTCATCAACCCGGCGTAAGAAATGAATTGATTTTGACTATAGATTCAGGACAGAAACCTGCTGCTGCGCAGTGAGGGGGGACGTATCATGGATGTAAAAATTCGTCAGGCCGAGCAGAATGCCGAAGTGTATATTGTCGAAATCGAAGGACGAATTGACGCGAAAACCGCATCTGATATTGAGAATGAATTGAATTCGCTCAAAGAGAAACAAGCCGTAAAAATCATTATTGATTTTTCTCACGTGAATTATATCAGCAGCGGCGGATTGCGCGTGTTTCTTTCGGCGCTCAAATGGACGAAAGCTGGAAATGGCGATCTGAAGTTAGCCTGCATGGAACAGAATGTGGAAAAAATTTTCAAATTGGCTGGTTTTACAAAAATTTTTAACATTCTTCCGGACATTAATAGCGCATTGAATGCGTTTTGATATGAGTTCTCTTCAACGATTCGAAAACGAGACCATGTTGCGCGAGCATATTCTCGAAAGCATGGATAATGGCGTGATTGCGCTTGATTTCGAAGGGAAAATCATCACATTCAACGCTGCCGCCTCAAGAATTTTGGGCATACCCGCTGAAGAGGCATTAGAACGATATTACCCGGAAGTCTTTTTCGAATACGATGGCAATGATGAATTCAACGATGTGCTGATCAACGTTATTGATACCCGCCAAACTCATTTTTATTGCGAAACCATGTTTGTCCGCAAAGATGGAAGAACCGTGCCGCTTGCTATCAATAGCTCGCTTTTGAAAGATGAGCGTGGGCAGGAATATGGCGTGGTTTCTGTGTTTTCAGACCTGACTGAAATCAAAAAACGCGAATTTTTGCAGGACACGTTGACTCGTTACGTGACCAAACAAGTGGTCGAATTGATTTTAGAACACCCTGAAAACATTATCCTCGACGGAGAAGAGCGCGAAGCCACCGTCTTCTTTTCCGATATTCGCGGCTTTACGACGCTGGCGGAGCGGATGCCGCCGAAAGACCTGGTTGCCATGCTGCGCGAATATTTCACGCTGATGGTAGATGCGGTCTTCCAATATCAGGGAACAGTAGATAAATTTATCGGCGACAGTATTATGGCGATTTTCGGCGCGCCGACTCCTCAGCCGGATCATGCGGAGCGCGCCGTGCGCACGGCGTTAGAAATGAAACGCATGCTGCACGGGTTTAACCAGAATCGCATCGAATCGGGAAAAGAAGCGATTCGTATCGGCGTCGGTATCAATACCGGGCATGTTGTTGTTGGTAATATCGGTTCTGTGCAGCGCCTTGAATATACGGCAATCGGCGATGCCGTGAATTTAGCCTCTCGACTCGAAGGCATCAATAAACAATACGGAACGGAAATGATTATCAGCGAATCCACGTTCCGTCAATTACCAGATAATATTCTCGTTCGCGAACTTGACAACGTGCGTGTAAAAGGGAAACATGATCCCTCTAAAATCTATGAAGTCATTGGAATTCGCGGAGAGACTACGGCTGAGATTGAGGCAGTCCATCGCTATTTTCATGACGGCCTTTTATGTTATAAAGATAAACGCTGGGATGCCGCTATGCGCGAATTTCAGCAAGCGCTTCGAATGATTGCGACTGACAGGCCGTCGCTGTTGTATCTTGATCGGTGTCGGGTGTATTCGCAAAATCCGCCGCCTGATGATTGGGATGGCGTCTTCGATATGCAAACCAAATAACAATCCTGTACGAACCTTCTCTCGTTGTAGAAACAACGTCAT